>JAAYRU010000021.1 GCA_012518615.1 Christensenellaceae bacterium | reverse complement strand
CATCAAGGTACGCTACGCTCTAAAGACCTTGACTAAAACATCAGAGAAAATGAATGTCAGCCAACAGCTTTTAAGCAACACTATTACCCAAGGGGTCTGTGTCACAAATGTTTGACTTCCCTACATAAAATTTGAAATTTAATCAGATGAAAATTGCAAGTTTATCTTGTATATGCTATAATCCAAATAGTAGCTAATGGCATCTAAAATCTTTAAAAGGGGAGAGTATCATGCTGACTATGCATGTGTTTCTAGTAGGAATGGCTGGAGGCGGTAAAACAAGCCTTGGTAAGAAGCTTGCCTCTAACCTTAAACTGCCATACGTTGATACCGATGTTAAGGTAAGTGAGATGATGGGTATGTCCGAAAAGGAAATATACAAAAACCTAGGCGAAGCGTTTTTTCGTAGCGCCGAAACGGGCGTACTTATGAGTTTGTCAAGTGAACCGCCCTCGATAGTATCCACCGGTGGTGGGCTCCCAACCATAAAAGAAAATGTAATGCTTATGCAAAACCAAGGAATAATTGTCCATATAGATAGACCTCTGGATCAAATACTATCCGATATAAAAACTGATAGAAGACCTCACCTGGAAAATGCTGGAATTGATGATGTTATAGACCTATATAACCGTACTATAGGTTACTATAAGGCGTGTGCGGATTATACGCTTGATAACTCTTTCGGATTTGCGCTTGGTGCTGCAAATCTAACCAGATTGGTGAAAAGTCTGTACTAGCTTCAAATATTGTAGCTCAAGTAAATTACATACAAAACGGACTAAAGGCGTCCGTTTTGTATTGGATATTACACTAAAAACAAATATGCTTGAAAGTATTATTATGGGCTAATAGAGAGTAGTTCATTCGATATTATTTTTAGTTATTCAAATTTGTTGAAAGATTCAACTTTAAAACGATTGTTATAATAGCTCATTGTTGAGATTGAACCGTTTTGCGCCTCCATAACAGTCTCAAAATCCGGATCAAAGGTATCGAAAATAGCTTTAATTACGGAACTATGGGAAAGTATTAAGATGTGTTTTTTATCAGGATGCTTCTTTAAAATGCCCATAATTCCGTTTTTGAGCCTGTTCATAAAATCCTCATGTTTTTCAGCCAAACAGTAGGGATCCATAAGATGCAGCATGTCTATACGGATAGATTCGGATGCTTCTTTTCCTTCAGGTATGATGCCCAATTCAACAGCTTTTGCATCAGCCAACCGCCATGTACTAGGTCCATCCATGCCTTCAAAATACCCGAAGCCTATTTCTCGCAAATCAGATAACGGATTGATTGGAAGATTTTTTCTGGCGGACTCTAAGAATATTTTTGCAGTATCAAGCGCCCTAGTCAAATCACTTGAATACACCAAATCAAAGGGGATATCTTTAAACATTTGCCCGCTTGTTTTGGCTATCTGTATACCTTTTTCTGTTAATTGAGAATTAGACCATCCTTGTAAACGGCGAAACACATTAAACTGAGTCTGCCCATGCCTTAAAAAATATAGCATTTGTTTATTCATTTGCTTGCTCTTTCAAATATTTTTGATATATTTCGTCAATTTTCCCTTGGAGTTTTCGTTTAAGGTCTCCATACTTTTCCATGTCAAAGCGACAATTGGGGTCTTCAAGTTTTTCCAAAGGATAACGCCAAACCACAGTTTTTCTTAAATTCTCCTCTTCCCACTCATATCTTGGAAAAAGATGCGTATGTAGAACTTTGTGATCATTACCAAGTGTTGCATAATTGATACGTATTGGGCTATCCAAAGCTTCAAGCATGGCATCACCTAAAAGCGACATTTCCATTAAGTAATGTTGCCTCTCTTTGTACGGCATTGCGTTTAGCGATGCATAGGGAGTTTTCGAAAACAGAATACAGTATCCGGGGAAATATTGATAATATCCCAGTTCAACATAGCTATGCTCAAACTCATACAAAAATTCGGGTTTGTCATATTGAATATCCATCATTACTCACTTTCTTTATTCATTCATTATCGTATTAATAGATTTTAGCAAGAGTGTACACACTCCAAGTCTTTACATGGAAAGCAGAAATGTTTATATTGTCCGCAGTACTTGATGACTTTATTAGTAATTATAGACAGGATGGTTGGGATGGATATCAATATCGCCTTGAATGTTATATAATATTGCATTGGAGAATCTTATATGAAGTTTGAATTCCTGCATCATTAATTTGACTGGTTTATCATTCCAGGTAAACTCAATTTTTCCATCTTCGGTTTTTATTTTGAAGTTTTCAAAACCATATCCACGAATAGGCTCTTGCTGAGGATTCAGTAGCTCAGCTTCAACGATGCTATTTTCCCCTAGGTCTGCATTCAGGTACAGCTTTCCGGAATTTACTTGCATGGGAATAGAGGTAAATTCCGCTGTAATATTTTCCTGACTAGCGGTTATGCCTGCAAGCTTATGCTTGGGCATAGTTGCCAGACACAGACTTGTTTCGCGAAAGTTATAATGGTATCCGTTTCCACCCATGTAATAGAACCTCCACTGCTCTCCATCATCTACGGGAGGACAGGGGAAGCAGCAACCGCAATCGTATTCACCGGTAGGGTAATGTCCCTTACCTCGCGGTATTAGTGGCTGACCAGGAGCAATTCTTTCCCAATTAATGGTGTCGCCGGAAAATGCCAGTTCAATATCGACGCAGTCATTATGATCAAGAGATTCATCGCCCTCATGATAGATAGCAGGCAAACCAAAGAACTTACCTTCATCCTGGAAAAAAGGCATAGCATATATCTGGTCATCCCGCCCAACACCCTTAAAGACCTCTACAGGAGGCGTCCAGTTAATAAAGTCTGTGCTTTCACTTCTGGCAACTGTACGCAGCTCTCTAGTAAACATACGGGTCAAAAGCACATATTTGCCAAGTTCTTCTACCCAACGCACATAATTGTGTGTATCACCGGGCATAATGAACGCAATATCAGGGATGGGTTTTAATTCTGTAAAATTATATCCATCGGAAGAAAAAGCTGTACACAGCTTACGTGGGAAATGGTCATCTCTGGTAATAAGCTTGTATTTTTTTGCGGGATTGCTCTCATGAGAATCAAGGAAGACGCAGCTACCATGAGCATAGAGGCGAATGATATTGTTATTACTTGAACCTAACAGCTCAGTAATCCCAAGATTGGGACGCTCCCAATGGATTCCATCTTTGGACTCTGCATAGAGCAGCGCTGTGAGCCGTGGTCCGCGGGATTTATATCTAATGCCAGTTGCCCGCTCGGCAAGGGTGGTTAAGCTTGAGGTTTCATCATATACGATGCTGGTGTAGTAGCAACGATATAACTGATAGTTGGGGTCAAAGAAAACATTGGGATAGCCGTTATCATACCTTACTTCCCAGGGTAGATGGGGGTCAGAAAAGCAACCCTCTGTAAAGAGAGGTCCAGGATGCTTAGTAACTTTTCCCGGAATAATCTTTACATTCTTGGTTGCCCGGGTAAAAGCAGAATCAAAAAAGTGTTGTATTTTCATTCTTTCTCCTATTTGCTCCCCTGCATTTTATTAACACAGGGGAGCATAAAAAATATTGGTATTCGAGTCAGGAGTTAAGCCTGCTTACTGTATAGGTGGCAGCAGACATAATGTTTAGCTACAACCTCAACACTGCCAGGATCCTGTTCACGACAAATGGGCATGCATTCGGGACAACGGTTATGGAACGCACAGCCGCTGGGTTTGTTAATCGGGCTGGGTACGTCGCCCTCCAAAACAATACGTTCTTTCTTCGCCTCTAAACTAGGAATAGGAACGGCTGAAAGCAATGCTTTCGTATATGGATGCAGAGGATTCTCATAAAGCTCATCAGAATCAGCAGTTTCGACTATTTTGCCCAAATACATGACTGCAATTCGATTACTGATGTACTGAACGACACTTAGGTCATGAGCGATGAAAATATAAGTTAAATCCATCTTTTTCTGAATGTGCCGCATCAGGTTTAGAACCTGAGCCTGAATAGAAACGTCCAGTGCAGAAACAGGCTCATCGAAAATAACGAGCTTAGGATTGATGCACAAGGCACGAGCAATGGCTATTCTCTGTCTCTGACCACCTGAAAATTCATGAGGAAAGCGATCTAGGTACGCAGGGTCCAGATTAACGAGGCGCATCAGCTCTTCCATACGCTCTCTTCGCTCCTTCGGATCTTTCATTCCGTGAACTCGCATAGGCTCATCTAAGGCTTCATAAATCTTTTTTAGGGGGTTCAGAGAAGACATGGGATCCTGGAACACCATGGAAACTTGCTTACGCATATTAAAGGCGTCTTCTTTAGAAAACTTAGTTATGTCCTGAAGTTCCCCGTTCAGGTCGTAATATATGTTGCCCCCGGTTGCTTTAATCAGACCCATCAAAGTCTTGCCCAAAGTAGTTTTACCGCAGCCGGATTCACCTACAAGACCGAGTGTTTTTCCGCGCTCGACAACAATCGAGATATTATCAACAGCTTTGACGGAGCCTACCTTACGCTTAAAGAAACCGCCAAAAACCGGAAAGTGAGTCTGAAGATTCTCGACTTTAATCATGGGAAGTTTTTCTTTACTCATTGCCGTCAACTCCTTCTGTTCTGATGCAGCGGACCATGTGACCGCCTCCAATGTCGTTATAGGGCATCAAGCCCTTTTTACATGATTCGGTACAGAAATCACAACGGCCTGCAAATTCACAGCCTTCACCCAATTCGCTAGGATTGGGAGTCATGCCTCGAATAGTGTCAAGATCCTTTGTACGATCCATGCCCAATTGAGGGACAGAACGCAGAAGCGCAGCGGTATAAGGATGTGTGGGATTGTGAAAGATATCCTCTACGGAGCCATACTCCACAACACGACCCATGTACATAACCGCAACATCATCAGCCATTTCAGCAACTAAACCCATATTGTGCGTGATGAGGATAATGGATTTTCCGTACTCTACCTGCAGACTTTTCATCAGATCTATTATCTGAGCCTGAATGGTAACATCAAGTGCAGTTGTGGGTTCATCAGCTATGATAAGCTGAGGGTTGCAAATCATTGCAATTGCTATCATTACACGCTGCTTCATACCACCAGAGAACTCGTGTGGGTACTGGTCAAAACGGCGCTCCGGATCAGGAATACCCAGTTTCCCAAACATCTCCACAACTTTGGGTCGAGCTTCCTTTTTGCTCATTTTGAAATGTTCTATCAGATTTGCAGAAACTTGTGCGCCAACAGTATATACAGGGTTTAGGGAAGACATCGGATCCTGGAAAACCATGCCGATTTCTGCACCACGAATTGCGCGGAGCTCTTTACCATAGCGCTCCATAGAACTCAATTCGTAAGCCTTGCCATCTTTAAAATAGGTAGCTTTACCACTCACAATCTTGCCATTTCTAGGGAGCAGCTGCATAACACTATGAACAGTTACACTCTTTCCACAGCCGGATTCACCAACAATAGCCAATGTCTTACCACGATGAACTTCAAAAGAAACTCCTTTGGTAATTGTAATCTCTTTCTTATCAACCGTAAAACCGGCAGATAAATTCTCAACTTTTAATATGATATCTGTTTGCATGTTTTACCTCCTTACTGCTTCGGGTCGAAGGCGTCGCGCAAACCGTCGCCGAGGAAGTTGACTGCCAGTACAAACAAAGACAGAATAACGCCGGGGAAAAGCCATAACCACCAATAACTGGTAACAACATCAATGCTCTTAGCTGCATTCATAATGCTGCCCCAGGTAGGAATCTGTATCGGGATACCAACACCGATAAAGCTAAGACCGGCCTCATTCAAAATGTAGGTAGCAACATTGGTTGTTGCAGTGACCATCAGGGGGCTGAGTGTATTAGGCAGAATGTGATTAAAGATGATGCGCGCATCGGAAAACCCGAAAGATCTTGCGACTTCAACATAGGTTTCCTCACGCAAGGAAAGGAAAGAACTTCGAATCATTCGGTAGGGAGTCATCCAGCCGGTGATAGCATAGATGAAGATAAGAACGCCGACGCCTCGTCCGATAATTGCGGTGAGAACCAAAATCAATATCATGTTTGGGAAGGTCAGCATTATTTCAGAAAGACGGGTAAACAGAGAATCAATACGACCTCCAAAATAACCGGCCAGTGCACCCATAACCAGACCCAAAAGTGCACCGCTAAGAGAAGCTGCTACACCAATGTAAATGGAAGTACGCCCACCATACAGCACACGGGAGAAAACATCACGTCCGAGTTTGTCAGTACCCATAATGTGCTCTTTGCTGGGAGCCTGGAGAATTGCGCCGTAATCAATTTCCCGAGGGTCGAAATCAGTAATGATAGGAGCAGCAATACAAGCTAAAAGTATAATCAGAACCAGCACAAAACCCATAATCGCAAGGCGATTTGCAATAAGTTTTTCTATTTTTTTCTGGAGCGGGCTCTTCACTTTTGTTTTCATTTTATATAGTCCTCCTTCAACTTATTCAAAACGCACTCTGGGATCCAGCATGGCAGTCAACAAGTCAACCAGAAAACTTGCAAACAGGATGACCGCAGAAGTCATTAAGGTGGACATCATAACAACAGGATAGTCGCCAGTTGAAACACCACCTAGAATAACGGAGCCGATGCCGGGCCATGCAAACACGGACTCAATAACGACAGAACCGCCAATCAGCATAGGAAGACGGAAGACGATGATAACCAAGACAGGACCCATGGCATTACGGAAGACATGCTTAATATAGACTTTCCATTCTGCAATACCGGTGCTGCGGGCAGTTTTAACATAATCCTTGCTCATAACGTCAAGCATAGTATTTCTGGTGTAACGTACCAAAACTGCGGTCATCGAAAGTATCATGGTTACCAGAGGAAGTACAAGATTGGGAAGGCGGTCCCAGAAAGTTACCGCACCGTAGACCTCACGACCACCGGTGGGGAACCAACCAAGCTTAACAGCAAAAAGCTGAACTATGATTATTGCAACGAAGAACTGCGGCAAAGACACACCGACAACGCCTAGGAATCTACTGACATAATCAATGATACCATTCTGGCGAATTGCAGAAACAATACCAAGCGCTATGCCAAGTACACTGGATAGAATTAGGGCGCCAAGAGCAAGCTCGAAAGTTGCTGGTAGTTTAAGAGCAATAATTCTGGAGATGGAGGAACCATCAACAATGCTGTAACCGAAGTCACCTTTGAAGATATTACCTAACCAACGGAAGTAACGGATATAAGCGGGGTCATTCAGACCAAGGCTTTCGCGAAGCGCTTCAAGGTTGGCGGAATCCATTGACATGTCAGGAGAAACCATGTAGGAAATAGGATCAACCGGTGCTAATTCCAAGGCGAAAAAGACCAATGCGCTGATAAGGAGCATCATAGGAATCATAATCAGCATCCGTTTAATAAAATACTTAAACAAGGCATTTCCATCCTTTCTGTAAAAATCGCCGGGATAGATTTTTACTATCCCGGCACAGGAGGTGCGCTATCTTACAGACCAATTCGCAAAATTGTTCTGATAGTTGTAATATGGGTTACCAAATACAGTACCGCTAACATCAAGCTTATCGGTATTAATGTAGATGTAGTTGCCGAAGACGGCTATGGGCATCTTGTAGAGCAGCTCCTGCTCTAAAATCTGTAATTCTCTTAGCAGAGCATTGCGCTCAGCCTTATCGTCAGTTGCGCTCAGCTTAGCTACAAGAGCGTCAAAGTCATCAGCGGCGCCAAGTATCTTGGAGAAATTTGCGTTTGTGCTTAAGTATTCTCCATAGTACTCTTCATAAGCAAACGCAGACAGTGCTTTTAGGGAGAAATCGTAGTCACGGATGACGAACAGCTCCTCGCTGGAAGAACCTTGGAACTTAGCGACATCAACATTGACACCTACGGCTTCCCAGCTATAAGCGATAGCTTCCATCATGTTGGCAGAAGCTTGGTCGCCAGCGTAGTAACGCAGCTTAATAGGCTGTGAAAAGTCAAAGCCCGCCTCTTTAAGCAGAGCCGCAGCTGCATCGGGGTCATAGGAGTAAGTTTTGGCAGCGTAGTAGTCGCAATCGGTTGCAGGTAAACCCGTGTCGGTAACAGTGCCAAGACCTAGGAACAAGCCCTTAAGGATGTTTTCACGGTCGATAGCCATCAGCAAAGCTTCGCGGATACGAGGATCGGCGATTTTTTCATTCGCAACACCTTTTTCATCTGCAAGGTTGCAGACTAGGTAACGGTAGTAGTTGCTGTTAACTGGGAATTTGGTCATATGGGGCATTTTGTCAAGCTGGGTAATCTGCTCTGGGTTGCTTGTCTGTATGTAATCCAGAGTGCCGTTTTGAGCGGCTGAAATAACATCGCCAACAGCAGTTACTATTATTTTCTCTATGCTAGGCTTCTCGCCTTCATAACCCTCAAAAGGAACGTAAACAACATAGTTGCCGGGGTTGAACTCTTCCAGCTTGTACATACCGCTGCCAATGGGGTGCTGCCAGAAATCGTCATTATGCAGTTCAAGCAGGTTTGCATCCTCAAAGCAGTGTTTGGGCAGAATTGCAAACTGACCCAGAATGTTTAGGAAGCTGGAGCTGGTGCGGGTCAGCTTGAAGGTAACAGTATTGCCGTCAACAACAATGCCTGAAATGTCCTCAGCTGTACCAGCTTTGAACTC
The DNA here is from genome assembly GCA_012518615.1 of Christensenellaceae bacterium. GTDB lineage: Bacteria > Bacillota > Clostridia > Christensenellales > Aristaeellaceae > DTU024. Next base: position 26,355 of record JAAYRU010000021.1, on the reverse strand, counting down.
GTCAACGCCTTCTAGGCAGTTAAATGCGGTGGTGTATATTGCGTTTAGCAGCGTGCCTTTAAGGGCAGCCTCAACGCTCCATTTTACATCATCGCCGGTGATAGGCTCGTTGTCGTGCCAAAGCAGATTGTCTTTCAGAACAAGAGTGTAAGTAAGCTTGTCTTCAGAGATAGCGTAGCTTTCAGCCATATCGCACTCAACATCTCTCATGTCGGGAGTAGCGATGAACAGGCTGCGGAACATCAGAGTTTTGTACAGGTCGCCACGGTTTACCCATACAGGATCAATCTGAGTGCTGATGTTTTTGGAGGAGGTGCTCAGGTTCAGAACATTCTCGTATTTCTCAGCAGCCTGTGTGCCACAGACAGCAAAAGAGGCAACGACGAGAATCAGTGCAATGGTGGAAAGAATTTTCTTTTTCATACGCTTTTCCTTTCTTTTTTGTTTTTTGACTGGTTGCCGTGATAATTTTTTTCACGGCGTGCACTAGTTTGGAAAATAATTATTTGCATGATGCGAATTAATTATAGGTAATAATTTTCTTTATGTCAAGAGTTTTGCCAAAACTTATATATATTCTTTTATATAGGAAGGTTAAAAGCCCCAAGCAATTTTAAAAAGTAGACACAAAAGTTAAGAAATGCTATTATTATCAAAGAATCCGAATGGTTACACGGAACTATTTATACTATTTAGTGGTTTTAATTAGAGTGATTATTGGATTATTATTAACTTTTTTGGATGGTAAATTATGAATTATGCTTATGATGTACTTACTCAAATATCTAACTTAATCCCTCAGTTCAGCCAAGCTGAGGAAAAAATTGCTGCATTTGTTTGCACCGATCCTAGTCGGGTTGTGAAACTCTCTATATCTGATCTTGCTGATGAATGCGGAGTCAGTGTGTCTACGGTTTCTAGATTCTGCAGACGCCTATCTCTGGATGGCTATCAAGATTTCCGATTTGAGCTTGTGCGATCTCTAACCAACGCTACGGTTTCTAATAACTCTACAACAAAAGACATTTCCTTAGAGGATGAGGTTCCTGTAATGATCTCCAAAATGGGTTCCCTATATACACAGGCTATTAGTAAGACTATTTCCGGAATTGATACAGCCGCATTTTCTCGTGTTTGTGACATGATTGATGCCGCAACAGATGTACATTTTGTCGGTACAGGTAATATGCTCCCGGTAGCATTGTCTGCAAAACTACAGTTCATGGATGTTTCCACAAAGTTCCATTGCAATCTTGATGCCGCTTCCCAGGCGCTGTCCGCAGCTCTGATGGATGAAAATAGCCTTGTCATCATCTTTTCTTATTCCGGTGAGAATATTGCTTCAACGGAAATTGCTAGGTTTGCTAAAGCAAGTAAAGCCAAGGTGGTATCAATTACCCGATATTCCCAGTCAGAACTGGTCGATTATTCTGACGAAATCTTATTGTGCAGTGTAAGCCGAAGCGCACATCAATATAGCTCTCTCCCTCTGTGTGCAGGTTTGCAGTTTATTACCGATCTTTTGTATACGGAGTATTGCAGAAGACATCCCGAAGCAGCGACTGCCAATAAGCGCAAAACATTTGGTGTTGTTGTTGGGAAAAAATAACATTAGATAAGAACACAGTACTATATATGATACTCAAAAAGCTATACTACACAAAGGAAAAAGGGGAAACCCGTTGTTCCCCTTAGCGCTTTAAATGGCGAGAGCATGTGGGAATCGAACCCACCCAAGAAGCTTTTAACCCCTTACATCGGTTTTGAAGACCGAGGGACACACCAGCACCCATCTGCTCCCACATAAATAAATGATAGCTTAAAGGTTATTGCTTGTCAATCAATGAGCTTTCGCGCCTCACCATTCATTTTGGTTATGTTTTTATTATCCCAGTAATTTAGTATGCTAAGGGCGTATTTACGAGAAGTGTTAAGAGCATCTCTAAATTCCGCTAAAGTAACCTCTCCCTTTTTATTCTGTAAATCGCGAAACTTATTAAGTGCAATGTCTAAATTAGCTGATGAAAAGGCAATTTGCGAATCAGTATATGTTAAATAACCGCAATCCTTTAGGTAGTCTATTACACTAGTATAATCTATATTGCGCTCAAACTGCTTGTTGAGAGCATTTTTTTCAGGCGGAGCAAAGGGGGAAAGCTCAAAAAGGGATTTGATTTCATTTATAAGCTTTTGTTGTTTTTCAGTAAATACAATATCAAATTCCGGTTTTTGTACGCAGTCTTTTGTTATTCTAATATGGTTTTTAATAGTAAATAGTTTAACGAGCTCATTTTGAATTATAGGTTCTACACATTTAAACATCAAAGATTTATATTGTTCGATTGGGGGACCGAAGCTAAGAGTATTATCATTATGGTATTTGTTTAGTAAATCATTTGATTTTGCTAATAGAACAGCAAAAAAATCCCTGTGGATATATACTTTACTATCCAGCTGTATAATACGATTGTTTTTAAGCAATTGCGTTATAAGGTTTTCAGCCTTGTCGCTTTCCATTGAAAGCAGGCTTAATATTGATTCTATATCCATATAATACGGGCTGTACTCAAGTATAAGAGTTTCAAGCTTTTCCTCTTCATTTCCTTTGTGCAATATTTTAAGTTTTTTTGTTGTTTCTATGTTAGAAGGTCTATGTTTCATAGGTAAGGGGTTTAATATTATGCCCCCGCCAATAGTTTCAACCGGAGAATAGAAACGCAGAACGAATGAATCAGCGTGTTTTGCACAAATAGGTTCTTCAAAGCGCAATTGTGCATATGCACTTTCATCAGGATAAAGCTCGGTTTTTCCACCTAGTAATACTACTTTACATAGCATCTCACTTGTACCATGGAAAAAATGAACTCTGCTATTATGTTTTATTGTAAAAGGGCTATTAGATAAAACATGTAGATGTACATCTAGCATTAAGCTACTTTGCATGGTACCCGGGGTTGCAAGCGTTGAGCCGCGTTTAAGTTCTGAAGTCTTTACATTGCTCAAGTTTACTGCTACGCGTTGACCTGCATAAGCTCTTTCAACTGAGCTATCATGCACCTGCAAACTGCGTACCTTGGCAGAAAGGGCTTCAGGATATATTTCAACCTCATCGCCAACGCTAAGGATTCCTTCTATTAGTGTACCAGTAATAACTGTACCAAAGCCAGGCATTGAAAATGCTCTATCAATAGGTATTCTAAATATACTGCTTTCATTTCTTTCAGGTAAACTGTCTATAATTTCAAAAAGAGTATCTCTAAGTAAATCTATATTCTTATTATCTTTTGATGAAACAGGTATTATGGGAACATTTTCTAGAAAGCTGCCTTTGAGCACTTGAGATAAGTCCTCCTTCATAAACTCAAGCCACTCATCATCTACCATGTCTATTTTTGTTATAGCAACGCAGCCATGTTTTATATTGAGTATGGATAATATATTCAAATGTTCAAGCGTTTGGGGCATTACGCCTTCATCAGCAGCAACGACAAGGAGGGCAATGTCTATACCGCCAGCGCCCGCTAGCATATTGTGGACAAATTTTTCGTGTCCGGGTACATCTATTATGCCGGCTTTTTCACCGTTTGGCATACTTAGATATGTAAATCCAAGGTCTATTGTTATACCGCGTTTTTTTTCTTCCTTTAGCCTATCCGTATCTTTACCGGTAAGTGCCATTATAAGGCTTGTTTTTCCATGGTCTACATGACCTGCAGTGCCGATAATTACATGTTTACTCATTTATTTCACCACAGTTTTTAATGGCTTGCACAAGACAGGGGATATCTTCATCGAACACACAAAACATATCAAGCATTACAGAATTTTTATGTACACGTCCAATTACAGGTACTTCCTGCCGTCTGAGTAAATAAGCTAATTTGTCAGCAGATAGACTACAATGTGTAATATATATTGCGAAAGAGGGGATATGTTTCCCCGGAGCTGAACCACCGCCAACTAGAGCTTGGCTGGGCATCAATTCAGCGCTTATATTATCTATTTGGCTAATACTGTCAAGTGTTTTTTCGGCGCGTTCTTTAATGCACAACTTATCCTGAAGTAGCATTTTTCTAAGCGGAATGTTTGTATTTGCAACATCAATATCAAAATATAGAGAAAGCGTAGCTTCAAGCGCAGCAAGCGTAATCTTATCCATGCGTAGCGCACGCATTAGAGGGTGTTTTTTTAATTTAGAAATGTAAACCTCTTTACCAATTATTATTCCGGCTTGTGGACCGCCAAGCAACTTATCGCCCGAAAAACACACTACATCCGCGCCTTTATCTAGCCATTCTTTGGCAGAGGGCTCGTTTTTAAGTGCGGGATTATCAAAAGGAAAAAGTAATCCGGAACCTAAATCACATAAAAGTGGTAAATGATTCTCATGAGCGAGTTCAGCAAGTCTAGCTACGCCTACATCCTCTGTAAAGCCGACAATTTGATAGTTGCTTGTATGTACCTTTAGTATAGCTTTAGTATTTTCGGTTATTGCGTTTTTATAGTCAGAATAGCGGGTTTTGTTTGTAGTTCCAACTTCTTTTAGGTAACAACCGCTTTGTTTCATAATGTCCGGCACACGAAATGAACCGCCTATTTCAACTAGCTCACCGCGGGATACTATCACCTCACCATCTTTTTCTAGAGCAGAAAGCATAAGTAGAACTGCTGCTGCGTTGTTATTTACAAATAGCGCTGCTTCACAACCGGTGAGCGATATAAGCTGTTGCTCGATATAAGCATGTCTGTCGCCTCTTTCTCCGGTAGCAAGGTCGTATTCTATATTTGCATAATTATAAGCTGCAATATAAGCTGCTTTTGCAGCTTTTTCAGATAATACGGACCTTCCTAGGTTTGTATGCAGTACAGTGCCACTGCAATTTATTACTTTTTTTATGCCTGCTGAATTTTTTTTAAACAACATTTTTTCGGCTATATTGATTATTTCATTTGCGCTGCATTTTTCAATATTATCGCTAATAATTTTATTTCGCACAAAATCTGTTGCCTGTCTAAATGCATATAAAACGGCTTTATAGGAGTACTCATCTATTAGCTTTGCTGCTTCATCGCACTGTAACAAAACATCCATTGCCGGCAATTGTCTTAAAAGTTCTTTGCGGTACTGCATATCATTCTCCTTAATATAAGCTTAGTTTTATTATAACATTCAATTTAATATCTTAAAAGCCAAGTTGTGATTAATTTTCTTCAATATATTTTTTGTGATTTTCCTCTGCTTTAAGCCATACGGAATATTTTTTCTCAACCTCTTCTTTAGCTTCTTCATGTTGCTTTATTATTTCTATAGCCTTGTCTTTATTGTTATACAAGGTTGTATCAGATAGCAATTGTTCAAGCCTTTTTAATTTTTCTTCTGCAGCAGCAACATCTTTCTCTGAATTTTTAACCAGCAACTTTAGCTCTTTTATTTTACGCTCTTCATCCCTTGAGCGTTTTCTGTTTTTAGCAAGTTGAGTTTTAGTAATTCCGGGTTCATAGTCCTCTCCATGCAGTTTTTGTTTTTCCTGTTCGAACAAAAAATCGTCGTAATTACCTTCATACACATTTATTTTGCCATTTTCAAGATGCAATATCTTATCCGCTATACGGTTAGTGAAAAACCTATCATGGGAAACAGCAAGTATTGTACCGTTATAGTTTTCAAGCGCTATTTCAAGCACCTCTCTGCTATCAGAGTCAAGGTGGTTTGTTGGTTCATCCATCACAAGCAAATTGCAACCGCTTAACATAAGCTTAGTTAGTGCGACGCGAGCTTTCTCGCCACCTGAAAGCTGAGATATTTGCTTATTTACATCATCACCCACAAATCTAAACTGTGCGAGTATATTTCTTATCTTAGTATGGCTTTCAAGGGGGTAGGCATCATAAACCTCTCTTAATACTGTTTTATCTTTGTTTAGCTCGTCAATTTTTTGAGAATAATAACCTACTTGTGCGTTTGTTCCAAACTTAATATTACCGTTATCTGGACTTTGTAAACCCAGTATACATTCAATTAGAGTTGTTTTTCCGGTGCCGTTTGCGCCTATTATTACCGCGTTTTCACCGGCTGAAAGCATGAAGCTTACATCTTGAAACAACACGCGCTCGCCAAAGGATTTCTTAAGACTGCTTACCATAAGTGCGTCATCGCCTATTCTTTTTTCTGCAATGAAACTGAAAGAAATAGCCTTTTCTTCAGAAGGTCTATCAAGCAATTCCATCTTTTCAAGTTTTTTCTCTCTGCTTTCAGCTGCCTTTATTGACTTTTCTCTGTTAAAAGACCTGAAGCGCTCTATAATAGCGGTCTGCCGTTTGATTTCATCTTGCTGTTTAGAGAAAGCTCGCATTCTGGTTTCAAAGCGCTCAGCACGCTGTTTTATATAGGAGGTATAGTTGCCGCTGTAGTATTCACTGACACCAAACAGAAGTTCAATTATATCAGTACATATCTTGTCTAGAAAAAACCTGTCGTGCGAAACAACTATAACAGCGCCATTATATTCCTCAAGATAGCTTTCAAGCCAAGTTAGCGCATCTATATCAAGGTGGTTAGTGGGCTCATCAAGGAGCATAACATCAGGCTTTAACAAAAGTAACCTTGCCAGATTTAACCTTGTAAGTTCGCCACCGCTAAGGCTTGAAGCAAGTCTATTTTCATCTCCATCTATAAACCCCAGTCCATTTAGTACCCCGTTTATATGAGAGCGGAATGTATATCCGCCTTGAATTTCATACTTATGCAGAGTATTAGAGTACTCATTACCAAGGCTTGTAAGCTCCTCTGCAGAGGCTTGTGACATACGCTCCTCAAGCTGTTTTAGCTTAATCTCCATATCAGTGAGTGGCTTAAATATAGAAAACAAGGCATCCATAACCGTTTCAGTGGGTTCAGGTGTCCAAGCTTGTTCAAGATATGCAATGCTTATTTCTTTAGAAATAGTTATACTGCCATTATCCGGTTGCAGATTTGAAGAAAGTATTTTTATAAGCGTACTTTTGCCGGAGCCGTTCACCCCGACCAAGCCGATTTTTTGACCTGCACTTAAGCTAAAGCTTACATCATTTAATACATTTTTATCACCAAAAGCTTTGGAGACATTCTGTACATTTATATAAAGCATAATTTCCCTTTATAGAAAAAAACTGACGCATACAGCGCCAGTAAAAAGGTACAGTAAAGACTATAGAAACAACATTACAATGGAAAGCGTTATGAACACTCCCGCAGATATTTTTGTTGCGGTTGCAAGCTTGCCTTCCCTTGTTTTTTCCTTGTTTTTGCCCAAATAACTGTTAGTAGCGCCGCCAAAAAAGACTGACTGCTCGGTATCTCCTTTTTGAAGAAGAACAGATATTATTAGGAAAACGGATGATACCATCATAAGGATTGTCATTACTAACTTAATTCCAGACATTAAAACTACCTCTCTTTCAAAGAACACACATATCCTATCATAGCGCTAAATAAAGTGCAAGCCTAAATGTGCATAATTTTATATAGGGTTGCTATAGTGAGCTTATCTTTACTGTAATAGTAAAAAATGGTAATATACCCTGCAGGAGGTATTTCTTTGCAATTAGCTGATATGAGTACTATTGATTGTTCACCCTACAATGTTCATAATATAAACACTGCAATAGATGTTGTAGTAACTGCAACGAGCATTATACTTGCTTGCAGCGGAGAAACATACCGTGCGGAGGATACTGCGCTTAGGATAGGAAAGGCTTTTGGCATTGAAAAGACTGAAATCCTCGCCTTTCCCACTGGTTTTATGGTTTCATTTATTTTGGAGGATGGCAGAATAATCACTCGAAGCATAAGGGTTTCGGAACGCTCGCTTCGGCTTAGCAGGATAAACGAGGTAAACAGTATTTCTAGGGCAATAGTTGATAACAAGCTTACAGCTAATCAGGCGCTTGAAATGCTCAAGGAGCTTCAATCAAGGCAAGATGAAAAGCCTCTAATAAGTTGTCTGTCCTGTGCTTTATGCGCCTCTGCCTTTGCGGTAATGTTTGGAGGTGGGGTGAAGGAGTTTCTAATTAGCTTCATTGCGGGTTTTTCTATGCAAACTTTTATTTGCTTTTTGCACTATATGCATACGCCCTCTCTGATTATATCTATTTTTTCTCCTGCTGTTTCTGCAACAGTCGCTCTGACACTTATTAGAATTTTCGGTGGAGATCAGGTATCTATTATTGCAGGTGCCATTATGCCCTTGCTTCCCGGGGTTGCAATGACAAATGCAATGAGAGATACTATGCGGGGTGACCTTGTTTCAGGTATTGCCAGAGGTGCGGAGGCTTTTTTTAATGCAGTGCTAATTGCAATAGGCGTAAGCATTGTGCTCGCTATTTTCTGATATTATGTTGATAGAGTTATTAGCCTGTATATTAGGAACCGTATCCTTAGCTACACTGCTAGGTCAGCCGAGGAACACATTACATTTTAGCGCAGCAATAGGCCTTTGTGGTTATATTGTATTTAAGGCACTGAATCAAAGCTTTTTCGCCTACTTTGCATGTGGGTTGGTTATAGGTGTACTATGTGAAATCGTTGCAAGAATAACAAAATCTGTAGCGACTATTTACTTTGCCAGTGGCATAATACCTATGGTTCCGGGGCTTACCCTGTATAAGTCTGCTGAGTATCTTGTACAAAAGGACTACACTTCCGCTGTATATACTCTTATAGAAGCTTTCGGCGGAATAGGGGCTATTGCACTTGCGCTTACTATTTCATCATTAATATTTTTGCGAATACGCAGGAATTAAAAGAAAGGAATTTTATGAATATACTTATTACCAATGACGATGGATACAACTCAACCGGTCTTAGAGTTTTGGCTGAAACCTGCTTAGAAGCGGGGCACAGTGTGCTTGTTGTTGCGCCCAGCGTGCAACAGAGTGCTACCAGCCACAGCATGGTTATTGAAAAACCGCTTATAGCAAAGCCTTTTTCATATAGGAATATTAAAGGCTACGCGGTGAACGGTTTTCCGGCGGATTGCGTACGCGTTGCACCTTACCTTACCGACAAAACCATTGACTTTTGTATTGCTGGTATTAATAACGGTTTTAATGTTGGAGCTGCAGTTTATTACAGTGGTACAGATGGTGCTGCAAGGGAAGCTTCAATGAACTATATACCGTCTATGGCTCTTTCCATGGGAACATCTGCAACTGAAGATATGCTACGTGGTTTTTCTAAATTAGCCATAGATAAAATTGGCTATTTTCGCGATAATCCTATGCCAAGGATGTGTTTTCTTAACGTAAACTCACCCGCTATGTTGCCTGAACAAACAAAGGGAGAACGTATGGCAACTGTAAGCAAAGGCTTTTTTAAAGACGGTTATATATGCCGCACTAGCCCTCTTAACGAGCCTTATCTTTGGCCGGATTGTAAAGGTACTTATGAAGCTTCAGAACCCGGAAGTGATGTATATTATCTTGAAAGAGGCTATATTACTTATACATTTATCGGTGGATTTATTGACCATAATTCTGAACTACGAGGGTTTATATAACATTATTTAAGGAAAAGTAGATGTCAACAAATATTATTGATGATTTAAAGAAAACAAATAAGCGTTTAAGCAAAAGTCATAATAAAATAGCGCACTTTATACAAGAAGAGTATGATAAAGCCGCTTTTATGACCGCTTCAAAGCTTTCTAAGGTTGTAGGAGTTAGTGAAAGTACAGTTGTTCGTTTTGCCACCACACTAGGTTATGAAGGTTACCCTCAGATGCAGCGTGCCTTACAGGAGATAATGCGCCATAGGCTTACAAGCGCTCAGCGTTTTAATATGACAGCTCATCTATCATCGGAAGATATAGTTTCCTCCGTACTGTCATCTGATATTAAAAACATACAAGACGCTATGGAGCATGTTGATTCTATGACTTTTGATAAAGTGGTTGAAGCTATTTCGCATTCAAAAACCAAGTATGTTTTAGGTCTGCGCTCCGCGGCACCTTTGGCTGATTTTTTAGCACATTATCTATACTATATTTTTGATGATGTTGAGGTTGTTATGGCAAGAAGCCGTGCTATATATGAGAGCATGGCTAGGATAGATAAAGACGACTGTCTGATTGCTATAAGTTTTCCCAGATATTCTACAAGGACGCTTGAATCCATGCGTCTTGCTAAAAAGCGTGGGTCAACAGTTATAGGCATAACTGACGGCATATTAAGTCCCCTGCATGATGTAAGCGACCTTTGCCTTGACGCATCAACGCGAATATCTTCATTTGTAGATTCTATGGCAGCACCTATGGCATTAGTTAACGCCCTGCTCACAGCGCTTGGTAAACATAACGAAGAATCGCTAAGAAAAAACCTTCACGAACTTGAAGCGCTTTGGCAGGAAAACCGGGAATATACTGATAATGTCTAATACTATTGCTATTGTTGGCGGCGGCGCTAGCGGATTGATTGCAGCATATTCCGCAATTAAGACAGGAGCTAAAGTTATACTGTTTGAAAAAAACGAAAAGCTCGGCAAAAAACTCTATATAACAGGCAAGGGTAGGTGTAATATTACAAACGATTGCGATATAAACACTTTTCTTGAAAATGTTCCAAGAAATGCCAAGTTTTTATATTCAGCGCTAAACTATTTAAGCCCGTCAGCTCTTCGTAATCTGCTCGAAAAACTTAATTGCCATACAAAACTTGAAAGAGGTAGGAGAGTATACCCTATATCTGATAAATCTTCAGATGTAACTCGCGCATTTGAAAGGGCTATTGAGAGTGCTGAAATAAGGCTTAACTCAAGAGTTAACGAATTATACATAGTAAACAATAATGTCAAAGGACTAAGGCTTGCAGATGGAGAATATTTACCTTGTAAGGCTATTGTGGTAGCAACCGGCGGCTTAAGTTACCCCGTGACAGGTTCAACGGGAGATGGATATATGTTTGCTAAACAGGCAGGGCTTGAAGTTACCTCTACTAGTCCGGCGCTAGTTCCAATAAATCTATCTGATGATTGGGTAAAGGAACTTAGTGGTTTGACACTAAAAAATGTTTTACTAACCGCTTCCATTGATGGCAAAGAGGTATATTCAAAGCAGGGTGAGCTTCTATTCACACATTTTGGCATATCAGGTCCTATAGCAATCTCATTGAGCAGCCATATTACGGGCGTTGAAGCTGCTAAAATTGATATTAATCTTGATATGAAACCTGCGCTTGATACGCAAACTTTAATGAACAGGCTAAAGAAAGAATGTGAAGAAAGCGGCTCTACTCAGCTTAATACACTTATGCGAAGCTATGTACCTAAAAACATGGTGGATATTGTACTAGATATATCAGGTTTGAATGCAAAAACCAAGCTAGCGCACCTTGGTATCAAGGATAGGTTAAGTATAGTAAATGCCTTGAAAAATATACCTCTGCATTTTGAAGATTTACGCCCTTTTAATGAAGCTGTAATTACAAGGGGTGGAATATCTGTGGATGAAATAGACCCTAGTACTATGAAGGCGAAAACAATAAGCGGTTTGTATTTTGCTGGAGAAGTGCTTGATGTAGATGCCTATACAGGCGGATATAACCTTCAAATAGCTTTTTCTACCGGCGCTCTTGCGGGTAAATCTGCAGCAGAGTTTGTAAGGGGAAAGGAATAAAAATTGCAATATATAATAATGGATTTGGAATGGAATCAACCTATCAGCTTTTACTCATCAACATTTAAGCGCGTGGGAGATGCGTTTCAGTTTGAACTAATACAGATAGGTGCAGTTAAGCTAGATTCCGAAAGAAGGTTGATAGCATCCTTCAGCCAAGATATTAAACCAAGCCAATATAAAAAAATCCACCCTAGGATTAGGCGCATAACTGGTATTACGCAAGAAGATATAGACTATGCCCCACAATTTGAGCAAGCTATGGAAAGGTTTATAAAATGGTGTGGCGAAGAACATATGCTCTTTAGCTGGGGTGGGGACGATATATCTATTTTGACTCAAAACCTTCGCTTTTTTGGGATGGATACAGAGCTTGAGATATATGATTTGCAGCAATTGTTTGGACATATGAAAGGGAAAACCAAAAACAGATTCGGTCTTCGCAATGCCCTTGAAATAATAGGCATAAATCAATCTAATGAACACCCTTTTCATAGGGCGGTTGATGATGCGTATTATGCAGCGCTTATATTTCAGCGGCTTCCTAAAGATGCAAAGCTTGATATGTTTAGGACTAATGCGAGAAAACTCAATTGCAGGGTAAATAAAACTACTAGAGCAAAATCTTCAATGATTTCTGTTAAGAGTTTAAAGAGCGCTCTTCGCAGCAAAGAAGCCCTGTTCCCTGATTGCCCTGTATGTGGTAGAAAAACTTCAATAAGTGAAGGCTATTTGCCCTGTGGAGATTCCAGCAATTATATTGGATTGTCTGACTGTGAAAAGCATGGTTTGATATTTAATAGGCTACATTTTATAAAACGCGGTTCTGGTTATATTGTGCGCAAAAAATCAGAATTATCTGAGGAGCAGCATCCGGCATATGTGCGCACAAAACATTTACAGTGGACTGAAAAATTAGCAAATTTCGAAAGGAAAGTTAAGATATGAAAATTACTTTGAATGGTAATTTTAAAGAGTACGAATATAAAACCACAGTTGAACAGATTATTTCAGACTTGGCTCCGGATATGCTTGACAAAACGATGGGAGTGCGTATAGGGGGTAGGGTAAAGGAGCTTTCCGATTTTATTAAAGATGATGCTGAGTTACATTTGCTTACCTATTCGGACGAAGAGGGCAGGAGGATATACGAACGTTCTTTGCGTTTTGTTATGTTGATTGCCGCAAAAAGAGCGTTTCCTCATGCTAAAGTTAGGATAGAGCATTCCGTAGGTGAGGGCATATATACAGTGTTTGAGGATATGCGTATATATCCTGCGGATATAATGCTTCTTGAAGGGGCTATGCATGATGTTGTAAAAGAGGATTTGAGTTTTAACAAAAGGCGTATTTCAAAAGAAGAGGCTGTGAAGTATTTTGTTGAAAATGGCGACCCCGAAAAAGCTCGTCTGCTGGCTTACCGACCTTATAAACATTTTAATCTATATGAATGCGGTGGCGTATCGGAGTATTTTTATGGAGCTATGCTGCCTTCCACAGGAAAGGTTCCGATATTTGCTCTAAGGCATCATTCCCCAGGTTTTGTACTACTTCTACCTTCAAGCAAGGATTTTACAGTACCATCTAAGTTTATAAATCTACCAAAACAAATGGCAACCTTTGCGCAGAGCAACTATTGGTGCAGGGTGCTTGATTGCTCGGATGTGGCGGATTTGAATGACCTCATAAAGCAAAATAAGCTTAATGATTTTATCAGAGTTAATGAGGCGCTTCATGACAAATCTATATCCGATATTGCTTCAGACATATTAAACCGAGGCGCAAGAGCTGTATTCATCGCTGGTCCTTCCTCAAGTGGAAAAACTACTTTTGCCAACCGTCTTTGTATACATCTAAGGGTAAACGGTTTAAGACCGGTGCTTATATCACTTGATGATTTTTACCGCAACAGATGGGAACTTCCACTTGAAAATGATGGCGAGCCCGATCTTGAAGCCATAGATGCGCTAGATGTGCCGCTTATTAAAAAATGCATTACTTCTCTGCTTGAGGGAAAAGAAACCTATATGCCAAGATTTGACTTCACCACGCAAACGCAGAATACTATTGCATATAAGCTTAAAATTGCTTATAATCAGCCGCTTGTAATAGAAGGAATACACGCGCTAAATCCAAGAATGCATGGTGCATTCGACAAAAAGCTTATTTTTAAGATATACATAAGCGAACTTACCTGCATCAATTTAGATTCACATAATCGCATACGCACAACTGATGCAAGGCTTTTAAGGCGCATAGTTAGGGACAATCTTTTTAGAAATACTCCTCCAGCTAAAACTCTTTCCATGTGGGACAAAGTACGAAGGGGAGAGGAAAAGTGGGTATTCCCTTATCAGGAGCAGGCCGATATCATGTTTAATTCAGCGCTTCACTATGAATTGCCTGTGCTTAAACGCTTTTCTTATGATATGCTAAGACAGATTCCAAAGGATAACCCCGATTATTTAAAGGTGAATAGAATAATTAAAATACTGCATTATATGCTACCAGCTCCGGAAGAAGCTTTAAGCGATATTCCACCGCTTTCTATACTGCGCGAGTTTATAGGGGGCAACACATTATATATGAAAAACAAATAAGTATGAAAAAAGTACTTTTTGTTCGCAATGCCTTTCTTGACTCTGCACCCTTTAGGTTTATTGAGCAGCAATTTGTAAAGGAGGCAAATTTTCTAGGCATAGATGTAGTACTAAAAAATAATGCGGACTTTATACTTCCTTCATTTTTTAAAAATCTACCTAAAGTATGCGTATTCTGGGATAAGGATGTAAATTTAGCGGTAGAACTTGTGAATTCCGGAGTACATGTTATTAATTCACCTGATGCGATAATGCTTTGCGATGATAAAACAAAAACTTTTTTAAAGCTGCATGGCAAAGTACCTCAACCTGATACGCTTATATGCCCTAAGAGCTTTGCAAATGTGGGTTATAGCAAAACGGATTTCATGTATAAGGCAATAGAGTTTTTGGGGCTTCCATTCGTACTTAAAGAAGGTTTTGGTTCTTATGGCGAGCAGGTATATCTTATTAATAGTGTAGAAGAAGCTGAAGAGTTGGTTAGGAACAATGCTGATAAACCATTGCTTTTTCAGCGCTTTGTTAAAGAAAGCGCGGGTAGAGATTTAAGGGTATATGTTGTTGGTGGAAAGGTAGTTGCAGCTATGGAGCGGAAAAATATATCCGGAGACTTTAGGTCTAACAAAAAGGGCGAGAGTAGGTCGTTTAATTATAATATTACCAGTGAGCAAGAAGAAATTGCAATCAAAGCTTGCGATATCCTAGGTGTTGATTTTGCGGGAGTGGATGTATTATTTTCATCTCAAGGGCCTTTAATATGTGAGGTTAATTCAAACGCTCATTTTGGACGCCTTATTGAAACAACCGGCAAAAATCCTGCAAAACACATAGCTGAACTGGTGCTAAATAGATTATGAAAGCTTGGCTTGTTTACGAAAAAAACAATATTAAACGCAACTATCGCTTTATTGCACACTGGATAAAGCTTGGTAAATTATCGGGCGTTGAATTTAAGCTTGTGCTTAAAGAACAACTTATATATGGAGTGCAAAATGATGATTTATTTCTTAAAGTAAATGGTGTTGATTTAAGACCTGATTTTGCCGTTATGCGTCTTAACGCTCCACTATTATCTGAATTTTTAGAAAAAATGGGTATACCTGTGTTCAATAACGCTCGTGTCGCTAGAATATGTAACGACAAGCGTTTGACCCATATGGAGCTAAAAGGCGTTGTTCCTATGATGGATACTGCTTTTGTGGATAGTTTTAGCAAAAAGGCTCCCTTCCCTTATCCCGTAGTTGTAAAAGCATCAAACAGCTGCGGTGGTAGAAAGGTATTCTTATGTAATAATGAAATAGAATATATTTCATCGCTTAATGAGTGTTATCCTGATACTGCAGTTGTGCAACCCTTGTCGGATACAGTTGGAAAAGATGTAAGGGTGTATATTATAGGTAATAAAATATTAAAATCCATGATGCGTTATAGTACAGATGGAGATTTCAGGAGCAATATAGGGCAGGGAGGCAGTGCTATGCCTTATGATTTGGATAGTGAAACAAAAAAACATGTCATGAAAATCCTATCACGCTTTGATTTTGACTTTGTTGGAGTTGACTTTATATGTCACAAGGGTCGTTTGCTTTTTAATGAGATTGAAGATGCTGTGGGTACGCGTATGCTTTATGCTCATACAAATATAGACCCTGTAAAGTGTTATCTGGAGCATATAATAAAGAGTCTCTGAAAGATATTACAAAAAGATTGCGTTTAGTTGAATTTATCATTCGTTTTGTATATAATCTACACGAGGAGGGGAAAGCATGGAAATCAATTTACATGGAATGAATGTATTCCAAGCAAGGATTGCCGTGCATTCTGCCTTCAACAGAGTTACTAGTGCCGATTACCGCCTGCGTGTTGTACATGGTTTTCGTGGCGGAACGGCAATTAAAGATATGGTGCTTGAGGAGTTTTCTAATCACCCACTTGTAATTAGGATTGAACCCAGTTTAAACCCCGGAGAAACTATTTTCGTACTAAGAGAATATATATAAGGAGAATTAGATGTCGGCTGAACCCAAAAAAACAAAGCTGAATAAACAAACGCCAAGCCGTAGGATATTGTTTACGATTATTGTGGCTGTTTTGTTGGTCGCTTTTATAGTTCTAGGTCCCAAAGAACCAATTATAAAGGCTCTCAATATCGATTCTGACGGCAAGATTGTCTCTGATTATGAAGGACTTCTTATTAGCGAGGTTATGACTGACAACACCTCTGCACTGCCGGACGAAAAAGGAAACTTTAGTGACTGGGCAGAAATTTGGAACAGTACAGATAGACAGATAAATCTTGAGGGGCTTACACTATCTGATAGATCTGACAGAGCAAAATTTGTATTTCCTAAGAAAATACTGAATCCTGATGATAGGATAATAGTGTACTTGGATGGCACAAATCAAAATGATGAAGACAAGCCTTTTCATGCCAAGTTTAAGCTAAGCTCAATAGGTGAATCCTTATTTATGTTCGATACATCAGGTTTTGTAATATCCTCAGTTGATATACCTACGCTTAACGCTAATGAAACTTACTACCTAAATGAGGTGGGCGAATATGTAAAGGGAGAGAATATATATTCTCCCGGTTTTGAAAACACCAAAGAAGGCCATGAAGCCTATATGAATAACTTCCGTATAGATACGGGTACACTTGTCATAAACGAAATAATGGCTGCGCCCCGCACCGGACTTAGGGATGAGGATGGCGAACTACAGGATTGGATTGAGCTTAAAAACTGCGGCGATAAAACAATTATGCTTGATAAT
Source organism: Christensenellaceae bacterium (assembly GCA_012518615.1). GTDB lineage: Bacteria > Bacillota > Clostridia > Christensenellales > Aristaeellaceae > DTU024. The sequence goes on along the minus strand of JAAYRU010000021.1, from coordinate 9,335 downwards.
TTTGCCATATCCGATAACCCTGAAAGGCTAATAAAATGGGTGTTTCCGGAAGGTGCAGTTATTCCTCCCGGTGGGTATTATCTAGTGTTCTGCTCGGGCAAAAACCGAAGCAACCCCGGTGGTTATCCACACACAAACTTCTCCATAAAAGCGGGGGGAGAAACTATCACACTGTCAACAAGACAAGGCAATCTTATAGATAGAATAGCTTTTGATAATCTACCTGCTGATGCAAGCTTTGGCAGGGTGGAAGATGGAGAAGGCTGGCGGGTTTTCACTCTTGCTACTCCAGGCGCACCAAACACTGCAGATGGAGCTAAAATCGCTGATAGATATTTGCGCTCCCTTAACCCAAGCGGCATTTATATCAGCGAAGCTATGAGCAGTAACACCAGTACATCTTTAGGCGAAGGTTTACCTTTATCCGATTGGGCGGAAATATACAACAGCACCGATAAAGCTGTTGATATTTCGGCATGGGGTTTGAGCGACAATATCAACTGGCCGCTTAAGTGGCGTTTTCCTCCTGGCAGCACTATAATGCCTGGTGAATACAAGGTTGTTATAATGGATAAAAGCAAGGATCCTGGCTCAAACGCTGCAACACTCAGAGCTTCATATGCGCTAAAACGAAGAGGCGGAGAGACTGTTACACTATCTGATAGCAGTGGAAATGTAATTGATAAGCTCTATCTGCCCGCAATACCTACAGATTATTCATACGGAAGAAACTTAAAAAACGAGGGTTTTTTTTATTTTGACGCAGCAACTCCCGGTTATGAAAACACCACAGGATTTCCCGGCTTTTCCGAAAAACCGGTTTTTTCTGCAGAGGGCGGGCTTTATAAGGAGAATATCTATGTTGCTATAAGCACAGCGGATGGTTCTTCCATACGCTATACTTTAGACGGTTCCGTACCCACTCTTGAAAACAGTATGTTATATATAGAACCTATGTTGATTAGCGATACAACCGTGCTACGGGCACGCTCATTTGCGCCGGGATTGCAGCCATCAACTGTAGTTACAGCAAACTATGTTATGAAGACATACTATACTATGCCTGTTGTCTGTTTAACCACAGATCCTGATAATTTGTGGAACCCTGAAACCGGCATGTATGCAGCAGGGGAAGGGGTAGACCTTGAAAGCTATAAATATATTCCCTTTAAAAACCCAACTCCCACATATCGTCTACATGGCAAGAAGTTTAGACCCGGTTATGGGGAAATGTTTGATTCGGACAGTGGTAAGGTTTATTTCAGCCAAGATATTGAATTTGGATTAATAGGACAGTATTCTCTGGATATGCCTCAGAAATCATTTAAACTTAAAGCTAAAGCTTCTATTGGAGAAAGATATTTCCACGCAAAACTTTTTGATGAAAGACCCTTTGAAAGATATAAGTCATTAGTGCTTCGTGTATCCGGTAACGATTGTGTTTGGACACGTATGGTCGATGGAGTTCATAGCAGACTAATTGAACAGCTTAAAGACACCACCGTAATACACCAGGCATGGAAACCGATTATTGTTTACTTAAATGGCAATTATTGGGGACATTATAACCTGCGCGAGAGGGTTAGTCGTTATTTTGTTGCTCAGCATGAGGGTATTCCGCTTGAGGATGCAGACAATATGACCATGATTGAAGGTAGCTCAAAAGCCTATTATGGCAGCAACCGAGATTTTATCGAAATGGTTAAAAAAATTAAAGCTAGTTCACCTGCCACTAACCCTGAAGATATGCAGTATATTTTAGATAATATAGATGTTGATAATCTGTTTGACTACATAATATTTCAGATGTTTTTTGCCAACACCGACTCGGGTAATATTAGATGTTACAGAGTACCCGGTGGTAAATGGCGTTGGATAATATTTGATATGGATTATGGTCTGTTTAGAGCTGCCAATAATGGCGTCAGAAATATGATGAACCCAAAAGGTCATGGCGCAAATGATGATGTTGATAATACTATATGGTTAAAAACACTTGAAAATAAAGAAATGCTGGATAAGTTCTTAACCCGCTTTGGTGAAATTTTTAGATTCTTTACAACAGAGAGAATGCTAGACCAAGTTGATGAATGCTATAATATTCTATTACCTGAGATGAATATGCATTTTGAAAGATGGGCATCGTATAATCTTAAAAACATATCAATGGAACAGCCGAAAACAGTAGATGGCTGTATGCGTTATTGGAACAGTAGGGTTGACAGGCTTCGTAATGTTGTCAGAAAAAGGCCTAGGCATTGCTACGTGCAGGTTAAGGAATGGTTTTCTTTAACTGATGAACAGATGCTGCACTACTTTGGACCTAAGCCTGAATTTCCTCCAGAAGCTATACTGGATAAAAATGATAATATTTAAAATAATTGCCTCATTAGACATTATTGGCTGGATCTATTATACCCATATGATATGCTTCTAGTAAACGGTACAAGTCGTTAAGTTTTTCATTAAGCTCAATACCGTCATTTGTATCTCTTACAGTCTGCCTTAATTTATAGGGTATAAACTCCTCTTGCGTGGAGCTAATGTCGGTGTTGTTTTCAACAGCATTTTCAACACCCTCAAATGGGTGATGCGCCACAATACGCAGCCCATGTGAGTTTGAAATAAGCGTATAGCCGGCTATGCCTGTTCTCTTGTGGTATGCTTTACAGAAACCACCATCTATTACTAAAATTCTACCCCCAGCACGCACGGGAGATTCACCTATTAACACAGGAGTATGCCCATTAATTATATGCCCCTCTTTTGGGTCGAGGTTAAAGCTTTCAAGAAGCATTTCACAACCTTCAACGGTTTTATTGAAAGTGTAATATGGATCTCTTGGCTCAGAGAAAGCTGCTCTGTCAGCTATCATAAGGTGTGCAAAGGTGGCCATTTTTCTACCGCACAAGGGTGAAAAATCTCCACACCATAGGAACCACATAAAATCGCCGTCCATCTCACTCTTTGTTTGATAAGCAGTGCGAGCTTTAGCATCGCAATAGTCAAGGAAGCTTTGCCCTGAATAAGTATCACCATCAAAGGATACTTCAAGTAGCTCGCCATCCTTAGTTAAAGGCACACATCCGTGAAGCAAGAGGTTGCCGTTTTGTATCATGTAGACAGCGCCGCGTTTGTAGAAAAATTGCATATGCTTGTGGAGCCTCTCGCTTTTGGCGAAGTCTTCTTTAAGAGCCTCCATTACATATAATTCTTCATCAGTTAGTGCATAAAAATCATCGCCAAGGAGCGTAGGGAATTGCTGGTGTATCAAAGGCCAAGTATTGCCATCATAGCTTACTGTGCGCTTCTTCGTATCAATTAGGTGTAGTTTGAGTCTTTCATCGAGTTTATATTCTGGATGTCTTTTAATAAGCTGTCCTTCAAGCTTAAACATAATAATTGTAATGGTTTTTAGCGCCGCCTCATCCTGACTTAGGTTAGGGTACAGCTTCTGCGCCAATGCATATAGCGGTCTCATGCTAATTCCATATCCACTTTCCAGCAGGTGCATATGCCCGTAATTTAGTGTGTTTCGTACAGATGCAGCTATACAAGCTAGGTTTAGACAGGCAGCACCCATCCATAGTATGTCATGGTTTCCCCATGTAAAGTAAACTGCATGATGTTCCATTAGTAGGTCCATAATATCATCAGGTGAAGCGCCCCTATCGTATATATCGCCTAAAACATATAGTTTTCTAACAGCAAGCCTTTTTATAAGCAAGCAAAACGCTTTAATAAGTTCAATCTGCGCGCCCATCTCTATTGCGGTTTTTGTTATAGCATTATGATAATGCCTCTGATTTTCATGTTCGTAGAGTTCAGTGTTTAAAAGTTCATCAATTATAAAGAAATATTCCTCGGGAATTGCGGAGCGGATTTCATTTCTTGTATACTTTACACTCATAAATTTAGTAAGTTCAGTAAGCCTAAATATTAGATCCAAATAAAAGTCTTGAGAAATGCTTTTTTCAAATTCTAATAGGGCGAGTTTTTGCTCTGGATAGTATATTATTGCACAAATTTCGTCTATTTCTTTCTGTGAAAATTCTTCCTTAAATAGGCTGTTTGCCTTTTCTTTTATTACGCCTGAGCAATTGTTTAGTATGTGTACAAACGCTTCAAGTTCACCATGTATATCGCTCATGAAATGTTCTGTGCCTTTAGGCAGTATTAGCGTGGCATTAATACTGCATATGGCATTGTAGAGGGATTGCACATTTGGATATTTCTCTGATAATAGTGTTAGAAAACGGATTTCTTCTTTTGAAAATTTCTTCATGCTTCTTCTCCTATTCTACTGCAAAAATGCAGTCTATAATTTTACCGTGCCTGTTTTCAACCTCAGCAATACATTTTTTGCTAAGGGTTATTCTATCAGGAACACCGGTATATTTCTCTGTTAGGTTTTTAAGTTCTTCTATGGGAATTATCGGCAACTTTGCGTCCTTTATAGTATCTATAAGGTCCTGTCTAATAGGATTAATAGCAATTCCTCTTTGAGTTACAAGCGCATCTATATGCTTACCCGGAGTGCTTATGCATTGAACTTTATCTACAATCAAAGGGAGACGCGCCCTAAATAGCGGTGCAACTATTATAGATAGCTTGCTGTCTTCAGCGGTGTCGCTATGTCCGCCTGAACCGCCAGTAATAATACCTGATGAGTCTGTGTGCACATTCACATTAAAATCTGTATCCATTTGCGTTGCGCCAAGCACCACTACATCAAGCGATGAAGTAGCGCGAGATTTCGAAAGTGGACTTGCATATTCGGTTGCGGAGATCTCCACATGCCTTGGATTGTCCATTATAGAAGATACCGCCAGAAGGTCAAAGCACTGTACATCTTGTAATGCCTCAAAATAACCTTCATTAAGCATATCGACAAGGTATCCGGTAATACCTCCAAGACCAAAGCTGCCTTTTACATCAAGTTCTTTCATTATTGATTTAAGGTATTTCGTTACCGCAAGCGAAGCGCCGCCTGCGCCAGTCTGAAATGAAAAACCGTCTTTAAGAAGACCTGAATATTTAATTAGATTTGCAGCATACTCCGCTATTTTTAATGAAATAGGGTCCCTAGTTATTCTCGTGGTGCCAGAAACTATGCCCTCCGGATTGCCGATAGCATCCACCTTTACAACAAAATCAACATTGCTTTCCTTTATTGAAGCTGGAAATAGGGGATAGGGGAAAAGCGTATCGGTTATAATTATAATCTTGTCTGCATATTCACTATCTGGTATAGCATAACCAAGAGAACCACATGCGGATTTGCCTAGGCTTCCGTTGCTATTTCCCATTTTATCTGATGCAGGAGCTGCCAAAAACGCCACATCTATATGCACTCTTCTGCTTTTAATGGCTGCAGGTCTGCCGCCATGGCTTCTAAAAACTACAGGGTCTTTAAGTATTCCATGCGATATCGCATTTGCAATTCGTCCGCTCATATAGTTTGTTTCTATATGGCTTACAACACCGCTTTTAATATGTTCTATAAGTTCAAAATGGCAGTCAAAAAGCGCGCTTGCCTGTATTGTAAGGTTTTTTATACCAAGGGAAGCAATCTCCCTCATAACCATGTTAAGTACATAATCGCCATTTCTTAAATGGTGATGGAAGGAAATAGTCATTCCATCTTTAAGTCCGCTTTTTACTATACTTTCTCTTATATTAGGTAAAATCTTATTCATATTATTTTTCCATTCCAAGCTGCCTAGCTATACTAAGCAGCTTACGCGCGCGCAAAACTATTGGTCTATCTATCATCTTACCGCCAAGTGAAACGGCGCCTTTTCCTAGCATTTCACCTTCTTCTATGGCTTCAATTACATTTCTGGCATAGTTTATCTCTTCACTGGTAGGAGTAAAGGCTTCATTTATTCCTTCAACATGCTGTGGCGATATAGCTGCCTTGCCAGTAAAACCTAAACTTCTTGCGATACGAGCATCTTCAACAAGACCGTCATAATCGTGAGCATCGGTAAAGGGAGTATCAATAGCCTCAATGCTGCAGGCTTTTGCAGCAGTAACTATACGACTTCTCGCATAGGCTATTTCATTTCCATGTTTACTGCGAATGGCTTGCATATCGCTTGTTAAATCCTCCGCACCAAGAAATAGAGCGGCTATTCTTTCGCTAGAGCTTGCTATATGATAAGCATTTTCAATGCCTTCAGCGGTTTCAATTAATGGAATAAGCTTTATTGTACCAATATCCAGTTTGTGTTTTTCTTCAATAAGTTTAATATGCTCAGAAATTTTAAGTATATCTTCAGTGCGCGATACCTTTGTAGGCATAATAAATGCAGGCTCTAAAGGAACTATTGCCTGTATATCAACGGCGCAATCGCCAGTATTTAGTGGGTTTATGCGTACAATAATTTTATTTTTATCAAAATCAAGTGTTTTTATGGCACTTGTAACAAGCAATCTCGCAGCATCTTTTTCTTTTGGAGATACAGCATCTTCAAGATCGAAAATATAAGCATCAGCCCCGAGCACATCAGCATTTTGAAGCATAGCGGGACTATTACCGGGTATAAACAATAAACTTCTAAGCATAAATAATTAAACTCACTTGAATAGTAAAATAATCCAGCAATTTTATATCCTCCCGAAGCATTATCGCTACTATTATAATGCAAAGTATATAATTCTGCAATTAATATCGCTTAAAATTTGATTTATACGCGAATTTTTAATACAATTATTGAAAGATTTATGGTAAAGAGGAGTATTGATGAATCTACGCTATATAGAATGTGTACAAACGGTTATATCAAGTGGGAGCATAAGTTCGGCAGCTAGGAGTATGTATGTATCCCAGTCTGCGGTAAGCCAGATGATACAACGGATCGAAAAAGAGCTAGGCGCCTTTATATTTAACCGTGAGACTGACCCTATAAGCCTTACGTTTGCAGGAGAAAAGTATCTTAATGCTGCCAAAGAAATATTAGCAATCAATGCAAGGCTCCAAAATGAAATATACGAGATTAGCAGCGAGCATAGGGGAAGGCTTAGGCTTGGCATATCACTTCAAAGAGGTATGCAGTTATTACCCTTAATTATCCCGGAATTTGTAAGGCGCTACCCACATGTTCAGATTGAGCTTATAGAAAAAGGCAGCTACCTACTTGAAAAAGCGCTGCATGAAGGTGATTGCGATATTGCACTTATTACGACTGAACCTAAATACCCTGATATATCTTATACATTGCTTGAAAACGAGGAGGTGTTGCTTATTGCTGGAAAAAATTCTTCATTTGCAATGCAACATAGTAATGGTGATGTAATCTCAATTAAATCGGTGGAAGATGAAACCTTTGTAAGCTTGCAACACGGGCATAGTGTACGTGTGATTCAGGATGACTTGTTTCGTAAAAACAATATCCAACCTGAAATTTTACTTGAAACTGAAAGCTTGGAGAGCGCTAAGAATATTGCTGCCAGCGGTGCTGCTCTTATGCTATGCCCAAATGTGTACCTTAAATACCCTAAACATTTCAAAGATTCAATAAAATATTTCCATGTTCAGGATCTAGAATACCGTCGAAATTTTTACTTCTGCCATAGAATGGACATGGATTTAAATCGTTTTATGGAAGGCTTTTTTTCAATAGTTAAAGAAAAAATATCGCTACTGCGAATAGGAGAGTTATTATGAATTTTACACAGATTTACAAGAGCGACCGTTATGGGAACAAAATGGTTGATGAATTGTTAGCACAAGAGGGGCTTGAGCGCGATAATAATGCTGAATATACTATCGCACTTATGGATGGAGATACTATGGCAGCAACTGGATCATTCTATAAGAACACACTGCGCTGCTTGGCGGTTAATTCCGCCTATCAGGGTCAAGGCTTAATGTCTACCATAGTTAGCGAGCTTTGCTCAGAGCTATTTAACCGTGGTGTTTTTCATGTGTTCATCTACACCAAACAGGACGCAAAGGACAATTTTACCTCACTTGGGTTTAGCGAAATTGTTTCGCTTGACGATGTGGTGTTTCTAGAAAACAAAAACTCCGCATTTGATGATTATTTAGAGTCTTTAGGTGATATCCTAGAAGGTGTAAATGGGGCAATAGTCATGAATGCAAACCCCTTTACTCTTGGACATAGATACCTTGTCGAATATGCTCTAAACCGCTGTGATAATTTACATTTGTTTATTGTGTCTGAAGATGTATCAGCTTTTCCAAGGAAAATAAGGGAACAGCTGGTTATGGAAGGAACTTCCGACCTTAAAAATATAATATATCATCCAACCGAAAGTTATTTAGTATCAAGCGCGACATTTCCATCATATTTTATAAAGGAGTCCGCTAGAGTTACAACTGCTCATGCAAGTCTAGATGCGGCAGTATTTGCTAGAATAGGCTCTAAATTAAATATAACAAAACGTTTCGTGGGGGAAGAGCCATACTCTGAATCTACCGCTCTATATAATAACGCTATGCAAGAATTGTTGCCTACTTGCGGTATTGATTTAACTATAATTCCGCGTAAAGCAGAATCCGAACATGGCATCATAAGCGCTTCACTAGTAAGAAAGCTTTTGTCAGAGGGCAATGTTGAAGCTACTAAAGCGCTTGTGCCTGAGACTACATACAATTTCTTGAATAGTGAAAAAGCAATTTCAATAATTAATAAGCTTAAAAACACACTTTAGGTTTTTATTGAAAGCAATAAACACTCTTTATATACACTTAAAAAGTGTGCTGTATTCTTAGTTTTAACCAGAGCTAGTCTGTTTTAATACTGTGGCAATAGTTTAGTGTTATAGCAAGCATATAAACTATTAGCAAGATTGCCTGATAACAGTACAAAAACCATTAAAAACGTTGACAAATCTATTCTTTTTAGCTATCATTGTCCTCGTGGGTTTTGCGGGTGTAACTCAATGGTAGAGTTCCAGCTTCCCAAGCTGGCTACGTGGGTTCGATTCCCATCACCCGCTCCACTCGTCCATTGCGGTTAATCCGCATTGGCACATCCGGCAGTTGCCGGTAACATAGCCGGATAGCCTACCGGCAAAAACCGTAGATTTTGGAGGAGAAATAATTATGGCAAAAGCAAAATTTGAACGCACAAAACCACACGTAAACATTGGAACTATCGGTCACGTTGACCATGGCAAGACAACGCTTACCGCGGCTATAACAATGGTACTGGCATCTGCTGGTCATGCAAGCGCCATGAAATATGACGAAATAGACAAGGCTCCCGAGGAGAAGGCGCGCGGTATAACCATCAACACTTCTCACGTTGAGTATGAAACCGACAACCGTCACTACGCACACGTAGACTGCCCCGGCCACGCTG
>JAAYRU010000020.1 GCA_012518615.1 Christensenellaceae bacterium | reverse complement strand
CTTACATACTGTCGTGTTTTTCGAAACTTTCTTGCTGCAAGTGCGTTATTGTTGTGCAGTATTGCATATTCCACTATCTTCTTCCTATATCGCATTCCTTCTGTTATACTACCCATTGAGAGATCCTTTCTTAATATTATTTGATGTTTATATTATACCAAAGGGTCTCTCGTTTTTCCTTTCTTGTGTCATAAATGTATTGTAGCCTAACATCGCAGGTTAGTTGTAAAACTCATTGAACTCCTGCTCTGCTTCTTCTTTGGTCTGTAACTCAAGCACTACTTGGTTTGGCAGACAGATTATCATATTCATAAGCACGCGCTTGTCCTTATTATCTAGCGTTACTGTGCCTTGGTGTACGCAGTCCTGATTATCGCAGTTTGAGGAATGCATCCATATGGAATCCTTGGTCATTCTAACGATATTTTCTTTACCTGAGCGCTGCTTAAGCACCAGTTCATCGTTATCTTTAAGCAATGGATAGGGTTCATAAATGGTTGTACCTATTTGCACTTTTAGGTAGGCATCAGCAGGCACAAGTGTAGGCACGGGGGTGCTAGGCGGAAGTTCAGTTTCGCTATTATTATCAACATCCGGAGTATTTTCAGGGGGGATATCTGTTGTAATATTATCCTCAGCAGTGGGGCTTTCGCTTACTATGCTGCCTGCATTGTTTTTTGTGCCACCAGATGGAATAAGCTTAGATAACAGTATAAGCCCGCCCACAAGCACAATTACAGATATGATTATTATTAGGTCTTTCTTTTTCAAGCTATACTCCTATGCATTTAGATGTTCTTCTATTGAGGCTAACAATTCATCCCTGCCAATCCCTGTAACAGAGGACCATAGCAGTATCTCCCAAGGCTGCACTACAAGCGTATGTGCAACCAACATTTTAGCCCTATTCTGCTGCACTCTTGAAAGCTTATCTGCCTTTGTAGCGACTATAGTATAGGGTATGGAATTATAGCGCAGAAAGTCCAGCATCTGTACATCCTGCTCTGTGGGCTTGTGGCGTAAATCAACAAGCAATATACAGGCTGAAAAATTGTCCGAGGTTTTGAAATAATCATCCATCATATGTGCCCAGCGTTCTTTTTCTGCCTTGCTTACTTTCGCATAGCCATAGCCCGGCAAATCCACAAAATGTATGCTGTTATTTATAAGGAATATATTGATAAGCCTAGTTTTACCGGGAGTACCGCTGGTTTTTGCAAGCGAGCGGCTTTTGCACAGGCTATTTATAAGGGAGCTTTTGCCCACATTGCTGCGCCCCGCAAAAGCTATCTCCTTTTTACCTATGCCGGAGAAATTAGTATATTCAGGCAGGCTTATTACAAATTTTGCGCTATTTATTTCCATCTTCTTCTACTAACAAGGCTATTTTAAGCACTTCTTCAGGCTTTGATACATAATGAATAGTAAAACTTTCCCTTATGTATTCCGGTAATTCTTCAACATCTTTTTTATTTTCATCAGGCAGACACAGAAGCTTAACACCTGCCCTATACGCTGCAAGCAGCTTTTCTCTAACGCCGCCTATTGGAAGCACCCTTCCAGCAAGAGTTAATTCCCCCGTCATAGCTACATCCTGTCTTACAGCTATGCCTGTTATTGCAGACATTAAAGCCACAGTCATAGTTATACCTGCGGAAGGACCGTCCTTTGGAACAGCGCCCTCGGGTACATGTATATGTATATCGTTCTTCTGGAAAAAATCATCAGTGATATTATAATCTTTGCCTTTAGAGCGCACCCAGCTTAAAGATGCCTGAGCGCTTTCTTTCATAACATCTCCAAGCTGCCCTGTAAGCTGAAATTTCCCTGTGCCGGGCATTACTATACATTCTACAGCAAGCATTTCACCGCCTACGCTGGTATATGCAAGACCGTTTACAACGCCAACTGTGGGCTTTGTGTTTATATCGCTCCTGAAATACTTTTCGGCGCCTAAGTATTTTGTAACCTTATCAAGCCCTACGCTTATGGTTTTTTGTTCACTTTCAAGCTTTTCAACGGCAGCCTTTCTGATGATTTTAGCAAGCGTACGGGATAAGGTACGCACGCCCGCTTCCCTTGTATAGCCTTCTATTACTTTCCTTATTGCGGCATCGGTAAGGCGTACGCTGCCAGCGCTAAGACCATATTGGCGTATGTTTTCCTTGATTAAATGTCTTTTTGCTATCTGATACTTTTCTTCCTCTGTATAGCTGCTTACCTCTATTATCTCCATCCTATCGTAAAGGGCAGGCGGTATGGTACTTGTAACATTAGCTGTAGTTACAAACATAACAGATGATAAGTCAAAGGGCATTTCAAGGTAGTGGTCTGTAAAATGGTTGTTTTGCTCACCATCCAGCACTTCAAGAAGCGCGCTTGAAGGGTCTCCCCTAAAATCGCTGCTTAGTTTATCAACCTCATCAAGCAGGAACACGGGATTCATGGTGCCCGCTTGTTTTATGCCTGATATTATTCTGCCCGGTATAGCGCCTACATATGTTCTTCTATGTCCGTATATTTCGGCAGCATCCCTTACGCCACCTAAGGACATCTGAACAAATTTGCGCCCCATGGCCTGCGCTATAGCCTTTACTATTGATGTTTTACCAACGCCGGGCGGACCTACAAAGCAGAGTATAGAGCCTTTAACCTTATCCGGACGGCTCTTTGAGCGCATAAGGTGAACAGCTAAAAACTCTATAATGCGCTCCTTTACTTCTTCCATGCCGTAGTGGTTTTTATCTAGCACCTTTCTTGCGCGCACTATATCGGTTTTATCCCTTGTATACTTGCCCCAAGGCATATCGAGTATCCAACGTATATAGTTTTCGCTTACAGATGCTTCAGGGGAGCCTGGCATAAGACGGGATAGGCGTTCTATTTCTGATGAAACCTTTTCATGTACTTCTTCATTAAGCTCAAGTTTTTCAAGCTGAGCGCTAAATTCATCTATGAGGTTTTTTTCATCCTCGCCAAGTTCTTCCTTTATTACGCGCATCTGCTCGCGCAGGTAATATTCCTTTTGATTTTTATCAAGCTGCATTTTAACGCGCATCTGTACCATGCGCTCTATGCTTGCAAGCTCCGTTTCCTGCGCCAAAAAGGCGCACATCTCGGTTAGGCGCTCCTCGGTATTTTCTATGCTGAGCATTTCAAGCTTTTTACTGAACTCGCTAATTACGCTTGATGAAATTGTATCTATAAGGTGGTCCGGATCATCTATACGCTTAACCGCTCGAAGCAAATCCGGCGAAACACGGGTACCACTTGCGGTATATTCTTCAAAATATTCCTTTACATTGCGGATTAGGACGCGCATTTTATCGTCCATATTAGCCATATCAAAGAGAGGTATCTCCTCTATGGAGGCAAAATAAGCCTCCTCCTTTGTATATGTATCTATAAGCTTAGCCCTTGACACGCCTTCAACAAGCACACGCATATTATTTCCCGACAGATGAAGCACCTGCCTTATTGCAGCAATGGTGCCTGTGCCGTGCAATTCTTCAGTGGAAGGGTCTTCGACTTCAGAATCGGTTTGTGCTACCAAAAAAATCTTTCTATCGTTTTCCAGCGCATACTCTATAGCTTCAACGCTTTTCGGGCGTCCGACATCAAAATGCAGCACTGTATGGGGAAACATCATCATTCCCCTAAGCGGAACAAGCGGTAAATCTATCCGCGTTTTTTCTTGCATTTATCCTCCTTGGAATTTATATCTAAATAACTGTAACTCTTAATAATCTTACGATGCATCGCCTGTTATAGGCGTATCGCTCTTTTTAGCCGCTTTCGCGCTTACCACGCGTTTTTCTTCTTTTATAAGCTTTGGTTCGCTTAATTTAAGCACGGTATCCTTATCCACTATGCACTGCCTATAACCCGTCTTTGAGGGCAGGAAGAACATGGTATCAAGCAGTATGTCTTCAAGTATGGCCCTTAGACCCCTTGCGCCTGTTTTCCTTTCTATTGCCTGCTGCGCAACTGCTTTGAGCGCATCGGGAGTGAATTTAAGCTCTACCCCGTCAAGTGAAAATAGATACTGGAACTGGCGTACAAGCGCATTCTTAGGCTCGGTAAGTATGCGTACAAGGGCTTCTTCGTCTAGCTCATCTAGCGTAGCTATTATAGGCAGCCTACCTACAAGCTCCGGTATTAAACCAAAGCGCACTAAGTCCTCCGGCTGAACCTGTTTAAGCAGCTTATCGCTCTTATCGCTCAAGCCATCGCCCTGCGCGCCGAAGCCTAGGCTCCTTCCGCCAAGGCGGTTTTTGATTATTTCATCAAGCCCAGTAAATGCGCCACCTAATATGAATAGTATATTGGTAGTATCAAGCTGTATAAACTCCTGCTGAGGGTGCTTGCGCCCGCCCTGAGGGGGTACATTCGCCAAAGTACCCTCTAATATTTTTAGCAGCGCCTGCTGAACGCCCTCTCCTGAAACATCGCGGGTTATAGAGGCGTTTTCGGATTTTCTGCCTATCTTGTCTATTTCATCTAGGTATATTATGCCCTGCTCAGCCGCCCTTACATCACCATCAGCAGCGTGCACCAAGCGAAGGAGTATGTTCTCAACATCCTCTCCCACATAGCCCGCCTGCGTTAGGCTTGTCGCATCGGCTATCGCAAAGGGTACATTTAGTATTTCTGCCAATGTCTGCGCTAAATAGGTTTTTCCTGTGCCTGTGTTGCCTATTAACAAAATATTTGACTTTTTAAGCTCTACATCCCTATTGCGCCTAGTTGAGCGAATACGCTTGTAGTGGTTGTAAACGCCAACCGTTAGCGCGCGCTTAGCCTTCTCCTGCCCTATTACATATTGGTCCAGCTCCTCTTTAAGCTGAACGGGAGTTAGCATTTTTGTTTTTGGCACCTTGCCTGTAAAGCGCTTGGGAGCAACCTTGTCCAGCACTTCGCCGCATATGGAAACGCACTCATTGCAAATATAGGCGTTTTTGCCAGCGATGAGCTGGTCTACCTCATTTTGCGATTTTCCACAGAAACTGCAGTACTGTATTTTATTTGGGTCAAAGCCGTTTTTAGCCATTATTTACTTATCTTCCTTCTTTTGGGGCGAGTATATTTCATCTACTATGCCGTATTCGAGAGCTTCCTCTGCAGTCATAAAGTAGTCCCTCTCCACATCCTTGGCGATTTGTTCTATATCCTTGCCTGTCATTTCAGCCATCATGCGGTTCATTTTTTCCTTAGTGCGAAGGAGCCAGTTTGCGCGTATTGTAACATCAGTCGCCTGACCCTGCGCCCCGCCTGAGGGCTGGTGTATCATAACTTCGCTATTGGGAAGCGCCATACGCTTGCCCTTTTCGCCCGCCATTAGTAAGAACGCACCCATAGATGCTGCCATGCCGACGCACACAGTTCTTACCGGTGCTTTTATATACTGCATGGTATCGTATATAGCCATACCTGCGGTTACAGAGCCGCCGGGGCTGTTAATATAAAGCGAAATATCGGCATTTGGGTTATCCATCTCAAGGTACAATAGCTGCGCCACAACAGTGTTTGCCATTCCATCGTCTATAGCTCCTGTAATAAAGACTATCCTGTCTTTCAGCAGCCTAGAATATATATCGTAAGAGCGCTCTGCGTTGCCGCTCCTTTCAACTACATATGGTATTAAGTATTCTCCCATTATTTCTCCTCTTCTTTTTCTTCCTGCTCATCTGCTTCGTCTAAAGCTTCTTCAAACTGCTTTACCATTTCCTGGGCGTTAAGCTGAGGTTCTTCTTCCTCTTTAACTTCGATTTTAGCATTTTCGAAAATAAATTCCGATGCCTTACGTTTTCTTATAAGGCTGCGTATTTCCTCTATCGTGTCTTCAGATAGGGATTTTTTAAGCTCTTCAGTTTCGCGCCCTTCCTGTTTTGCATATTCAGTGATAAATTCATCTAGGTCTTCTTCACTTTCAACTATAGCTTCTTTTTCTACTATTGCTTCAAGCACAAGCGTCTGTTTTACATTCATAGTAGCGGAAGGAGAATAGTGCTCTATAAGTTTTTCCCTGCTGTCTATACCCATATAGCGCATGTAATCACCAAACTTCATACCTTGATAGGCAAACTGTAAACTCATTTGCCGCACAATTTGGCTTACTTCATCGTCTATCATAGCCTGTGGTATATCGCAGTCAGAAGCATCTACCACTTGGTTTAAGAGTTGATCCTTTACCTTTACTTCACTATTTTCCTTAGCTATGTCCTCAAGCTCTTTTTTTATTGCTTCTTTATATTCTTCAAAGCTTTCATATTCGGACACATCTTGGGCGAATTCATCATCAAGCTCAGGTCTTACTTCAACCTGTATTGCGTTTAATTTAACATTAAACACAGCTTCCTTGCCCTTTAAATTCTCTGCATGGTAGTTTTCAGGGAAGGTAACATTGATATCCTGTTCTTCACCTATGTTCATACCAATAAGCTGCGGCTCAAAACCAGGGATAAACATACCACTGCCGATTTGCAGTTCCTGCCCCTCAGCGGTTCCGCCATCAAAGGGAACGCCGTCAAGCGTGCCTTTGTAATCTATATTACAATAGTCGCCATCTTCTACGGCTCTATCGCTTACGCTTTCCCTTGTGGTTACGGTTTCAACATCCCTTTCGATACGGCGGTTTATTTCCTCATCGCTAACGGGCGGCAGATATTGCACTGCTTTTAAACCCTTATAGTTTCCAAGCTCCACATCAGGAACTACATATACAGTAGCTGAAAATTCTAAATCCTTATCGCTTGCAATTTCTTCTATATCTATAGAAGGGCTATCTACAACCTTTGTACCTTCTGCCTTTACAGCTTCCTCATATACTTTCGGGAACAAAATATCAAATGCGGTTTCAAAGAAAACGCCTTCACCGAACATATTTTCTATGAGCTTACGGGGCGCCCTGCCCTTCCTAAAGCCCGGAACGCTTATCCTCTTGCGCTCCTTAAGATATGCCTGTTGGATAGCCTTTTCAAAATCCTCCGCAGGGACTGTAAAATTAAAACGAACCTGATTTCCGGAAATCTTTTCCGCAGTATAAGCCATTGCTGCTCCTCCTGAAAATTAACATCGTGCCGATTAATAGGCACACCTGTAATAATAACATTATCCACCAAGCTATGCAAGCATTTGCAAGCGAATGTGCATAAAACGCCTATACTTCCATTTGACGGACATGGCAAGCTTTGGTAATATCAATCTGAGGATTTTAAGGAGGTTTGCGATGAGAAAAAATCACCATACTCACACGCCGCGCTGCGGACACGCGGTAGGCGAAGAGTGGGAATATGTGCAGGCTGCTATAGAGGCAGGCTACGACGCACTAGGTTTTTCAGACCACACACCCTGGCCGGGCTCCATTTTCCCAAGTACGCGTATGGGTTTAGAAGAACTACCAGGTTACATAGAAGCTGTTAAAAATATAAAAAAACAATACGGCGACAAGCTTGAAATAAGCTGCGGGCTTGAGTGTGAATACTACCCCAAGCATATGACTTGGTTAAAGGAAAGAATAGAGGAATATTCCCTTGATTATATTATACTAGGCAATCATTTTGACTATATTGATGAGAGCGAATTTTATTTCGGCAGATGCAGAACCAAGAACGATATTATCCTTTACCTTAAAACGGCTATTGCCGCTATGGAAACAGGCGTATATGACTGGCTTGCCCACCCCGACCTATATCTAAGTGAATATTATAAGTTTGACGATACATGCGTAAAAGCCGCAAGGGAGATTTGTTACGCCTCAAACAATTTAGGCGTGCCGCTTGAGTACAACCTGCTTGGGCTTATGTCCATAAAAGAGGGGCGTTTTCCCGGCCTTGGCTACCCGTATTATAAGTTTTGGGAAATTGCCGCGGAAGAAAACTGCAGCGTAATAATGAGTGTAGACGCCCATTCCCCGGAGCATATAAAAAACACCGCCATATACGATGAAGGAATTGACAATATAAAAAAATTCGGTCTTAAAAGGCTTGTATTTACAAAAGAAGGTTTAGTGGAGGCAGATTAGCCTTCCTTATTTAAAATACGGTACATACTTATAGCTTCATCTTTGCGTATGCTTTCTTTTAGGCTAAGCACCTCGTAACTAAAAGTGCGGGCAGCTAGACGTAGCTCAATAATATCCCCTTCTTTTATTTCAGCGCCCGCCTTTGCTATCTTTCCGTTTATGCTTACCCTGCCAGAATCGCAAGCCTCTTTTGCAAGAGTTCTGCGCTTTATTATTCGGGAAATTTTTAAAAATTTATCTAAACGCATATTATTCCTAAAAAAGAAAACAGCCGACGAATGCCGGCAGTTTTGTTGCTAAATAGCTTACTTGTTGAGTTCTTCTCTGAAAACCTTACTGGCTTTGAAAGACGGTACCCTAGAAGCAGGAACCTGAATTTCCTCGCCTGTGCGGGGGTTACGTGCGGTACGCGCTGCACGCTCTTTAGCTTCGAATGTGCCAAAGCCAATTAGCTGTACTTTTTCGCCTGCGTTGAGGGTGTCCTTAACGATATCAAGAACTGCATTAACTGCCTTCTCCGCGTCAACTTTCTTGATTTCAGCTGCCTTTGCTACTGCAGCGATAAGTTCGGTCTTATTCATATCTTAACCTCCTATTATAAGTTGTGCAAAACTATCTATTGTCACCAGCCTTGCTACGCTCCCAGTATACACTCATTTCATCTATTGTCAAGCTTTTCAAGGCTTTTCCTGCTAATTCTGCCTCTTTTTCCATAAAAACAAAACGCTTGATGAACTTTTTGGTTGCCATATTGATAAGGTTTTCGCTGTCAAGCCCGCAAAGCCTGCTTAGGTTTATACATGCGAAAAATAAATCGCCTATTTCTTCTGAAGGGTCATTGCCAAGACGGATTTCCTCCATTACTTCGTTCGCTTCTTCATGCACTTTTTGTAGAACATCTTTTGGCTTATCCCAATCAAAACCGACATCCGCAGCTTTCTTTTGTACCTTTTCAGCGCGAATAAGCGGCGGCAGACCGCGCTTTAAATCTAGCATTGCATCGCCAACGGTATAATAGCCTCTTTCCTGCTTTTTAATGTTCTCCCAACTTGAGCGAAGCTCCTTTATCGTGCCTATATTTTCATCCGCAAACACATGGGGGTGGCGAAGCACCATCTTTTTGCATATTCCACTTACTATCTCTTGGAATGTCATGCTGGCGTATTCCTCGCCTATAACAGAATGTAGGGCTATTTGCAGCAGCACGTCGCCAAGCTCATCTGCAGCGCTATCCCAATCCCCCTCATCTATGGCTATTGCCGCTTCATAGGCTTCTTCTATTAAGAAAGGGCGAAGACTTTTATGCGTCTGCTTTCTATCCCAAGGGCAACCCTTATCGCTGCGCAGTATGCGCATAAGTTCAAGCAGATCTTCCATATCGTACCTGCTTTTATAAGGCAGTTTGCCTGGCAATATTATTGCACATGTTCTATGACTGTAACTATCCTGCCTATCAAGCTCAAATAGTTTTATCTTTTTATAGGGCATATATTCGTTTTCAAAGAATAAGATATCCGCATCATCTCCAAAATACGGAGCTAAGCTTAGCTTGCAATCCCCCGCAAGCAGTTTATTTTCTAGTTCAATAATGCATATGGGGTATTGTGCTGAATATACTTTAAGTGAAACCGCGTCCGTCACAATATACGGGCTTTCTAGCCTTGCCTTAAACACATATGGAGCATGTACAGAAACACCAACCAGCGTTAAAACATCAGCGTTTTGTTTATATAACTCCTTAACACTGCCATCATGCAAGGTATCTATAACCGCATAGCATATTTCGCTTTCACATGCTTCTTTTAATATATATTCAGCCGCCTGCGCATGGGCTATATCAAAATCCTCCACATTGTCGTATATAAAGTCTAGAGGTTCAAATTCTATATCCTCTGCCTTAAGTAAATCCGCTGCAGAAACCTGCTCCGTCCGCAGTATAAGTTTTTTTGCTTTTTTCATAGCATTTAATGCGCCAAGGCAAAGGTTTTGCTCTGCAGGTTCCGGTCCTAAGGATACTATGGTTATTTTGTTCATTTACGCCTTCCCAATTTTATATTCGATAGCTTTATACAGCCTAGCTTTTCCGCAACAAATAAATATATAGCCACAGCAATTACAATAGTTGCAAATAGTAATAATAAAGAGTGGTTTAATCTATCATTGAAAATAAGTTTTACAATAATAACAAAAGCCGCCATTATGCCGCAAGCCGCCACAGGTCTTAAAAAAGTATCGCCTATATTTACTCTTAAGCCTGTGTACTTTGAAACATAATACATATTAGGTATAAGACTTGCAGTATAACAAAGAAGCGATGCAAAGGGAGCGCCGTATATGTTTATAGCGGGAATACGCACCAATACTTGGTTAAGCATTATTTTAAGAGCTATACCTAGCGCCAATGTATACATAGGTATACGCTGCTTGCCAAGTCCTTGAAGTATGCCACTTGTTGCCTGTACCATAGTAAACAACACTATAGTAAGGCTGCTTATTTCAAGCAATTTTGCCCCTTGGCTTAGCTGATATACGCTGTACTGCTCGCCACTAAATAATAATTGTAAAATAGGTTCCGCAAGCATACTCATACCTATGGAAGCGGGCAAGCCTATCACCATTGCGGCTTTTATACCTGTTGCGCTGTGGCTGATTAGTGCCTTAGTGTTATTCTCCTGCTTTGCGGCGCTTATATTAGGCACTAGGTTTGTGCTAAGCGCCATTGCCACTGCTGTGGGTACATTTATAAGCGCAATAACAAGGCCTGTATATATGCCGTAGCGTATTACAGCCTCTTCCCTTGGAATATATTCACTCATAAGCCTTACAAGCATAAATGAATCCGCCTCTGAGGCTATAGGCACTATACATGCGCCTATGGTTATGGGAATGGATGTATATATAAGCTCCCTTGATAAGCTGCGGGTTGATTGCCTATCTGCCGCAATAGGCTTTATTGATGTATTTGGAACCGCATTTCTTTTGGAATCTATAATCATATATATTAGAGCAGCAGCTTCGGCTATGGATATGCCAAGCAGAGCACCTGCTGCGCCGTCTACATGCCCACCCCTTTGCATACCCATATAGGCTAAAGGCATGGCTACAAACACCTTGCCTACCTGCTCTATCAGCTGCGACACTGCTGTTGGTATCATGCGCCTTCTGCCTTGCATATATCCTCTGTACGCACTCATAACGCACACAAAGAAAAGGCTGGGAGCTATTGCAATGAAGCTATTTCTAGCTTCCGGAGTGCCTTTTGCGCTTGAAAGCATAGAGCTTAGTAGTACCATAAGCAGGCTGCCTAATAATCCAACTACAAATAATATTTTAAGCGCTATTTTAAATATGCTCTTTGCCTTTGCATGGTCTTCATCCGCTATACTTGCCGCAACCATACGGGATATCGCTACCGGTATGCCTGCAGAAGAAATAGTAAGCAAAAGATTATATGTAGGGAAAACCTGATGATATACACCCATGCCTAGGGGACCTATCGTGCGCGCAAGGGGGATTTTATATAGTACACCTACTACTTTACAAATAAGCCCCGCTATACCAAGCACGGATATTCCCTGAATTAGGCTCTGTCTACCCTTCATACAAGCTCCCTTTGTTATGGCAACAGTGCATGTTTATTAAAAATCTTCCTCGTTATCTTCTGTGTCCGCTTCTTCTTCTATATCGTCAAAAGGCGCGGGAAGATGCTCATATTCGTGTACATGGTCGTCATCGTCTTCTTCGGCAACTATATCAACATCTACTATTACAGCGTCATCCGCTACACGCATAAGGCGTACGCCTTGCGTGGTTCTGCCCATTATGCGTACATCGGTTATGGGAGTTCTGATAATTGTGCCGTCATCGGTTATGAGCATAAGTTCATCTTCTTCTGATACCATTAGCACAGAAGCTAAATCGCCCGTCTTTTTGGATAGCTTCATAACCGCAACACCCTTCCCGCCACGGGATTGCAGGCGGTATTCGTCTATAAGCGTACGCTTGCCGTAGCCTTTTTCAGTTATGCATAGAACCTGTTTATCCTCTTCTACTATGGCAAGTGATATAACTTCATCTCCCTCATCAAGCTCTATACTCTTAACGCCTTGGGTGTTTCTACCCATCATGCGGACTTCAGTTTCGCTAAAGCGTATGCTCTTGCCTTTTTTAGTGGCAATCATTATTTCTTGGTTGCCGTCGGTTAGCTCAACGCCTATAAGTTCATCATCATCCACTAAGTTTATTGCAATTATACCCGCATTTCTAAGGTTAGAGAACTCCGACAGGGCTGTCTTTTTAATCCTGCCTTGCTTCGTTGCCATAAGGAGCATTTCATCGCTATCCCTATCGGGTATGGGGAGCATTCCATTTACCTTTTCGCCGCCTTCAAGCTGCAATAGGTTTACAATAGCCGTCCCCCTTGCGGTTCTGCTTGCCTCCGGTATCTCGTAGCATTTTAGACCGTATGCCCGCCCCCTATCGGTAAAGTACAGCATATCGCTATGCGAATGCACTATGTACATCCTTTCAACATAGTCTTCATCGCGCGTTGACATGCCTATTATGCCCTTACCGCCCCTATTTTGAGAGCGGTATGTGCTCTGCGGCAGGCGCTTTACATAGCCGAAATGCGTCATGGTAACCACCATGGAATCCTTGGGAATAAGGTCTTCTATATCTATTTCGCCTTCGATAGGTGATATGGCTGTGCGCCTTTCATCTGCAAATCTGTTGCGTATGGCTAGTATCTCTTCTTTGATAACTTCCATAAGCTTTGGTCTATCAGATAATAGCAGCTTATAATAGGCAATTCTCTCTTGAAGAGTATCATACTCCGCTTGAAGCTTATCCGCTTCAAGGTTAGTAAGCCTAGCTAAACGCATGTCGAGTATTGCCTGCGCCTGTTTATCTGAAAAGCCGAATCTATCTATAAGGCGTTCCTTTGCGGTTTGAGTATCCAGAGAGGAACGGATAATGCGGACAACCTCGTCTATATTATCAAGCGCCTTTAGTAGACCTTCTAAAATATGGGCTCTGGCTTCCGCCTTATCAAGCTCATACTTAGTGCGCCTTGTAACAACATCAACCTGATGATCGATATAGTATTGCAGCGTCTCTTTTAAAGATAGTATGCAGGGCTTATTGTCTACAAGCGCAAGCATTATTGCGCCGAATGTATCTTGAAGCTGAGTATGCTTATATAATAGATTTAGCACTACCTGCGCATTTGCATCGCGCTTTAGTTCTATTACTATACGCATACCATTTCTATCGCTCTCATCTCGTATATCGCTTATACCGTCTATACGCTTTTCGTGCACAAGCTCCGCAATTCTGGATATAAGCCTTGCTTTATTTACAAGATATGGTATTTCGTTGATTATTATACGGTCGCGCCCATTGGGGAGAGATTCTATCTCACTTTTGGCGCGTACTACTATGCGCCCTCTACCTGTGTGGTAAGCTTCCCTTATACCGCTTATACCGAGTATTGTACCTCCCGTTGGGAAATCAGGCCCTTTTATGTGTTCCATAAGACCGTCAAGGTCTATATCGGGATTGTCTATTAAGGCGACAGCAGCATCTACCACTTCGCCAAGGTTATGCGGTGGTATATTTGTAGCCATACCAACAGCTATACCGCTTGAGCCGTTTACAAGAAGGTTGGGGAACCTTGCAGGTAATACCGCAGGCTGCATAAGGGTGGCGTCAAAGTTAGGGTAAAAATCTACAGTATCCTTATCTATTTCGCCTATAAGGTGCATAGCAAGGCGGCTAAGCCTAGCTTCGGTGTAACGCATAGCAGCGGCACTATCCCCGTCTACAGAGCCGAAATTGCCCTGCCCCTCTACCAATGGGTAGCGAATATTAAAATCCTGCGCTAGACGCACCATAGCGCCATATACGCTGGCATCGCCATGCGGGTGGTATTTACCAAGCACATCGCCTACAATGCGGGCGCTCTTTCTAAAGGGCTTATCGGGCGTCATGCCAAGCTCATTCATATCGTAGAGTATTCTGCGGTGAACAGGCTTAAGCCCGTCCCTTACATCAGGTAAAGCACGGTTTATTATTACCGCCATAGAATAGGCTATAAATGATTTTTTTACTTCGGATTCTAGCTCCGTAACTATTACTTTATCTTTAATATCGCTCATATTATCCTCTTATAGGTCTAAATCAGTTACCATGTCATAGTTATCCCTGATGAAATTGCGCCTCGGCTCAACTTGGTCGCCCATAAGAAGGCTTAAGGTTTCGTCCGCCGCGACGGCATCTTCACTGCTAACTTTCATCATTGTGCGCGTTTCAGGGTTCATGGTTGTTTGCCACAGCTGCTCGGCTGACATTTCTCCAAGACCTTTGTACCTTTGCAATTCTGGCATGGGGTCTCTGCCTATTTCATCGAGCAGCTTTTCAAGCTCCGCATCGTCGTATACATAAGTTTCCTTCTTGCCCTTTGAAACTTTATACAGCGGAGGCATAGCTATATATACATAGCCCTTATCTATAAGAGGCCTCATATAGCGATAGAAGAAAGTGAGCAGCAGCACCCTTATATGCGCACCATCAACATCGGCGTCTGTCATGCATACTATGCGGTGGTACCTTAGTTTATTTATGTCAAAATCATCGCCTATGCCACAGCCAAAGGCGGTTATCATGTTCTTAATTTCTGCATTGGCAAGCGCCTTATCAACGCGCGTTTTTTCTACATTGAGTATTTTGCCCCTTAGAGGAAGTATAGCTTGATAATGCCTATCCCTACCGGTTTTTGCGCTACCGCCCGCGCTGTCGCCCTCTACTATAAATAGTTCACATTTGGCGGGGTCTGTTTCGGAGCAGTCCGCTAGTTTACCCGGGAGCGCTGCGCTTTCAAGCACGGTTTTGCGCCTTGTAAGTTCTCTTGCCTTGCGGGCAGCTTCCCTAGCCCTTGCAGCGGCAAGGCATCTATCCAGTATTGCCCTTGCAATGCTCGGATTTTCCTCAAGAAAATTGGATAGACCCTCTGAAACGGTGCTTGAAACAACGCCCCTAACATCGCTGTTGCCAAGCTTGGACTTAGTCTGCCCTTCAAACTGAGGTTCGTGCATTTTTACGGATATAATTGCAACAAGGCTTTCCCTTACATCTTCACCTTTAAGATTAGCATCAGAATCCTTAAGTATTTTATATCTGCGGGCATAATCGTTTATTGTGCTTGTAAGCGCAGTATAAAAGCCCGAAAGGTGCGTTCCGCCCTCAGGCGTGCGCACATTATTAGCGAAGCTAAAAGTGTTTTCAACATAGCTGTCATTATACTGCATGGCAACTTCAACAGCTACATCGTTCTTTACACCTTCTATATATATGGGTTCATCAAAAAGTACGGCTTTATTTCTGTTTATATATTTTACAAACTCCTGAATACCGCCTTCAAAATGGAAGTTTTTTTCAAAGGGTTCTTCTAACCTATAGTCGCCTATGAATATATTTATGCCTTTGTTTAGGAACGCCATTTCCCTAAGCCTTGAGCGAAGAGTTTCAAGCCTGAATGATACGCCCTCATCAAACACACCACCCGGATTATCTTCGGATTTTATATCCGGAAGGAAACGGATTATAGTGCCTGTAACATGGGTTTCGCCTATTATTTCAAGGTCACCAAGCGGTTTGCCGCGCTCATAGCTCTGCTCATATATTTTTCCGTTTTGATGTACGGTAACGGTGAGCTTTTGGCTAAGCGCATTTACCACCGCAGCGCCTACGCCGTGTAAACCCCCTGATACCTTATATCCGGCACCGTCAAACTTGCCGCCCGCATGCAGCATAGTAAGGCACACCTCAACCGCCGGACGCTTTAATTTGGGGTGCATTCCAACGGGAAAGCCACGCCCATCGTCCTGAACGGTTACTGAGCCGTCCGCATTTAAAAGTACCTCTATGTTTTCGCAATAACCGGCAAGCGCCTCGTCTATAGAGTTATCCACAATTTCGTACACTAAATGCTCAAGACCCGCAACATCTGTTGTGCCTATATACATACCCGGACGCCTTCTTACGGCTTCCAACCCTTCAAGCACCTGTATTTGACTTTCATCATAAGCAGCGTCTACATGCGTAGTAGCCGCTATAATATCATAAAAATTGTTTTTGTTCCCTTCGTTTGACATTAAGCCTTCCTTCCCTTAAAAAAGAGGGTACGCCCTCCTCTTGCTGCGGGCAGTTTTTTATCCACCCGAACCTTATTTATTATACCATATTTTCGCTAATTTGAAAAGCCCTTTCCACCTTGAAAAATAAAGGGAAATGGGGCTTTTTGTAATTGCGGAAAACAATATACCTATCCTAAAAATATACTTTTATATATAAGCTTTAAGCTCTGTTTTGTTTTACTATATTGTATAGTAGACACGCGACTTAAAAACGCCTATAAACTATTGAACTGCTGCCTTTTCTTTTTCCTCAAGCTTTCTAAATGCTATCTTGCCGTCCTTAATATAGGCTTCTATTGAGCAAGTTTCACCGCCAGCAGCAGAATGCTTTACGCTTAGTATATAATCGCTCAGGGGGTCTTCTATAAGCCTTTGTATGGCTCTTCTAAGCGGTCTTGCGCCGAACTTGGGGTCAAAGCCTTCTTTTACTATAAATTCGAGCAACTCATCGCCAAAGCTTAAGCTTAATGAATGCGTACTTAGGCGCTCCTGAACCTTAGATAGCATTATTGTGGCTATACGCTTCATCTCATCATGGTTTAGTGCATGGAAAACTATTATCTCATCTAGGCGGTTTATAAACTCAGGCTTAAACTGCTTTTTAGTTTCATCAAGCACATGCTGTTTCATTTCATCATAATCAGGTAATTCTCCCGCTTCAACGCCAAAACCAACAGACCTTGCATTAAATATGCTCTGTGCTCCAAGGTTGCTTGTCATAACTATTATAGTGTTTCTGAAGCTCGTAACCTTACCCATGTTATCTGTAAGCCTGCCGTCCTCAAGTATTTGTAGCAACATATTGAATACATCAGGGTGAGCTTTTTCTATTTCGTCAAACAGCACTACTGAATACGGCTTTCTCCTGACAAGTTCCGTAAGCTGACCGCCCTCCTCAAAGCCTACATATCCGGGAGGCGAGCCTACCATGCGTGATACAGTGTGTTTTTCCATGTATTCGCTCATATCAAGGCGGATAAGCGCTTCCTCATCGCCGAACATGGATTCGGCTAACGCCTTGCATAGCTCCGTCTTGCCAACGCCTGTTGGACCCAGGAATATAAACGAGCCTAGCGGGCGTTTAGGGTCCTGCATACCTGCACTTGCGCGCCTTAGCGCGCGGCTTACAGCCGATACGGCTTCATTTTGCCCAACAAGCCTTCTATGCAGCTCTTCCTCAAGGTTGAGCAATCTTTCGGATTCCTCCCTTGTCATCTGTTTAACAGGAACGCCAGTCCAGCCTGATACTACGGAGGCTATATCATCTTTGTCTATGGATAGCATATTGTCTTCAAGTTCTTTTTTCCAGTTTTCTTTAGATTTTATAAGAACGCCTTTAAGCCTGCGCTCCCTATCCCTTATATCAGCGGCTTTCTCATATTCCTGCTTTTCTATGGCAGCTTTTTTAAGTTCCCCTGTCTTTATTACATCTTCCTCCATAAGCTTTATATATTCAGGCGTATCCATAGCTTTTATTCGCTTGGCTGATGCCGCTTCATCTATCAAGTCTATAGCCTTATCGGGCAGGAACCTATCGTTAATATAGCGCACGCTGTATTTTACCGCGGCTTCTATAGCTTCATCGGTTATTTTAACCTTGTGGTGCTGCTCATACTTATCTCTTAAACCTTGAATTATAAGCATGCTGTCTTCGCTTGATGGCTCATCAACCATTACAGGCTGCAATCTCCTTGATAGAGCGCTGTCCTTTTCTATGCTCTTGCGGTAGTCGTTTATAGTAGTGGCGCCTATAAGTTGTATCTCTCCCCTTGCAAGGGCAGGCTTTAATATACCTGCGGCATCTATGCTGCCCTCAGCCCGTCCTGCGCCTACTATCATCTGTATTTCATCTATAAAGAGCATTACATCCTTACGGCTGCGCACCTCTTCAACTATGCCGTTCATGCGCTCCTCAAACTCGCCCCTGTATTTGGTGCCGGCAACTATGCTGCTTACATCAAGCAGTATAAGCTTCTTATCCTGCAAGGTTTCGGGTATCTCACCCTTATGCATTTTCATAGCCAGACCTTCAACAACTGCGCTCTTTCCAACACCAGGTTCGCCTATCAGTATGGGATTATTTTTCTTACGCCTTGATAGTATCTGCACTATGCGCTTTATCTCTTTTTCTCTGCCTATAACAGGGTCAAGCAATCCTTCACTTGCCATATCGGTTAAATCCCTGCCATAGCGCATTAAGAATGAGTTATCATCAGTTTCTCCACTTAGTTTTCTTTGAAGACTGGTTTCAGCTTCTTCCCTTAATACCTGCGTATCACAGCCAAATACTGATAGAATCCTTACTGCAACAGAGCTGTTTTCTTCAAGCAGTAGCTTCCACATAAGCGGGGTGGTTACATTCGGCAATTGACTCTTCTGTATAAATAGCACAGCTTTTTCTATTAAAGCCTTCATTTTGGGGGTTAGTTCCAGCGCTTTAACAGGCTCTTCCTCTCGCGCGTAAAGCTGGGACACGGTATCCTTTACAGTGCTTTGAGTTATATGCCTAGGCAAAGAGGGCACATCGTCCCGCGCTTCTTTTACTAAGCCTATTAACAGATGCTCCGTACCTAAATATTTATGTTGCATATCCACAGCGCTTTGCTGTGCATATTCCATTACTTTTCTCGCCTTCGGGCTTAACTTTCCGTATAGCGACATTTTATTCCTCCTTAAGTAACCGCCTTATTTCATCGGCTCTTATATAGTTTCTTTCGTTTGAGTTGTTTCTCAAGCGCTCATGCACACGGCTTGAGGGTTTAAGCAGGCTGTCTACCTTTTCTATGCTTATGTCTATGGCACCGTTTTCCGCTCCTAGGCGCAAAAGTGACCAGAGGGATAGAAACTCCTCCATTGTTATGCGCCTTGCATGGCGTAGTATGCCGTAGGCTCTGTGTATCTTATCGTGCAAAGACGAGCGTGGGTTACTTAGCACCCTTTTTGCAAGCAAGCTTTCTTGCGTATACAGCTTGTTTAGCGCATTGTCTAGACTCTCCTTCATGCTGTCCGCGCCTTCTCCCATGCATTTTACTTCGTAAAGGCATGAGGGATTGCGCCCCTTGCTTATGGGGGATAACAAACAGCCGGTTTCTTCTTTCAATGTTTTCTTAGCAGAGGATACTTGTCTTAACAAGCTTGTAACCGGAAGATGTATGAGCGCTGATAGCTCTATCCCCGTGCCCGCGAGCGCAGGTCTTGCTGTTAAATACCCAAACTGCGGGTCAAAAGCCGGTGAATACGCCTTAAATATATGATTTGCAATATTATCTATAGTATTAATCGCTTTATCCTGTTCGCCTTCAAAAACGCTTTGAACCTTAACACAGTCCTCATCACCTGCTACTACAAATACATTACCTGTGCTGTTTTCAAAAAGGTTTACATGTTCCTTTGAAAGTATATCCTCCATAGCTGAAGCAAAAAACCCCGCACCAAATGTATCTATGCTGTCGCCCTTATATAGCTGTTTAAACACTTCCCTGCCGCTATAAAGAGCTAGAGATACCCTTGCAAGACCTGTTTCCCTCTGCTCCTTATCCATCTTATGCGGAAAGGGAAGGTCGCTAAAATTTCTTGATAAGCTTGCGCGCCTTGATATAAGCAGTTTATTCATCTCCATCACCCTCTGCCGAAAGTGTTTCTTCGGTTTTGCGGATTTCATCCCTTATATTAGCTGCAAGCTCAAAATCCTGCATTACTATTGCGCTTCTAAGTTCATGGTGCATTTGCTCAAGTGTATCTTTAGGTTGTTTTGCTTCGGGCTCCGTATTGTTTTCATCTTTGTCTTTTTGCCTTAACTTAGCAAGCTGCACCCTTGCAACATCATAGCAATTTGGGCAACCAAGAAGCGTGTCCTCGGTGATTTCCGATATTACGCTACCGCAGTTCGTGCATATGCTCTCGGGCAGCCTTGCAGCGCTTCTAGTCTGTTTGCTCTTCTGGTTTACGCTATTAGACACTATGCGCAGCGCCTTAAAAAACTGATCCTGCGCAGCGACAGCGCACTCGGAGCATATTGTCCTAGTTATCATTTTACCGTTATTATATATCTGAAATACTATATTCCCTTCGTTTTTATTACAAATTTCACAGATCATTTTCTTCCTCCATCTGGTTTCCCTTTACAAGGGATAGCAGCATACTTCTTAATATGCATGCCCGCACTTCGTCTTTGGCGCCGTCTGACAGGGATACACTTAATGCCTTATTGCATGTGGCGGCGCACATAAGGCGCGCCTCTCTCTTATTTATAACTTCGTGCCTTAAAAGCTGTTTGCATAATGCATTTGCCTGTCTATCGTCTATGGAGCTTCCAATTAGATTATTAAGTAGATGGTCTAGCTGCTGTGCAGTCTTTGGCTTTATCTGCGTTATGCTTATAAAGCCCCCGCCGCCGCGCCTGCTTTCGATTATATAGCCGTGAGCGGGTGTAAAGCGCGTTGACAACACGTAGTTTATTTGAGAGGGAGAACAGCTGAAGTATTCAGCAAGCTCGTTGCGCTGAAGGCGTACTTCGCCATCAGCCGGGGAAAGCATATCCTTAATGAATTGTTCTATAATATCGCTTAGCCTCATTTTTCTCCTCCCAGTCAGAAAGTCTAACCTTCTTTGACCTTTAAATTGTAGCACATATAACACTTTTTTACAAGCAGCCTGATATTGTTTACAAAATATTCATACTCTGCTAGAATAGACGCTGAAATAAATGTATAAGCAAGGAGGTAAAAATGGCAACAATAACATATAAATGCCCTTCCTGTGGCAGCCCGCTTACTTTTGACGGCAATTCCAAGGAAATGGCATGTTCAAGTTGCGGCAGCCAGTTTGAAGTTGAAGCCCTTAAACAAGCTATGGAAATCGAAAAGGAAAGTGATAACTTTAAGGAAGGTACAAGTTGGCGTGCAAAAGATGAAAGTTTTAGCGATGAGGAGCTTGATAGAACACGTACTTTCAACTGCTCATCCTGTGGAGCGCAGCTTATAACCGACGAAACCACAGTCGCAACAGAGTGTGCATTTTGCGGCAGCCCATCTATAATTCCCGCTCAATTTACCCCCGGCACAAGACCTGATTCCGTTATCCCCTTTAAAATAGGCAAGGATAAGGCAGTTGAGCTTTTCAAAAACTACTTTAAAAATAAAAAGTTGTTACCCAATCTATTTAAGAAAAACAACCAAATAGATGACATAAGAAAGCTTTATGTACCTTACTGGCTCTTTAGCTGTACTGCAGACGCTGATATTACCTATTCTGCAAAAAAGGTTAATACTTTTACAAGGGGGAATTACCGCATTACCCAAACCCGCCACTTCAGAGTAAGGCGAGCCGGCACTGTTGATTTTAAGGACCTGCCTGTTGACGCAAGCGAAAAAACTGATAATAAGCTAACTGAATCGCTTGAACCTTATAATGTTGGAGATGCGCTTCCCTATGTACCTGAAGTACTTTCAGGCGCACAAGCAAGCAGAGCCGATGTAAGTATAGAAGACAGCAAAAAAAGAGCTGATGAGCGCATAGCCCAGAGTATGCAAAATGAGTTTCGCTCAACCGTGCTAGGCTATGAATCCGTTGTGCCTATATCCACAAAGATAAATGTACCTGATGGCACTTGCTACCCTGCGCTATATCCCATGTGGCTAATAACCACAAAAAAGGATGACAAAACCTACACCTTTGCTATAAACGGTCAAACGGGGCAGCTTACATGCGACATACCTATGTCAATTCCTAAAGCCATAGGCTGGTTCCTTGGCATATTTGCAGGTTCTTCCATAATAATTACATTTATTATGTCCTTGATTTTACAGTTTAGGTGATATTATGAAAAAACTAACTATACTAATAATAACTGCCATACTAATTTCTTGCCTTGCTATATGCATACCTGCGCTTGCTTTAGATAAGCATGTGTTTGACGATACGGGCTTTTTTAACTCAGAAGAAATTGATGCATTAAACCTAAGAGCAAGCGAGCTATATGAAAGCACAGGCTCTGACCTAATTATTATTACCACTAACAACTCTAAGGGCTTTAGCGCTGAGAGATTCGCCGCTGAATATTATGAATCCGTTCGCGATTATGAAAACATGGAAAGCTACATAGCCTTTGCCTTCTGCTTTGATATAGGCGAAAGGGGCGCATACGGCGAAGCAAGCTACGGCAATGCAAGAGAAATGCTTGCAGGCGAAAGCCAGGATGACCTGTATAATGTATTAAAACCGCACCTTCCAAGCAGGGATTATTACAACGCAATGCTTGACTATATGGATTACCTACAAAAAGCGCTTACCCCCAAAACAACAGTGCAGATATTAACTCAATATGTGCCATATGTATTTATAATATCGGCCATAATTGCAGCTATTGCCATAAGCTTATTCGCTAAGGACATGCGCAGAATGAAAAGCCAAAGCGCTGCGGCAAAATATGTATTGCCCGGAAGTTTAAAGCTTGCACACTCCAACGATATATACCTATATATGACGGAAACAAGAACTAAAATAGAAAGCAGCAGCAAAAGCAGTGGTGGTGGGGGAAGCAGCAGCTTTTCAAGCTCCTCAGGGCGCTCATACGGCGGAAGAAGCGGAAGCCTTTAATTACCTTACTCCTAGTATTGCTTTAAATATTTCTCCAGCAAGCGGCGCCGCGATCTTACCGGCGCTGCCTGCATTCATAACCGCAACGCATACGGCATAGGGATAGTTTTCCTCATCTATAAAGCCAATAAACCATGCGTTGCTTTTTTCTTGGTTGTCTATTTCAGAAGAACCTGTTTTACCGCATATCCTGTAGCCCTTTACTATAGCGCCAGTGCCCGTACCGTTTTGAACTACGCTATACATATAATCTGAAATAATTTGGGCATGTTCTTTGCTTAAAGCTTTTTTGTAAACTCTAGGTGAAAATTGCTCTTTCACTTCGTTATTAGGGTTTATTTCCCTTAGAAGCAGTTGAGGCTCCATCATGTCCCCGCCGTTTGCGACTGAGGATGCTATCATACACATATGGAGGGGGCTTATCTGCAATGCGCTTTGCCCAACGCCCGTCCATGCAATTTCGCTTTGAGTGCGGTTGAATTTAGGGTATGAGGAATTTTCCACAACAAAATCCCTAAACAGGAAATAATCGCCCATTCCAAAGGCAGCTGCTGTGCTTAAAAGCTTTGCATCGCCAAGCCTTAAGGCAAGCGAGCCGAATACCACATTACAGCTTTTAGTAAATG
Source organism: Christensenellaceae bacterium (assembly GCA_012518615.1). Lineage (GTDB taxonomy): Bacteria > Bacillota > Clostridia > Christensenellales > Aristaeellaceae > DTU024. The sequence continues at coordinate 18,054 of JAAYRU010000020.1, read as the reverse complement.
CCTGCCTTAAGGTTATGTCTCCATGCACCGCCTTGCCTGCATCAAGCAGGTTATGTCTGCCGCCGGGAAACTCTATTATGCCGCTGCAGTTAAGGGTTTCATTCTCTATATTTTTTATGTTTTGAAGTGCGCTGGCAAGCGTTACCACCTTAAAAGTAGAGCCGGGAGCGCTCACCCACCTTGTTGCATTGTTCCAGAAGGGACGGTTTTTATCCTGCTTTGTAACTTCCGTAATATTGTCGGGATCGAAATTGGGGAAACTAAGAAGGCTTAGCACCTCCCCCGTTCGGTAGTTCATAACCACACATGCGCCCTTATGGTCTTTTGGGAAAAGCTTGGCAATGCGAGAAGACAGGTTAGAATCAACTGAGAGCCTTAAGTCATTTCCCTTCAGTTTTTCACCTCTTAAGGCATGGCTAAGCTTCACAAGGGGCGAAGTATCAAAGCCGTATAATCTGTTCGACATAAAAGCTTCCACTCCGTAGCCTACATTGTTTTGCCTATCGCCCAGAACATGCACCATAGAGCGCCTTATATTGCTATCGGGGTTGTATACGCGCTTGCCGTTTATATCCGTTGTTGCAAGAAGAACGCCCATTCTATCGTATACATTGCCGGCTGTTGCATTCGCCCTAAGCTCTCTTAGATGTGTATTGGCGCTTGATGAAAACCAGCGGTTACCCTGTGTTGACACATTATACGCGCCGAACACCACAAGGGATAGCAATAGTACCGTCATAACAAGCGCAGCTTTTCTAAGCATACTCCTGAGATTCTTCATGCTAAGCCCTCCCCTATATCGGCAAGAAGTTCATCTTGCATTATATGCCTTTTATTTATGCTCGCTATGCCTTGGATTACCCCCACCATACCCATGCTACTAAGAAGAGATGTCCCGCCATAGCTTACAAACGGAAGCGTAACGCCGGTTATAGGCAGCATATTTATATTGCCGCCTATTATCACAAAAGTTTGAAAGGCTATAAAAAAGCTGCAGCCCGCAGCCATAAGGCTGTGCATCCTATGGTTGCACCTCATAGCTACTGCTATACCCCTTAAGAATATTATTATATATATAATTACTAGGCATACCCCAAATATCATGCCAAATTCGTTTAATATAAAGGGAAAGATAAAGTCCGTTTCCTTTACGGGGATTTGAGAAGCGTTGCCTGCTCCAAGCCCAAGACCGAACGCCCCGCCGTTTACTATGGCAAGCAGCGACTGCACGGTTTGATAGCCCGCATCTCTATAATTACCCCAAGGGTTAAGCCAAGCCAAAAGTCGCCTTTCAAGATGCGCAAAGCCTATTCGTTTTAATAAAGAATAACCAAGCACAGCAACAGCGCCTGCGCCTATAACTCCACCCGCAAGCAGAGTCCAGTTTCCGCTTGCAACGAACATCATTATAAGCGTAACTACATAGTATAATAGTGCAGTACCAAGGTCTCTTTGAAATACCAATAATAGCAGACACATGCCCGTAAAAGCCATGGAATAGAATATTTTTTTCTTTGACAAGAAATAGGCGTTTGCCACCACCAGCATTATTTTTACAACTTCGCTGGGTTGAAAGCCTATGGAGCCTATCTGTATCCACGCCTTAGCGCCGCCTATTTCCTTTCCTGCAACAACAGGCAGGGCAAGCATAGCTAATGAAAATAGACCTATTATTGGAAATAGCTTCCTAAAGCGCGATAGGTTTTTTACCACCAGCATAATCGCCACCATGGCAATTAACCCCACAACATAGTTTATTGCGTGGTTTATGCCCTTTGCAGGGTCCATGCGATACAGCACAAGTACACCTAATGAGCACAAAAAATTAACCAAGGACAAAAGCAGCTTATCTGCAAAAAATATTTTGGGTATTAGCGTTGTAGACATTAAAAATATAAGCGGTACTGCGATTGTAATAATCAATGTCTGCATATCCATATTTTTAAGCGTTAGCATCGCGAAACCGCTGAATATAAACAGCACTATAATAAAGGCAAGCTTATCTACGAGGGAATTATTATTAATGCGCTTTTTGTTAAGGCGTTTCTTATTCTTCCTCATAATCGCCCTCTTCTCTTGCCGCACTACCACTTGGGGGAGCTAAATCAAAGCCCTTTGTGTACCCTTCCTCATCTTCGTAACCGTAGTCATATTCCGGATGGCTATAGTAGTTGTAATCATAATCGCTTTCGTAATGAACATCGCTTTGTATATGGTAAAGATAATCATCTGCAGCAAAATCCCATGTTCTCTCGCTCCAACCTTCGCTATCGTCTATTGCCGATAGGCTTGGCTGTTTGCTATCGGGCACATCTAAACCCTCAAAAAGGCGTACTCTAAGGGTATAATTACCCGCCTGTATGTATGAACCATGGAGCGCATAAGGTCTTTCATGCAGGGGTATGCCGTCCATAAGCGCATTTGTATTTCTTTTTGTAGGGCTTAGGCGTATACCCTGCTTTGGGACAAATTCAAAATGTATACTCTGGCTTCGCGGCAAATATATAAGCCGTATATCAGCCCCTGCCTTGTTGCTTATAATACCTTCTCTTGGCAGAGGGTAGCTGTTGCCCGTTGTAATATCTACTATTTCGCCTATAAGACCGGCATCGGGAAGGGAGTCTATAAGCTTTTTATACTCATGGCGTTCTTTAGCCATAAGCCTTACAGCCCTAATGCTTATTATTAGCATTAAAAACACGAACCAATACCGCATAAAAAGTGCCAGCAGTTCGTAGTTCTCCCTTGCCATGCTTCTTTCCCCTCTTAAAATAGTGCGCTTATATTTCTATTTTAGGTTCCTTTTCATTTCGCCTGTATATTATAAATTTAGAACCTATAACCTGCACAGGTACGGCGCCCTGCTTTTCGCATATAATTTCGCACGCCTCTTTTGCGCTAAGGGGCGCATTGCGCTGAACGGCGCATTTTATAAGCTCCTTTGCGTTAAGCAAATCGTATACTTCCTTTATAGTTGCATCGTTTATACCATCCTTGCCTATATAAAGCACTACAGGCATAGTGTTTGCAAGCCCCCTTAGCTTTGCTCTCTGGCTTGAATTTAAAAGCATAATTCCTCCTTATTCTATATAGTCAAACTCTAAATCGCCCATATGCACGCTGTCACCCTCATCGCAGCCTGCCTCTTTAAGGGCATCTATAATGCCGCTTTTGCGCAGCGTCCTCTGGAACCACTGAAGGCTTTCATAGTCGCTAAAGTTAACGGATTTTATAAGCATATCTATGGATTTTCCGCTTACTGAATATTCCTTTTCGGCTATCTTTTCGACGGTAAATTCTTCTACATCGATATCAGGCATTAGCTCTTCCTCTTCAAAGAAGGGCTCAGCTTCAACAACAGACAGCAGCTCAACAGTTTTGCCAAGTAACTCGTTAAAGCCTTCTCCTGTTGCAGCGCTTACGGGAAATACCGGAATATCCCCCGCGGTCTCCTTAAGGCGGGTTAAATTATCATCATCATACATGATGTCAGTCTTATTGGCAGCAATAAGCATTACTTTTTTATCAAGCTCGCCATAACGCGAAAGCTCTTTATTTATAAGGTGATAATCTTCTACCGGATCTCTTCCCTCGCTGCCCGAAACATCAACCACATGTATTAAAAACCTAGTTCTTTCAACATGGCGCAGGAAATTAAAGCCAAGCCCCGCACCCTCACTTGCGTTTTCTATAAGCCCCGGAATATCCGCCATTACAAAGCTTTGCCCGGCATATGAGCATATGCCAAGGTTTGGCGTTAGCGTAGTAAAATGATAGGCGGCTATTTTAGGTCTAGCCTTAGTAACCCTAGATAATATGCTGCTCTTGCCAACATTTGGAAAGCCTACAAGCCCTACATCCGCTATAGATTTAAGCTCTAATATGAAGCGCCTTTCGGTGGTTTCAATACCTGGCTTTGCAAAATTAGGCGCCTGCCTTGTTGCGGTTGCAAAACGAGCATTGCCAAAACCACCATTGCCGCCGTGCAATAGTACCTTTTGCTTGCCGTCTTCAGACATATCCGCAACCAGCCTGCCGCTTTCCTCTTCAAATACTACGGTACCAACAGGAAGCGGGATAATTAAATCCTGTCCGGATTTGCCTGTGCGGTTTCTAGATGCGCCCTGAGCGCCGTTTTCCGCATGGTATTTTTTCTTGTACCTAAAGTCAAGCAGCGTATGCAAATTACTATCCGCAACAAGCACTATGTTTCCGCCTTTTCCGCCATCGCCCCCATCAGGACCGCCGTTTACTACGAACTTCTCCCTGTGGAATGAAACACAACCGTTGCCACCATTGCCTGCCTTGAAACTTACTTTTGCTCTATCAACAAAGGATGCCACTTAATACCTCCTCCCCTTTGTATGGAAAGTATATCATGAAGAGTGCTGTTTTAAAAGTTTGTTATTGCTCGTCTTTGAGTGTATAATTTACACAAGCTTTATTTATGAAAGGAGCCGACATGAAAAAGTTTTTATCCGTATTTGCAATTATAATACTGCTTTTACCCTCATTTGCTTTTGCTGAAAACATAAGCGCAAGAGAAGCTTTTATTAACGACATACTGCTTGAAGCCAAGGCGCTGTACGATGCGGCGGCAGGAAAGCTACAATCCGCCCATTACTCTGGGGATAAATATCTATGTAAAAACTTCACGGTATATGTATTTACTAAAGCCAAAGAAAAATACCGCATGGCAGAATACCCTGATGTAGAGCTTGTTATTCCGAACAACCTACCGAAGGAAGAGTGCAAACCCTACTACTACGGCATAGAATGGGAGAATATACCCGCATCTTCCGGCAATCCCTTTTTAGCAGCCTTTCAGTTTAAGTACAACAAAGACCTTTCTAAAAAGGAGAATAAAGAACTCGCCCGCGAGTTCATGAAACAGGTAAAAAAAGGCGATTATTTTCAAATGAGCGCTGACTATTACTACGGCATTGGAGCGCACAGCCTTATTTTTACCAAGGATTATGATGCGGATAATGATAGCGTATTCTGGACAGACTCTAATATGAGGGGCGAAAAACGCAAGGGAATACGCTATGGCCTACCACAGTACGATGCTGAAAAGAAGATAGACTGGTTTGTAGATGCATTCTGCCACAAAGGCAGGGGCGCAACTATCTATCGTCTGAGGGAGGATATAATACTCAAATAATGTCCCGTTTTGTAGTAAAAGCGCCTTTTTCCCCTACGGGAGACCAGCCACAGGCTATAGAAGCGCTTAGCCGTGGAGTGCTTAAAGGTTTTCCAAAGCAAACGCTGCTTGGCGTAACGGGCTCAGGAAAGACATTCACCATGGCGCATATAATACAGAAGGTGCAAAAACCTACGCTTGTTATCGCGCACAATAAAACGCTCGCCGCACAGCTGTGCAGCGAGTTTCGTGCATTTTTCCCGGACAGCGCGGTTGAATATTTCGTATCCTATTACGATTATTACCAGCCCGAGGCATATATAGCTTCCAGCGATACATTCATAGAAAAGGACGCTTCTATAAATGATGAAATAGACCGCCTGCGCCATAGCGCAACCGCAGCGCTAAGGGAAAGAAGGGATGTAATAATAGTTGCTTCCGTCAGCTGCATATATTCCATGGGTGACCCCTCCGAATACGAAGGGCAAATGATTTCCCTGCGCCCCAATATGAATATAAGCCCTGAAAGCCTTTCAAGAAAGCTTATAGAAATACAGTACGATAGAAACGACATAGGCGTTGATAGAGGCATGTTCAGAATCCGTGGCGATGTTGTGGATATTATCCCCGCAGGCAGCAAGGAAAACGGCGTAAGGGTTGAGTTCTTCGGCGATGAGATAGACAGGCTATCGGAGTTTAACCTTACAACAGGCGAAACCATACACAATATAAACCATATATCCATATTCCCCGCCTCGCACTATGTATCTCAAGTTGAAGGGCGCGAGGATAGGATTAAACAAATAGAAAAGGATATGCTTCTGCAAGCCGAAAAGTTTGAGGAAGAGGGCAAACTTCTTGAGGCGCAGCGCATACTCCAGCGCACCAGATACGATATAGATATGCTAAGGGAGATAGGCTTTTGCACGGGTATTGAAAACTACAGCCGCTATTTTGACGGACGAAGTCCCGGCGACCCGCCCTATTCCCTGCTTGACTATTTTTCTAGCGATTTCCTGTGCTTTATAGATGAGAGCCATGTTACTATCCCCCAGATACGCGCCATGTACGCGGGTGATAGGGCTAGGAAAGAGGAGCTTGTAAAATACGGCTTCCGCCTGCCATCCGCCTTTGATAATAGGCCCCTCACCTTTGATGAGTTTGCCGAGCGCGTAAAGCAGGTTATATATGTATCCGCAACCCCTGCGGAATATGAGATTAATAATTCCTCTCAGATAGTAGAGCAGATAATAAGACCAACAGGACTTCTTGACCCTAAGATAGATGTACGCCCCGCAACAGGGCAGGTTGACGATTTAATAGGCGAAATACGCAAGGAAACCGAAAAGGGTTTTCGTACCCTAGTTACTACACTCACAAAGAAAATGGCGGAGATGTTATCTGATTTCCTGCGTGAGAACGATATGAGGGTGCGCTACCTACATTCAGACATAAAAACCCTTGAACGTATGGAGCTGCTTAGGGATTTAAGGCTTGGCGCATATGATGTGTTGGTAGGTATAAATCTACTTCGCGAAGGGCTGGATTTGCCTGAAGTATCGCTTATTGCCATACTTGATGCAGATAAGGAAGGTTTCCTGCGCTCTGAAACATCCCTCATACAGACGGTGGGGCGCGCAGCCCGTAACACTGAGGGCAGAGTTATAATGTACGCCGATAACCCCACAAACTCTATGATGAGGGCGATAAACGAAACCAACAGAAGACGGCGCATACAAACGCAATATAATAAAGAGCACAACATAACCCCTGAAAGCGTTCAATCTAAAGTAAGGGAGCTTATAGCCATAACGCAGAGCACTGAGGAAATTGAAAGCAGCCGCTTAAGCCCTGAAGAAAGAGAGCAGCTTATAGCAAAACTTGAAGACCAGATGCTTTCAGCCGCAGGCTCGCTGGACTTTGAGCGCGCGGCAAAGCTGCGCGACCAGCTATTTGACATAAAGGGAGAAAACCCCTTTGAAAAGAAACAGCCCCAGCCCGTACGGCGTAGAAAAAGCACGAGGAAAACACATAGGCGTTAGTTGAACCTGTACCTTAACTGTGTTAAAATCTGCGCGGTTTAAAAGGAGGTTGTTATGAAAAAATTTCTTGATGAGTTTAAAGCCTTTGCGGTAAAAGGCAATGTTATAGACATGGCAGTCGGTGTTATTATAGGCGGAGCCTTCGGAAAAATAGTAAGCAGCCTTGTAAATGATATTTTTATGCCAATAGTAAGCCTTATCACAGGCGGTATAAATGTTAGCGGTCTATTCATACAGCTTGGCGGGAACGATGTAAAATATCCTTCCATAAGCGCTGCGCAGGATGCAGGCGTTGCCACATTAAACTATGGTTTGTTCCTGCAAAATGTTATAGATTTTGTTCTTATAGCGCTCTGCATTTTCCTTTTCGTACGCACTATAAATAGCTTAAAAAAGCCAAAGGAAGAAGCGCCCAAAGTGGAAGCGCGCAGCTGCCCTTACTGCTTTGAAAATATTGCGGATAAAGCTACTCGCTGTCCCCATTGCACAAGTGAACTTTCTCTACCTGATAAGGTATGAAATTCATTCACTTCATATGGGATTTTGACGGTACATTATTTAACAGCTATCCTCTAATGGCTGAGGATTTAGCACTAGCTCTTAAAAGCCTTTCACTACCTGTACCCTCTGGAGAAGTAATACTTGAAAAGCTTAAGGCAACACTTAGAGAAGCTGCTTATGCTTTTTCTAATGGCGATGATGGTTTAACAGAGGAAATACTATTAAAATATGCTTATTACGCGGATAAGAGAAGCGCCAAAAACATACCCCTATACCCGGGCGCTGAGGATTGTCTTGTTAAAATAGTATCACAAGGCGGCAGCAACTATATATTCACGCACAGGGATAAAAGCGCAATAGAGGCGATAGAATCAAAAAAGCTAAGCTCTCTTTTTACCTACTGCATAACAAAGGAACACGCTTTTCCCCGTAAACCCTCGCCTGATGCATTAAACCATCTTATAGAAAAACATAATATAAATAAAGAGCGCTGCTGTATGATAGGCGATAGACCCTTGGATATGGAATGTGCAAAAAACACAGGTATATCCGCAGTATTATTTGACCCTGAAAACTACTACCCTTCATACAAAGCGGATTTTCGCTTTAGGGACTTTAAAACGCTTATGGAACATTTGGTTTGACAGCAATGAGTAAGTCTACTATAATTGAAGCATAAATAAATCATGTAAGGAGGCATCGGAATGCCATTAGTAAACAGCACGGAAATGTTCAAAAAAGCCTATAAAGAAGGCTATGCAGTCGGCGCATTTAATGTAAACAATATGGAGATAATCCAAGGAATAGTAGAAGCAGCGCAGATAGAGAATGCACCGCTTATTCTTCAGGTGTCAGCCGGCGCCCGCAGGTACGCAAACCATACCTATCTAATAAAGCTAATTGAAGCTGCGGTCGAAACAAGCGGTCTTGACATCGTAGTACACCTTGACCATGGTCCCGATTTTGAAACCTGCAAAAGCTGTATAGACGGTGGTTTTACATCAGTAATGATAGACGGAAGCCATCTCCCGTTTGAAGAAAACATTAAACTCACCAAGCAGGTTGTAGACTATGCCCACGATAGGGGCGTTACAGTAGAGGGCGAGCTTGGTAGGCTAGCCGGCGTTGAGGATGATATTAAAGTATCCCAAGAGGATTCCAGCTACACCCGCCCTGAAGAGGTTGAAGAGTTTGTAGCCAGAACCGGCGTAGACAGCCTTGCAATAGCAATAGGCACAAGCCACGGCGCATTCAAATTCACTGGAGAGCCTAAGCTCCGCTTCGACATACTAGAAGAAGTAGGCAGGCGCCTTCCCAACTTCCCCATAGTTCTTCACGGCGCATCAAGCGTTGTACCTGAATATGTGGATATGATAAATGAATTCGGCGGCAAGCTGGACAATGCCAAAGGCGTACCCGAGGAAATGCTCCGCAAGGCAGCAAGCATGGCGGTATGTAAAATAAACATAGACTCCGACTTAAGGCTTGCATTCACCGGTACTATTCGCAAGCATTTCGCAGAACATCCTGAGCATTTTGACCCGCGCCAATACCTAAGCGAAGCGCGTACCGCGCTTAGGGACATGGTTCGCCATAAGATAGTCAACGTGCTTGGCTGTAACAACAAGGCATAATTAAAGCTATATTACAGGGCAGGGCATTCGCCCTACCCTTTTTTTAGGAGGATATAATGGAACAACAATTACGAGGTAAAGTAGTAGTAGCCCAAGGCGGTGGACCTACAGCGGTAATCAACCAATCGCTGGTAGGCGTTGTGCTGGAATCCCGCAAGTTTCCGCAAATTACCAAGGTGTATGGAGCAGTTAACGGCGTAAACGGTATAATAAATGAGAACTTTCTAGACCTCACCCAAGAAACCACAAATAATCTGGAGCGTGTTGCAGCAACCCCTTCAAGCGCGCTGGGCTCAACCCGCGATAAGCCCGATGCCGCATATTGCGAAGAAATATTCGAAGTATTCCGTATGCACGATGTGCGTTACTTCTTCTACATAGGCGGCAATGACTCTGCCGATACCGTACGCATAGTAAACGAGCAGGCGGAAAAATCCCACTACGATTTTAGGGCAATACATATACCCAAGACAATAGATAACGACCTTATGTTCAACGACCATACCCCGGGCTACCCTAGCGCCGCGCGCTTTGTAGCGCAAAGCTTCATAGGCTTAAATCTGGATAACAGAGCTCTACCCGGCGTACACGTTGCCGTTGTAATGGGAAGGCATGCAGGCTTCTTAACAGCAGCTTCCGCAATTGCCCAGAAATATCCGGACGACGGTCCACACCTTATATATGTACCGGAAAGACCATTCACAATAAAGAAATTCCTATCCGATGTCGAAAAAACATATAATCGCTACGGCAGATGTGTTGTAGCCGTATCTGAAGGCATACAGGACGAAAACGGCACTCCCATACTAAGCCTATTTAAGGACTATGGCACAGATGCCCACGGCAATGTACAGCTTAGCGGAACCGGTGCACTTGGCGAGGTGCTGGTACAGCAGATAAAGGATAATCTTGATATAGGTCGCGTACGCAGTGATACTTTCGGTTATCTACAGCGTTCCTTCATGGGCTGCGTTAGCGATGTAGACCAGAGAGAAGCAAGGGAAGTCGGCGAAAAGGCTGCACAGTTCGCCATATGGCACGATACTGATGGCAGCATAACCATAAACCGCACCGGCTACTACTCTGTAGATTATCAAATACGTCCGCTATCGGATATAGCTGCAAAAACAAAACTAATGCCGGACGAATTTATCAACGCAGATGCCAACAATGTAACTGACGCTTTCAAATACTACTTGCAGCCCCTGCTAGGCTCCTCTATGCCCGAAGCCAGCAGGCTAAGAGCGCCCGCAGCAGCTAAAATTCGTCTATAGCAAGTATATCATTTAACAAAGGAGCTGTCGTTTCTATGACAGCCCTTTTTATTATGGTAAAAATCGGGCATTTTTGATATAATATTATTATGGAGTTTATGCTCTTTAATTGTGTGTTCAGTTAGGAGGCATTATGGCAAAAATAGCAGTTTTAACAAGCGGCGGCGACAGCCCAGGTATGAATGCGGCGGTGATGAGCGTTGCAAGGAGCGCCGCCCTGCTTGATATGCCGCTTATAGGTATAAAGCGGGGTTTTAACGGGCTTATAGGCAAATACCCAAAGCCTGAGGATAATTATGTGGAGCTCAGCCTTGACCAATTGCTTGACATAGCAGACCTTCCGGGTACTTATCTGCGTACAGCAAGATGCTTAGAGTTTCAAGAGGAAGAGTACCAAAAAAAGGGAGCGCAATTTCTAAGAGATTTAAATGTACAGGGGCTTGTTGTAATAGGCGGGGACGGCTCGTTTAGGGGTGCACAGTCGCTAAGTAAACAGGGTATACATTGCATAGGCATACCCGGCACTATAGATAATGACCTTGGCTATACAGAAATGTCCCTCGGCTTTGACTCTGCTGTAAATTTATGCGTTGATTATATCCGTGCTATTAGAGCTACAAGCCGCTCGCATGACCGCCCCCATGTAGTTGAAGTTATGGGTAGAAACTGCGGGGATATTGCCTTAACCGCAGCGCAATCTACAGGCTGTGAAATAGTTGTAGTACCCGAAATAAAGGGCTGGGATATTAGAGATGTTGCCAAAAGGCTCAACAACTTAGTTGAGCGTGGAAACACCCGTGCAACAGTTGTAGTGGCTGAAGGCGCTTGGCGCACTATGGCGGATTTTGACTATGTAAGCTTCTTGAATGATAAAGGCATAAAAGGCGCATACGAGGGGCAAAGGATAGATGCTATAAACTTCGCCCGTGTGCTGCAAGCTATGGCAAACAACCCTGAAACAGTGGTTAGAGCAACCGTTGTAGGCTATACTCAAAGAGGCGTTGCACCCACCGCAAGGGACGGAGCTTTCGCATTTGAAGCGGGCGCAATGGCAGTAAACCTTCTAAAGCATAATATATCAAACCAAGTTATAGGCGTTAGGAACGGCAGAACTTTCCATATGCCACTTGAAACCGCACTAAACGCCAAGCCGCATTTCAACAGAAGAATGTTCAATATGGTGAACGCACTTTAAAAACTATAAACAAGTAAAAAAAGCGCCATGCTAATCTCTGCGTGGCGCCTTATTTTTTTCGCTATACTATACCATCCAAAGCCCTAGTGCAGGATTGTTTATATAGTATATCTTCTCACCTGAAGGCAGGGTATTATAACCTGGCTTAAGGCTATCAAATGCGTATTTTTTAAGCGCATCATCAAGCGGCATATAGTCATAGCCTACTTGCTCAATTTCTTCTTTGCTTAAATGCCTTATGCAATAGGTTATGGAAAACCTTCCATCGCTTGAACCGTGTATAAGGTGGGCAGCGGCGGAGAGGTTTGCCCTTAAATCTTCCTTTTCGTTAATCATATCGATAACATATTGCCTGCCCTTATAGCCATATTTACGTATAAGTTCGTCTACAGCCTTATCCTCGCCAAAACGCTTAACGCCTGGAGCGAGTACTATAAGCTTTCCGCCATCGGCTATCGCCTTTCTTGTTCTGTATACTGCCTTGTTGCCAAGCCATGTGGATTGAAACTCCTGCTCATCAAGGAGCACTACTGCGGTTTCTATAGGACTGTCTAGTTTTATTACATTCTTTTCTTGGGCAAGCTTTACAGCTTCCTCAAAGAAATACCTATCCCGCCCTATAAATAGGCCGTGCGTGCGGATATCTCCCAAAGGGGCATCAGTAACAGTTAATATGTATTGGAGTGGTAAGTCAGCTATGAAATTATCTTGTGCATAGTCAAACACTGCGCGCACGGCAGTTTTATCCCTACCCATAATATCTTCTATTCCGCAGAATGCACCTAACATATGGGAGGAATTAATCATTCCCGCTCCCCCACAGCCTACAAACAGATTCTTGCTCTGGTTTGCCATGCCGACCACCTCATGCGGCACCACCTGACCTACTGATAGTATTAAATCATAACTTTTATCAAGTATACGCTCATTAAGTTCAACAGGTATGGGGGAATCCATAATACCGCCGGAGAGTTCGCTTACATATTCTCCCGGCACTTCGCCAAGGCGTACTATGCCGTGCCGCCAGTCGTGCACAAGCATAGCGCTATATGGCACTCCCGTATACATGATGTTCCATTCTTCTTCACTCATGGGTACATGCGTGCCCAGCGCAGGGAGTACATCAACCTTGGTTTCGGGAGAAAGCTCACTATATATTACACTTGTAATAAGACCGGAATTTGAATGAAGACGAGTAAAATCAGGCGGAATTAATAGAAGCTTTTTGATTTTGCCCTTTATAGGCTCCAGCGCTTCTTTAACTATCCTGCTTACAGTTTCATCGCCAAATCCTTCGGGATTACTTGAAACATATGTACCTTCAATGAGTTTACGCATTATATACCCCAGACTTGGTGTCGCCACCTTCCCCTGTCCAATTGGTGTGGAAAAATTCGCCTGCGGGTTTGTCTGTGCGCTCATAGGTATGGGCTCCGAAATAGTCCCGCTGTGCCTGAATCATATTGGCGCCGCTGTTTGCGGTTCTTAAACCGTCAAAATAGCTAAGTGCGCTAGACATCGCGGGCACTGCTACACCCTCTTCTATAGCTTTTGAGCATACCTTACGGAGGCAGGGTATAGCTTCTTTCATGTTTTCAGCAAAGTAGGGAGCGAAAAGCAGGTTTTCAAGCTTAGGATTGTCCATAAAGGCTTCGTATATCTTCCCTAGGAATGCGCTTCTTATTATGCAACCGCCCCTCCACATGAGCGCTATTCCGCCGAAATTTAGATTCCAGCCATAGGTTTTTGCGGCAGTCGCAAGCAGTACATAGCCTTGAGCGTATGATATAACCTTCGCGGCATACAGTGCATTTTCTATATTTGCAATAAATTCTTCTGCATTTTCAGGCGCATTGGGTGAATTTTTGCCAAGAATGCCTTCGGCTCTTATGCGCGCTCCCTTATCGTGGGATAGGCACCTTGCAAACACAGCTTCACCTATAAGCGTTAGAGGTATACCCTCTTCAAGCGCTGCGATAGCCGTCCACTTGCCTGTGCCCTTTTGACCTGCGGTATCCATTATATAATCTATGGCGTATTTGTTTTCCTCGTCCTTATAGGCGATTATATCTGCTGTTATCTCTATAAGGTAGCTATCTAGCTTGCCCTTATTCCATTTTGAGAATATTTCTGCCATTTCGTCATTGGATAGTTTAAGCATATCACGCATAAGCAGGTAGGCTTCAGCTATAAGCTGCATATCGCCATATTCTATGCCGTTATGCACCATTTTAACATAATGGCCCGCTCCGCCTTCGCCAACCCAGTCGCAGCAGGGTTTTCCATCAACCTTTGCGGCTATGGACTGGAAAATGGGCTTTACATATTGCCAAGCCTCAGGAGAGCCGCCAGGCATTATGCTGGGACCTTTAAGCGCGCCTTCCTCACCGCCTGATACGCCAGTACCAATAAACAGTAGACCTTTGCTCTCTAAATATTTGACACGCCTTTCGGTGTCCGGGAAATGGCTGTTGCCGCCGTCGATTATGATATCACCTTCATCAAGCAGGGGTATAAGCATTTCGATGAAATCATCAACGGGTTTGCCCGCTTTTACCATAAGCATTACCCTGCGGGGCTTTTCAAGAGTTTCTACAAGTTCCTCAAGGCTCCTTGTGCCTATAATATTCTTACCCTTAGCGCGCCCTTCAACAAAGGCATCCACCTTTGATACTGTGCGATTGAACACTGCAACGGTAAAACCCTTGCTTTCCATGTTCATTACTAGGTTTTCACCCATTACCGCAAGACCGATTAGACCAATATCCGCTTTTTTCATATTTCCTCCTATTATCTTACAACTCTGGCATTGCCCTGCCAGACATTCCAAACCTGCTCTTCGCTTATAGGCGTAGCAAAGTCTTCTAACATAGTAACTGCCATAGCGCCTGTTGCCCATGCAAACTGTAAGCATTTCTGAGCAGGGAAACCTTGAAGCGTTGAATACAGTAGCCCCCCTACAAAGCCATCGCCGCCGCCAATACGGTCCAGCACCTGAATGGGACGCGGCAACACCTTATGCCAAGCAGAATCCTTATATAGTATTGCTCCCCAAAGATGGTCATTTGCGCTTAGCACCTCACGTAGCGTGGTTGCAAAGGTAGTTACATTCGGGAATTCTTCCCTTGCGCGCTCTATCATCGCTTTGAATTGAGATATCTCAGCCTCTATATCCTCTCCGCCGGCTTTAGGGCCTTCAATACCAAGCGCAAGCTGATAATCTTCTTCATTACCTATAAGTATATCTGTAACGCCAGCTATACGCCTGAATGTGTTTAAAAGCTCATCTTCCCTATCCTTCCAGAATGAAGCGCGGTGGTTAAGGTCAAAACTTATGATGGTACCTGAAGCTTTTGCTTTTTCAGCCAGCTCAAGGCAGAAAGCAGCGGTTTCTTTAGATAGGGCTACGAACAGACCTGAGAAGTGCATCATGCGTACGCCTTCTTTGTTGAACAGCCTGTCAAGGTCAAAATATTTAGCGGAAAGTTCCCTACCTACTTCACCCGCCCTATCGTTGAGCACGCGCGGAGCGCGCATACCAAAGCCGGAATCTGCTATGTTGAACTGATGCCTTAGCCCCCATGGACCGCCTTGATCAAGTTCCGGCCCTTCGTATGCAATATTGCGGCGACGCAGATCGCCCTTAATAAAGTCCGCAATAGGGCTATCCTTTACAAATGCTGTAAGCACCCTTGTTTTTAGCCCAAGCGAGGCGGAAATATTAAGCACATTGCTCTCTGCGCTGGTTGAATGCATTTCATAGAAATTGCCTATACCCACAGGCTGACGGTTTATAGGGGTAATCCTAACCCCCATGCTTGTTGCAGTAATTAAATCTAACATTTTACACCCCCGAATAACTTGTATATCCACCATCTACCGGTATAACAACTCCGGTAATAAAACCTGAAGCCTCTTTAGATACCAGATAGAGTAGAGTTCCGATTAATTCTTCCGGCTCGCCAAAGCGACCCATGGGAGTAGCAGCAAGTATCTTCCCCGTACGGGCTGTAGGCGTGCCATCCTCGTTAAATAGTAGCGATTTATTTTGAGCAGTCACAAAAAAGCCAGGAGCTATTGCATTTACGCGCACGCCTGCCTTTGCAAAATATGTTGCAAGCCATTGAGTAAAATTAGTTACCGCCGCCTTAGCAGCGCTATATGTACCTACCTTTGTGAGCGGTAGATAGGCACCCATGCTGGATATATTTATAATACAACCGTCCTCCTGCTTTAGAAGCTCCCCCGCAAAAACTTGAGTTGGAAGAAGCGTGCCTAAGAAGTTTAGGTCAAACACCTGCTGCACTCCCTTTGGGTCTAGATGAAAGAAGTCCTGCAAACCCTTAGCTTCCTTAGAATACTGCTCATCATCTGTGGTTGCAACAGGGTTGTTTCCTCCGGCGCAGTTAATAAGTATATCTATCCTGCCCCAAAGCTTTAGTATGTCGTCTTTTGCGGTTTTAAGCGATTCCAAATCAACCACATCAACCGCAAATCCTGCGCCCTTGCCATTAAGCTCATCAGCCAGCTTGCCGCTCTTCTCCTTTGAGCGTCCAAGCACGGCTACATTAGCCCCGCAGGCTGCAAGCGCCTTGCAAAAATCCGATCCGAGCACACCGCTGCCTCCGGTTACAACAGCAACCTTGCCACTCAGATCAACTTCAAATGGTAGTTTCATTTTTTCCTCCTATCGTTAAACAATTATTTTTTATACATATATACACAGAATCGAGTATTCAGTTTCAATCCTTATATTCTAGATAATACTCGCCTGTTCTGTATGAGCAGACGAGCTTAAACCTATTTCCCTGTACATAGCGTACAAGAATCCACAAACATTAATACTTCCATTTAAACGTACTGCTCAGATAACAGTTCTTTGTCCATGATTAACAAATTACCCCTTTACCGCACCTGCAGTAATACCGCCTATAAATTGCCTGTTTGCCACAGCATATATCAACAGCATAGGAATAAGCGCAATTGAAGCACCTGCAGCCATTATATGCCATTCAGCAGCTGCATTTGCAGAATAACGCAAATTCGCAACTGCAACTGACAGCGGCTGCAAATTTCTATTCTGCATAGTAAACACCTGTGAAGTTACGAATTCATTCCATGCAAGACGGAAAGCGAACAGGGCAACGACACCGATAATGGGTCTTATAAGCGGCAAAATAATTTGCCAGTAAATTCTAAATATGCCGGCACCGTCTATATGTGCAGCTTCATCAAGCTCTTTTGGAACTCCTTTAACAAAGCCTGAAATCAAAAATATATTTGACGCCTGACCGCCAGTTAACACCAAAGCGATACCCATCAAGCTATCCGTAAGTTTAAGGTCAGATAATAGAACATATAAGGGATATAAGGCAACTGAGCCTACCGAAACAAACATACTGAATAGATATAATGACGAAAGCAATCCTTTTCCGGGAAAATTTCTCCGCCCTATCGCATAACCTGCCATGCTTGAGGTAATAAGTGTAAGAATTACCGTTAATATAGCAAGTGTAAAGCTATTTAATGTATAGCGCCCAAAGTTTAGCTGGGAAAAGGCGTACTCATAATTTTGCCACTGAGCTTCCTTAGGGAAGAAACTTCCTCCTAAGGTAAGTTCCGCATTGGTTTTTAGAGAGCCAATTAGTGCATATATAACAGGGTAAATTGTAAATAAACATACTGCGCCAACTAAAAACCATTTTATTACGCCAAATACAATTTTACGTCTACTTATTGTCATAGTTATTCTCCTCTCACTCGGTTAAATTATCCAAGCGCCTGGCGAGGATTAAGTAAATACCCACAAAAATTCCTACGATGGCAGCACATACAAGCGATACGGCAGCACCATATCCGAACTCTTGAGGAGCACGCGAACCTGGAGATATCGGGAAGAACAACTGATAAACATAAAGGAACATTACATTTGTCGCACCTAATGGTCCCCCACCTGTCAATACCATTATGCTTTGATAGTCCATAAAGGATATAACCAGTGCCAACATAAGTATCATTTTTAGCACAGGCGCCAGCATTGGAAGCGTAATGGAAAAGAATATCCTTATATCACCTGCGCCGTCCACCCGAGCGCTCTCATATATTTCTTCCCCTATACCTGTTAAGCCCGCAATGAAGTATGTAGGGAAGTCAAACATTTGTGACACAGACCCCTTGGGTAATAGTGTTGCTTAAAAGCTGTTGGCTGACATTCATTTTCTCTGATGTTTTAGTCAAGGTCTTTAGAGCGTAGCGTACCTTGATG
>JAAYRU010000019.1 GCA_012518615.1 Christensenellaceae bacterium | reverse complement strand
CATCAAGGTACGCTACGCTCTAAAGACCTTGACTAAAACATCAGAGAAAATGAATGTCAGCCAACAGCTTTTAAGCAACACTATTACCCAAGGGGTCTGTGTCACAAATGTTTGACTTCCCTACATTGCTAAAGCGTACTAATTAAGCCGCTTGCTTGCTTATTTACACAGCAGATGATATAATCCCAAACGGAAAACGCACGCGGGCTGATGGAATGCTTGTGCCCTTTTAGGGTGGCTCACCGTATGAAGCCTGCGGAGGAAAAAACAAGGAGGAAAACATGGCAATTATCTCAATGAAACAACTGCTTGAAGCGGGCGTACATTTCGGGCATCAGACAAAGCGCTGGAACCCCAAAATGAAGCCCTATATCTTCACGCAACGCAACGGTATCTACATTATCGATTTGCAAAAGACTGTACGCAAGATAGAGGAAGCGTACATGTTCGTGCGCTCATTGGTTGAGGATGGAAAATCCCTGCTATTTGTAGGCACGAAAAAACAGGCGCAGGAGAGCATAGAACAGGAAGCGCAGCGCTGCAACATGTACTATGTAAGCAACCGCTGGCTAGGTGGAATGCTTACCAACTTCGCGACTATTCGCACAAGGGTTGATCGCTTAAATAAGCTTGACGAAATGGAAGAAAAAGGAGAGTTTGAACTCCTCCCCAAAAAGGAAGTAGCCAAGCTTAAGCATGAGCGTGAAAAGCTGGAAAAGAACCTTGGCGGCATTCGCGAAATGAAATCCCTGCCTGGCGCACTGTTTGTAGTTGACCCCAAGAAGGAACATATCGCAGTTGCGGAAGCGCGCAACCTAGGTATACCGATTATAGCTATAGTCGATACCAACTGCGATCCTGACGAGATAGACTATCCTATCCCCGGTAATGACGATGCCATACGCGCAGTTAAACTAATCGCCGGCAAGATGGCCGACGCGGTTATAGAAGCGCGCCAAGGCTACCAAGAATCTGCTCAAGAAACCGAAGAAGAAGACGACTCTGAAGAATTTTTTAGAAGCATATAAGCATAATATAGGAGGTTTTTTATGCAAGTTACAACCGCAATGGTAAAAGAGCTGCGTGAGCGCACGCAGGCGGGCATGATGGACTGTAAAAATGCGCTTGTTGAATCAAATGGCGATATTGATAAGGCAATTGAGCTGCTGCGCGAGAAAGGTCTTGCAGCATCTAGCAAGAAATCTGGCAGAATTGCAGCTGAGGGCAGGATAGACAGCTATATCCACATGGGTGGAAGAATTGGCGTTCTTGTAGAAGTAAACTGCGAAACCGACTTTGTTGCCAAAACCGATACTTTCCAAACGCTCTGCCATGATATATCACTACAGATAGCTGCAAGCAATCCCTTGTTTGTATCTAAGGAAGATGTTCCGGAAGAAAACATAGAAAAAGAACGCGAGATACTGCGTGTACAGGCTCTAAACGAGGGCAAGCCCGAAAAAATAGTAGAGCGCATGGTGGAAGGTCGTATAGAAAAGTATTACAAGGAAGTTTGCTTGCTTGAGCAACCCTTCGTAAAAAACCCCGATATCACCGTTAATGACCTTGTAAACGAAGCAACGCTTGCAAGCGGGGAGAAGATATCAGTGCGCCGCTTTACCCGCTATGAATGCGGTGAGGGCATAGAGCGCAAGGTAAGCGATTTACAGTCCGAAATCGACGAGATGACAAAGAAAGCCTAAGCGGATTTTATTCAAGGGGTACTATGTACCCCTTTTTTCTTAAGGTGGAGGTTATGCTATGAAGCGCGTAATGCTAAAATTGAGCGGTGAAGCCCTAGGCAAGGACGGCTGGCTTTTTGATTTTGACAAGATAAATGCTGTAGCAGATGTACTTTGCGAGGTAAGCAAAGAAGGCTTTGAACTTGCAGTAGTTATAGGCGGAGGCAATATATGGAGAGGGCGCAAGGGCGGCGCTATTGGTATGGATGCCGTTTCTGCGGATAATATGGGTATGCTGTCTACCGTTTTAAATGCCCTTTGCGTAAAGGACGCAGTAGAAAGAGCGGGCGGTAAGGCTGAAGTTTTTAGCGCTATTGACATGCCCGGCGTATGCGATACTTTCAGAAAAGATAAGGCTGTAAAATCCCTTGAAAATGGCAATATAACTATATTTGCCGGCGGGCTTGGAAGACCTTTTTTTACAACAGATACAGCTGTTGTTCTCCGCTGCCTTGAAATAGAGGCTGATTTGCTGTTGCTTGCTAAAAATATTGATGGCGTGTATACTGCAGACCCTAACACTAACCCTGATGCCACACTTATAAGGGATATAAGCTATGAGGAAGCCATAGACAGAAGGCTTAAAGTAATGGATATGTCGGCTTTCCAAATGCTTTCAGACAGAGCGTTCCCTATGGTGCGAATATTCGGTCTTGATGACCCTAAAAACATATTAAAGGTACTCAAGGGAGATATGATGGGTACCGTGCTTAGCCCTCGTAGATGAAATACCTGCGTAGATTTATTTGGTTCCTTGCGTCAAGGCTATTTGTAATAGTGCTTATATTAGGCTTAATAACTATTGCCTTTTATTTTTCTATGAACCTGTCTAACATATATGTAATTATTAAAGATGGCATGGCTCAAAGGGCGCAGGTTGTGCTTATGAATGCTGAGGAAGATAAGCTTGAGGATTATTTTTCGCCAGGCTATCTTGCAAGAGACCCAGTGCTTGCAACTATAAAAGACGGTACTAACCCGTATGTGCGCTACGATATTACAGGTATAGACCATAGAGTTAAGCTAGAATGGATGTGGAGCTGGCCTTGGGACGATACCGCAAGGGCAAGGGTGGTTGAAAGCATACCCAAGATAGACGGAAGAATACTTTCAAGCTACAAAGCTCAAACGCCTCAGGATATGCAAGCCGTGCCAAGGTGGGAGAGCGGGCGTTATGAGATAGTCCTATCCCGTGAGGGCGGCAGGTGGCGCATAATAAATATGGTAAAACTCGCGGGCACAGTTGAATGAATTTACAGCTTGCCCCGCTTGCAGGTATAAGCGATGCCGTTTACAGGCTTATTTGCTTTGAAAATTCCGCAGATAGAGCTACCACAGAGATGATAAGCGCGCAGGGTTATTTATCTGCACCCAAAAATAGCGCTGCATACCGCTTTCTTACGGATAAGTTTGCTACAGAAGGGGAGCTTTACGCACAGGTTTTCGGGAAAGACGCAAGCCTTATGGCAGATGCCGCAAAAGCGCTAGAAGATATGGGCAAATTTCAGGGCATAAGCATAAATATGGGCTGCCCTGCGCATAAGGTGTCGGGCGGCGGAAGCGGCGTAGCGCTTATGAAAAACCCATCTTTAGCTGCTAAAATTATGCGCAGCGTTAGAAAAAGCGTTAAGCTGCCTATAAGCGTAAAAATAAGGCTCGGCTGGGATAGCAATATAGCCCCAATATTTGCTAAAATGCTTGAAAGCGAAGGTGCTGATGAAGTTGTAATACACGGTAGAACCAGAGTACAGCAGTTCAGCGGTAAAGCTGATTGGTACGCCATGGCAGAGGTAAAACAAAGCCTATCCATACCCGTAATTGCAAACGGGGATATTTTTTCGCCTGAGGATTATTTTAAGCTTATGGAAATTTGCCCCTTTGATGGCGTAATGATAGGCAGGGGCGCGCTTGGCAGACCTTGGATATTTTCTCAAATTAAGGCATTAGCGAAAGGCGAAATTTATGACACTCCAAATGTTAAAGAAATAGTGAGTTTAGCTATGCGACATGCAAATATGCTTTCAGAGTGGAAGGGCGAAGATAGAGCCGTGCTTGAAATGCGTAAGCATTTTAGCTGGTACATAAAGGGCATAAGGGGCGCGGCGGAGCTAAGGCGGAAGCTTAATACCCTGCCAAGCCTTGCCCAAGTAGAGGAGCTGTTATATTCTTTTGCACATAATACACAAAAGGAGGAAGTCTATGGCTGATATGCATAAAGGGCATAGGGCAAGGCTAAGGCAGCGCTTTATTAAGGCGGGTCTTGAGGGCTTCGCTCCACATGAGGTGCTTGAATTGCTGCTAACATTTGCGATACCAAGGCGCGATACAAACCCCATAGCTCATGCGCTAATTAGGCGCTTCGGCTCGTTGCATGGTGTATTTGAAGCTAAATATGCAGAGCTTATTAAGGTAGAAGGCATAGGCGAACAGGCGGCTACGCTAATTACACTTATGCTTCCCACAATGCGTAAATATTTAATTAGCAAGGGCAGCGAAAAGACAGTGCTTACGGATATCAATTCTTATAAATCATTTGCAAGAAGCCTTTTAATAGGCGAAACATACGAGCATTTTGAAGTGGTGTCCTTGGATGCGAAATCCTGCGTTATATCTACAGAAAGGATAGCCTCAGGAGATGAGGGGCTTGCTATGGTATCTATAAGGCGGGTTATAAGCTTTTTATTAAGGTCAGGCTCTGCTGCTGCGCTTATAGCCCATAATCATCCGCAGGGCGATGCACAGCCTTCAAAGGCGGATATAGAATTAACAAATAAAATAGGTTCGCTATGCAGCGAGCTTGGAATAACACTGCTGGATCATGTTATAATAGCAGGTACTAAGGCTTTCAGCTTTAGGGAGAACAATTTACTTTAGGGAGGTCGCTATGGCGCGCAGAAGGAGCTTTTTTAGCCCGAAACGAATTTTATTTAAACTTTTTTCTTGGTTATTGTTGTTATTTTTCTTGGCATTTATTGCTATGTTCGCATACCAACTGTTTTTAGAGCTTACACTGCCGGAACCTAAGGGTGAGGCGGAAGCTATAATAGTGCTTGGCGCGCAGGTTAAGGAAGACGGAACGCCCAGCGTACAACTTGAGCTTCGCCTTCAAAAGGCGCTTGAAGTATATAAGCAAAAGCCCCGCACACTTATAGTATGCGGAGCGCAGGGCAAGAAAGAGCCAGAGCCTGAAGCGCATACAATGCAGAAATGGTTAATAGCGCATGGTGTGAGTGCAGAACATATACTGGTTGATGATAAGAGCGTAGATACAAGGCAAAGCATAGATAATGCTATAGCTATGGTGCCTGAGGGTACAAAAATTGCAATAGTTACTAGTGACTATCATCTGCCCCGCGCTATAAGGCTTGCTAATGATGCGGGTGTAAAATATATAGAAGGCATAGCCAGCCCAATTAAATCTGAATATTGGCTTAAAAACCATGTGAGAGAGGCGCTTGCTTGGGGCAAATACTTTCTATATAAATTTCTATAAAAGCTATTGACAATTATTATCCGTAAAGGTATAAAATATATGGCAATCCGAGCGAAAGGAAGTGAGATATAGTGGACCCGGAGCCACGGCCTAATTTGTGCAACAGTATGTATTTATTTGCCGCAAGGCTCCACAGCCTTGACGCAATGTAAAGGAGGAGGTTCATATGCTTGAATTTTTTATTTCAGATGGAATGAAGCTATCTAGGATAGATTTGGTAGCGGACGGATGCTGGATAAACATGGTAGCCCCTGAGGATATTGAAATACAGAAGATAGCAAGACGCTATCAGCTGGATAGCGATGTTATAAAATACGCTCTAGACCTTGATGAGCGTTCTCGTATAGAAACTGACGACAACTACACAATGATACTCGTAAATATTCCTACCCTTGAGGAGGAAGACCATACAGAGCTATATACCACAATCCCGCTTTCTATAATACTTGTGGATGATGCGGTTATTACTGTATGTTCCGAGGAAACGCCCATACTGCGCCCCTTTAAGGAAGGTATGATGCGCTCTTTCCGTACGCAGATGCGTTCAAGGTTTATTTTGCAGATAATGTACCGCATGGATGCGTTGTTCCTAAATTACCTACATGTTATAGGGTACTGTCAAGTCATGTTCGCAACTTTCAACTCCGCTCATAAATCATGCCGCTTGTTTGTTTAGTGATTTGAGCGAATCCTCACTCAAATATGCCTTGCTTACTGACCAGTCTTCTGAGTATTCT
>JAAYRU010000018.1 GCA_012518615.1 Christensenellaceae bacterium | reverse complement strand
TTGTGTAGTATTGCATATTCCACCATCCGCTTCCTAAATCGCATTCCTTCTGTTATACTTTTCATTGAGAGATCCTTTCTTAATATTATTTGATGTTTATATTATACCAAAGGGTCTCTCGTTTTTCCTTTCTTGTGTCATAAATGTATTGTAGCCTAACAGCGTATGAGGGAATCAGCTTGACCAGCCTGAGCCAGTCGTTGTCGCATTCAGACCCTGAAACAGGAAGAAACCCTCATTCTTAAACACGTTGACTTGTTTGTTTTCTGGTCGATACATGCTGTGATCCTCTAAATAAAGTGCAAGGGTTTTGGACGATTTCAGGGGGTTTTCCTTGCATTAGTTTATCCTATATCAGACCAGATTGCTTGGAAATATAGGGAGTTGAATTGTTCAGTAGACACTACTTGTGTCTATATTAATATTTACACCATTGGCAGCATCACTTGCATATACATCGCTAATATATTGAGAGAGCGGAGTTCCTGTCATTCGAGGGATACGAGTCATCACGCGCATATACGAGGCAGACGGCGCACCGTCGACGAAATAGTTGCCTTTTGTCACACGTTCACTAATTTGCCCGGCCATTAGTATTCGATATCCTGTATTTTCAAGCAAGGTTTTGTCAGAAAGTAAATTGCGTTTTGAGTACGGGTATACAAATGTGGTTGGATTTGTGCCCAACCAACCGTTGATACACCTGTAGGCTGTATCGTAGTCTCTTTTCATTTCTTTCGCATAGTCAGTCTCTTCTTCACCGTCAGCCTGGAGGGCTCCGATTCTACCATATTGTCCATAGTAATGGAGCGCATACGAGTGTGAAGTGTGCGACACAAGCCCGGATTCATTCATTTCCAATATTTCATACCAGTTACAGTAATCCTCCGCCGTTCTTTCGTCCGACACATCTGACTCCTGATTCAAAAATGGCTCTGTGGCGTCATCGATACTCTTTCCTATAAGGTTAAACTCCGCTTTCATATCATATTTTTTTAACAAAGGAAATGCATAGCGATATACGCTCAAACTGCCGTCATCTATCGAGATGATGACAGCTTTCTGAGGAAGCTTAGCCTTTCCGTCAATGTATTCCAGTAATTCTTTGGATGTTATCGTAGTAAATCCGTTCTTCTTTAGGAAAATAAGGTCTTGCTCAAATTCACTGGTGGTTATAGCATAATCGAGAAAATCCTTAGAATATTCTTTAGACCCAACTTGATTATCGGGTATGAAATGGTGATACATAAATATTTGTACACAACTGAGGTCGTGAGAATTATATCCGCTCTGAACCGGAGCGGATACAGGGACTCCATTTGAACCGAGTCGATAATAGTATTCGTTCGCATTACCTGTATTGTCTGAATAGGTTACAGAATTATCAACATAAAAGCCGGAATCCGATGTTCCAATCAGGATGTAGTTGCTGTTTGGGGAATCCGACCGATAAACTTCGTACAAACCGGGATCAGCCCACATGAGGACTAAGGTGTTCGAATCTTGCCATGAGGCACTTTCAATCTTCGCATAAGATTCCGAAGCTAATACATGGTAAATAGGAAGTAATAACATAGTTGCAAAAAGCAAACATCCCCAAAAAATACGATGAACGAATCTTTTTGTGATTTGGCAGTATCTGATTGAACTGCCTGTTATTATTGTCTTCTTATTCATTAATATAAACCTCCTTTTTCCGAAAGGCACAAAAAATTTTTTCAAACTTTTCTCCATTAAATGTAACACTTACCATCAACCATAATTTTTCAATGAAATTGCATTTTTCTAAGAACGTGTTTGGGGATTTTTGAATTATTGCTGCACAATAGACATTTTTTGGTGGTAATCCAAACCTTTGTCGCATTTGAAGAGAGAACTCCGGTTGAAATATGAACATGAATCGGCTATAAAGTATCATTTTCATTTGCACAAAAAAACCAGACAAGAACCAATTCTAATAATTTGAGGCATGTTCAAATCCCCCATCTTGAGAAAATTTAATAAATTTAATAATAAGATGTGCTACAGACTCTAAGATTTTATAATACTTTTCAATATCCACATCTATAAAACCATCAATATCTTTCCATTCGTATTTGGGCAAAAAACAATAGGCGGAATGAAAACCACCTTCAACCAGCTTCACAATATATACTTTAACACTTCCGTTATGGTACTGTCAAGAATTATGGGTTCTACTCCCAAAGTCGTAACGGATTTTATGCCGCAAAAGCATCTTACCATGAGTTTTGAGCGAAATAGGCTTCTTTTGCCAAGGCAAACCTGCCACGTAGCGGTTGGGCTGCCGTTTTGCCTCGAAATTCCGCTCAAATCAAGGCTCATGGCAAGATGACCGTGGAATAAATCCGTTATGTTTTTATTCTTCTACTCTTTTATTACGATTTTGGAAGTAGAGCCTATGATTTTATTTATACACTGGAGTCATTTCATTTTGTCATGAGTTAATTTATTAAACCAAACAAACACCGCGCGAAGGCGGTGTTTGAGTGCTTTTATTTAAGAATAATATTATGTAAGGAAGGTTATCATACGGGAGGTGGCTATTGTAAGGTATGTCGCCATTGTAGTATTTATAAGCGCGCCTAGCCAAATATTGCCCGTGGTTTCAAACATCTTTCTGCTTAGCAGGGTTGCAAGCGTTAAGTTTACAGTGATGTTTATTAGCCACAGGAAGAATACCCACATAACAGGGAAGGGCAGCACATCATATACTATATGCCCTATATATTCAATTGCAAAGCCGAGTACAGGGGCTAGTATAGTTGCTACAACGCACAGAAGAATGTTCCATTTCCCTGCGTTTTCAAAACGATACGATGCATTTACCGACCATGAATGTATAGCATAGTATATGAAGAAAATGGGGAAATAGTAGAACAGGTACATCATCTCCGCTCTGCTAACGCCGCGTATAGCGTATATCCAGAAACGGAAGTCCGTGCCGAAGAAGAAGTTTATGCCGTATACAACAAGGCAGAATCCGCTGAAGAACAGCACTAACAGTTCAACTGTGCGTAGGAATTTCTTTCCGCTTATCTTTATTCCCCAAGATTCAGTTGTTGCGCCGTTCTTCTTATTAAATAGGAAGTGATTAATTAGGAAAACGACTGTTGTAACAATGCCCATCCATGCCGACCATGCCCCTATTCCGTTGCCTGTCCAAGATACATATTTGCCAGACCACAATTTGGATAGGAAATTTGCCCCCTTATCCATAGCCCACTCTACGGTAAGTGCGCCCACTATGCCTATTATCAAAATATTAATCAATATGCGAAGTTTATCCACAGTTGATGCGGGTTTTGCAATGCGCGCAGGCGCTTCGCCTTTAAGCATAGCAAAGCGGGGTGTATCAAGCAGTACCATAATAAGCCCGTAAAGGAATGTAAATAGACCTATAAGAGCACCAAGGTTGCATACTTCTTTCCACATATACGAGGTATAACCTGATACTTCGGTAGGCTCACCGAGGGATTGTTCAAAGAAGCTTATTATTTCCTCTGATGCTACAGGGGCAAAGTGAGCTTCCGCATGGGTTATCTTGGGGTTGTAAACAATACGGCGTCCGCCCGTTTCTTCGTTTTTATACCAAGTATTCAGCTCAATGCGCTCATTATTATCCCAGTTTGATATTTTGACCTGCGGATATCCCGCTGTTCCGCCAGAAAAGCCTGTAAAGTTGCCTGCGGCGGAGGCTGCACCTTCATCAACATCGTAATCAACGGTTTTGTCCATTTTAAATGTACCAGGGACGCCTTGGTTTACAAAGTTTTTAGCCTCAGGAGAAACGGTCATATCGCCAGAGTAGAAACCGTCAATCCTTGTTATCTGAGATTTGACGCCTTCATCATAATAGGGCTGGAGTAAGCCTATATCTATATAATTCGGGAATTCTTCTATTATGTAGTAGGCAGGTACATTGGCTACTATAAGCGCAGCGGCAACCTGAGTTTGGTGGCAGGCTTCATACAGCTCATCAAAATAATGAGCGCCTTCTTCTATGCCAGCTTTAATTTTATCATAACGACCGTACTCATTTAATGTGTAAGATGTTACACGACCACCTGTGGAATGACCGGTTATGCCGATTTTGGTATTGTCAACATAATCAAGCTTATTGTATACATAATCTACAAGGTCTATCATACCATGCCCAAGGTATTGCTGGCTCATGGTGTAGGATACATCCTTATGCGTACCGGAAGACTTTCCGTGGTGGTAAATATCAAACGATATTGCTACATAGCCGCGGCGCGAAAGCTCCACTAAGACGATATCCTGCATTTCCTTGGTATTGCCGGCACCGCAAGTGGTTATCACGCAGGGGGCAGGGGTATCAATCGTTGCAGTATCAGGCTTATAGATAAATGCACTTAGATTGCCCCCGAAGCTTGATGGAAAGTTTACTTCAAATACTCTTACCTTTCCACCATCTGTCTGGATATACATTGCGGCTATGCTAAATAGCAGCACCAATATCAGACCAATACAAAGAATTTTTGAGGGTTTCGAATTGGACTTCATGTTTTTTTCCTCCTTTTAATTTTTTGCGTACTTATTTATAGTGTTTGTCCACACAACTATAAACAATGTTTCATTATGTAATTATTATACATGCTATACAAATAATAATCAAGCGCAAAAAAGAGCATAATGCGAAGTGGATTATGCTCTTAACTTTATTCAAGGTTTATTGTACGGTAGATAACTGTGAATAAATATTTAAACGATATTTAAATACCCGCTTATATATTCTCAGCTAGTAAGTTATTCTGATATTCGTCGATTGGAAGCATTTCTTTTTGCTTTAGTGCCTTAACCCTCTCAATGCGTTGTTCCACCCTGTAGCTTGTTAGCATTTTTGAGCGGAAGCGGTTAAGTGCCAGCCTTAGGCTTACAGCGCAGGGAAGAGCAATAACGCCTGCGCCTATGCCGTTAAGCGCGGTTCCAAGCGCAAGCGAAGCGCCGTTCCTTATAAGGCGATAGCGCATATCTTGACTACCTGCTTTAAGGCTTTTATGTTTGAAAAGTACATTGCCGCCCTCATGCAGCGCAACAGTTGCAAAGGGGAGAGCTGCGCTTATAGGGCTTAAAGTATCTGCAAGCGCGCTGGCGTTTTCAATAAGTCCAATGCTTATTCCTGCCTCATCAACAAAGCTTGCGCCAAGCGCTATGCTGTCTATTATTATGCTCTTATCTTTTGATTTATAATGCTCAAAAAGTTCTTTTAAGCTTGCCATTTTAACCTCCGAATGTGCGGAGCAGTGTAGTTATTACCCAAGCGCCGCTTACTATAAGAGCTATCCAAGTTACCTGTTTAAGGGAGCCTTGCAATACTCCCTTTTTGTGCTTCTGCTCCTTTGCAATGCTATCCTGCAATTTCTTTATATCCTGCTCTATGCTGTTTAGGCGTTTATTCTGCTCTTGAAGCCTTTCGGTAATTACTGTTATTTCTGCGGAATTATATTCCTGTTTGTCATATAAGCTGTTAAGGTCTGCGCTCATGCCTTCAAGCACGGTTGTAACTTCCTCTGTATACCTATCGACCTGCTTATATATATCCCTACCTTTTAAGCCTGAAATTGCGGATTCTATAATGTTTTTAGGCTTAATATCGTCGCTCATACAAGCCGTATGCCTTTATCCAGTTGTTCTTGGGTGTAGCGCTCAAGAAGTTCTTTTATGCGGCTATAGGGGTTTAGCAATTTGCCAAGGCTTCTATCGTGGTTTAGCGTTGCGATTAGATATGATATGTATTTACTTATATCAGCACGTGCGAACCAAGGTTTTTCAAGCAGTTCTTCTCTGTGGTGTGTTAGGTTTGTAGTGATAACCTTTGAAATGAGCCCCCGCTCATAAGCTTCCTGATACGCATCAAAGCCGTTTGTGAAAAATGCGAATGTAACTATGGCGAACACCCTTGCCGCCTTGCGTTTTTTAAGTTCTCTTGCAAGGTCTATTATAGAATCCCCGCTGGACAGTATATCATCAGCCACTATAACATCTTTACCCTCGACATCAGGGCCTAGATACTCATGCGCTATTATTGGGTTGCGTCCTTCAACTATGCGGGTATAGTCCCTACGCTTGTAGAACATGCCCATTTCAAGCGATAGCACGGAGGAATAGAATATATTCCTAGGCACAGCTCCTTCATCGGGGGATACGACTGCCATGGTGTCTTTATTTATATGAAGGTCTTTAACCTCCCTGAACAGCGCCTTTAGCATCTGGTGGGTTGGCATTATGTTTTCAAAGCCGCAAAGGGGTATTGCGTTTTGCACTCTAGGGTCATGCGCATCAAAGGTCAGTATGTTTGTAACGCCCATGTTCTCAAGTTCCTGAAGGGCAATAGCGCAGTCCAAGCTCTCTCTGGAGTTGCGGCGGTGTTGGCGGCTCTCATACAGGAAGGGCATTATTACATTAACGCGCTTTGCCTTGCCGGCAATGGCGGCTATTATGCGTTTAAGGTCTGAAAAATGGTCGTCCGGCGACATGGGTACTTCCATATCATACATTTTATAGCGGATATTGTAAGCGGTTACATCACAGATTATATATATATCATAGCCGCGAACACTTTCTCTAAGCACGCCCTTGCTTTCGCCTGTGCCAAATCTGGGGCAATGTGCCCGTATTAAAAAGGTATCCCTATCGCTGCCAGGTACCGTGTAATATTCGGTATCGAAAAATTCGGTGTTATTAACGCCTTGCCACTTAAGAAGCCATTTATTTATGCTTCTGCCTATTTCTTCACAGCCTGCCATGGCTATTACGCCAAGCGGCGCTATAGGTGCATTTATCACCTTACCATGCAAATCCCTAATCACATTTTCCAATATATTATCCCCCTTTTAATATTGTTATTCGATGTGCATAAGCTGTAATTTAGGACATTCTACTTCTTGGTTGTTTTCATTTAGCAAGCTGCTGGTGCCAACCAGCACCCCATATGCGGTGAGCTTTGTGTTTAGCGGATAACCAACCTGTTTATCGCTTGATAGCATTATAAAGTTCCTATAGGTTTCCCCTGATTTTGCCGTGGCGAATTTGAGTATCCACTCTCCTGCCTTTTCTTCTGAGGATATTATATAACCCTCGTAGCGGAGCATTTTACCGTCGTTGTTGTCTATATTGCGCATTAGCGTACTGTAAGCGGGATTCTTTGCGCTGCTTTTTATACGAGAAATGCGATCCTCATCGCTTAGTGTGCGCTCGCACTGGTATACGAAAGACCTATCCTCGTACTTATCCTTTGAGAATGTAAGTACAATATCGTACTTCCCCTCATTTTTGGTATCTACTGTGAATGAGAATTTGCCATTGTTTCCTATGCGCTTTGTGCTGACTGCGCCGTTTATACTCAGGCTTACACTTGCGCCCTTTTCTGCTGTGCCTGATATTGTGTAGCTATCTTGCTCAAGCACTTCGGGCGGATAGCTAGTTATAGCAACATTTATAAGCCCCTTGCGGTATGTGATACCGTACTGCTTTTCAAGCGGGAGTGCGCCTTCAACTTCAACTGTAAGTGTCATAAAATACAGGTCTTCTCTAGGTAAGGTAATAGTTAAGCTATAACTGCCGTTTTTAGAGGCTGTTCCCTCAAACACCTTGGTTTCCGCGGTGCTGAACGAGCCTACAACAGCGGTAAGCTTTGCGCCCGCTGCGGTTTTGCCTTTCATGGTGAAAGTGTCTTCCGCCGTTTCTGAAGGCGCGGTTATCTGTTCATCAAAGCTTACAGGAAGCTGGGGTAAAGGCAGCGTTTGGGTAAATGAAAGAGTGTCGAATACCTTGTTAAGCGCATTGTTGTCCGCAGCTTTAAGCTGCCTTCCGCCGAGTACTTTCATATCCATAGTTATAGTATAGCCGTTATAAACAGTACGCCTTTGGTAGCCTCTATGCTGAACGCTGCCCCCTTGGCGGAAATTATACCTAAGCATTAGCCAGCGCCCGGAGTTTTTAAAGTTCTTCCATTCTATGGAATTGTAGTTATAGCCTAGAACCTTAAACCTATCGCTTGCGGAGTGCAGCCTGCGGTAGGATGCACGCGTCTGCGGTGTATGCTCGTTTATGTTGAAATATTGCTCGGCTTCACCATCTTTTATAGCAGAAAACACAAGCAGCCTATCGTTCTTTTTGTCGGAAGCTATTAGAAGCATCCCGCCTGTATTGAAGCTTTCTGTATCATATCCTAAGCTTTTTAAAGTATCCTCGTTATTTGCAGCATTGTCCTTAGTTATTACATTTTCGTATACGCCGCTTGGAAGGCTTAGGCTTGCGTAGATGTCATCAAACGAGAAGCTCTCTGCGCTTGCTGAAAAACCCAAACAAGACAACGCCAAAACAAATGACAGAAATATAATTACACGCCTTTGCATAAGGCTCCCTCCTTCGTTGAACTCAACTGAATTTTACCATAATTGATTGAAAGCGACAAGTAAAGCAGACTCTTACCGCTTTGATTTTATATACCTTTAATAAGATAAATAAGCATAAGATGTGCGGGATAGGCTGTATAGCCCAAGAATTTGTTTCTTTTTATTTTGCTGTTAGTATTTATTAGCATAAGCGGGAGAGATAGCATAGCCATTGTCTGAAGCTTGAAACACGGTTGTATTACCAAGAATAGTCTAGATAGCGTGGGGGATAAGCTTATGTTTTGGAAATTTATTACTGTGTAAGAGTTTGCTCCCCAGTAAAGGCAAAAGGAAATAAACATAGCGGCGAATGCACCGGCGTTTTCCTTGCACAAATACATGAATATTATAAGCAGTACGCCTCTAAAACCATAATCCATAGTTAGAAGCGCAGAAAGCGTAAGGCATATTAAGGGCATAAGTATATGGCTATAATGCTTTCTTTCTTTTATGCCCCATATTGAAAGCATACCAAGCAGCAGTGTGAATACCACATTAAGCTCATAAATTTCATGAGATAGCGCTAACATATAAGGGTATTGAGAAATTATTGCAAACAAAAGCAGCCTTAATGCGTAGCGCAATGGGTTTTTTGTGTAATCCACACCCCTGACAATATTATAACAAAAGAGGGGAAAGGCTATTCTGCCTATAACTCTTAACCATATTTGCCCCGGGAAAAACACTATGCCTGTATGGTCTACAAGCATAGTGATTATAGCTACAAGCTGTAAAAGAGCTGTGTCGTCATTTAGTTGTGAGCTTTTACTGTTAGCTGTTGTTTGCATATTATTGCCAGAGATTATTATTCGGAATCCTCTGTATCTTCGCCTTCTGTGTGTACGGGCGCGACATTAGCCCTTATCTTTTCTTCAACTTCCTTGGTTATTTCAGGGTTATCCTTTAGGAATTGTCTTGCGTTATCCCTGCCTTGACCTATGCGTAAATCGTTGTATGAGTACCAAGAGCCGCTCTTGTCTATTATGTTCATCTCAACCGCAAGGTCAAGCAGACCCGCTTCGCGGCTTATGCCTTGTCCGTAAAGTAAGTCTACCTCTGCCACCCTAAAGGGAGGGGCAACTTTATTCTTAACTACTTTTATCTTGGTGCGGTTGCCTATAACTTCGCCGCCCAGTTTAAGCTGCTCACCGCGCCTAATATCCAGCCTTACTGAGGAATAGAACTTAAGCGCCCTGCCGCCGGGGGTTGTTTCGGGGTTGCCGTACATAACACCAACTTTTTCCCTTAGTTGGTTAATAAATACCGCTATAGCATTTGTTTTTGATACTACGCCCGCGAGCTTTCTCATGGCTTGGCTCATCATACGCGCCTGAAGACCTACGAACATATCGCCCATATCGCCGTCTATCTCGGCTCTTGGAACAAGCGCGGCAACGCTATCTACAACAACTATGTCTATAGCTCCGGAGCGGATTAGCGCTTCGGTTATTTCAAGGGCGTCTTCGCCGGTATTTGGCTGGCTTATGTAAAGCTCATCTATCTGCACGCCTAGGTTTTTAGCGTATTCAGGGTCAAGCGCGTGTTCCGCGTCTATAAAAGCGGCGATGCCGCCCTCTTTTTGCGCTTGGGCTATCATATGCAGCGCGACTGTGGTTTTACCGGAGGATTCAGGTCCGAATATCTCTATTATGCGACCTTTTGGTATGCCGCCTACGCCAAGTGCTATATCAAGCTCAAGGCAGCCGGTGGATATAACATCTACTTTAAGCTTGCTCTGCTCGCCAAGCTTCATTACGGTTCCCTTGCCGAACTGCTTATCAAGCGCCACAAGCGCCCTTTCAAGCGCCATGGATTTTTCATCGTTTTGTTTAACCAAAGGTATTTTTTTTGAGTTAGACATCTTATTTGCTCCCTTTCAAAAATTTGTATAGATAAATGAGCGCGATTGCGGTACATGCCCGCCTTATATTGTTGCGCTCGGCTTTTAGCATAAGCCTGTGAACTTTAACCTTGTTTTTAGAAGCTATTGCAATAAAACATTCGCCAACCGTATCTCCCGTAGGGCCTGCGTAGCCTGTAGTTGCAACAGCATAATCGCTATTATACAGTTTAAGCGCGGACTTTGCCATATAGTATGCGCATTTATGGCTTACAGCGCTGTGCTTTTCTATTATAACATGTGGAATATTAAGCACGCTTTCTTTAGCATAATCACTATAACATACCGCGCTGCCTAAATATACCTTGCTTGCGCCAGGCACATCCACAAAACAGCTTGAAAGCATACCGCCTGTAATGCTCTCGGCAAAGGATATGCTTTGCTCCTTAATATTAAGCAGTTCTATTATGCTATTTACTGCCTTTTTCAAGGAGCATATGCCTCCCTTCATACATATACTGTAGTCCGCTTATAATGGTGAAGAAGGTCATAAGTACGTTAAACGTCATAGTTATTGCGCGGCTTAAGTTAAACATTATGGCTATTACGCCTAACATCTGCAAAGTGGTTTTTACCTTGCCTAGGTTACCTGCGGGTATTACTACGCCCTGTTCTATGGCTACAAGGCGTATACCGTCAACCGCAAGTTCTCTTATTATAATAATCAATAGCGCCCACCAAGGAAACCTGCCCTGCTCAAGCAGCAGCACCATCATGGATATGACAAGTATTTTATCCGCCACAGGGTCTGCAAACTTGCCGAAGTTTGTTACCAGATTGTGTTTTCTCGCTATATAGCCATCAACAAAATCGGTTGAGCAGGCAATTATGAACACTATGCCGGCGAGTATATCCAAGCGGAAATACAGCAGCAGAAGGCAAAGGGGAATTAATACTATTCGTGCTATTGTAATTTTATTGGGTAAATTCAATCTATTTCCCTCCTATATGCGTTGCGTAAAGGTCATAGCTGTCGGCATCATCTATAACAGCTTTTACAAAGCTGCCTTCTGCTATGGCTTCGTCTGAAGATAAATATATTATTCCGTCAACATCAGGCGCTTCTTTTTCAGAGCGCGCGATATAATAGCCGTTCTCCTTGCCAATCACAAGCAGTTTTTCCTCGTTCCCTATGCGTAGGCGGTTTCTTTTAAGGCTTATTTCTTGTTGAAGCAGCATTAGCCTATCTAAGCGCTTGCGCTTAATATGTTCAGGCACATGGTAGGGCATGGAATAAGCCGGGGTATCTTCCTCTCTAGAATAGGTAAAAGCGCCCATTCTATCAAACTGCATTTCAGCGGTGAAGTTAAGCAGGGTTTCAAAATCCTCATCGCTTTCACCGGGGAAACCTACTATAAATGTAGTACGCAGCGTGAACCCTTTGCTCCTTGCGTAATATAGTATATCCTTAACCTTAGAGATATCGCCCCTTCTGTTCATTAGCTTAAGCATTTTATCCGACGCGTGCTGAAGGGGCAAATCTAAGTATTTACACAAATTATCGTGTGAAGCCATGGTGTCTATAAGTTCATATGTCGTTTCATCAGGGTAGCAGTAGAGCAGCCTTAGCCAATCTATACCCTCTATTTTAGAAGCTTTGTCTATAAGTTTAATAATTGAGCTTTCTTTTGTATCCGTGCCGTATCGTGTGGTGTCCTGTGCTATAATTATATGCTCTTTTACGCCATTATCCGCAAGGTTTTTCATCTCGCCTAAAATGTTTTCTTCGTTTCTTGACACAAAAGCCCCTCTTATTAAAGGTATGGCGCAGTAGCTGCAGCGGTTGTCGCAGCCATCGCTTATGCGTACATATGCGGTGTAGGGTTTGGTTAATAGTATTCTGCCTTTAGCTTCCTTTGGCTTGTGCCTTGTAACATCGCAGTGTCTTGTATTTGTGTTTAATGCATCAGAAATAAGCTTAGTCAATATATCATACTGGGCTATGCCGGTTATTATATCTATCTCGGGTATTTCGTCCATAAGCTCCTTTGAATAGCGCTGCGAAAGGCAGCCGGTAACACAAAGCAGCTTACAGGAGCCAATCTCCTTAAATTTAGCGAAGCTTAATATAGCGTCTATAGATTCCTGTTTGGCAGATTCTATAAAACCGCAGGTGTTTACAATAAGTATATCGGCTTCGTCCGGAATGTTTGTTAGTTCTATGCCGGCAAGCCTTAAATAATACAGCAATTCTTCAGTATCAACCTGATTTTTCGCGCACCCCAGCGAAATAATGCCCGCCCTCATAATCCATCCTCTCTATATAATGAGTATAATAGATTATAACAAATATTATACCCTCTCACAAGGCATTATATTGGGGCATTCATAGTATTTTGTTGAAACTTTGCTTGTTTTGTTGTAATATAAGTTAGTAGATACTTATTATATGGCTTTATAATTAATAAGGGGGGATAAGTTTGAACTATACAGAATCGGTTGAGATGTATCTGGAAACAATACTGATACTTAGCAAGAATGGCAATGTGCGCTCAGTTGACATTGCCAGGCATATGGGTTTTTCAAAGCCTACAATTAGCGAGCAGATGAAACGCCTGCGCGCGCAAGACTTAGTTATATTTGACGATAATAACCATGTACACCTAACTGAAAAGGGTAAGAAGGTTGCCGAAAGGGTGTACGAAAGGCATAAGTTGCTTACAAAACTGTTTATGAGCGTGGGCGTAGATGAAGAAACCGCAACGGAAGATGCCTGTCGTGTTGAGCACTACATAAGCAAAGAAACCTTCGATAAACTCAAGGCACACTATCAGGAAAAACACAGTTAGTTCTAAAAGAAAAACATAGTTAGTTCTAAAAAACAGTTGAAAAAAGCCTGCTGAACTGCGATAATGCTTTCTGTATTTCGCTTTTGGCAGGCGAAATTTTATTCCAGGCGAAGGCTTGCATATAAGCCTTTTAGCTTGAAATTTTATTAAGGGGAACTCTCATATGACAGTCGCTATTTTAATTGCTATTGCACTAGCTATAATACTTGGCTATAAAACAAAGATAAATACGGGTCTATTCGGTATAATATTCGCTTATATAATAGGCTCTTTCTTTATGGGTATAAAACCGTCTGCGCTTATTTCAATGTGGCCGGTAAGGATATTCTTTGTAATAATGTCCATATCGCTGTTTTATAACTTCGCGATACTAAATGGCACGCTTGAAAAGCTTGCTATGCGTCTGCTTTATACATGCCGCAAGTTTCCAAGCTTATTGCCGCTGTTTATATATTTTACCGCAGCTACTATTGCAGCGCTTGGTGCGGACTTCTTTACAGTGCTTGCGATATTTGCGCCTATAACGCTGCTTATATGCCGCAAAACAGGTATGAATAAGATACTCGGCTCAATCGCTGTAACATATGGCGCTTCTGCGGGTTCACATTTTATGACAAGCGCTAGCGGTGTAGTATTTAGAGAGCTTATAGAACGCACTCCATACGCGCCTCAGGCTTTAGAATATACTACTACAATATTCATAGCCACATTTTTAATACCAACTGCTGTTATGTGCATATGGATATTTATTTCATTAAAGAGCGGCAAGGCGGTTAAAACATACGATATAGATAAGCCTGAGGAGTTTAACGATAAACAAAAGCGTACGCTTGGTTTAATATTTGCACTTGTGTTTTCAGTGCTTATATTACCTATACTTTCTATGATATTCCCGGGTAGTGAAACCATAAAATACCTTAGCGGTAAAATGGATATAGGTCTTTTGGCTATAATTTTTTCTGTAATTGCAATGTTTATGAAACTTGGAGAGCAGAAAGAGGTAATAGCAAGGGTGTCTTGGAACACTATTATTATGATATGCGGTGTTGGTATGCTTATACAAGTGGCTATTGAGGCGGGTACTATAGATATGCTCGCTGGCTGGGTAGGCGGCAATGTACCTAAAGAAATAGTGCCCGTAATGCTTACGCTTATAGCGGGTTTTATGGCGTTTTTCAGCAGCACGCTTGCTGTTGTAACGCCTGCATTATTCCCTACCGTTGCGCCTATTGCAGCGGCAACAGGGCTTAATCCTGCGCTGCTATTTTCTGCTATAGTTGTAGGTTCACAAGCCGCTGTAATATCTCCTTTTTCATCAGGCGGCAGCCTTATACTAGGCTCCTGCGAAAGCGAAGAAGAAAGGGCGGAGCTTTTCCCCAAGCTAATGTTCCGCGCCGTACCCATGTGCCTTGCGTTTGCGCTTGTGGGGAGTTTGGTATTAACGCTTATAATGTAATTTTTGGGTACAAATAAAAAAGCACAATAATAAAAGAACCTCAATTTACTATAAACGAGGTTCTTTTATCATTGGTTTTAGTAGGAACTTATTGTCAAAGAGGGTGGTGTCGAACTGGTTTCAAATTAGTCTTCAATATATACTAATGCTTCAACCGTTGTAGGGGTTATTTCATTTTTAGTATAATGTCTAACAAGGTCGGAATCTATACCTGCTTTAATTGTAATAGTGCTGCCAGGGTGAATACCGATAGAGGAGGTGTAATCACCGTCAACGAATACCAATTCTCCATTTTGGTCATAAACCACAACTGTAATGGCGAAATTATAAAGAATGGAATCGGTATCATTAGTGAATGTTACATAGACATAATTCTCATATTCGTCTTCTGAAAGTTCTAATTTTGCTTCACATGGAATTTTTGAATAATCAGATCCATATTCTTCGGTTTTTATTGAGAACTTGCAATCCGTAACAGTATCAGTTCTTAGTACATCTTCTATGATGTATTCACTTACATAGGCATATTCGCCAGGTGCTAATTTGATATTGGATGGGGAAGAGCCAACATAATCTTCTTGCAGAATAATTTCATCACTGGCGTTAAAGCCGACCAGTTTTCCGCCATATTCTATATAACCTGCGGAATCTCCGGTGTTCTCTACTTTTGCATAGAAATAAGCTGTATTCTCACCTTCAATGGCGATGAGGTTTTTCTTTGTAACGGTCATTTTTGCTTCAGCAATTGCGGAAGTTGCTAGGGAAAACAGCAGTGTACATACCAGAACAACAATAAGTATTCGTTTCATAAGGGTATCTCCTTTACATTACTTAAAATTTTTTAAATCATAAGAAGTATACTTACCACCAATAAAATTGTCAATGCAATATTTATATGAAAAAGCTATCATTTTTGGAAACGTTGAGGTGTAGAAAGTTGTGTTGCATTTTATAAAAAACTTGCCTACAACTCGTCAATTCGTTTTGTTGACAACAATTAATAAAAGTGAGAAACTAAATTGGTTTTTCCGGAAGCGAGTAGAAAGTATTAAGCAGGGCGCGAAGAATTTGAAGAGCAAGCATTAAGTAACACTTTGTTTTAATGTCGTTCCTTGTGGTTATAATAATACCGTAAGTATATGAGATTTGCATGAAATTTCGTAAAACAAGCCTTTGGCAAGATAAAAGCGCCACCTATGTAAGTAACGACTTTAATGTTTACTTAAATCTATTTGCGTTACGGATTTATTGATTCATACATGAAGTAGAGTGATTCCAATGAAACACGGATATCAGTGAATATTTTTCGCAAATTTTCAACATCAATAACAACATTATTAGGGGCATCTACATAAAAATGAGGATTACCATCGTTATCAAATGGATATCGGGCAAAATCAATGTTAACCACATCTTGCCCTTTACTGTTCTTGACTTTGATTTTCGTATAAAGTTCATTAATAAAGTCTGTTACTGGCTTTAAATGTTTTTCAAGACCTACAGTTTTTGATGCTATTTTTCTTATTTTAGCAACCATTTGGTTCTTTAATTCTTCAATATTATGGTGGGCATAATTAGAAACTGTTCCACCGTGTTGTTCTTCCAATAGGCGAATAATAGCTTTTATAAATAATTCAATTGATTGGTCTATTGAATATAGTATAGGCATTATTAGACCATCAGCCTTTTTATCCTTATTGTCTGTTATTATAGCATCAATCATTATGAACGCACCATCAGCATAATTAGAAGCCAAAACAAACAAGTTATGAGCTGGCGCCCTTTTACATGTTCGCCAATTTAAATATGCATTTTTTTGAATATCAGGATTATTCGAAAACAATTTCTGTGTCAAAAGTATCTCCTCCATATAAATATAAAGTGTTTTGTCTTGTTGGTTTTTAATGAATTATTGAGCATTACCCTCTTAAGAAGTATACCACACACTTAGGAAAATGAACACCCTATGAATACCACCGATTGCAATTTACGTTTATTGACGGAAACGCTAGAAATCCTTATACTTCAAGGGAAAAAAGAACCATAATTATATTCAAATTGTAGTGCTTATTTGGCGGAGAGGGAGGGATTCGCCTGCTTGCGCAGGTCCTATCGCTGCGAAACTGTTCACTGAACACTTTCGCTACGCTCTGTTCGAATCCTTTTTCACATTTCTGCCAATACAAAACCACCCTTGCGGGTGGCCTTGCATTGGCGGAGAGGGAGGGATTCGAACCCTCGTGCGCTTGCGCGCAAACTGATTTCGAGTCAGCCCCGTTATGACCACTTCGATACCTCTCCGTGCCACGGTATATTACAATAATTAATATTTATCGTCAAGATGGCGCTATGTTGCTTTGTTTGAGTTTTGCTTCATTAATAGAGGATAGAATAGCTTTTATAATTAATCGTATATTAACTGGAGGTGTATAGTTAAATATTGATTTTTCCTTATTGCATTATAAATGACACACAAAAAGCGGCAGAGCGAAAATAGCGTATAATAAGTGAAAGAATTACTAGAACACATCAAAACCACCTCCTTGAAACCCCCGAAAGGGTGTGCAGGGTGAGCGAGTTTTAGTTAGCGGTTTTTGGGGATATATAAGGGTTTTAAGGGGCGAGGTTACAATATAGGAGAAAGAAAAGTGCAAAAAAGGCTTGCATTTATTGTGTAATTAATGTACAATATGCAAGCTGTCTTTTTGGGTAGACGCGATAGGTTGCCGCCCCGGCCTGGACGGGTAATTATCGCCGACCAGCCTGTAAATCAGGCGACGGGCTCAGCAAAAGCAGTCCGCAGAGGCTGCTAGGAGTACGAAATTCAAGGAGGAATACCATGGCCGCACAGAAAATCCGCATTAAACTAAA
This sequence comes from Christensenellaceae bacterium, assembly GCA_012518615.1. GTDB lineage: Bacteria > Bacillota > Clostridia > Christensenellales > Aristaeellaceae > DTU024. The sequence continues at coordinate 19,540 of JAAYRU010000018.1, read as the reverse complement.
AGCCTATGAGCATGACCTTATAGACAATTCCGCCGAGCGCATTGTCGAAACGGCAAAGCGCACAGGCGCAAGGGTTTCAGGCCCTATACCACTGCCCACGCAAAAAGAGATTATCACCATTTTGCGTGCGCCGCACAAGTATAAGGATAGCCGTGAGCAGTTTGAAAGAAGAACCCACAAACGCCTTATAGACGTGCACAACCCTAATGCAAAAACCACCGATGCCCTCATGAAGCTTGACCTTCCAGCAGGCGTCGAAATCGAAATCAAGCTCTAGTCAGGAGGATATCATGAAGAAAGCAATTTTAGGAAAGAAACTGGGCATGACCCAGGTATTCCTAGAAGACGGTACACTAGCGCCCGTTACAGTAATACAGGCGGGTCCGTGCACTGTCGTTCAGAAGAAAACAATAGAAAGCGACGGCTATGAATCCGTGCAGGTCTGTTTTGAAACACTTCCTGAAAACCGCGCGAAGAAGATTGTAAACAAGCCCAAGCAGGGTCATTTCAAAAAGGCGGGCGTAGCTCCTGCAAGGTATCTTAAGGAGTTCCGCTTTGAGGACAGCTCTTCATACGAAGTGGGTCAGACACTTTCGGTTTCCCAGTTCAGCAAGGGCGATAGGATAGATGTTACTGGAACTAGCAAGGGTCACGGCTTTACAGGCGTTATTCAGCGCTATGGCTTTGGTAGAGGACCTATGTCTCACGGTTCTAAATACCACAGGGGAGTAGGCGCTCTAAGCGCAGGTTCGAACCCTTCAAAAGTACACAAGGGAAGACCGTTGCCCGGGCAGCATGGTAACAAAAGGGTAACCATTCAAAACCTTGAAGTTGTCGATGTAGATGAGGACCGTAACCTTATTCTGGTGCGCGGGAGCGTTCCCGGCCCTAACAACGGCTTGCTGTCCGTACGCAACGCAGTAAAAGCGAAGTAAAGGAGGGAATATAATATGCCAAAAATAGAAATGGTAAATATGCAGGGTAAGCCTGCTGGCTCACTGGAGCTAAACGATGCCGTGTTTGGCGTAACGCCTCATGTAGCTTCGATGCACTTGGTTGTACGCTCTATACTTGCCGCTAAAAGGCAGGGCACCCAAAGCGCTCTGCGTCGTGGAGAGGTAAAAGGCGGCGGTCGTAAAATATATCGCCAAAAGGGCACAGGCAGGGCGCGCCATCACAGCAATCGCGCTCCTCAGTTCCGCAAGGGTGGGGTCGTATTTGCTCCAAAGCCCAGGAAATATAAGGTAAACATACCGCGCAAGGTGCGCCGTCTAGCTATGCTGAGCGCTCTTTCCGCTAAAGTAAACGCAGGGGATTTAATCGTACTTGACAGCCTTAAATTTACCGAAGGCAAGACAAAGCTTATGGCTGCCATGCTAAAAGCCATAGGCGCGGAGGATAAGGTGTTGCTCGTTACCAACGAAAAGGACGAACTCATCCGCCGTGCAGGCAACAACCTGCCCAAGCTTGAAGGCGCATACCCCAACACTATTAATGTTTACGACATTCTCCGTGCGGACAAGCTTGTTATCACTAAGGATGCCGTAAAGAGCATTGAGGAGGTATATGCATAATGAAAAACCCGCATGACATCATTTTACGCCCCGTGCTTACGGAAAAAGGCTACGACGGTATTGCGGACAAGCAGTATGTTTTCGAGGTCGATATCCGTGCAAACAAGATAGAGATTAAAAAAGCATTGGAAGCGATATTTAAAGATATCAAGGTACAAAGGGTAAATACGCTGCGTACCATGGGCAAGATTAAGCGCCAAGGCAGAACCAGCGGCAGAACCAAAGAGATTAAAAAGGCCTATGTAAAACTCACCGAGGATTCCAAACCCATAGAGTTTTTCGAAGGCATGATTTAAGAAAGGAGAGGCAAAATGGCAGTTCGTGTATACAAACCTACTTCACCTGCTCGCAGACATATGTCTGTAAACAGCTTTGAAGAAATTACAACCAATAAACCCGAAAAGTCCTTGCTGGCTCCGCTAAAGAAGCATTCAGGTCGCAACAATCAGGGTAAAATCACCGTTCGCCACCACGGTGGTCGTCAGAAGCGCAAATACCGCATTATAGATTTTAAGCGCGACAAGTTCGATGTTCCGGCGAAGGTAGCCACCATAGAGTATGACCCTAACCGCACGGCGTTTATCGCCCTCTTGCATTATTTAGATGGCGAGAAGCGCTACATACTGGCTCCCGTAGGTCTTAAGGTGGGGGACATGGTAGTAAGCTCAGACGATGCCGACATAGTAACCGGCAACTCATTGCCCATTTCATCCATACCCGTAGGCACGCTTATACACAACATAGAGCTTAAAAAGGGAAAGGGCGGTCAGCTCGCTCGCTCGGCAGGCGCCTATGCTCAGCTTATGGCAAAGGAAGGCAAGTACGCGCAGGTAAGGCTTCCTTCTGGTGAAGTTCGCAAAGTACCGGTAGATGGCAGAGCCACCATAGGCACAGTTGGTAATATAGACCACGAGAATATCCGCATAGGTAAAGCCGGAAGATCCCGCCATATGGGCAAACGCCCAAGCGTCAGAGGTCTTGCGATGAACCCGGTAGACCACCCGCATGGCGGCGGCGAAGGCAACTCACCCATAGGTATGCCGGCGCCCCTTACCCCTTGGGGTAAGCCCACTCTAGGCTTAAAGACACGCAAGCGCAAGAAGTACTCAAACGATATGATAGTACACCGCAGGCGTAAGAAGAGATAGCGACAAGGTGAAAGGAGGAAAAGGATAGATGAGTCGTTCAATTAAAAAAGGACCTTTTGTAAGTGAAAAGCTTTACAAGCGTATCGAAGCGATGAATGCATCGGGCAAGAAAACCGTCCTGAGAACCTGGTCGCGCGCATCAACAATATTCCCTGAGTTCGTGGGCCATACCATAGCCGTCCATGATGGACGCAAACATGTGCCCGTGTACATTACCGAGGACATGGTAGGACACAAGTTGGGGGAATTTGCCCCCACTAGGACATTCAGAGGCCACGCCGGTTCCAAGAGTACCGGAAGAAGATAAGGGAAAGGAGATAGCCAGATGGCAAGCAAAACAAAAATCAAAGGCGAATCACATCGCGAAAAGCGGGATATGCGCCCAAAGGCACATTTAAGGCATGTACGCATCTCCTCTAGGAAGGCGGCTCCGGTTATTAACCTTATCCGTGGTAAAAGTGTAGATGACGCAAGGGCGATACTCAAGTTTACACCCAAGGCCGCTTCACCCATTCTGTTAAAGCTGCTAGAAAGCGCAGTTGCCAACGCGGTCAACAACCTAGATATGGACGCTTCAACCCTATATGTGGCTGAGGCATATGCCAACCAAGGTCCCACCATGAAGCGTTATATACCCCGTTCCCGCGGCTCGGCAGCCCCCATATTAAAGCGCACAAGCCATTTTAGCATAGTGCTGGATAGTAAACAGGAGGAGAAATAATGGGTCAAAAAGTAAACCCGCACGGCGCACGCGTAGGCGTTATATTCAACTGGAGCACGCGCTGGTATGCCAACAAGAAAGATTTTGCAGATAACCTCGTACAGGACTATGAGATCCGCAAAATGCTCAAGGAAAAGTACTTTGCAACGGGCATTAGCCGTATAGATATTTCAAGGAACGCTTCCCGTATCACCATAGATATACATACCGGTCGTCCCGGAATGGTGATAGGCAGGGGAGGCAAAGGCGTAGAAGAGCTTAAAGAAACCGTTGAAAAGATGGTAGGTCAGCCGGTTATTATTAATGTACTTGAGATTAAAAACCCCGATGCGGATGCACAGCTTGTTGCCGAAAACATTGCTCAGCAGCTTGAAAAGCGTATTTCTTTCAGGCGTGCCATGAAGCAAAGCATACAGCGCTCAATGCGCGCGGGTATCAAGGGTATTAAAACGCAGGTCAGCGGCAGACTGGGTGGTGCGGATATTGCAAGGTCGGAGAACTACCATGAAGGCTCCATACCGCTGCAAACGCTCCGTGCCAATATCGACTATGGTTTTGCCGAAGCCATGACCACATACGGCAAAATAGGCGTCAAGGTTTGGATTTATAAAGGGCAGATTCTACCGCAGCCCAAGCGTGATGGCGCCAGAGCGGAAGGAGGCAGATAGGCATGTTGATGCCAAAGAGAGTTAAGAGACGCAAGCAGTTTCGCGGGCGCATGAAAGGCAAGGCGTACCGCGGCAACACGGTGTCCTACGGCGATTGGGGCCTTGTTGCGCAGGATCCAAGCTGGGTAACCAGTCAGCAGATAGAAGCTGCTCGTATCGCTCTGACACGCCACATTAAAAGGGGCGGTCAGGTATGGATAAAGATTTTTCCCGACAAGCCCGTAACGGCAAAGCCCGCCGAAACACGCATGGGTTCAGGCAAAGGCTCACCGGAATACTGGGTAGCAGTAGTAAAGCCAGGCAGGGTTATGTTCGAAGTTAGCGGCGTAGAAGAAAGCGTAGCAAAGGAAGGTCTAAGGCTTGCTTCCGCAAAGCTTCCCATGCGTACCAAGGTTATTTCCAAAGCACAGAGTGAAGGCGGTGATGTCTGATGAAGGCTAGCGAATTTGCTTCCATGGATCAAAAGCAGTTGGATGAAAAAATCAAGGAACTCAAGAGCGAACTTTTCAACCTGCGTTTTCGCTTGGCTACAGGTCAGCTTGAAAACACAATGCAGATAAGCCAGGTAAAGAAGGACATCGCAAGAGCCCTGACCGTACAAACACAGCAAGCCCGCAAGGCTGCCCGATAACCGTTGAAAGGAGGCATACAGATGTCAGAAACAAGGTCGCTTCGTAAGACCAGAACAGGAAAAGTAGTAAGCGATAAGATGGACAAAACCGTAGTAGTAGCGGTAAACCGTTTGGTAAAACATCCCCTATACGGCAAATATCTTAAGCGCACAAGCAAGCTACATGCACATGACGAAAACAATGCCTGCGGTATCGGGGATACCGTACGCGTCATGGAAACACGTCCGCTTAGCAAAACAAAGTGCTGGCGCGTGGTAGAGATTATAGAGAAGGCGAAGTAATAGCATGATACGCAGCTAATGCGCTCATGCCGATAGAAGGAGGAAAGCCTATGATTCAGACGCAAACCCGGCTAAAGGTTGCCGATAACTCAGGCGCTAAAGAGATAATGTGTATTCGTGTACTGGGCGGTTCCGGAAGACGCACCGCATCAGTTGGAGATATAATCGTAGCAAGCGTTAAATCGGCCGCACCGGGAGGACAGGTTAAAAAAGGCGAAGTAGTTCGCGCGGTAATAGTGCGTGTTCGTAAAGACCTTCGCCGTCCGGACGGAAGCTATATCACCTTTGATGATAATGCCGCCGTTATAATAAATGATGCAAAACAGCCCCGCGGGACGCGTATATTCGGACCCGTAGCACGAGAATTGCGTGAGAGAGATTTCATGAGGATAGTTTCCCTTGCGCCTGAAGTTCTGTAGGAGGCTATGATGAAACTACATGTAAAAACAAACGATGAAGTAATGGTAATCGCCGGCAAGGATAAGGGCAAGAAGGGTAAGATTCTAAAAGCTTTCCCCGCGACCGGCAGAGTGGTTGTAGAAGGCGTGGCAATGGTAACAAAACACCAGAAATCCAGAGCCCAAGGGCAGCCCGGCGGTATAATAACCAAGGAAGCCGCAATAGATTCAAGCAATGTAATGCTTGTATGCCAGAAATGCGGAAAGCCTTCGCGCTATGGCAAAAAGGTTCTTGATAACGGTAAAAAAGTCCGCATGTGCAAAAAATGCGGCGAGCAAATGGATTAGGAGGAAAGGTAAATGGCAACAAGAATTAAAGAAAAATATTTATCTGAAGCTGTACCCGCCCTTCAAAAAAAGTTCGGCTACAAGAACATTATGGAAGTCCCCAAGCTCGCTAAGATAGTCATCAACATCGGTCTTGGCGATTGCAAGGATAACCCCAAGCTCCTTGAGAGCGCGGTTTCCGAGATTGCTGATATCTCCGGTCAAAAGCCGATTGTAATAAAGGCTAAGAAGTCCGTCGCAAACTTTAAGCTGCGCGAGGGGATGAATGTCGGCGCAAAGGTAACGCTGCGCGGCGATAGAATGGAAGAATTCTTTGACCGCCTAGTCAGCATAGCGCTCCCGCGCGTTCGCGACTTTAGAGGCGTATCAAACAAAGCCTTTGACGGCAGGGGCAACTATGCCCTTGGTATCAGGGAACAGCTAATATTCCCCGAGATAAACTACGATAATGTTGAAAAAATACGCGGTTTTGAAATGATATTCGTAACCACGGCAAAAACGGACGAAGAAGCCAAGGAACTGCTTTCACTCCTTGGAATGCCGTTTGCACAGTAAGGGAGGGAAAGAATATGGCAAAAAAGAGCATGAGAGTAAGCCAACAGAGAAAGCCTAAGTTCTCAACCCGTGCATATACCCGTTGCCGCATTTGCGGGCGTCCCCATGCAGTGCTTCGCCGCTATGGCATATGCCGCATATGTTTCCGTGAACTGGCATATAAAGGGCAGATACCCGGCGTACGCAAGGCAAGCTGGTAAGCATTAGGGAAAAGGAGGATAACTAGATGAATATAACCGATCCGATCGCCGACATGCTAACTAGGATACGCAATGCACAGGTCGCCAAGCATGATACGGTAATGATACCTGCAAGCAAGACGAAAAAAGCTATAGCAAAAATCCTTTACGATGAAGGCTACATAAAAAGCTATGAATTTATCGACGATGGCGTTCAAGGTCAGATAAAGCTTGCAATAAAATATATTGATGAACACAAAAACCCGGTAATTGCCGGCCTTCGCAGGATTTCAAAACCCGGTCTTAGGGTTTATGCGAAATGCGAGGATCTTCCCAAGGTACTGGGAGGACTGGGCATAGCAATTATCTCAACTTCCAAAGGCCTCATGACCGATCGAGCTGCCAGACAAGCCAGGCTCGGTGGCGAAGTGATGGCTTATATTTGGTAATGTAAGGCTAGGAGGTGTATTGATGTCTCGTGTCGGAAAAGAACCGATAGCCGTGCCAAAAGGCGTTACGGTTACCATAAGCGATGAAAACCTAGTAACTGTAAAGGGACCAAAAGGCACGCTTTCACAGCAAGTTCAGAGCGATTTTACCATAAAGCAACAGGATGATCACCTTATAATAGAGCGTCCGAGCAACGCTAAGCCGCATAAGGCAAAGCACGGTCTTTACCGCTCACTAGTAAATAATTTGGTGGTAGGCGTTACAGATGGTTACGAAAAGGTACTTGAAATCGTCGGTACCGGTTACCGCGCGCAGGTAGAAGGTAAAAAGCTCACAGTTAATGCAGGTTACTCACACCCCGTGGTGTTTGAAGCGCCTGAAGGAATTACCTTTGAAACCCCCAATGCTACCACCATAGTAGTAAAAGGCATAAACAAGCAGGTTGTCGGCAACCTTGCAGCAGATATACGCGCCGTGCGTAAACCCGAACCCTATCTTGGCAAGGGCATACGCTATAGGGGCGAACATATACGCCGCAAGGAAGGCAAGGCAGGCAAATAAAAGAAGGGAGTGAACGCATATGTTCAAAAAACGCGATAAAAATGCGCAGCGCCGCATACGCCACGCGCGTATACGCAGGAAGATAAGCGGCACCCCGGAGGTACCGCGCCTGTGTGTTTTCCGCAGCAATAACTATATCTATGCGCAAGTAATAGATGATACTAAGGGCTTTACCATAGCGCAGGCTTCTTCAATGGAAGAGGCGCTTAAGAAAAAAGCCGAAGGCAAAAACAAAGTCGAAACATCCAAGCTCGTCGGCAAAACCGTTGCGGAGCGTGCGATGGAAGCCGGCGTTACAAGCGTTGTGTTCGACCGTGGCGGTTATGTCTACAAGGGGCGCGTAGCATCTCTTGCGGACGGCGCGCGTGAAGCCGGACTAAAATTTTAACAGGAGGAAGGAAATCGCATGGCTCGCAAACAGGATCGTAGACAGAATCGTCGCCAGCAGGAACCGGAGAGCGAATTTAAAGAGAAACTCGTTGCGGTAAACCGCGTTAGCAAAACGGTTAAGGGTGGGCGCAATATACGCTTTTCAGCGCTTGTAGTTATAGGCGATGAAGCAGGCAGGGTTGGCGCAGGCGTCGGCAAGGCGGTTGAAATACCCGAAGCTATCCGCAAGGCGGTGCAGGATGCCAAAAAGCATCTAATTAATGTACCTCTTAAAGATACTACCATACCCCACCAGGCGGAGGGTTACTTTGGAACCAGCAAGGTAGTACTCTTGCCGGCTGAAGAGGGTGCAGGCGTTATCGCAGGCGGCGCTGCTAGGGCAGTGCTGGAGCTTGCCGGTATTCGTGATATTCGCACAAAGAGCTTTGGCTCCAGCAATCCGGTAAATACCGTAAAAGCTACGGTAGAAGGTCTTAAGCTCCTCCGCTCGGCTGAACATGTGGCGCGTTTGCGCGGCAAGACGGTTGAAGAGATACTCGGCTAGGAGGGTAATATGAGTTTAAAAATTACTTTAAAAAAATCCACCATAGCAAGGAAACAAAACCAGAAGGACACAGTCAAGGCGCTGGGTCTTAGGAAGATAGGTCAAACAGTAATTAAGCCCGACAATCCTTGCATTCGCGGTCAGATTTTTACGGTAAAACACCTGGTAGAAGTCGAAGAACTCAAGGAGGGTGATAACTGATGAAATTAAATGATTTAAGGCCGGCTCCTGGTTCCACCAAGAAAGCCAAGCGCTTAGGGCGTGGAATGTCCTCGGGTTTCGGCAAGACAAGCGGCAAGGGCCATAAGGGCGCAAAGGCACGCAAAGGCGGCAAAGGTCCCGGCTTTGAAGGCGGACAGATGCCACTCATTAGGCGTGTTCCAAAGTCCGGCTTTGTAAATATTTTCTCAAAGGAATATGCTACTGTAAATGTTAAAGAACTGGAATCCTTCGATAATGGCAGCCTGATTAACTTTGATGTACTTAAAAAGGCCGGCATAATCAAAAAGGGCAAGGACGGTCTTAAAGTTCTTGGAGATGGCGAGCTTACCAAAAAGCTCACCGTTGAAGCCGTTAAGTTTACAAATACAGCGAAAGAAAAAATAGAACAAGCAGGCGGGGCTGCTAAGGAGGTATAATATGTGGGATACACTTCGTAGCGCATGGAGAGTACCTGAGGTACGCAAAAAGCTCCTCTATACCTTCTTTATGTTGCTTGTCTACCGCCTCGTTTCGGTTGTGCCGGTACCCGGCATAAATGCGAGCGTCGTTCAAGAGGTATCTCAACAGTTTGACGCCTTAAACCTAGTCAACATGATGACGGGTAACGCTTTCTCCCAGATGACGATTATGGCTATGGGTATCACCCCGTACATAAACGCCAGCATTATAATCCAGCTGCTCACCTTTGCCATACCTGCGCTTGAGCGTCTTGCAAAGGAAGGCGGCGAAGAGGGCAAGGAAAAAATCAACCGTATAACTCGCTACACGACTATAGTCCTAGCGGTAATACAGTCGATAGGTATAGTATCCGGTCTTCAGTCAGCGTCAATGGGCATAGCCCAGCAGCAGAAGGTATTAATACCGGAGTACAATAACTTCTTCGGCAAGCTTTCAATAGGCGTAGCCATGGCGGGCGGTACTGCACTTGCCATGTGGATTGGTGAAAGGGTAACGGCGAATGGCATAGGCAACGGTATATCAATGCTGATTTTCGCAGGTATTATCTCAAACCTGTTTAACGGTATACTAACCGCACTCTTAACGGTGCTTGGAGTATCACAGGGGAATACTACTGTGGTTCAGTTTGTGGTACTGTTGCTGTTTACACTGGTACTTGTAACCACAGTTACATTTATAGACCTTGGCGAGCGCAGAATACCCGTGCAATATGCAAAGCGCGTGGTGGGTCGTAAAATGTACGGCGGGCAGAGCTCACATATTCCGCTTAAGGTTTTGTCTGTAGGCGTGTTGCCTCTTATATTCGCTCACTCATTTATGGCAATGCCGGGTACTATAATAGCGATATTTGGTACTAATACTCCGGCGTATAACTGGTGGCAGAATAACATGAGCCAGACATCGTGGCTGTATCAGATGATTACTTCGCTGCTTATAGTAGCATTTACCTATTTCTACTCTTCCATAAGCTTTAACCCGCAGGAAATTGCTAAAAATATAAACCAGCAGGGCGGTACCATACCCGGCATAAGGTCAGGTAAAAACACCGCAGATTTCCTGCAGCGTATAACCACAAGGCTAGTGTTGTTCGCGGGTATATTCCTTGCGATACTGGCAACACTGCCAACGCTACTATATGTATGGTTAAATGTTCAGATACCCTTCGCCGCTTCATCAATACTTATAGCGGTAAGCGTATCCATGGAAACCGTACGCCAGCTTGAAGCACAGATGGTAATGCGCAACTACAAGGGCTTCCTATAGTAGGTGATGGTATGAATATTATTTTGCTAGGACCTCCCGGGTCAGGTAAGGGTACTATGGCAGGGCTGATTCAAAAAAAATATTCTATCCCGCAAATTTCAACTGGAGACATGCTCCGCAGCAACATAAAGGAAGGAACAGAGCTTGGGAAGAAAGCTAAAGCCTTTGTCAATGCGGGAGAACTTGTACCTGATTCACTTGTAATAGCAATGGTTAAGGAAAGACTAAGCGAACCTGATTGCGAAAACGGCTACATTTTAGACGGCTTCCCGCGTACTATTGCTCAAGCTGAAGCGCTGGATAGCATAGCTAAAATTGAAGCAGTAATTGACCTCATACTGGACGATGAAAAAAGCATTGCCCGTATGTCAGGCAGGCGCGTGTGCCCAAGCTGTTCTGCAACCTACCATGTTTCAGTTATAGGCGATGAAAAACTATGCTCAAAATGCGGTACGGAACTTGTTATCCGTAAGGATGATGAGGAATCAACTATACGCAATAGGCTTAAAATATATCACGAAATGACAAGCCCTCTTGAGGAATACTACCGCAAAAAGGGATTGCTTGTTTCAATAGATGTTGACGGCAGCATAGAAGAAAACTTCGCTAAAATACTATCTGCACTGGGTGTATACTCATGATTTATATCCGAAACGATAGGCAGATAGAGAAGATGCGTAAAGCCGGTGCGCTCCTGCATGAGATTTTAGGCAAACTTGCAGAGGCTGTGCGCCCCGGTATGACTACCGCAGCGCTTGACGCTTACGCAGAAGAGCTTATACGCCGCGCGGGAGCTACGCCTTCCTTTCTTAACTATCGTGGTTTTCCGGCATCTATATGCACATCTATTGACGATGTTGTGGTGCATGGAATACCTTCCGATTCAGCCGTGCTTACAGAGGGCAGCATACTCAGCATTGATTGTGGCGTGGAGCTTGACGGCTGGCAGTCGGATAGCGCTATAACTGTGCCTATTGGAAACATAGCGCCGGAAAAGCAACACTTAATCGACATAACCCGTCAGTGTTTCTTTGAAGGGGCGCGTATGGCAGTAGCGGGTAACCGCTTAGGCGACATAGGTCATGCTATACAGAGCCTTGCCGAACAGAATAACTACGGCGTTATAAGGGAGCTAACAGGGCATGGCATAGGCAGGAATATGCATGAGGACCCTAATGTACCCAACTTCGGCGAAAAAGGTAAGGGGTTGCGCCTTAAAAAAGGCATGACCATTGCGCTTGAGCCGATGATTTCAATGGGCAGCTACGATATAATGATTCATCAGGACGGCTGGACTATAAGCACTATCGACGGTTCCCCCTGCTCGCACTACGAGCATACTATACTAATTGGCGATGGTTTGCCGGAGTTACTAAGCTACCCCGGCTTTTCATGGGAGGACTACCTCTCCACTTCGGAAAGCTGATGAAGCCCGATATAAAACCGGGCATAGTCGCCAAATCCTTAAAAGGTCGTGACAAGAACAGGCTTTTTATGGTATTATATGAAGTGGACGCCGATTTTGTCGTCATATGCGATGGCAAGCTGCGTAAACTCTGCCGTCCGAAGAAGAAACGGCGTAAACACCTAAGAGCGCTTCCTCACGAATTGCCTGAGCTACTCGAACTGTTTAAGGCGAGCCGCCTTAAAGATAGCGATGTTAGAAAGGCGATAATTAAGCTGGAAGCAGAAGATAAGCAAGGCGAATAAAGGAGGCTATGATTTGCCGAAAGAAGATGTGATAGAACTAGAAGGAAAGGTGGTAGAGGCATTGCCCAATGCCATGTTCAGCGTTGAACTTGCAAACGGGCACCGCATTACTGCGCATATTTCCGGTAAAATGCGTATGCACTTTATACGCATATATCCGGGGGATAAAGTTACTGTCGAGCTGTCGCCCTACGACCTAACCCGTGGGCGTATCACCTGGCGTAGCAAGAACTGAGTTCGTTATAATTTTACAAAGGAGTAGACAGACATGAAAGTACGTCCCTCAGTAAAACCTATTTGTGAAAAATGCAAGATTATCAGGCGCAAAGGTCGTATAATGGTAATCTGCGAAAATCCAAAGCACAAACAGAAGCAGGGTTGATAAGAAGGTAGACCGCAAGGGCGGCTGCCCGGCTTTTTAGCTGGGACTTTGCGGTTTTATCATATATCGCCGCATGAAGCGGCAAAAAATTAAAATTCATTTGGAGGTGTATCCTACACATGGCACGTATTGCAGGCGTCGACCTGCCAAGAGAAAAGCGCGTTGAGATAGGTTTAACCTATATATATGGTATAGGTGTTTCAGTCTCGCGCAAAATACTTGCAGAAACACAGATCGATCCTAACATTCGCGTAAAGGACCTCTCCGAAAATGATATCAGTAAGCTGCGTGATTATATCGAGCATCATACTAAGGTGGAAGGTGATTTACGCCGTGAAGTATCCCTTAATATAAAGCGCTTGATGGAAATCGGCAGCTATAGAGGCGTTCGCCACAGGCGCGGGCTCCCCGTACGCGGGCAGAACACTAAACAGAATGCCCGTACACGCAAGGGCCCTAAAAAGCAGCAAGTTGCCGGCAAGAAGAAACCCGGCAGGTAATCTGATATCAGCATAATACGGAGGAAATTATAATATGGCAAAACCAAAGTTGAAGAGGGCATCGCGCCGTCGCCGTGAGAAGAAATTCGTAGAACGCGGCGTAGTGCATATCCGCTCTTCATTTAACAACACCATAGTAACCATCACCGATACGCAGGGCAATGCCCTGAGCTGGGCTTCAGCCGGCGGTATGGGTTTCAGGGGTAACAAGAAGTCAACCCCCTTCGCAGCGCAAACAGCTGCTGAAACCGCAGCCAAGGCAGCGGCGGAGTTCGGTCTTCGTACGGTGGATGTTTTTGTAAAGGGCCCAGGTTCAGGCAGGGAAGCGGCTATCCGCTCGCTCCAGACCGCCGGTCTTGAAGTAACCATGATTAAGGATGTGACGCCCATTCCGCACAACGGATGCCGTCCGCCTAAACGCAGAAGAGTATAAAAGGAGGTCCGAATATGGCACGATATACAAACGCAGTTTGCCGTAAATGCCGTCGTGAGGGCACCAAGCTCTTCCTGAAGGGCGAAAAGTGCTATTCACAGAAATGTGCACTGAGCAAGCGCCCCACACCGCCGGGACAGCATGGTCAATCCCGTCAGCGTAAGATGAGCGAATACGGCTTACAGCTTCGCGAAAAACAAAAGGCACGCAGAGCATATGGTCTGCTTGAAACGCAGTTTAAGCGCACCTATAACCGCGCAACAAAGATGAAAGGCGTTACAGGCGAAAACCTGTTGCAACTGCTTGAGCGCAGGCTCGATAATGTAGTATATAGAGCAGGCTTTGCCACATCTAGGGCACATGCCAGGCAGCTCGTAAACCACGGTCATTTCCTGGTTGACGGCGAAAAGGTTGATATACCTTCCTTTACCGTAAGGGAAAACCAAGTAGTAACCGTACGCAAGCGCAGCCATAATCTAGAGTATTTCAAAATAGTACGTGAAGGCTCATCCCGCATTATACCCAAGTGGCTTTCAGTAGATGCGGATAAGCTAAGCGTAAGTGTAATTGCTCTTCCTGAGCGTGATGATGTTGATTTCAGCTTACAGGAAAACATGATCGTCGAATTCTATTCTCGTTAATGATGGCTTTCAATAATAATAACGAAGGAGGAAGTTTGGCGTGTTTGTAGATGTCAATATAGAGCGTATAAAACATAATGAGCGAGAGCACTATGCCTGCTTCAAAGTAGAGCCTCTGGAACGCGGCTTTGGTCATACGCTTGGCAATGCCCTGCGCAGAGTACTTTTAAGCTCACTTCCCGGCGCTGCCGTTACAAGTATTAATATCGAAGGCGTACAGCATGAGTTTTCCACCGTCCCCGGTGTAAAAGAGGATGTTACTGAAATCATACTCAATATTAAGGAGCTTGCTGTAAGGCTGCATACCGACCAGCCTAAGATACTTGAAATAAGCGCCGTAGGTCCATGCAAAGTAACAGCTGCAGATATACGCGTAGACAGCGAGGTAGAGGTAGTAAACCCCGACCTTCATATAGCTACGCTAAGCAAAGATGCAAAGCTGCATATCTGGATGACTCTGGATAGTGGCAGAGGTTATGTACCGGCAGAGCGTAACAAGCAAAACCCCATGCCTATAGGTGTAATACCTGTAGATTCCGTGTATACGCCTCTGCGTAAGGTGAACTACAAGGTAGAGGATACCCGTGTAGGTCAGGCAATGGACTATGATAAGCTGCTGCTTGAGGTATGGACTAATGGCAGTCTAACACCCGAAGAAGCCGTTGGCATCGCGGCAAAGGTGTTGGTTGACCAGCTCTCAATATTTGTTGAACTTAAGGATCGTCCGCTGGTTACTCCGGACGAGGAACCCGAAATCGAAGATGATGCACGCTACGATGATATGACAATCGAGGAACTCGACCTATCCGTCCGTGCTTTCAACTGCCTAAAGCGCGCCGAAATAAACACCGTTGGGGAGCTTATAAACAAAACCCCTGAGGAAATGATGAAGGTACGCAATCTAGGTAAGAAGAGTTTAGAAGAAGTGGATGAAAAGCTTGCGCTTTTAGGTCTTTCACTTCGTAAACCCGAAGAATAATCAGCCCATACGGGCGAAGGAGGAAATACTATGGCACAACGAAAGCTTGGACGGCCGGCGGATCAACGCAAGGCGCTGCTGCGTAACCAAGTTACCGCTCTTCTGTGGCACGGGCGTATAGAGACTACTCTCCACCGTGCAAAGGAAGTTCGCCGTATGGCGGAAAGGCTGGTCACGCTTGCCGTCCGCGAGTATGATAATACCGTGCAGGCAACTAAAGAATACCACAACGAAAAAGGACAGATTGTAAAGATTGAAGTTACAAACGATTTGCCTTCTAAGCTTCATGCAAGGCGTATGATAATGTCCTATGTATATGATGTAAAGGAGCCCAAGCTAAAGGGCGAAAGCAAGAGCGATTATAAAGAGCGCACGCAGGATGTAAAGTACCCCTTGGTGGAAAAACTTTTCCGCGAGTACGGTCCCAAATATCGTAAGCGCAACGAAGAAAAGAACTCCGCCGGCGGCTATACGCGCATATATCGCCTAGGACCGCGCCGTGGCGATGCGGCCGAAATGGTCATCATAGAGATGGTATAAAGCTTATACTTAGGAGCCGAATTTAAACGGCTCTTTTTTTGTGTTTGTTTTTATAGCTGCATGGGTTATAATATAAGTACGAAGGGAGTGGAGCTTTTGGAGCGTATAGGGCTTATGCTAGGTTATTTTGATCCCATACACTTAGGACACCTAGCTATGGTGCGGGACGCGCAGAAGGTGTACCGTCTTGATACTGTATACCTTTATCCACTGCCCGAATCTTCCGAATACACACCCGTATTAAGCCTTAAAAAAAGGCGAAAGCTTATAGGAAAATGCGTTTCAGATAGTATAAAGCTTTTATCTTCCACAATACCTCTTGTTACGGAGGATTCGCTTATAGAAATACTATCCCTCGTGCAGGAAAGGCATGGTGATGCCGCGGTATTTCCCATAATGGGAATGGATAGGTTAAGCCGTATAACGAACTTTGCAGGCATATATTTATTACCTGCTGTTAAGGCGTTAATTGTTTATTCCCGAGTTGGCTATTCGAGTGAAAAAGTGGTACAATTGGCACAAGGTAGAGGGGCGCATAGCATATTTTTAAGAAAGCTCAGCACAATTCCCTCATCAGAGCAGGTTAGAGAGCAGATTTCCCTCTTTAACGATGTGCCGGAGTGGGTGCCGTCTCGTGTGATGCACGCTATAGCAAGGAAAGGTTATTATCTGCCTAATTATAAGGCTATGCTAAAGCCCGTGCTAAGCCAGTCAAGGCTTAAGCACACTATTTCCGTAAGAAAAACCGCGGTAGACCTTGCCTATAGACACGATGCTCCTATGCTCAAGACCAGCGTTGCAGCCATGCTGCACGACTGCGCCAAGTGCATGACCCACTCCGCAATGCAGAAGATTGCGCGTGATAAGTTCCTTACGGAAGATGGGGAAGTCCTGTCATCGCCCGCACTATTGCATGGGGTGGTGGGCGCATATATAGCTAAGAGCAGCTACGGCATAAGGGATAAGGATATACTTAATGCCATCACCTACCATACAGTAGGGCGCCCTAACATGACAGATGTGGAGCTTTGCGTGCTGCTCGCCGATTCTATAGAGCCGCTAAGACCTAAATACCCGGGGCTTGAGGAAATACGTATCCTCGCCAAATGCGACCTTAAATCAGCCGCGCTTGCAAGCCTCAGGACTACAAAATCCTACATACTGTCTATAGGCGGAAAGTACTCAATGAAAGCGCAGGATGCTATAGACGACCTACTTAAAAAACTTACCAGAATACATCAGGAGGTATAATGCAAAAAAACGACTCTTCCGCTGTTATCAAATTGGCACAGCACCTGTTTGACAGAAAGGCGCAGCAAATTGAGCTGCTCAAGGTATCGCACCTTACCATACTTACCGACTATCTCCTTATAGCTTCGGGAACTAACAGCCTGCATGTTAAAGCTTTAGCCGAGTATATTGATTCTAAGGCTATGGAACTTGGCTTTGAAATAAGGCGGCAGGAAGGCTATAATGAGGGTCGCTGGGTGGTGCTTGATTATAACTACTTTGTAATCCACCTTTTCCATCCGGAGGACAGGGAGTACTATCGCCTTGATAAGCTGTGGGAAGACGGGTCAAACAATGTGGAATTATATTTCCTCGGCGAGGATAAAGCATGAACATAATGATTTATCAATACAAGAAAAATTTTGAAGTACAAAAGGCGCAGCGTTTCCTTAAGGAACGCAGGATAGCTTTTCAAGTTGTAGATATGAAAAAGCACCAGCTCGGCATGAAAGAGTTGGAGCTTTTTGCATATAAAGGGGGAATAAAGTCGCTCATAGATAGCTCCAACCCAAAGGTGAAGGAGCACCCCATAAGCTATACTAGCGATGGGGACAGAATCCTTTCCTATCTATCTGAAAATCCGGAGTTTTTAAAGACACCTATAATAAGGATGGGTAGGCGCATAATCATCGGTTTTGATGAGGAAACACTTACAGAATGGATATCTAAAAAGGAGGAATCGAAATGAAACGCACAACTGCCATAATGCTAGCTGTAATATTGGTTGCGGCAATAGCGATAGGCGCACTTATCAGCCAGAAGAACACCCTAGTAAGCGAAAAAGACACTCTGGCTCAGCAGGTTGAAACTTTAACAGGCGAAGTAGACAGCCTTAATGCGAAACTTAAGGCGGATGAGGAAGAAGCAAAAAAACTAGGCGATATTGAAGCGGAAAAAGAAAAAATCGCAGAAGAGAAAAAAGCACTGGAAGAAAAGATAACAGAGCTTGAAGAAGCTGCGAAGGCAAACGAAGAGGCTCTTAAAAAGCTAACAGCAGAAGCAAAAGTAAAGGGCGAAAGCCTTATTGCGCTCCAAAAGGGACATGAGGCGGTAAAGCTGGAGAAAGAAGCTCTCTTGGCTGAAAAACAGGCACTTGAGGAAAAAACATCCGAGCTTGAAGCCGCGAAGACAGACGAAGAGGCGCTTAAAAAGCTAACAGCGGAAGCAAAAGTAAAGGGCGAAAGCCTTATTGCGCTTCAAAATGCACTGGAAGCGGTAAAGCTTGAAAAAGAAGAACTGTCTGCCAAAACAAGTGCTCTTGAAGAAAATGCTGCAACTTTAGAAACGGAACTTGAACATGCAAAGCAGAGCATAGAATTTCTTCAAGCAGAAAAAGAGGAGCTAGAAAAAGCCAAGACTGCTTTAGAAGATGAGCTTGAGGCAGCAGAAAACAACCTAGCCGCCATGATGACGGAGCTTGAAATTGTAGATGCTGAGCTGCTAGAGGCGCAGGAAAAGTCTGAAGATGAAGAAGTTACCAAGGCAGAAAGTATCACAATAATCCACACAAACGACATACATGCTAGAGTTGAAGGCAACGATAAAGACCAGATTGGCTATCCGCTATTAGCGGCAATAGCAAATGAGCATAGAAAAGACGGCGAAGTTTTACTGCTAGATGCGGGCGATACGCTGCACGGAACATCGTTTGCAAACCTAACTCAGGGCGAGAGCATAGTAGAAATAATGAACCTTGCAGGCTACGGTGCTATGACACCAGGCAACCACGACTTTAACTATGGTTACGAACGTCTTTTGGAGCTTGAAAAGTCTATGGCGTTTAAGCTCGTAAATGCAAACATCTATAAGGGAGAAGAAGCCGCATTTGCGCCTTTTGTAATACTAGAAAAAGGCGGCAGGAAGATAGGCGTTGTAGGCGCTGCGAACCCGGATATGAAAACCGCCATACACCCTGACAAAATAAAGGACCTTGATTTTAAAAACTATGATGTGCTAAATTCTATAGTAGATGCGCTTAAAGACGAAACAGATGCTGTAATAGTGCTTGCACACTGGGGTGCGGACGACGCCTATGTACCCAACAGCTCGGTACTTGCTACTATTCCCGGTGTAGACCTCGTGGTAGATGGTCATAGCCATACGGCTTTTGCTGATATCAAGCAGGTTGAAGGTGCAGCGCTTATAGTAAGCGCAGGCGGGCATATGAGCGAAATAGGCAGGGTAGAGATGAGCTTTACGGATGATGGCGTAGTATGCAAGGCTAACCCCATAAGCTTTGAAGAAGCGCAGAATTATACCCCTGATGAGGATATAGCAAAGCTTATCGCAGACCTTAAAGCAAAGCAGGAAGAGCTGCTGAATACCGTAATAGGCAAGACCGAAGTTTTGTTAGACGGCGAGAGGGAAACCAACCGTACAGGCGAAACCAACCTTGGCAACCTCGCTACAAATGCGCTGCTATGGTACTCTGAAGCAGATTTTGCCTTTACAAACGGCGGCGGCATACGCACAAGCATAGACAAGGGCGATATAACCCAGGGCAACATAATAGAAGTATTCCCCTTTGGAAACAGCGTTGTTGTTATTGAAGCCACGGGCGATGCAATTCTTAAAGCAATGGAGCACGGGCTTAGCAAATATCCCGAAACAAACGGCGGTTTCCCGCAGATAGGCGGCGGCAAACTGGTGTTTGACCCTGCGAAAGAGGCAGG
>JAAYRU010000003.1 GCA_012518615.1 Christensenellaceae bacterium | reverse complement strand
TTTCCGGTGGCAAAGGCGAAGGGGATCCACCTGTTCTCATGCCGAACACAGAAGTTAAGCCCTTCAGCGCCGATGGTACTTGGTAGGTAACAGCCCGGGAGAGTAGGTCGTCGCCGGATTACTAACATGGATAGGAGTGTCAGCCGCTTCTATTCAATAATCCTCAGTAGCTCAATGGCAGAGCACCCGGCTGTTAACCGGGTTGTTATAGGTTCGAGTCCTATCTGGGGAGCCAAAAGAGCAACACCCCCTTGAAACTTTGGTTTCAAGGGGGTGCTGTTTTACTTAGGTATTTTGTGTTTTTTGCTTATATACTTTCAGCTTTACTCATTGCACTAAACACTAGATTATTTGCTTTCTCTCCGTATTCCTTATAGACTTCCGCTTGATTTGCACTAGTACTTGTTGTACCGCCTGCATGAATGACCATAGCTATATGTGGTTCAATGGAATAATTGCCTTTGTAGTCAGTTTTTTCGAGTTCTGTAATAAGTTCTTCTACTTCGCAATCCCCTTCACCTGGCATGGTAAATCCGCCATTATTGAGCAAGCAATCCTTTATGTGGAAATGCTCTATATATGGTAGTGCCTCTAAAAAGAAGTTGCGATTATTTTCCTTGGTGCCGCCATGCTGGATGGGGTTGCCGGAATCAAATACCATTCTAAAAGCCGGAGAGGAAAAATAGCCCATAAGTTCACCTAGGTGCTTAGGAGATTGCGCTCCCCAACCATCGCAGTTTTCGTGTAGTAAAACGATATCGGAATCTTCTGCGTATTTAATAAGTTCTCCAATTCTACGGAAAACTTCCTTTTTCCAAAAAACAGCATCTGCTTCGCCTTGGGGGTAAGACATTATTCGGATAAACCTTGTACCCATTTTTTTCATTCGTGGGATACATCTCTTTAAATCTTCAATATCCTCTTCAAAAGGATGTGTTATTGGACGTGCCCAGTTTGCAATAGCAGAAGCAAAACCCGCACATTTAATATCTGCTTCAGACATTTGAGCGTAGATATTATCAAAAGTAGCATCGTCAACCTTTGTAATGCTTATCCCTTCAACAGTTCTAAGCTCAATCATATTCCAACCGAGTGATTTATGAACCTCTATTTGCATTGATATCTTTTCATCTGCCTCGTCGGCAATGCCTGTCATTCGGGTAAGCATTTTTTTCCATTCTGCGCTGTTTTTCATATATTATTTCCTTTCCCAATCAATAATTATTCCGATATGCTGTTCCGGTGTATTTAAGAGTGCTTCATATGCATCATTCATTTCATAGGGCGATATAATGTCGGAAATAAAAGGTTCAACCTTAAGCTTTTCAGACAATATACCTTCAAGAGCAGTTTTTGCAAAGTAATAATGACTAGGCTCATCATTATCAGCGAACTTTGGATAACGGTTTTCGTGCGCGCCAATAAGCGCGGCGAATTTTCTATGTATTAGTTTATAGACATTTATTTCAGCAAGTCCACGGGTAGAGCTTAATAATATGGTTTCGCCGTGTGTGTTCATAAGTTCCAGTGCATATGATACCATGCTGTTTACACCCGTAGCTTCAACTACGGTAGAAACTCCGGCACCTCCTGTTAAATCTTGCAGAGTTTCTCTAAAATTACTATCTGAAGAATTATTTACAGCATTTAAGCCGCAACGCTCCGCCAAAGCAATTCTATTTGCGGATATATCAGCTAATATTGTTTTTCTATCAAAGAATTGATTCATAATCTGTGCACATATATTGCCTATGATGCCACCCCCCAGAACAAGTGCAAAGCCGGAACAATTTGATGCCTGTGCAGCAGTGAAAGAAATTTGTGCAAACCTAGTAAAAAGCGCACGCTTCATTTGCGATGGCTCAGACAAAGGTAAAATAATATCTTTTTTAGGATCTAAGACACTAAAATCGGCATGAGTTTGAAAGTGAACCACATTTTGACCGACTTCCCAATCTTTAATGTTGCTTCCAACAGCTTCAATAGTGCCTACTGAGGAATAACCGGCTTTTATAGGATACCGGCACCAAGCAATATCAGGGTCTTCAAATCCTATATGGGTCTTAGTCCACAGCGCAAGCTCGGTTCCAGGGCTAATGAGCGAATAGCGGTTTTTTATCCGTATTGAATCAGGGGATAAGTCAGCGCTGTCATCTCTTGTTAGTACTTGGCAGTTTTTTTTGTCAGTGAAAAACACTTCTCTTACTTGCATAATGCATTCTCCTTTTATATTTATCAACCCTTTACTGCACCTGAAGATATTCCGGTCATAAAGTATTTCTGGAACACTAGAAATATAATAATAACAGGTAAAATTGCAACAGTTGTCATGGCTAGTAGTTGAGACCAATTTATTTGAAGTTGACCTACAAAATTAGCGAGAGCTTGTTGTATCGTCTGTTTTTTATCGTCTAAAATAACTATCAGCGGCCATAAATAATCATTCCAGCGCCACATGAATGAAAAAATAGTTATTGTGGCAATAATTGGCTTTGATAATGGCAAAATAATGTGAAAAAAAATGCGGCTTTCTCCTGCACCATCTATACGGGCAGCTTCAATCATTGAGTTTGGTAAAGTTGCCATATATTGGCGGGCGAGGAATATTCCGGTAGGAGTGGCAGAGGGCGGAATAATAATCCCCCAAAGCGTATTTAGTAAGCCGCTAGCTTTTAACTGCAAAAATATAGGCACCATTATAACCTGAAGAGGAATCATAAGGGTTGCCAGCATAACCATAAATAGGAAATCTCGTCCAATAAAAAAATATTTTGAAAAACCATAGCCGGCCATTATACTAATCAATACTGTAATAATTGTTGCAGTTACCGCAACAAATAATGAGTTTGAAAAGTAGCGTACAAAATCTCCACGGCTCATAGCTTCAATATAGTTTTCAAATGTCCACTGTTGGGGCAAAATCTTAATAGGTATTTGAAAAAGTTCGGATTGAGGTTTAAATGAGGATAAAACAACCCAAAGAACGGGAAAGAGGAAAAAAGCGGTTAATATAACGAGCAGCGCGTAGTGTAAAATTTTGAATGTTTTGCGATTATTCATAATCATACTCGCTCCCAACTATACGAAATTGTAATAACGTAAAAAGACCTATAATTATCATTAAGACAATCGACATAGAGCTGGCATAGCCAAGACGGTCTTCAGTAAACGCTACTTGATAAATCTGTTGGACGATTAACTTGGTGGAATATCCGGGTCCGCCTTGTGTCATAACAGAGATAAGTTCATAAGCTTTAAATGACGCAATTGTTGCAAGAACCATTACTGCAAGTACTGTACTTTTTAATAGAGGTAAAGTTATATGCCAGAATGCCTTATAAGAGTTTGCTCCATCAATTTTAGCGGCTTCATAAAGTTCGTGCGGTATTGCCTGCAATCCGGAGAGCATTATAACCATATAATAACCCGTTTGCGCCCAAATACTAACAAAAATCACACAGCTCATAGCTGTTTTTCTACTGGTTAGCCACTGAATTCCGTCATGTCCGAAAGTACGCAACAGATAGTTTACAATGCCCATCTGGTCGCCTAGTATAAATCGCCAAGCTATGCCTACTGTTATCATACTAAGTAAAGATGGAATATACATAGATGCACGGAATATTTTAACGCCTTTTAACGCGTTATCATGCAACAATAATCCTGAAAAAAGTGAAAAAATAGTCAAAAGCAATACAGTTATTAAAGAATAATATATTGTATTTTTAACGGTAATCCAAAAAACTTTATCCGACATTAACCGAGAAAAATTATCTAACCCAACAAAAGCACTTTCGGAGAAAAAACCATAGTCCATAAACGACATGCGCAGACCTTGGAAAGCGGGAACAATAATAAACCATAAGAAGATTAGAAATGCAGGAGCAATAAACAGAAGGGGGGCAAGAATTTGGTTAAAATTACCACGCGACGCTGAGCGAGTTCCTAGTCTTATACATTTCATACTCTACCTCCTAAACAATAGTTTTGGGCGGCTTTCTTAACTTTTTTACTTTGAAACCTATTAAAAATATAATCTCCGGATAGAGATTTAGAAAACTTTAACTATCCGGAGATTGGAAGATTTACTTCATCATTTCAGCGCCTTTTTGGTCTATTGCAGCAGCAGCATCGGCGGGGCTTATATCTCCCATTAATGCCAAAACTATCTGCTCTTTTATAACAGGCGATATCTGACTTAGTACAGGGTTTTTCCATTCGTTTGCAACATAAACGGGGGTAGCCTTGAGGGCTTCGCTAAAGGCAGCAAAGTCAGAGGTGTTGCTTGGGTATTCAACTGAAGAATCTATCCTTGAAGATAGGTTGAATGTGTCGCAGCAATATTTGGCATTGGGGCCATCTTCAGAGAACCATGCCATTAGTTTCTGAGCTTCTTCTTTGTTTTTGCTACCCTTGAATGATGCGACAAATTTTCCACCGGGAACAGAGGATACTATTTCTCCCTTGGGCGGTACTACAACCATCCATTCAAAGTCTTTTATGTTCTTTGCGTACACATTAATATTCCAGCTTCCGCCGATATGACAGGCGACAACGCCGGCTTGGAACAGTTCCGCAGGGTTTTCAGAGCCTAGCCATACGGATTCAGGTACGATTTTTTCATCATGCATTCTCTTAAACCATGTAATGGTTTCAACTGTCTTCTCATTAGAGAAATTTACAGCTGTATAATCATCATTCATCATGCGACCGCCAAATTCAAAGAGCAATGTGGAGAAACGATGGGGTGTAAAGTCTAAAGCTAAACCGTATGTGGGATTTCCTTCGACTGCAATCACTTTTTTGATTATTTCTTCCCACTCTTCCCAGGTCCAAGTTTTTGAAACTTCTGCTACATCAACGCCTGCTTTTTCAAAAGCAGTTTTGTTGACTATCATACCATTTGCGGTGGCTTCTGTGGGATATGCGATTATTTCATCGTTTTCATTTTTGGCAAAGGCAAGTGAAGCCGCCATAAATGCTGATTCAACATCCTTTATGTCCTCAATATAGGGAGCGATGGGTTCAAGTTCACTTAAGAATACGGGGATTTGATTGTTGGTTACTCTTGCAAGATCCGGCGCCATGTCGCCTGTAAGCATAACTTTTAGTTTCTGTTCATAATCTGAGAAGGCAACGACCTGCATGTCGATTTTAATGTGGGGGTTTTCATCTAGATAGGGTTGTATAGTATCTAGAAATACATCCGATTCGTTTGCGTCATTAAACCATAAGACGCGGAGAGTAACATCTTCCTGTGCAATGCTAGGTACAAACAAACCAAGCACAAGCACCAGTACAATTACTGAAAGCATAAATCTTTTCATAAGAATCTCCTCCTAAATTTTTTTGCAATGTTTTGCATTGTTCTGGGTTAAGGATACCATGTTCTTTTGAAATATAAA
The DNA here is from genome assembly GCA_012518615.1 of Christensenellaceae bacterium. Classification (GTDB taxonomy): domain Bacteria; phylum Bacillota; class Clostridia; order Christensenellales; family Aristaeellaceae; genus DTU024. The sequence continues at coordinate 24,123 of JAAYRU010000003.1, read as the reverse complement.
TTGTTAATAGTATCATTTTCATTGCAAATATAGTCGAAGGATTGCGGTTCCTGACATATTATGCATTTTTTATAGTAAATAATAATATCCTTATTTATGAATTTTGCAGTGGGTTTTTAGTGTGATATTTATTGTTGAGATGTTTTATAATAATCGCTTGGTGATGCCTTGTACTCTTTAACGAATGCTCTATAGAATGCAGAATAATCGCAAAATCCACTGAGTTGAGCTGCCTCTGTAAAGGGTATGCCCTGATTGATTAATTCGTCCGATTTTCTAAGACGCATGAGTTGAATATACTGATATATCGTCATGCCTGTGTATTTTTTGAAATACCTCATAAGGCTTGAGCGGCTCAGATAAACATACTCTGCAAGCATATCTATTGTTAAATCTTGGTCTAAGTGTTGCAGTATATATTGACGGATTATCTCAACAGTTTGTTTATCTTTTGTCTTACTGTTAAATGAAAAACCGAACTGATTATAAATTGCGTGGTTAATTTCTACAAATAATTCGGTTAAACATGCTCTGGCAAGAGCTTGTCTGCCAAAAAGGCTTTCATCTTCTTTAAGTGTAGAAAGACGGTCAAAATAGTTAAGTATTATCATACGAATATTTCGTGGGTAATGGTATACTGTAAAGTTGTTGGTAGTAAAACATTTATCGAGCTGTATATCCGGGGTGGAAAGCGCCTTAAGAGTTTTAGGAGATACATGCAGCAGTATTCTTTCGTATGGAACAGATGAGTCTATTAACATAGGGTGATGCAATTGATTGATATTTATAAAAAGTATGTCATTAGGTCGAAGATGGAACTTAGTACCTCCCGTGAAGTAGCATACCTTTCCGGATACTAGATAATACATTTCAAAGTAATTATGTTTATGCGGATTTAAGTTTACGCTGCAATCATCAGCATAATAGAATATCCTATAATCGTCAGGAATTTCCTTATAATGTTTCATAAAGGCAAGCTTTTGCATAAATAGGTTAGCTCCTAATTAAATAATCTATAATGAATTATATCATATGCCTAATTGCCTTGGCAAAAAAATGAATGTAATTTGATGCTGAAAAGCACAAAGTTGACATGATTAGAGATGTTTTTGATTAAAAACACAATGGTAAGGTGTATAAATTGAATATAAAATCGTTGTAGATGAAATGTTTTTTGCTCCGTGGGCAGCGGTTTTATAGAGTAACAAATTTCAATATATATTGGAGGATACTATGATGAAAGTTGCAATAATTGGTGCGGGTGCTATATCAGCTACACATATTGAGGCGTATTTAGCGCAGAGTGAGAAGTGTGAAATTGTCGCCATTTCAGATATTTATGTGGATCGTGCTGAAGCATTAAACGAGCGTTATGGTTTAAATGCAAAAGTTTTTAATGATGCAAATAATATGCTTCATGAAATAAATGCGGATCTTATATCCATATGTACACCGCCTGCAAGCCATGCAACTTTAACACTTAATGCACTTAAAGCGGGCTATAATGTGCTGCTTGAAAAGCCTATTGCTACATCCATTACTGAGTGTGATGAAATGATTACCGCTGCAAAAGAAAGCGGGAAGATACTATCCATAGTTTCACAGTACCGCTATACAGGTCAATATTATAAGCTTAAACAACTACTTGAAAGCGGTATTGCAGGCAAGCCTTTATATATTTCAATAGATGCGCTGTTTTACCGCGGCACTGAGTATTATGACTTAGATTGGCGCGGTCGCTGGAGTACTGAGGGTGGCGGATGTACGCTAATACATGCAATCCATTTTATTGACCAACTGATATGGCTCTGCGGTATGCCAAGCCATGTATATGCATATATAGATAACCTTGCACACAATAATTCTGAAGTTGAAGATTTTACAGAGGTAATGCTGCGCTATGATAATGGTTTGCTGGGACGTCTTACTTGCTCATTATTGCACCATGGTGAGCGTCAGGGCATAGAAATTCAAACGGAAAAATGTGCTATAGGCGTACCATTTAATCCGCGCGTTTCAAAATCTATGGAAAACGGCTTTCCTATGGAGGATTTAAAAGCTGTAGAAAAACTAAAAGCTGCGTATGACTCTATTAGTTTGCCGCCTCTTCAAAGTCATGCAGGGCAGATAGCCGATGTAATTAAGGCAATAAAAGGGGAAAACAGTAACTATGTAACGGGTGAAGAGGCCCGCGCAGCATTTGAACTTGTACAGGCGATATATAAATCTGCCACAAGTCGCCGCGAAGTAAGTCTTCCTCTTAAACCTGACGATGATTTTTATTGCAAAGAAACCATGGTTCCGCTTATGCCAGTTTTTAACACTAAGACCGGTAATGTAAAGGGCTTTGCTACCAGTACAATAAAAGTTGGTGGCAGTGAATATATAGAGGACAAGTGATATTTAACTAGGCTAAAAGCGTGTTGTGCAATAGGCACGACAGTATAACTGAAAGAGTTGTATTTTGAAATCAAAATAAAATTTGAAGCCATATGTTTTATAGTAAAAAAATTGAATATAAAAATGGCAAAATAGAAATGTTTAATATCAACGAGAATTAAATAAAGATGCTTGAATAATATCCAGAAGGATTTTTCAATAGCTACATCAATGGTTGAGGCTACGGGACAAACATGGTATAATCTTTACTCCAAGGGAAGCTTGCCCTTGTTAATTTTGCATGTAAAGTTAAGTAAGTAGCAAAGTTTGTATGTTAGGAGAAGTAATGAAGCCGAAGATTCTATTTGAAGATAATCATATTATTGTTGTGCTTAAGCCGCCTAATATGCTTACACAAGGGGATAGAACTGGCGATGAAAATCTGCTTGACTATTTAAAAGCATATATAAAGGAAAAGTACGAAAAACCTGGTAATGTGTTTGTTGGTTTGGTACACCGCATGGATAGACCTGTGGGTGGGTTGCTTGTGTTTGCTAGAACTTCTAAGGCTGCGAGTAGGCTGGCTAAACAGGTTAAGGATAGAACTATAGATAGGGAGTATATCTGCATTTGCAAAGGAAATCCCCCATCTCAGTTTACTTTGTGCGATTTTTTGTATAAGGATAGAGAAAAAAACAAGGTGTGCATAGTACCTTCTTACTTGCGTAAGGGCAAGGAAGCTATACTCCATGCAAGAACTATAAGATATATTGATGATTGCGCCCTTGTTGCCATACGCCTTGAAACCGGTAGGGGGCATCAGATAAGAGCTCAGATGTCCGGCAATGGCTTTCCGTTACTTGGGGATATGCGCTATGGAGATATGGATGAAAAAGGTCAAATAGCGCTTTGGGGTATACGCTTAGGTTTTCTGCACCCTATAACTCAGCAGAAGATGATATTCTTTTCCGCCCCTAAATACGATGGTTTTTGGCAAAATTATAGGCGGGATATAGAAGGGCTTGAAGCTAATTGGCCCGATATAAGTCCACAATATCCTTACAGAGGTAGAGCGTGAAAGCTAATTTCAAATACGAACTTATTAAAACCTGCAAGCAAAGCGGTGCGAGGCTTGGCATATTGCATACTCCTCATGGAGATATTGAAACCCCAATATTTATGCCCGTAGGTACGCAGGCTACCGTTAAGGCTATGACCATGTCTGAAATGGAAAAGCTTGGCGCACAGATAATATTAAGCAATACATACCATTTGCATTTAAGGCCGGGGGAAGAGCTTATACACAAGGCAGGCGGGTTACATGCCTTCACTGGATGGAATATGCCTATACTAACTGATTCCGGAGGCTTTCAGGTGTTTTCGCTTGCAAAGCAGAAGGATATATCAGAAGAAGGTGTACGCTTTACAAATCACTTAGATGGTTCGGAAGTTTTTATGACCCCTGAAAAATCCATACAAATACAGGAAAAGCTTGGCGCGGATATAATAATGGCGTTTGATATATGTTCTCCCTATCCTTGTACGGAGCATATGGCTGAAAAAAACATGCATATTACCCATAGATGGCTTAAGCGCTGCATGGAAGCACATACAAACGAAAAACAGGCTCTGTTTGGCATTGTGCAGGGAGGATTTTCCGCACGCCTTAGGCAGGAAAGTGCAAAACATTTAGCAAAACTACCATTGCCTGGTTTTGGTATTGGCGGTCTATCTGTGGGTGAGCCAAAACCGCTTATGTATGAATTGCTTGATGCTTTTATGTGCCATATGCCTATAAATAAACCCCGTTACCTTATGGGTGTTGGTACTGCTGATTGTATTATAGAAGCAGTAATCCGAGGTGTTGATATGTTTGACTGTGTGTTGCCTACCCGCATTGCTAGAAACGGCACAGCTATGGTGCCTGAGGGACGCTTAGTAGTTAGAAACGCAAAGTATGCGGAGGATTTTAGACCCATACAGGAAGATTGCGATTGCTTTACGTGTAAAAACCATACTAGGGCATATATCCGCCATCTAATAAAGACAGGTGAAATAACCGGCGCAAGGCTTATTAGCATACATAATTTGCATTATCTTATAAATTTAATGGAACAGATTAGAGAAGCAATAAGACAGGATGCACTTTTGGATTTTAAAGATGAATTTTACTCCCGTTTTAATATGGATACTGCTTTTAACAGAGGAGAATAATTAAGTTGAGCGAAACTATTTTTTCACTTAGAGATGTAAGCTATATATATGACCATGGTGATGAATATGCCTTAAGGGAAATTAACTTTGACATAAAAAAGGGAGAATTTGTTGCTATACTCGGGCATAATGGTTCCGGTAAAAGTACTTTGGCTAAGCTTTTAAACGGGCTTTTTACTCCAACAGAGGGCATTGTGCTTGTAAACAACATGGATACCCAAGATTCAAAACATATATGGGACATAAGAAAATGCGCGGGTATGGTGTTTCAAAACCCTGATAATCAAATTGTTGCTACTATAGTTAGGGATGATGTTGCTTTCGGGCTTGAAAATATAGGCATTCCAACAGAAGAAATGCCGGAGCGCATAGACAAAGCGCTAAAAGCAGTTAATATGCTGGAATTTATAGATAGCGCGCCACATATGCTAAGCGGTGGACAGAAACAAAGGGTTGCAATAGCGGGTATTTTAGCTATGCTGCCTGAAGCGCTTATACTTGATGAATCCACTGCTATGCTTGACCCATCAGGCAGAAAAGAAGTGCTTGAAACCGTTAAAACCTTGAACCGCGAAAATGGTATTACGGTTGTTTGGATTACGCATTTTATGCAGGAAGCTGTTGAGGCTGATAGAGTAATTGTAATGAATGATGGCAAAATTAACCTTGAAGGAACGCCAAAACAGGTTTTTTCAGATAGTGGAAAGATACGCTCTTTCGGCCTTGATGTACCGCCTATGGCAAGGCTTTCGGAAGAGCTCATAAATAGGGGCATTGCTCTACCAAGCGGCATATTAACCGTTGATGACATGCAAAGGGAGGTGCTTAAATTATGGCAATCCAACTAGAAAATGTTACGCATGTCTATCAAGCAAATATGCAGATAAATACTGTTGCCCTAAACAATATCGACTTAACTATTGAGGATGGCGAAATATTGGCTTTAATAGGGCATACGGGTTCCGGGAAAAGCACTCTTGCGCAGCATTTAAATGGACTACTTAAGCCTACAAGTGGAAAAGTGTTAATTGATGGTGAAGATATAAACGAAAATAGGAGCAAATATCGCTTTGCGGTAGGTCTTGTGTTTCAATATCCTGAGTATCAGTTGTTTGAAGAAACGGTAAAGAAGGACATAGCTTTCGGTCCCAAGAATATGGGATTAGCTGAAGATGAAATAAACCAAAGGGTAAAAAGCGCCATGGAATTAGTTGGCTTAAACTACGAAGAGATAGGCGAAAAATCCCCCTTTGAGCTAAGCGGTGGACAGATGCGAAGGGTTGCCCTCGCAGGCGTGCTTGCTATGCAGCCGCGCTATCTGGTGCTTGATGAGCCTACAGCCGGGCTTGACCCTAAAGGGCGTTACTATTTATTAAATGATATAAAGCGCCTGCATAAACAGGGTACTACTATAGTTATTATTTCCCATAGTATGGATGATGTCGCTTGGCTTGCAAAGCGTATTGCGGTTATGGAAAGGGGAAGGATAGTTACAACCGGAAGCCCTAAGGAGATATTTAGCCAATACTCCTTCTTAAGCGATATGGGGCTTGATGTTCCTCAGGCTAGCGAGCTTTCATATAAACTTATAGAAAAGGGTATTCCGATAAACAACTGTTTTAAACTTGAAGAGCTGGCGGATGAGCTTGAAAAGCTATTGAAGAGGGGAGGGAAAGCCGGTGCGTAATTTTACTCTAGGACAATACTATCCGGTTGATTCACCTATCCATAGGCTTGATGCGCGCAGCAAAATACTGCTTACAATAATATATATTGCGGCAGTATTTATGGCAGGCAATCTCATTTCCTATATTCCTATACTGGTTTTTGTTGTGTTGGCTGCTAGACTAAGCAAAGTGCCCGGTAAAATGCTAATAAAAGGCTTAAGACCTCTTCGTATACTGCTTATATTTACTTTTGTGCTTAATTTGTTTTTTGGCGCGGGAGAACATATATTATTTAAGCTAGGTCCTTTAACAATAAGGGATGAAGGTCTATCAAATGCAGTGCATTTTACACTTAGGCTAATTTTCCTTGTATCAGGCACAAGCTTATTAACCCTTACCACTTCTCCTGTGGTGCTTACAGATGGTATTGAAATGCTCTGTTCTCCCTTAAGGCGTATAGGTTTTCCTGCGCATGAAATGGCTATGATGATGACTATTGCTCTGCGCTTTATTCCAACTCTTGTTGAAGAAGCGGATAAAATAATGAAAGCGCAAAGCGCAAGGGGTGCAGACTTTAGTAGCGGCAATCTAAAACAGCGTGCTACCGCAATGATACCGCTTCTTGTGCCTCTATTTATAAGCGCATTTCGCAGGGCAGGCGATTTAGCTATGGCTATGGAATCTAGATGTTATCATGGAGGAGAAGGGCGCACTAGGCTACATGTATTGCGTTTTAAGAAAATAGATTTTTATGCATTTGTTTCAGTTGCATTACTCATAGCGGCTGTTATTCTATCTAAAAACTTAGTTAATCTAATATGAAAAGGCGTATTCTTCTAAACATTGAATACGATGGTACAAACTATGCTGGCTGGCAAAGACAGGAGAATGCTAACAGTGTGCAGGCGGAAATTGAAAATGCGCTATTAAAGGCGGAAAAGACTAACATACCAGTTATTGGCGCAAGTAGAACGGATTCAGGCGTACACGCAAGTGGACAATGTGCCCATTTTGACACCGAAAGCCGTATACCTACGGATAAATACCCTTTTGTGCTCAACTCTATTTTACCTTACGATATACGGGTTATTTCATCGCAGGAAGTGCCTGAAAGCTTTCATGCCCGTTTTTCTGCCACTTCGAAAAAATATATATACAGGATAGATAATTCCCGTCAAGGAAGCGCACTCAAATATAGATATTGTTATCATTTCCCCTTACCGCTTGATGATGCTCTTATGCAAGCAGCTGCCAAATTAATTAAAGGAGAGCATGATTTTACCGCCTTTTCTGCAACCGGAGGTTCACACAAGACTGCCGTAAGAAATGTTTATTCTATTGAAATGAATAGAACGGGAGATTTTATTACAATAATTGTAGTTGGAAACGGTTTTCTATATAATATGGTGAGGATCATTGCTGGCACTTTGATTTGGATAGGTATCAAGAAACTATCAAATGATGATATTATTCTAGCTTTTGATACAAATGACAGGCGCATACTCGGTCCAACAGCGCCTGCAAAAGGATTGGAATTGGCTAAGGTTTTTTATACAGATGAATGGAGGAATATACATGACTGATTTTCCAAGCCATAGACCGGGAACAACAGAAATACAGATACTTATATTGCATACCATATCCTCCCTTGGGGAGTGCAGCAATATGCAGCTGATTTTTTTTATGTCTAAAAGCGAAATCATGAACTATTTTGAACTTCAAAACGGGCTTTACATGCTTAGAAATAGTGGTCATGTATACCGATGCCGTATCAATAACGATGAAATATACAGCCTTACACCTGCGGGTGAAGAAACGCTTAAGATGTTTATATCAAAAGGAGTGGATTCCTATATAAGGAGAATAAATGAGCTAGCGCCCAAATTGAAAGATGAATTTAAAAGGCAGAGGGATATAAACGCTAAAATAATACATGATGGGGATAAGGAATACCATGTGATTCTAAGCATAAATGAGCAGAATATCCCACGTATGACTATAGATATAAGCCTTCCAACTGGAGGTTTAGCTAATACATACAAAAAAAATTGGCCGAGTAAGGCTCAATATATATATGATACTATAATTAAATGCCTAGGAGAGGAAGAATGAAGATATACGCAATAATTCCCTCTGCCGGTTCTGGTAGCCGCATGGGTGCAAGTAGCAGCAAAGCTCTTATAGATATTAATGGCAAGACCGCTATACGCATAATAGCAGAAAAATTTAAGCCTAAGGTAGATAAAATAATCGTTGTAATAAGGGAAGAAGAACTGAATGAATTTAAATCGGTTTTGCATGGGATAGATGTTGAGTTTGTTATCGGTGGAGATACAAGGCGACAATCCGTTCATAATGCACTTAATTTATTAAAAGAAGATGATGCTATTGTTTTGGTGCATGATGGTGCAAGACCCTTATTGTCGACCACTTTAATTGATAGGGTGATTAAATATACAATTGATTTTGGGGCTGTGGTTCCCGTGCTTCCTGTTAGTGATACGCTAAAATATTCTGAAGATGGAGAGTACATAGACCATACTAAGGATAGGGCAAATCTGTATACAGTTCAAACCCCGCAGGGTTTTAATGCTGCTTGGCTTAAGGAAGCGTACAATAAATTTCCTGATGATGCTACAGATGATGCGGCACTTATTGAAAAATTGGGGCATAGAGTTAAAATGATAAAAGGTGAAATGGAGAATATTAAACTTACATATCCAAAGGATGTATCATTTGCAAGAAAATTAAGCGGTTTTAATGCAGCGCGTACAGGTTTCGGTTTTGATGTACATGCTCTTGTGGAAAATCGAAAACTTATATTGTGTGGCGTAAATATTCCACATACTAAGGGGTTGCTTGGACATAGTGATGCCGATGTTGCGCTTCATGCGCTTATGGATGCTCTACTTGGCGCGGCAGCGCTTGGGGATATAGGCAAACATTTTCCGGATAGTGATAAAAGCTATAAAGATATCAGCTCTATTACGCTGTTAAAAGAGGTAAAAAAAATTCTTGCAGAAGCCTCATATATGCCTTATAATGTGGATATCTGTATTGCTGCCCAAGAGCCAAGACTTTCGCCCTATATAGAGGCTATGCGTAAAAACATTTCAGAAGCGCTTGAAATTTGTATTGATATGATATCAGTTAAGGCTACCACTACAGAAAGGCTTGGATTTGTTGGAAGGCTCAAGGGCATATGTGCGTATGCCAGTGTCAGCGTAATTCGCTGCTAAGGAGGACAGAATGTTAAAGGATAGCAAGATTTGGATAGGTACTTCATCTGAAGGACCTGTTTTCATGCTGCCCGAAATGGCAAACCGTCACGGACTAATTTCCGGCGCTACCGGCACGGGCAAAACTGTAAGCTTACAGGTACTTGCTGAAGCCTTCTCATCACTTGGCGTGCCTGTATTCATGGCTGATATAAAGGGCGATATTGCGGGCATGGCAAAGCCCGGGGAGCTAAATACAAAAATACAGGAGCGTATGCGAATATGTGGGCTTGACAATTTTAAGCCTAAAGCCTTTCCGGTTATATTTTGGGATGTATTCGGTACAAGTGGTCATCCCGTGCGCGCAACAGTATCTGAGATGGGGCCTCTGCTGCTTGGCAGAATGCTTAATCTAAATGAAACACAGACGGGAGTGTTATACCTTGTTTTCCGCATTGCTGATGATGAGGGTATGCTATTAATTGACCTTAAGGACTTGCGCGCCATGCTTGCCTATGTGGGTGAGCGCGCATCACAATATACTATAAATTACGGTAATATATCAAAATCATCAATAGGCGCCATACAGCGGGCTATAGCCATACTTGAAGACCAAGGCGGGAATAACTTCTTTGGTGAGCCCGCACTACAGATAAACGATTGGCTAAGGCAGGATGATGAAAAGAGGGGAATAGTAAACATACTTGCGGCGGACAAGCTGTTTCTGCGTCCTAACCTATATTCAAGTTTCATGCTTTGGATGCTGGGGGAGCTGTATGAACTACTGCCGGAGTGTGGAGATTCGGGTCTACCTCGCATGGTATTCTTTTTTGATGAGGCGCATTTGCTATTTGAAGATTGCCCTAAGGCGCTACTAGAGCAAATAGAGCTTACTATTCGCTTAATACGCTCAAAGGGTGTTGGAGTATTCTTCATAACCCAAAATCCTACAGATATACCTAGCAAGGTGTTAAGCCAATTAGCTGCAAGAGTGCAACACGCACTACGCGCATTTACACCGCAGGAAATAAAAATAGTAAAATCCGTTGCTCAAACCTTTAGAGAAAACGAAACTTTTAATACTGAGGAAGCGATTCTCAGCCTCGGTACCGGTGAGGCGCTTCTTTCATTCCTTCAGGAGGACGGTACGCCATCTGTAACGCAGCGGGCAACTATACTTCCGCCACAGTCCAGCATAGGTGTTATCTCAGATAGCTTGCGTACGACCTTAATAGACGCAAGCGAACTAATAGGCAAATATGATAATAGTTTTGATAGAGAAAGCGCATATGAAATATTGAGTGAAAAATATATTTCACAAGGAATTGCTGCAACAAATGTATTGCAGGAAAATGCAAAGGATGAGCAAAGTTTATATACAACATCTTTTTCAAAGCGGTCATTCAAGGTGTTTGACCCTGATACTGGCACATATGTTGAAAGCGTAGTTGAAATGCCTACTGCAGCGGTTGAAACAAAAGAGATAAATATACCAAATCAAACTATATACGCTCCTCAAAGCGAAAGTCTTGTAAAACAAACTCCACCGCCTGTGCTAGTATATAATACTAAAACTCAGCAGTATGAACCTAAGCAATTGGCTCAGTCTGAGCGCAAAGAAAGGGCAGCTAAAAAGACAAAGTCCATAGGCGAAAAAATGCTTGACAATTTCACCCGTTCAACTGCAAGCGGCGCTGGATATACGGTTGGGCGGTCTATATCCCGTGGGATATTAGGTGTGTTTGGAATAAAATAATAAGCGTAAGGAAGGAAAAAATTATGAAGAAGAGAGTTGGTATACTTACAAGTGGTGGAGATTGCCCTGGGCTTAATGCTGCAATAAGAGGTGTTGCCAGAGCCTCCTACGCACTATTTGATGCTGAGATAATTGGCATACGTGGCGGCTATAAGGGGCTGATTGAAGGTGATTACCAAGTTATGAGCAAATATCAGTTTTCCAATATTCTTACTATGGGCGGCACAATACTTGGCACCAGCAGAACGCCCTTTAGGGAGATGCGGGTCGTTGGCGATGACAATGTAGACAAAGTAGCTGCCATGAAAGAAAATTACGAAAAAATGGGGCTTGACTGCCTTGTTACTCTTGGTGGTAACGGCACCCACAAAACTGCGAACATGTTATCGCAGGAGGGGCTTAATATAATAGGTCTTCCAAAGACCATAGATAACGATATTTTCGGAACAGATTTTACCTTTGGTTTCCATACCGCTGTTGATATAGCAACGGATGTTATAGACCGTATACATACTACCGCCGCTAGCCATAACCGCGTAATGGTGGTTGAGATTATGGGCAACAAGGCAGGCTGGCTTACCCTGTATGCAGGGCTTGCAGGCGGCGCGGATGCGATACTAATTCCTGAACTGCCATACGAAATAGAAAAAGTTGCAGAAGTAATCGAAAAGCGTTCAACGGAAAACAAAAATTTTACTATTATTGCCGTTGCTGAGGGGGCTATGGATGTAGAGGAAGCTCACATGAAGCGTAAGGACAGGGAAGATAAGCGCAAGGAAGAAGGTACTAACTTTATTTCAGTGCGTATAGCAAATCAGCTAAGAGATATGTTAAATGTTGAAGCTAGAACAGTCATACCCGGACATATACTGCGCGGAGGCTCTCCCAGTGCATATGATAGAGTGCTTGCAACACAATTTGGCGTACATGCAGCCCAGCTTATTAGCAACGGCACATATGGCGTAACCGTTGCACTTGAAGGCGATAAAATAAGGCATAACAGTCTATCTGTAATTGCCGGTGTTCCAAAGCCCGTAACCCCGACAAATTATATAGTGCGAACTGCGCGTAGTATGGGTGTATCCTTCTGTGATGAGGAAGAGTAGTTTATTCTAAGAAAACGTAATAGCTTCCAACTATAGAGCTAATGAGTCCAAGCAATAATAATGCTAGGCTCGTTAGCTTTATATATTTTGAAGCCTTTGATTTTTTCATTAAATAAATATAGCAATAGGGCAGACAATCTATATAGTATCTTGCTCCATATTGGTATCCGCCTCCTGTGCGGTGTAGCAGCAATATAAACATATGAACAGCGCAAAACACAACAATTAGAATATCCCATGGTGTAATTGCTTTTTTAATAATATTATAAATAAATATAAGTAAAATCACTAAAAATAAGGGGTTTGCAATAAACAAAGAAAAACCGAATTTTTCAAGCTCTACATATCCATATACTTTTATTATTGGAGGACCGAGAATAAACCGCTTTATATTGTCGCTTAGATGTTCAAGTGAAAACTGCTCACCGCCTTGAAAGGAAAACTCCGGTAAATAGTGGTGCCCGAATTCGAATATATACCCAAAGCGTATATAGTTATAGTAGCCATAGCAGAAAGCAACGAATAGACCTAGTAGTATGCCAGGTAACATTTTTTGTAAAGCCGAGCGGAAATTACGCTTTCTTTTTATATAAAAAATCATAAGCAAGGGACCATATATAACATTAAAAGGTCTGCAACCGACGCTGAGTGAATATAAGAATAGTGATGCAGTAGGCTTATCACAATCCATACGCTCTATTGCCCAAACTATAAGTAAAAAACCGAGAACCTGCGCCTGATACCAAACTGCTCCGTTTTGAAGTATGGGCAGCAGCGAAGATGAAAAGCAGCATAGAAAGGATAATACTGCGGAGCGTATTATACTAAACCGTTTCACAAATGTTTTATGCAGTAAAAGGCTTGAAGTTAGCGCGTAAAGTTGTAAAATAAGCGCATCGGGTATGTTTTCGCCGAATATGAAGCTTAAAAAATATATAGGAATAGTGGGTACAGGAGGAAAGCTTACATAATATTTGCCCTTATATATGGCAAGCTCAAGATGGGGTATATCTTCTTCAAGCGCTATTTTACCTTTGCGCCATTGTATAGCTTGAAGTACATAGCTGTTATATTTAGAAGGAGTAAAAGGACTGCTGTCCTGTAAAACATGTATGAATAAAAACAGACAACAAATCGAAATAATCAAAACAAAATAGGACACCCTCAAAGCTCTGCGAGTGTCCAACTTGATATAATTAGATTGAATATGTTCAGAAAATTCGTTAGTTTTCCTCATCTTCTAGCATTTGTTCAAACAGGTCGAAAACTTCCTGCGCTTCGTCGGGGTCATCGCAGGTTACGAATACATCTTCGCCGTTTTCGTCTTGTTCAATTTTGAGTATCACTACTTCTGCATAATCGCCTTCATCTTCCGTATTATCATCAAGTGTGGAAAGAAGTACATATTCGTTATCATCAAGCTCTATAGTGGCAAGGTATTCAAAGCGTGTTACTTCGCCATTTTCATCAGTAAGCTCAACGATGTTGTTGTCTTCATCCTCTTGCAGATCCAGGTACATAAATTCCTGTTCGTTGTCGTTAAAATCGTTAGTCATAATGTGTCCTCCTAATGGTGGAATGCATATGCATTCTTATAAACATCGTGCAAGCACGCATGTTTCATTTGTTGAGATAGCTTTGGAGTATAAGAGCTGCAGCAACGCTATCTATAGATGTTTTGCGCTTGTTGCGTCTAACCCCAGCTTCTATCATAGAGCGCTCAGCGCTCTTTGTGCTAAGCCTTTCGTCCCAGAGTACTATGTTTACTCCTTTGTTTTTAAGGATATTCGCAAATTCCTGCACCTTTTCGCACTGAAAACCCCTTGAACCGTCCATATTAAGCGGTAAACCTATTATGAAACCCTCAGCGTTTAACTCCTCCTGTAATTTAAGCAGTTGACTTAAATCGTTTTCTAAATCGCTTCTTACGATAACGCTGTGGGGAGACGCAATAAGGCGCATGGTATCGCTAACCGCAACACCTATCCTTTTATCGCCGACATCAAGGCATATAAGGCGCTTCATCCTGCGAAATTGCTGCTTACATAGTAACGAACAAGTTCTTCAAGTATTTCATCACGCTCTAAACGGCAGATTAGATTTCGCGCACCGTTATGGCTGGTTATATATGTAGGATCACCTGATAAAATAAAGCCTACTAGCTGAGAGATAGGGTCATACCCCTTATCCTGTAAGGCGCGAAAAACATGGTACAGTATACCGTGCGCTGTTTCCGTACCCTCAGCAATGGGCTGCATTTTAGTAGTGTTGTTCATTTCAGACATGGCACTCCTCCCTTTCTTATGCCATTATATAGTAGAAAAGCAAGCTTGGCAAGGAGATAATAGTGTGATTCAAATTTACTTTTACATACAGAGTATTAAATTAAATCGGGAGTTAAAAATTCTGGTTTTTCTGGGCTTGACAATTATACTAAGTTTGAGTATAATCCCACTTGCTGTTGAGTCATGCGGATGTGGCGGAATCGGCATACGCGCACGTTTGAGGGGCGTGTGGTTTTTACCGTACGAGTTCAAGTCTCGTCATCCGCACCAGAATGCCGAATCTTTATGGTTCGGCGATTTTTTTAAGGGTGGTGTGTTGTTTGTCCAGCACTAAAAATACAAAGCTTATAGTCAAAAATCGTAGAGCTTGGCATGATTTTTTTGTTGAGGAAAGCTACGAAGCGGGAATAGAATTGAAAGGTAATGAGGTAAAATCTATACGGCTTGGAAATGTAAATCTTAAGGAAAGTTATGCGCAGGTTAGAGACGGAGAGGTTTTTGTATTGGGTATGCATATAAGCCCTTACCAGCAGTATTTTTTTGGAGCAGGTGATCCTGTTCGCCCTAAGCGTTTATTGCTTAACAAGAGGGAAATACGAAAAATTGCGCAGGCAGTGCAGCGTAGGGGGTACACCCTTATACCGCTTAGTTTATACCTGAAAAACGGTTTAATAAAATTGGAGCTTGGTGTATGTATAGGTAAACGCCTGCATGATAAGAGAGAATCTATGCTGCGCCGTGACGCTGAGCGTACAATAGATAGGGCAATTAAGGAACATAATAAGCAAGGTTGAAACGCTTTTAAGACCTTGTTTATATGTACTTATTTAATTTGTAGTAACATTTGCGGCGACATATTAAGATTTTGTTGAACCAGTCAATGTTATACAATTGTGTACAAACATTCTATGTATACGAAATTGTAGCAAAAGCTGTTATTATTGCAATTATTTTACAGAGTATTGATTAGAAGAACACCAAATATCCTGCTGTTATGTCTGCTTGTAAGTAATAGTGGGTTTTGTTATAATCAGCATTGCTAGGAAGATAGGGAGGTGAGGTGTTGTGGATGTTAAACTGAGCAAAAAGAACATTAGAGTAATAATGCTACTTTTGCTTTTTACCTTCTCAATATTTCGCTTCGATGTCGTTTCAAAAATAATAACTGATATATTTTTTATTTTAACTCCCTTTTTGATTGGCGCGGTAATGGCTTTAATAGTAAACCTTCCCATGTCTTTCATGGAGAATAAGCTTCGCTTTTTTTCGCGTTCAAAGTTTTTATTGAGCCTACGAAGACCTATTTGTCTTACGGTTTCTCTGTTATTGGTGCTTGCGGTTATAGTTGCTTTGTTTGTAATTATTATTCCTGAAGTAACCCGTGCAATTGAGCGTTTGATAGCGGTAATTCCGGGTGCGCTTAAATCCCTAATGGATTGGATATCAGAACAAAGCATAAAATTACACTCTAATATTGAGTTTATAGAGCTTCCAAGCCAAAGCGATGTAAGGCAGTATATTGATGATGCCATAAAGTTTATACTTGGGGGTATAGGTAGCTCTACCGTTATAATTACTTCTGCTGCATCAGTTTTTATGGATTTTGTAATTGGTGTGGTTTTTGCGGTGTATTTGCTTTATTCTAAAGAAAATATAAGGGTTGGTTTTAGAACTATAACCGGTACATACTTAAAGCCGAAAGTTGCCTTAAAGGCGCAAAAACTTGCAAATATATCTATAAAAACATTTTCGGATTTTATGGGAGGGCAGATTATACAGAGCATTATATCCGCTTTGCTTACTTGGATAGTACTTGCGGTATTTCAAATACCTTATTCTACACTTATTGCTATGTTGGTATTTATTACTGCTTTTATACCGCTTTTTGGTCCTTATATTTCAGGTGTTGCAGGGGCAATATTAATTTTCTCAATTGATGGCGGATTGGTTCCTTGGTTTTTGCTATTGTTTTTAGTAATACAGCAAATATCAGGCTCTGTTATTTATCCGCGGATAATGCGTAACGCGATAAATCTTCCCTCCGTTTGGGTGCTGGTTTCAGTAACCGTAGGCGGCGGGTTTATGGGTATAGTAGGTATGCTTTTCTTTGTGCCTTTGGTTGCAATATTATACCAAATTGTTTTAGAAGACATAGCAGCTAGAAAATCCCAAAAGATGAAAGCAAAAACGGTAAGTCATGTATAATATTGAGTTTTCTAAGGTTACTAGAGACAATTTGCCTTATACCGCGATAAATAATTTCAGCCTATCCATAGAGGAAGGCGAAGCTTATGCGCTTTTAGCGCCTAAAAACTCCGGCAAGAGAACGCTTTTATCTCTTTTAATGGGAATTATTAAGCCCAATAGCGGCAGCGTTAAGGTATCAGGTTATGATTGTTTTTCAAACAGGCATAAGGTACATCAAAATGTAGGTTTTGTTTTAGGGCATGTGGGATTTCCAGAGAATATGGATGGTGAAGCGTTTATTAGGCTTATGTCTTCTTGGCGCGGTGGTTTATCCAAATCAAAGTTACAGTTCGTACTTGAAAAACTTGATATAAACCCGCTAGGTCAGTTTAAATACATGGATAGTGAAAATTTAAAAAAGATGTCTATACTATGCGGATTAATGTATGACAATCCTATTTTAGTGCTTGAAGAACCCTATGCCGGTCTTAGCCCAATAGCTCAAGACAGCCTTTCAGAACTGCTCCTTGAAGAAAAGACACAGGGGAAAACTATTTTTCTTATGACAAGGATTCTACAACACGCACAAAGGGTTGGAGACCGCATAGGTGTAATGCGAAAAGGCAGCCTAGTTACGGAGCAAAAAGTTGACGACTTTAAGGCTGTTAGGCAAAAAGTGTATCATATAGTATTTTCTTCTCCAACAGAAGCAAGCCGTTTTTCTCAAGAATGGGAGGATGCGGTTGAGCTTATGGGTAAGCGTGCAATAGTTGTAATTCCATCAAGCCCCAAAACTCTAATTAAAACCCTTGGTAACTATGATATTGTTGACTTTGTTGGCGGCAGGGAAGAAGGCGAAGATGCAATATTGCGCTACTATGGAGATGAGATGCAATGAAAAAGATGTTTAGAGTTCATTTTTCATGGCAGTTCATTCCAATGCTAATAATACAGCTTTTGTTTATAGGGTATTCATTTTTATTGGCATATCTATACAAACCGCCTGCTGAGGGTATGCTTTCAATATCAGAAACCTTAAAACAGCGACTGCCCTTGTTTTCCGCCTTTTTTAATATACAAAAAAGCCTTTCAGTGGTGGACTATTTCCTGTCATTTGCTTTTGGATTTATATTTCCTATGCTTTCATTTTCTTACACATTAAATGTGGTTAAAAGATTGCAGTATAATATAATAAGCAGCGATGAAAAATACTATATTATACAAACAAGCAAATCATTAGGTGCTTTGGTTTTTATCAATGCTTCTGTAATGATGTTAGGGCTTTTATTTCAATATGTATCTATCCCTATTTGTGCATATGTATCTAGCTTTATATGGGATCATTTGCAGTATGACTTCGTGCCATTGCTATATGCTTGCGTTTCAATGTTTTGTATGTGCTTTTTCTGTGGTGGCTTTATGCTGTTTGGAGTAGCAATATCATCAAGCAGAAAAACATATAAGTTTTTTTCTTTTGTTTTGATTCTATGGTTTTTAATACATAGATTATCCTTAGCGCTGGATAGTATCAATTTTATTAAATACTTATCGCCCTTTTCGTCTTTTGATGTATGGCAGTTATCCCAAGGTAAGGGATTACAAATTCCGCTTATTTTTCTGATAATAAGCTTTGTGCTTGTGGCAATAGCAGCCGCATTTTTTAATAGAAGAGAGTTTGTTTTTAAGGAGGTAGTTGTTATAAATGAGTAGCTTATTTAAAGTAGATCCGTGGAAAATAATAGAAGATAGTTTTCAGCCAGAAAAAATGCGTATAGCGGAAAGTATAATGTCCGCGGGTAACGGCGCAATGGGGCTTCGCGGAAATTTTGAGGAGGATTATTCAGGTGATTCCCACAGGGGAACCTATATTGGCGGCATATGGTATCCGGATAAAACCCGTGTTGGTTGGTGGAAAAACGGCTATCCCGAATACTTCGGTAAAGTAATAAATGCTACCAACCTAATAGGTTTGCATGTTTATGTAAATGGTGTTTTGCTTGATGCAGCAAAACTGCCCTTAAAACACTACTATCGAGAGATGGATATGTTCCGCGGCATATTAACCCGAAATATGGTTTATTCTCTTTCGTTTGGCGATGTAAGGATAGTGTCGGAGCGCTTTGTATCCATGGCATCAAAACAGCTAATGGCTATAAGTTATACAGTTACCCCTGATTTTGATGCTGAAGTAAAAATTGAAGCTTATTTAGATGGTCGTGTTCATAATGAAGACAGCAATTATGATGAGCTTTTTTGGGAACAAATAGCCTCAAGTGCCGATAACGACATAATGCTTGTTATAAACAAAACAAAGGAAAATCCTTTTGGAACCCCTCGTTTTACCGTGGCTTCATCTGCAAGCGTTGATTCGAATTTAGATAATGTATCTAAACACAGTGAAGTGGGCTTTGCCTCTTACACTTATTCTAAAAAAATTGGCGCTAATGAGAGCGCACGCCTAGATAAAATTATATGCGTTTTAACAGACAGAGACATGCCTGAAGCGGATTTAGAGCAGCAGTCTGTAATAACTCTAAAAAGCTTTATGGATAAAGGCTACGACAAACTAATTTCAGAGCATGAAACAG
This sequence comes from Christensenellaceae bacterium, assembly GCA_012518615.1. Taxonomy (GTDB): domain Bacteria; phylum Bacillota; class Clostridia; order Christensenellales; family Aristaeellaceae; genus DTU024. The sequence goes on along the minus strand of JAAYRU010000003.1, from coordinate 4,723 downwards.
CATGGCAAAATAAATGGAACATGGCGGATATACAAATAGAAGGCGATCCTTCATCTCAGCAGGGCATACGCTTTAACCTGTTTCAGCTTTTAAGCACATATACAGGCGAAGATGAAAGGCTTAATATAGGTCCTAAAGGCTATACCGGTGAAAAGTATGGTGGCGCTACATACTGGGATACCGAGGCGTTTTGCTTCCCTGTATACCTTGCGATTTCGGGCAAAAAAGTGGCAAAAAACTTGCTTAAATACCGCTATAATCAGCTTCCACAGGCGTATGAAAACGCAAAGAAACTTGGTTTATCCGGCGCCTTGTACCCTATGGTTACATTTAATGGTACGGAATGCCATAATGAGTGGGAAATCACTTTTATGGAGTTGCACAGGAACGGTGCCATAGCCCATGCTATTTTCAACTACACAACATACACTGCGGACTTCAGCTACCTTAAAAATGAAGGCTTGGAAGTTTTACTCGGAATTGCTAGGTTTTGGGCAGGGCGTGTGCATTGGTGCGAAAACAAAAAAGCATATATGATTCACGGGGTAACCGGTCCTAATGAGTATGAAAACAATGTAAACAATAACTGGTACACGAACAGAATTGCTGTGTGGTGTTTGAATTTCTTCTGCCAAACTTTAGCGCTTGCGGGGGAGGAGCGCCGCATAGAGCTTAATGTAGACCACGATGAAATTAATCATTTTAATAATATAGTTGATAATATGTACTATCCTACTGATGAGGAAATTGGCATATTCGTCCAGCATGATACTTTTCTGGATAAGCCGCTTAAAAGTGTTTCAGCTATACCTGAAAGAGAGCGTCCGCTTAATCAAAACTGGTCTTGGGATAGGATATTGCGTTCGTGCTATATAAAACAGGCAGATGTACTTCAAGGCATGTATATGTTGGGACATCTTTACGATGTAGAAACTAAAAAACGCAATTTCAATTTCTATGAACCAATGACGGTGCATGAGAGCAGCCTTTCCCCCTGTGTACATGCAGTACTTGCAGCGGAAATAGACAATAAGGATAAGGCAGTTGAAATGTACCTGCGTACTGCGAGGCTTGACCTTGATAATATAAACAACGATACTGAGGACGGTCTTCATATAACAAGCATGTCTGGAAGCTGGCTTGCTATTGTTCAAGGTTTTGCAGGTATGCGAACGGTTGAAGGTTTATCTTTTTCGCCGTTTTTACCAAATATATGGAAAAGCTATAGCTTCCGCTTTGTATATAGGGAGCGTTTAATACATGTATATGTTGATAGCTCAATTGTAAAATTCACATTAGAAAAGGGAAATCCTTTGGGTCTTAAAGTATACAATAAAGCTATTACGCTTGATGGTGAGATTTCCGTTGAGAATATTCGTGGATAAAATATTTTATACTGGAGTGATACATGAAGAGTAACAGCAAACAAATGTTGAAAAAAGCCCTCAATATGTTATTTATTGTCGGCACATTTGCTGTTGTAGTTTACTTTGCGCTGAAGTCCGGCGATATAGAGCAAATAATTCAGGCAATGCGCAGCATGAATCCATTATGGTTTTTTGGTGCGATTCTATGTTTTTTTTCATATGCATTCTTTGAAGGCTTTATTACTTATACATTCTTTCGTTTTCAAAAAATACCTATTTCGATAAATGTAAATATTTTGGTCGGTCTAATAGGTATGTACTATTCGTCCATTACTCCTGCTGCCACGGGTGGACAGCCAATTCAGGTATATTCACTAAAAAAACGCGGCGTGCCTACGGGTATCTCATCATCTGCCCTTGCAGTTAAGTTTTTTTGCTGGCAATGCGCTATGCTTATTTTAGGCGGTATACTTTGGTGTTTAAACCCACAACTTATAAGGGATAATATGCAAGGCGGTGTGTGGTTTCTAGTTATTGGTTTTGTTGTGAATGCGTTAACAGTGGTGCTTGTTATTCTCCTTGCCATTTCTCGAAATTTTGTGCGCGCGATTGTTATATTCATTGTGAATATAGGCGCAAAGCTTAGGATAGTAAAGAATAAGGCTGCAACCTCATCAAAAGCCGATGCGGCGCTAGATGAATTCCATGTCAGCGTTTTTCTACTTACAAAACAGCCGCTTCAATTTATTATACTTTTTGTCTTGTCAATGATGGAAGTGCTTGCACTTATGAGTGCTATATACTTTGTTTATAGAGGCCTTGGCTTAAATACACATAGGTATTTAGACCTGCTTACAATGCAAACAATGCTACATATTGCTGCTTCATTTACTCCTCTGCCTGGCGCTTCAGGTGCGCAGGAGGGCGGTTTTTACCTGTTCTTCGGTTCGTTTTTCCCTGAACATCTCATTTTTGCGGGTATGTTTGTGTGGCGCTTTGTTACTTATTATATGTCAATTATTGTTGGATTTATTGCTGTGCTGATTGATAATTCCCAGCGCAGTAAAATAAAATATAAAAAACCAATTCTCAGCAAAGGAGAGGATAAAATTGAAGAGATTGATTATATTTCTGATGATAATAATGCTAATAATGGCAATAATGCCGATACAGGCGGCGCTTGAAGTTCCGCCAAGACCTGTACTTCTTGAACTTGTAGTTGGTCAATACACAACGCCTATTGCTGCGACAGGGGAATGGGTGAGCGACAACACACAGGTTGCCTCTGTTACTAAGGATGGGGTAATAACAGCGATATCTGATGGCTTTACTGTAATCAACTGCACAAGTCAAAAAGGCAAGGTTAATATGCGCGTAGAAGTTCAGGTGGGTGCTGTGCCTGAAACTCCACCCGAGGTTAAACAGGCTATAGATTTTGCGATTTCGGAATGGCAGATGGCTTCAGGCGAAGCTTTTCCAAGGTTCAATAAATATACCGAATGGTTTAGACCTACAGCGCATAAGGGTTTTGGCTGGTGCGGCGCATTTGTAGGCTATAATTTTGATAAGGCGGGTATTGCGATGTCTCCTGAATACCGCGCAAAAGACGCTCCTGCGCTTACAGACGGTTCTTCTTTTGCGGTAAGGCAGGCATCACAGACCAAGCTTTTTGAAGGTTTTCTAAGCAGAAATAGGATTACAAATTTTCCCAGAGCCGGCTACTATATAATATATGGGAAAAAAGGCAGCACCCCCTATACCCATATAGCGCTTATAACTTCGGTAAATAATTTAGGAAACGGTAGCTATGCGCTTGAAACTGTAGAAGGCAACCTTAATAGCCGTATACGCAGACATAGCTACATATATGACAGTATGTCAGATAAAAAAGAAAACAATATCAAACCCTTACCCGACAATATGCGTACTCAGGGTGATGTTTTTCTCTATGATTATGTGAGTGATTTCTATATAAACTGTTTCGGACAAACTTGGTATTAAGTATCGCAGTAGCCTTTTAGCCGCATAGCATCAGCTATTGCAAGCTTCTTTTCGCCTGCCTGTGTTTCTAAATGATGCATAAGCTCATGTTTTAGCGTTTCTTCTATTTTTATTTTTAATAAATCGTCAGAAATCCCTGGATATGCGCTAATAAAGGAACCATAATATAACATTATGCCACAACCGGTATGTATGCCGTACCTATATTCACCAAAGATATATAAAGGCGCTTTGTGTTTTTTAGTCTTTGGGTGCAGCTTTACATCTTCGCTTATTCCAATTCCAAGGTTTAAGCCTTCAAAAATTTTATTAGGCAGCTTTTCACACAGGCTTTCAACAGTGCTAACAAAGCAATCTATAGTCATATTTCCTCCAAACAAAAACGGAGAACCGTACGATTCTCCGTGATAGAGCTAGAACATTAATACTTGCGTTTGCGTGCGGCCTCAGCCTTTTTCTTGCGCTTTACGCTGGGCTTTTCGTAATGCTCACGCTTACGAACCTCGGCTAAAACGCCGGAGCGGGCACACTGACGCTTGAAGCGCTTAAGAGCACTCTCCAAAGATTCGTTCTCCTTGACACGAACTTCTGACACTTGTTTCCCTCCCTTCGCACATCTCGCCTTGGCAAATCGCCGTATACACGGCAGATGGCGACTGTAGGGTAATTATATCTCAATTTGGCATTTTAGTCAAATGGATTTGAGAGGGGATGACATATAATATGCGCTTTGAATTGTAGTTTTGATGTATTAAATCAAGAAAATATGGTATAATAATGTTGTGGCTAGTAAAATGCTTGGGGGTGTTCTGGTTTCGACGGAGATGGGCGGGGACATTGTAAGCGAGCTGCGGACCCTGAACCGCATACCAACAGGGAAATAAAAGTAACTGACAACAATCAGAAACTAGCCTTCGCGGCCTAAGTCCGCGAACGTCGTTTTCAGATACTCACAGTCTGAAGTAACGGCGCCATTTATGTGAGGAACGGGTGCTCCAAAGCTTTGAGGAGATGCCTGAATTATGAAGCTACCGATATAGTTTTACCTGCCTATAGGGGCACTATAGAGGGAATGTAAATATATAGGCTGCGCTCGGAGAAAACGGTGTACTGCGTTTTCGGACAGGGGTTCGACTCCCCTCACCTCCACCAAATTGGGAAGTTGAGATTTTATCTAGCTTCCTTTTTTGTTGATATATAATATATTTTAAGCTTTATAGTTAAAAAGGCGGTACTGTCAAGTCATGTTCGCAACTTTGAACTCCGCTCATAAATCATGCTGCCTGTTTGTTTAGTGATTTGAGCGAATCCTCGCTTAGATATGCCTTGCTTACTGACCAGTCTTCTGAGTATTC
>JAAYRU010000017.1 GCA_012518615.1 Christensenellaceae bacterium | reverse complement strand
TGAGCCATTGGTTTCTCCTCCTTTTTAATGTTTAGACAACATACATTGTAGCGGAGTTCCAGTGGCTTTAACATACCTTTTGAGTAAAACCTGCTGAGTAAACTTGCGAACTTTAGTGTACTCTATCATAAAATAGCTTCAGCTAATAAAAGCCGAGGCTATTTTATCTGTTATATGAGAATAGAGTACACTAAAGTTAGTAACTTATCGTACTATATATATCAGCTAAATATGCTCTTTACTTTATCCAAAAAACTCTCACTCTGTTGATATTCCTTGCCTGAAAGGCTTTTTTCAAATTCCCGTAAAAGCTCCTTCTGCTTTTCGTTTAGGCGCTTTGGCGTTTCAACGGTAACGGTAAGTATAAGGTCTCCCTTAGTTTTTGAGTTGAGCCTTTGTATGCCTTCTCCCTTTATTCGGAACTTAGCGCCCGATTGAGTGCCCTCAGGTATGTTGTACTTAAGGCTGCCCTTAAGAAGTGGCACATCTATATTTGCGCCAAGCGCCGCTTGGGTAAATGAAATAGGCATATTAAGCAGCAAATCCGCGCCGTTTCGCTTAAACAGCTTATGGGGCATTATATTTACCACTATTTGAAGGTCGCCTGGTGGGCCGCCTCTAAAGCCTGATTCCCCCTGCCCTTGCATTACAACAACCTGTCCGTTATCTATACCGGCGGGTATGTTTACAGTTGCGGTACGCTTTTTCTGTACCCTTCCTGTGCCGGAACAATCCTTACAGCGGTGTTTTATTACCTGCCCTGTTCCGCCGCAGTTGGTGCATGTGCGCACAGTTACCATAAAGCCGCCTGAAGACCTTACCTGCCCTGTACCGTTACATACATTACAAGTTTCAGACTTGGTTCCAGGCTCTGCTCCCGTGCCTGTACATGTGGCGCAGTTTTCCTCTCGAGTAAAATCGAAGGATTTTTTGGCGCCAAACGCAGCCTCCTCAAAGCTAACCTTAAGGCTGAATCTTAGGCTATTGCCTGCCATAGGGCGGCTAGCTCTCCTTGAGCCGCCTGCTCCGGCTCCGCCGAAGAGCTCATCAAATATGCTGCCAAAGCCACCAAAGCCGCCGAAACCGCCACCAAAGCCGTCCATATCAAAGCCACCCATGTTAAGGCCGTCTTTGCCGAACCTGTCATACTTTTCGCGTTTTTCAGGGTCGGAAAGCACGGCGTTAGCCTCGTTAAGCTCCTTAAAACGCTCCTCCGCCGTTTTATCGTTGGGGTTAAGGTCGGGGTGGCATTCCTTTGCTAATTTCCGGTACGCCTTTTTTATATCATCCTGCGAGGCGTTTTTATCAACGCCAAGCACTTCATAATAATCTCGCTTTGTTGCCATATAATCATCCTTTAGCGAAGGGGCTTATTTTTTAAGCCCCTTCAGCAAAATTATTGCACATCTCCGTCGGCGTTTACCGTGCCGTCAGGGTTTTCAGCAGGGTGAGCGTCTACTTCAGGGGGCATCTGTCCACCCGCCTCGGCTTGTTGGTCTTGATATATCTTACCGAAAATATTGTAAATCTTCTGGGTGATATTATCCATCTCCGCCTTTATTGCGGCAGGGTCGTTGCTTTCACGAAGTTTCTTGAAGTTATCAAGCTCACTTTGCACAGTGGCTCTATCCTCATCGGACAGCTTATCGCCGTTTTCCTTGAGCTGCTTTTCCATCTCATAGATTAGGCTATCTGCACGGTTTAGGGTTTCTACCTCTTCCTTGCGCTTGTTGTCTTCAGCCGCATACTGCTCCGCTTCTTTTACGCGCGCTTGGATTTCTTCCTCACTCATATTGGTGGAAGCGGTAATGGTTACATTCTGCTCCTTGCCTGTGCCAAGGTCCTTAGCGCTTACATTTACTATACCGTTTTTGTCTATAGTAAACTTTACTTCTATTTGCGGCACTCCGCGCGGCGCGGGAGCTATGCCCGTAAGCTGGAAACGGCCAAGGGATTTATTGTCGTACGCCATGGGTCTTTCGCCCTGCAGTACATTTATTTCTACCGTGGTCTGCCCATCGGCAGCGGTTGAGAATATCTGTGATTTTTCCGTAGGTATAGTTGTGTTGCGCTCAATGAGCTTTGTGAATATATGCCCCTCGGTTTCAAGACCTAGAGATAGCGGCGTTACGTCAAGCAGCAGTACATCCTTTACATCTCCGCCAAGAACACCTGCCTGTATAGCGGCGCCAAGCGCAACACACTCATCAGGGTTGATGCCCTTAAAAGGCTCTTGCCCGGATATGTTCTTTACCGCATTCTGCACGGCAGGTATACGGGTTGAACCGCCAACAAGTATTACCTTGTCTATATCGTTTGAACTTAGGTCTGCATCCCTAAGGGCTGTCTGCATTGGACCTATGGTGCGCTCAACTAGGTCGTGAGTAAGCTCTTCAAACTTAGCGCGGGTTAGCATAACATCAAGGTGCTTAGGTCCATTTGCGTCTGCGGTGATAAACGGCAGGTTGATGTTGGTAGTCATTGCGGTTGAAAGCTCTATCTTAGCCTTTTCAGCAGCTTCCTTAAGGCGCTGTTCCGCCATGCGGTCTTGCCTTAAATCTATACCGTTTTCGTTTTTGAACTGGTCAGCTACATAGTCTATTATGCGGTTATCAAAGTCATCTCCGCCGAGTTTAGTATCGCCATTTGTGGCAAGCACTTCAAATACGCCATCACCAATTTCAAGCAGGGATACATCAAATGTACCGCCGCCAAGGTCAAACACAAGTATTTTGTGTGAATGCTCTTTATCAAGCCCATATGCAAGCGAAGCTGCGGTAGGCTCATTTATTATGCGCAGTACTTCAAGCCCTGCTATACGCCCTGCGTCCTTGGTTGCCTGGCGCTGGCTATCTGAAAAGTATGCGGGTACGGTTATAACCGCCTGAGTTACCTTTTCGCCTATATAGCTTTCAGCATCGCTCTTAAGCTTTTGAAGTATCATAGCGCTGATTTCCTGTGGATTATAGGTTTTTCCATCAATATCGACGCTGAAATTGCTGCCCATCTCGCGCTTTACAGATGTAATAGTGCGCTCGGGGTTGGTTATCGCCTGGCGCTTTGCAATTTCGCCTACAAGGCGCTCGCCATCTTTTGTGAAAGCAACAACCGACGGGGTTGTACGCGAACCCTCAGCATTGGGTATTATTACGGGCTCTCCGCCCTCCATTACAGCAACGACGCTGTTTGTTGTACCAAGGTCAATTCCGATAATTTTACTCATAATTAGTTTCCTCCAATTTATATAATATTAGTTATATTTATGTTATTGTTCTGCGACTACTTTTACCATCGCATGGCGCAAAACATAATCGCCCATTTTATAGCCTTTTAGAAGCACCGCGCTTACAGTACCCGGCTCTCCAGCAGAGGCATCGTCCTGCGCTACCGCGTCTTCTAGACGGGGGTCGAATACTTCACCCTGCCTGTCTATAACTTCAACGCCTCTTTTTTCAAGCGCATCCATAAGCTTCCTATACACCAGCTTAACGCCTTCAAGAACCGCATCCCCTTCATCATTTGAAGATTGTATTGCGCGCTCCAAATCGTCGCACACGGGAAGTATGGTTTTTATAAATGCACTGGCGCCATCATCGAAAGCTTCGGCTCTGGTATTCTTCGTGCGGCGGCGGTAGTTATCAAACTCCGCCTGCACTTTCTGCGCGAGGTTTAGATATTCATCCCTTTCGCTAAGTGCGTTTTCAAGCTCTTCTTCAAGGCTTGTTTCACCTTCGGGGGCTGTTTCTTCAGTGGGTAATTCCTCCTGAAGCTCCTCATCAGGGGTAAGTTCCTCCTGCTCTAAATCTTCTAAAGGCCTTTTAACTTCGTCCATGCCTGTTTTTCACGCTCCTAAACTGTTTTTTAACATACCGCTGAGTATGCTCGCCGTACTGGATAAGGTGGTCAATAGCTCCTGATAGGGCATACGCGTAGGACCGATTATTGCAACTGAGCCCCTATGGTTGTTGCCCATCTCGTATGAAGCTATTACAACGCTGCAATCCTCAAGCTCCATAATGCCGTTTTCATGACCTATGTATGCGCAGATACCCTGCTTAACACCTCTTGACATAAGTTTAAGCAAATTTTGCTTTTCCTCAACTGCACTTAAGAAGCCACGGGCTTTTTCAACATCGGAAAATTCCGGATGAAAAAGTATGTTCTGCGAACCGAATACCCTGAGCTGGTCGGCTGAAGCTTGCTTTTCCATCTGCCGTGCAAGCTCCCCCACGCCCTGCATTACCCTAGGTTCAAGCTCTGCGTGGATTGCTATCCCCTGCAGAAGCCCCTGCACCTCGCTAAGCGTCCTTCCGCTGAAGCGTTCGCTCATCGCGCGGGATATACCATACAGGTCGTCCGCAGTAAGTTCGCTTGAAACTTGAACCACGGCATCCCGTATTATACCTGCATCGGTGAGCACAACAAGCAGCGCGCGCGCGGGCGCTATAGGCATAAGCTGCAAAGAGTTAATACGCAGATTCTTCTGCCTTGGCAGCATTACCGCCACCGTGTAGCGACACATATCGCTAAGTGATTGGGCGATAGTGCATACCACATCCTCCATCTGTTGAAGGCGAGCAATGAGCGCCTTTTCCGTACCCGTATCCTTTATGGGGTTTATAAGCCCATCATTTATTAGATGGTCTACATACAGACGGTACGCATGTACATTTGGCACACGCCCGCTGGATACATGAGGCTGGGTTAAGTAGCCCATTTCCTCAAGATCGCTCATCTCATTGCGTATGGTTGCGCTGGAGTACTCGGGCATGTAATGGCGCGCAACGGTGCGTGAACCGACAGGCTCCGCGGTTTTGACATAGTCTTTAATAACCGCTTCAAGCACTTGTTTTTTACGCTCTGTAATCATGCCTTCCCTCCTCCTGCATTTCGCTTGTTAGCACTCTCGCCTTTCGAGTGCTAACCCGCATGTATAATGTAACATGCCACAGGATTTTTGTCAAGGGGTATTTTGATTTTGTTTATAAGTGTGGGAATATAATTTTAAATTCTGTATACAAACCAAGACTTCTCTTGAGAAAAGTACATATTAGTTGTAATTATACACTTTAAAGCTGCGGTGTTGCTTCTAACCTTCCAGCAAATCCCCTCTAGCTTTAAGCTCACCAACTATGCGAGAATATTCTTTTTCATCTATCTTATACTTCTTTTCCCATATAAAATAGCCTATTACTATCATTATCAAAGGCAGTATTAGCATAGATATTTTAAGCCCCATTACGCCAGCAGAGCTTACCTCTTCAGCGCTTCCCGCACTGTTTATACCTGTTAATATAAGCGTTACACCTACAATACCGCTTGAAACCGCTCCGCCGAGCTTATTTATTACCGGCTGCAAAGAAAAGGTTACAGCATCATTTCGGCGCCCAAGCTTTAATTGCCCGTACTCTATGGTATCTGTAAGGAACATCATCATGAGAAGTTGTATAAATGCCTGCCCTATAAATATAAGTAGACCTGATATTCCTATAAATATCATATTCATAGGTGAAAAGAAAAAGAGCAGATAACCAGGCACTACAAACCCTGTCCCTAGACGATACAGTTTCTTTCTATTCATGCGCTTGCTGAATATCGGAAATACTGTAAGCGCTGTAAGCTGCGCAACACCAAGCACAAGCGCAAACACGGAATACATTGTTTCATCCCCATATACATATTTAAAATAGTACACTCCGAAGCTGGCAGTGGTAGTATAGCCTATCATAAAAATCGCCATAGATAGCGTAACATACAACAATTGGTCATTATGAAGTATACAACTTAGCATATCGCGCAATGTGGTTTTTTCTTCCTTTTTAAATTGCCCTCTATTTTCCTTAACACCTATTAGCGTAAACAGCTGAGTAAACAGCATCATAATAACAACGCCAAGCGCAAATATAAACCAAGCCTGCTTTGCGTTTTCCAGTTTGTTTGTAAGCGCCTGCGTTACGGGAAGTATACCAACCACTACCGCATACATACCTATATTTGCGCATATGCGAGCGAATGCGCCTGTCTTTTCCCTCTCCTTTTGGTCAAGGGATAGCGCCGGAAGCATAGACCAATAGGCAATATCGTTTATCCCATAGCATATATCCCAGCCAAGGTATGCAATAGTAAACACCAGTATATAAGCGCCGCCTTCAAGCCCCATATCTGTAAACATAAGCAGCATGAATATTCCGCCCGTAACTGCACCGAATGCAATACCCGGCTTAAACTTCCCAAAGCGGCTAGTGCTATTATCTACCAACATTCCCATAAAGGGGTCGTTAAGTGCATCAAATACGCGAAGTAGTGTAAAAACCAGAGTCATCCACCACATGGTTGAATCCGGCAGGTTAAGTATATCCGTAAGGTAGAACATAAGGTACATAGACACCGTAGTGTAGAACATATCCCTACCTAATGTACCTATTCCAAAATAAAAGCGGTTCGCCTTCTCCCGATTCATGTTTTGCCTCCTAGTGCAATTTGTATAGATGGATTCTACCATAAACCACAATAAAAAGATATCATTGCAAGTTGTAATTATGCGCATAAATAGGTAACGGTTTTTTGCAAACAAAAAAATAGTACAGAATAATACAAAGTAGCAAAAAGCTGAAAATAGAACAATCCCTTGAAATCATTACCTTCAAGGGATTGTTCTAATTAAATACTTTTGGTGGAGCATAAGAGACTCGAACTCTTGACCCCCACAATGCCATTGTGGTGCGCTACCAACTGCGCTAATGCCCCGCAAGCAGGATATATAGTATCATAAAAGTTCATTAAAGTAAAGTTTTTGGGGATGGTTTTTAGAATTATCTAGAACACTTTAGGATTATTAACCCATTAGCACCTTTTTTTATTTCGGTTATAATTATTATTCCATGTTGCACTCGTGTTGCATTTTAGTCTTTTTAATGGAACTGTAACATATATAAACGAGAACACAGTACCATATATGATACTCAAAAAGCCATACCACACAACATAAAAAGGGGAAACTCCTTGTTCCCCTTAACATTATTCTTTGGTGCCGAAGGCGGGAGTCGAACCCGCACAGCCAGAGGCCGGGGGATTTTAAGTCCCCTGCGTCTGCCATTCCGCCACTTCGGCAGCTAGGATATTATAGCAGGATTCAGCTTTTATAGCAAAGATTTTATTGTGCAATTTAATATCGATTTTGTGTTATGCTGCAATTTTTAAAGTAAAACGCCGCCAAAATATTGACTTAAACAAAGCTTTGTGTTAGCATTTCTACTGCAACAAGCTGCATTACTTCTAGTTGGTACATAACCTTAAAAGTGTAAGTAATGCATAGGTATGTGGTCGCATGGCTCAGTTGGTAGAGCACCGTGTTCACATCGCGGGGGTCACAGGTTCGAGCCCTGTTGCGACCACCATAAACCCTTTAAAACACTATGTTTCCAAGGGTTTTCTTTATTTCGAGTTTTCCCCTATGCTCTCGATATTTTTATGCTCTGATTCCTGAATATGACGCTCTTTCTATACTTTGTGATATATTCTGATCGGCTCATGGTTGCTACCTCCACGGATTTGTTCAACAAAACAATCTTACCGCGTATGCTCTCCGTGAGCCACTCCTTTTTGACTCTCAACTGTTGCACTTGACTTTTCAATTCAAGGGGAGTATAACCCAAGTAGCTACTGCATAACGCTGTTCTTGGGGATTTATTGCTTGCTTATTGTTCTTCCGTTGTACACAACTATACTAATGAGATAACCGTTGCGTACGGCTGATTGCCGCAAATAGATGACAAAAAAAATAACAGGAGAATTATTCATGAAAAAGTACTTGCGGTTTCTATCCCTTTTCCTCATATTTCTGCTTGGCATTTCTAGCCTTCCTGTGTTAGCAGGCAGTGATATTACGCCGATTAATTATACTTACATAATCGAATCCGCAAAAGCGCCTGAGGCGATATTCCTTTCAGCCTACAACAAGACGGGAACACCTGAAGAGATAAAACCTGATCCGAATGCAGAAAATCCCGATAAGATGAATGTATCGAATACAAGCGAGAATGATTCTTCATTTGAATGGTTAGGTCATAGGCTGAGGGCGCAGTTTGCGTCGCGCGAATATGCACTCGCATACGAAGGCATGGGGATATCGCCGGCAATGGGTGGGTTTGTTATGTTGCGCTTTGTTTGTGATGGCATACCTCTATCGAAACTATACGAACACAGATCAGATATTGTAATGCTTGACGGAAAAGGGGAAAAACTGAATAACGCTTCAATCCGCGTGGATGGCGTGGTATTAGAGAAAGAAATGCTACTTAACAGTGTATGCTATCAATTCGATGCAGTGTTCTACCTGGAAGATTTTCTGATATATCCATCGATTATTTACGTGATACGCGGTGATAAGGGTATAGTGAAACTATCGGTTGCGGAACTTCCCGACCGTGATTATTGCCTATTCGACGAATCCGTCCCTGCAGATAAGCGCGATTTCGTATGGACATTCGAACATATGGATGGGAAGAACGACGCCTTTAAGCTGCTATTTGCGATATGCGAGGCTCGCGGCAATATAAAGGAATCTTATGCTACAGCGTGCGATTACGCCAAGGCACATGATCTGTACGATGAATTCACCTACCTGTGCTCGGAGGTCGTCGCCGCGAAGAAGTACAATACTCCCAATAATGAGCTGTTGACCTATCTGGAGGAGTATTTGCTCAGTTCCAAATCAGATACGGAAGCTAGATATCGCGCATATTTAATTCAAGCGATGGATATACCTGATGAACTTCTGGAAATCATGGACGACGGTCACGCACAGTACGGATATCGAAGCGTACTGTGGATGGACTCCGCACTCGAGAAGTTTATGGGCAAGGACTTTCAGACATTCATACCCGCAAGTCCACGCGCTGGTGTCTTTCTTGTCACGCTCTCGCCCGATACAGAGTTAAAACCAAACATGACATTCGAAACAGACGATGGGAGCGGCGAACACGAAGCGTTACAATATGCCAGAAATATAGTAATGTACAGTTTAGATAAAATGTTCGCAGATAAAAACCATACGTTTACTGGAAATCCGAATATCGCCTCTGTGCGGATAGAGATTGATATGAGCTATACTTCGGCGGGTCAATATCGAGGTCCAGGGGCTAATGTCTCAGCATACAACAGTGAGTGTACGCTGCGCGCATACGATATGCTAAACGGGCAGCTTATTACCCAGCTCACTGGTACTCGTTCATATGATGTAACTATATCAACCAACCAAAAATCTGGCAAGATATGGTGTGCTGCGCCTGATATTACGCAAGCCGAAGGCGCCGATGCGTTTGTAAACTTGATATTCTCACACATACCCGGCACGCCTACAATGTAAATCATTATACTGTTAAAAGTAGAATGAAAATCGGAAGTGTTAGCATGGATAACGAATCTCAATATTGAAATCACCCAAAAATGATAGTTGGAGGTATGAAAAAATTGCGAAAACAGGTTTATAAGGTTGAAATTATTTTATGCTGTCTCTTATTGTTATTATCCACCATAAATGCAAACGCATCGGAAGGCACCCACGTTTCCGATTCAGGTGAACAATTCGAGTATGTCGTAGTAAATGGATATGCGCGCTTAACTTCATATTGGGTTTTGCCAGGCAGGGATACACCGGCAGAAATTCATGTGCCAGAAGAATTGGGCGGATATCCCCTGAAAGAAATCGGATTGGCTGCCTTTAACAATTGGGACACAATCGAATATCAAGGAGAAACTTATGACCCCTATGATAAAGACAAAGTGCAGCGCATAGTTATTCCTGAAGGCGTAACTACACTCAAAGACGGCGCCTTCACCTGCTGCCATGATGTTTCCGAGATTTCTCTGCCATCCACTTTAGATACGATAGAAAAAGGATTCGCTTTCCAGCATGTAACCGCCGAGATTGTTCTGGCTGAAGAAAATCAAAACTATATCGTAAACAATGGTTTCCTGATTGACAAAAGAACTGATACCCTGCTTTATTGTGCTCCCTCTGCAAAGGATCAACCTTTACCAATGGTCAAGTGCATAGAAGCCCATGCGCTGGACAACTACGGATACTTTCACCCTATCCTCACCTTTCCTGAAACCGTAGAATACATAGGCGGATTTAATGCCTATGACCTTGTTAATCTTGATACCATAGTTGTGCCTGAAAGTGTTGTCGAATTGGCCGATTATGCGTTTTTTTGCAATTCAGCGACCAATGTCACGCTAAACGAAGGGCTTAAACGCATCGGCGCGTATGCCTTTGCTGAAACCGATATTAATTCTATTGTGGTTCCTTCCACGGTTGAATGGATTGGGTTTGACGCTTTTTCTTGTATGGAAGAAGAAAACATCACCGTACTCAATCCGAACTGCGTATGGGAAACAGAAGAAGATTACAATCTTCGCCACGAGAATAAATAAAGCAAAGCTCTTTGAACACAGTCTTCCAAATTCTAAAGGTATTAGTCAATCAACAGTACCGTAGAATACAAAGAAACGGTTTTTGTGAAAAAAATTTCGCCGCTGACATTCATAAGCTTATGAATGCCTGCTGCGACCACCAAGAAAAGAACGAAGTAAAATAGCTTCTTTCTTTTTTCTTTTCAGAAGCGACCCATTATCAAAACAGCCCCGTATAATCAGCAATCATTTTGTTTATACTTTCCGTAGTTGTTTCAAAGTGAATGTCACAACCTCGTAACTTAGTGCAATCCATACGCAGATTTCTAAGCGGTTGCGCATCCGTTAATTGAATGAGCTCTGGAATTCTGTTCTCCATACCCATAGCCACCATAAACACACAGGCGGTAGCATACATGTTCTTTTCGTTTTCGCTGCCGTAATTATATACCCCGCCCACCAAATTGAAGGTTTTAGAAATGTTTTCCGCAACAGAACGCACATAAGTAATACCGCGGAAATCATTAACCGAGTATATCACCGCCTTGCCTGTTAATGCAGACTTAATAAGAGCCAGAACAAAGCTATGATTGGTTTTTGTTTGATAAACCGGTAAATCATACATCCATGAAAGCCTAAGCGATACAGCATCGGGGCAGATATCCAGAATCCGCTTTTCAGCCTCAAGCTTGTGTCTACCATATACATTCGTAGGCGCAAGCCCCTCTTCTTTTTCAGAATACGGCTCAATCCCTGTACATCCACAGTAAACCTGATCGGAACTGCAGGAAATCAATTTGCACTGATTGGCAACAGCCAGCTTTGCCATTACCTGCGGAAGCTTTACATTGGCAATATATGATTCATCTGGGTGCTGTTCAGAGTATACAGTGCTTGAAATGGCAGCCGTATGAACAATCACATCCGGATTTGCTTCAGCGAATATCCGCATGAGTGAAAGCAATTGCTTATCAGAAATATCACCTTTAAGCATTTCCGACGGAATGCAGGTGACCGCATACCCTTCTTTCTGCAATTGATATAGCACACGCGCTCCAACAAATCCGGTACTACCGGTCAAAATAATATTCATATCTATTCCTTTCAAATATGATGCTTAAATTCTGATTAAAACCAACAGGTCACATACTATCATATTTTAACCTTTACCCTATAGCATGGTTTTCTGACGATATTTTTGTTTTCCACCTTAAATATTGCGTAAATAAAAAGGCTCGTGACTCGTCTGAATAAAGAATACCACAAATGTAAAAGGAA
The DNA here is from genome assembly GCA_012518615.1 of Christensenellaceae bacterium. Classification (GTDB taxonomy): domain Bacteria; phylum Bacillota; class Clostridia; order Christensenellales; family Aristaeellaceae; genus DTU024. The sequence goes on along the minus strand of JAAYRU010000017.1, from coordinate 13,038 downwards.
TGCTATTTTGTTGCTGATTATCTTTTGGTACAAAACACTATTATGTTACTTTATGGCTAATCTGACTTTGCGCTCATAACAAAACCTTTATGATGGAGGCTCCAAATTGTATACAAATCTGCTCCAGCTCAGTTTCAATCCGCTTTTAAAAACAGATTTGTTTATATGTTTATTGTGACGCAAATCAGGGTAAATTAAATATATACAAACCCGCAATACGGGATGTTTTAAGGAGGATTAACTATGAAGAAAAAAGTAGCAGAAATGATGAATGCTCAAATAAATAAGGAACTGTATTCCGCGTATCTTTATCTTGATTTTTCAAACTATTTTATAGAGAAGGGACTTGCGGGTCTTGCAAACTGGTACCGCATACAGGCAATGGAGGAGCGCGACCATGCGATGCTGTTCTATGATTATATGCACCACAATAACCAGAAGGTAACACTTGAAGCCATCGAAAAACCTACCCGCGATTACAATACCCCGCTTGAGGTGCTTAAGACCGCGCTAGGGCACGAGGAATACATTACTGCATCTATTGATGAAATCTATGGTGAAGCCATGTCCTGTAAAGATTACCGGTCCATGCAATTCCTAGATTGGTTTGTAAAAGAGCAGGGCGAAGAAGAAGCTAATGCTAATGATTTAATCACTAAGATGGAACTGTTTGGTAATGATCCCAAATCACTGTACCTATTGGATGCAGAATTGGGTGCACGCGTGTACACGCCACCCACACTTGTTGTAGATTAAATCTCAATAAGCCTTTGCCCCGCACCATTGGGACATAGCGTGTCAAAAAGGTCGTTTTACACGGCCTTTTTTGTATTGGTCTACGAACAAAGCGTGTCCAGTACCATATCCGGCTATTAGTCAGTCTTTTGTTACCTAATAATATTTATAGAGATAGTGGCATACTAGAATGTATAAATTTCTTGTTTATACTGTGCGTGAGTTTTTTAAATTTCTATAAAGCATATAATCCCAACGCAAAGTCTTTCTATTCCATAAAATCAATATCCGGAAAAGGAAGCTTATCACACAACATTAAATACGCATCTTCTCCTGTATCTTGATAATAGTTTTTGCGCATGTTTACTATGTGAAAGCCAAAGCGTTTATATAGGGATATGGCGGCAGCGTTGCTTGTACGTACTTCAAGTGTAATGTATGTCGCGCCTAACTTTGAAGCGTGCTTAATTACATGGCTTAGCAGCATAGTACCTATGCCCTTTTGCCTGTAAGCAGGTAGCACAGCTATATTTGTAATATAGGCTTCTTCCAATATTACATGTATACCGGCGTAGGCTATTATGCTACCTTCATATTCTACAACAAAATAATGTGCTACGGGGTTTGTAATAATTTCAAATTCAAAAGAATCCAGTGACCACGGCGCATTATAAACTGCACATTCTATAGCATATACGGCTTCTATATCGCTTAATTTGGCGCGCCTTATGGAATAATCGCTCACTTGTTTTTTTCTAGCCTCATTCTTTCAGCCTGCGGAAGGCGCAGATATAAGGGGATGAGCTGTTTCGGGTCATGTGCATTTTCTTTATTTTTTAGCGCTATGTACGTAGCGGAAGATGCCCTTAATATATTTAAGTGCGGCGGAGCAAAATGCGCTTTCTCTTTAAGTTCGCCTATTATTTCCTGTTTATTTATAAGCGCACCATCGCCAACAAAAAGGCAATCCCCATTAAACGCATTAAGCCTATGTAAAAAATCCGAAAGGACTACCGCCTGCTGTTCTATAACCTGTTCACCATTTTGAAAGGCGGCGGCGTATACCTGTTTGTTCCTCGCGTCCCTTAGGGGACATATTATTTTATTTGATGGCATAACTCCATACGCTATCGCCTCAAGAGCGTTTACGCCTATGCATGGCTTATTAGCGCCAAAAGACAAGCCCTTAACCGCGGAAACGCCTATTCTAATGCCTGTAAACGAACCGGGACCTACAACTGCAGCAAATATATCTATGCTGCTAAGTTCACAGCCGCTTTTTGATATAGCTTCATCCACCATGGGCATTAAATTTACAGAATGGGTACGCTTGTTTAATACAGTTGCCTCATAAAGAAGGGCTTCCTCCTGCATAATAGCAACTGAGCAGGTGGGACCAGAGGTATCTATACATAGTACGCGCATACTTATCCTTTCAAATTGAAAACGGTCTAAAATTTCCGCAAGGTTTAAATTCTACTGTGCGGCAGCCGTCATCAAGCTGCTTTATTATAATCTCAAGATATGTATCAGGCAACAGCTCCTGCGCCCTCTCATGCCATTCTATAAGCGTAACGCCTTCATTGCCAATAAATTCATCAAGACCGGCTAAATATAGCTCTTGGCTATCCTCTATACGGTACCAATCAAAATGATTTAACACAAGCCTCCCACTATCGTAAAGGTTTAATATAGTAAAGCTTGGGCTTGGTATAGGTCCAACAATGTCAAGCCCCCTTGCTATGCCTCGCGCAAGCTCGCTCTTGCCGGCGCCCATATCACCGGTTAGCAGTATTACATCTTTATCCTTAAGCTTGCCCGCGATTTCTTCGCCAAGGGCTTGCATATTTTCAGCAGTTTCGATTACCAGTTCTGGCATATTCTTTGCAGTTTATCTCCTTTATAAATCTGGATAGGTGCTTGTAAAGCAGGAATGTTATTAAAGAGTTCATAAAGCCCTTTATAAGGTTAAAAGGTAGTATACCTGCAATTAAATAACCTGTCATATCAAAGCCTGCGATTTTTTCTCCAAGTAGCGCTGGCACTAAAAGGTATTTATTAGTAAGTATAGCAACTGCCACCATTAAAAGCGCCCCTATTGCCGTACCTATAATCGCGGCTTTTTTATTCCTATGCCTTACATATATTAATGTTGGTGGAAGCAAGTAAGCTGCTCCAACAAATGTATTCGCCAGCTCCCCTACGCCTCCAGTTGTTGAGCCCAATAAGTGAACTATGTTTGTTATAACCAGCGCAAGTATAGATGCTCCCGGACCAAATGAAAAGCCTATCAAAAGCATTGGCACGAAAGAAAAATCCAGCTTAAGCCAAGGGGCGAAGAATGCAAGCGGTATTTCCGGAAAATAGCTTAGTATGGTGGATAATGCTATCATAAGCGCTACATAGCATAGATAAGTGGTACTGATGCGTTTTTTCATGGTGTTCCTCCTAAAAAGTCGCCCTCGTAAATCAGGACGACTTATATGCACAAAAGCACCAAATCTTCTTTCATCCAGACTATACTGTCGGTTACGGAGTTTCACCGTATCAGCCACATGGCTCGCGGACTATACCGCCGGTGGGGACTTTCACCCCGCCCTGAAGATACGAAGTATTTACTTGATTAAACTATAGCACTATATACGCGCTATGTCAAATTGCCTATATTGGTTATGTTATGATTGAGTTCTGTCGCTCTCTTTTGAAGCTCCGCATGTTCCGTTTAAAGCGCAGCCGCTACAGCCGCTGCAGAAAGGAGAGATGTTTCTCCTTTTCTGCAACAGCATATAGCGTATTATTAGGAGTACTATAGCAATTAACAACAATGAAACCACAATAGTACCAAGGTTAGCTTTTATAAATTCTATCATGCTCTTTGCCCTGCCAAGCTATCAGTGGATACATTCCTGTAAGGCTTAAATAGCATATACAGCATGTAAGCCAATATTGCAATTGCCACAGCTAAGCCTAAAATATTTACATCACCAAGGAAAGCATTGCCGATTTGATTTACCATTAGAGCTACTACATAGCCAAGCCCACACTGGTAGCCTACCGCAAACCAAGTCCATTTAGCGTTATTCATCTCCCGCTTTATTGCGCCTATAGCAGCAAAGCAGGGGGCGCACAATAGGTTAAATGCTAGGAATGAGTACCCGGAAACAGTGGTGAACGCCGCCGCAATATTCTGGTATACAGTGCCATCTCCCGCGCCATATAGTATGCCCATGGTGCCTACTATGTTTTCCTTCGCTATAAGACCGGTGAAGGACGCGACTGCCGCCTGCCATGTGCCCCAACCAAGGGGTTTGAATATCCATGCTATTGCATTGCCTATGGCGGCAAGTATTGAAAGGTTTAGCTCTTCCTCTTCCAGCATACGGAATGTACCGTCTACAACGCCGAAGAAGCTTGTAAACCATACAAATATAGTAGATAGCAGTATTATAGTACCTGCCTTGCGGATAAAGCTCCAACCCCTTTCAAACGTGCTGCGAAGTACATTTGAAACGCTGGGCCAGTGGTATGCGGGAAGCTCCATAAGGAAGGGCGCGGGGTCTCCAGCGAACGCCTTTGTTTTCTTTAGCATTATGCCTGAAATGATTACAGCTGCCATACCCACAAAATAGGCTGATGTAGCAACCCAAGCGCTGCCTTGGAATATTGCGCCCGCTACCATTGCAATAAAGGGAATTTTTGCAGAGCAGGGTATAAAGGATGTTGTGATAATAGTCATCTTCCTATCCCGCTCATTTTCTATAGTTCGGGAAGCCATTATACCCGGCACGCTACAGCCTGTACCAACAAGCATAGGTATAAAGCTCTTACCGGATAGACCGAATTTTCTAAATATGCGGTCTAAGATAAAGGCTATCCTTGCCATGTAGCCGCAGTCCTCAAGGAAGGCGAGCAGTAAAAACAGCACCAGCATCTGTGGAACAAAGCCAAGCACAGCGCCTATACCGGCTACTATACCATCCAGTATAAGGCTATTTAGCCAGTCGGCAGTATTAGCGCTTGACAGCCAATCTTCAACGACTACAGGGACACCCCTTACCCATGTGCCGTAGTCCGCAGGGTCCGGCTCTTCTACTCCGTTTTCCTCAAAAAACGCCATGGCTTCAAGGAAACTTACAGAAACGGTGGTTTCCTCATCAGCATCTTCCGGTATGCTGTCATAATAAGCCGTCATCTGAGTAATTTCAAGGGTTTCTTCGTCCTCTACATCTACAGTTGCGGTTTTTTCTTCGGGAGTAAAGGCGCGCATACTGTTTACAACTACTTCTGCGTCTAATTCTTCTTCCTCAAGCAGTTCAGGGTTAAAAGCTTCAAGCGCAAGCATGGCGCCGCCATACATTTCGGCCTGCTCTTCGTATGCCGCGCTGCCATCGCCAAATAGGTGCCAGCCATCTCCGAAAAGCCCGTCATTTGCCCAATCGGTAGCGGATAGACCTACGGTTACCATCGCTATGTAATACACAAGGTACATTATAACCGCAAATATTGGTAGACCAAGCCATTTATTGGTAAGCACCTTGTCTATCTTATCAGATGCAGAAAGCTTTGTTCTGCGGTTTTTCTTATAGCAGCTTTCCATAATTTTTGCTATGTATAGATAGCGTTCCGATGTGATAATACCCTCAGAATCATCATCAAGCTGGCTTTCTGCGTTTTTAATATCCTCCTCTATATGAGCTAGAACATCTTTATTTATAGAGAGTTTTTCTATTACCTTAGAATCCCTCTCAAATATTTTTATGGCGTACCAGCGCTGCCTTTCTTCGGGCAGGTCATGAAGTGCCGCTTCCTCTATATGGGCTATGGTATGCTCAACCACGCCGGAAAATGTGTGCATAGGCACGGTTTTTCCGCCTGATGCCTGCTTTATAGCGGTATCAATAAGCTCATCTATGCCGCTGCCCTTAAGAGCAGATATAGCAACAACCTCGCAGCCAAGGGCATGAGATAGAGCTTCTATGTTTATTTTGTCACCTTCCCTAACTACAACATCCATCATGTTTACAGCTAATACAACGGGTATTCCAAGTTCTGTAAGCTGCGTTGTGAGGAAAAGGTTGCGTTCAAGGTTAGTTCCATCGATTATATTAATTATTACATCCGGGCGCTCGTCTATTAAATAATCCCTTGCTATTACCTCTTCAAGAGAATATGGCGATAGCGAGTATATACCGGGCAGGTCTATTATTTTTACTTCCGGGCGCTTTTTAAGGCTGCCTTCCTTTTTTTCAACAGTAACGCCGGGCCAGTTACCTACATACTGTCTGGCGCCGGTTAAGGCGTTAAAAAGCGTTGTTTTACCGCTGTTCGGGTTGCCTGCTAGTGCGATTTTAATTTCCATTACTCTATCCTCCAAATATGCCGACCTTTATTCAACTTCTATAAGCTCTGCATCGGCTTTGCGTATAGAAAGTTCATATCCTCTAACAGTTACCTGCAGAGGGTCGCCAAGCGGGGCCAATTTCTGTACGAATACCTCCGTACCCTTTGTAAGCCCCATATCCATTATGCGGCGCTTTACCGCGCCTTCTCCATGAATTTTTTTAACTTTTGCACTTTCTCCAATAGCTACTTCTCTTAGGGTTTTCATACTTGCCTCCAATTACACTATTATCCTCTGAGCCATTTCCTTACTTATAGCAACACGGCACTCCTTAATCTTTACTATTAAATTGCCATCAACAGTATTGATTACCGATACCCACTCACCGGGCGTAAAGCCCATGCACTCTAGGCGGCGCTTAGTTTCCTGCTGCCCGCCTATCCTTTTAATCATGTAGGATTTCCCTATGTCTGCAAATACAAGTGGCATAATCCTCCTCCCTCTAGGTTAGATGCACCTAATAAATATGATACTACAATATCTGGTTTTGTCAACCTAACTTCTGTTTTTTTATAAAAAAATTCCGGAGTGTTTCTCCGGAAAAATGTTTATTAAATTTTCAAAGCACCTCTTTTGTCATGTCTACCTAAGAGGCAGCATTAATCACAATGTGCCACAACATTAAATTCTGTGCAATATTAGTTTTTCTATAGTAAATTCACCTTTAAAGCTTATTTTATCAGAACTTTCATCGGGATAAACTAAGGATGTTAATGCCGCTTTGCCATTTTCCGCAAAAACTTCTATAGAGCAAGTATCGAGAAGCACATCAAGGTTTAGACTATCTAAATATTGATCTATTTGTACTTTGGCAATGTTTTTCGCATCGCCATCTGGAAGTGCTAGGACAGGATAATAGCTATTACTCCTATCAAGTAATAATATACCACTGTCTCTTTCATATTTAAGAATAATATAACTACTTTTATTTTCAAAAAAGTATACTACCACATCATTACTGGTTATGTTAATTATCTCAATCTGCAACCTTAAAACCCCTCCTGATACATTATCGAAGGAAGTTTTTTCTTTTATCTTTATACTGCTAATCTCAATAGTATCCTTATATAACGATTCTATCTCTTTTATCGGTTTCTGATAAATGCGATTGTTTTTTATGGTGATTTCTCTTGGAAATGTATATTGCCCCTGCCAACCATGTTTTAAATAATAATTTGCCGGTGCTTCTCCCCACATCTGCATCCATGCTATCATCACAGCCCTACCACTTGGTGTAATAAGCGTCTGTGGAGCATAAAAATCCTGCCCCAAATCTATACTATGATGTTTATCTAAAGCTAAAACACCATTTTTCTCTTCACCAATAAAATAAACTACTGCATGATGATCATTTTGATATTTGAGTCCTTGCATTGGTTGATTCATAAGACAAGTTACAAATATATCTTTATTGTTTAGCCTATAATAATCGGGGCATTCTGGCATAGTGCTAATATTATCTACAAAAACCTTATCAAACTTCCAATTTATCAGATTTTGGCTTTTGTAGCTTAATATTTTACCAACATCATCCTTACTACTTGCGACTAGTATCCTAAATCCAGATTCGGTTTTTAATAATTTAGGATCCCTAAAATCCGTTTTACTAAAACCGTCGGGTAAATCGGAAGAACGTACCACGGGGTTATTTGAGTATTTATTAAAGGTATACCCATCGTCACTTATAGCAAGACATTGTTCCTGTACAACAATACCCTCTTCATTTTTATGTACGCCAGTATACATAATATACATTTTCTCATCTAATACTAGTGCAGTTCCCGAAAAGCAACCGAGATTATCAAAGCTTTTATCTGGCGCCAAAGCAACACCTCGCCAATCCCATTTTACTAAATCCTTGCTTGTCCAATGCCCCCAATGCATAGTACCCCAAACCTGATCATATGGATAATATTGACAAAACAAGTGATATTCACCCTTATAGTAACAAAAACCATTAGGGTCATTTATCCAGCCTATCGGTGCTGTTATATGGTATTGAGGTTTAAAACGCTCAATCACATTATATTTATGCAATTTTATATGTTTATTCGCATTTTCAACACTATACATATTATACCTCCTCAACGATTAATGGCAGGCAAAGCCCGCCATAATTTTGCTAATAGTAAGACTACTATTTTATTCTGTCAATTGCATCTTGATAAATAGACACAATTTGTTCAACTCCAGCAGACTGCATCTCACTTATGTAAGTATCCCATGTTTCTTCAACATCGCCGTTTAATACCCAGTGTACAACATACCTATCCACAGTATTTGCGAGAGCATCATATATTCTTGCAACAGCTGATTGTTCGGAAGTTGTCAACATAATTTTGGGCAATGTATCATATGTTTCTAGATCTTCCTTTTTGCCGTTTACATGTTGCCCCTCAAGTAATGTTTTAGCATCGTAGGTATATTCTGCAACAGTATCATAGTACTCATTAAGCACTATCATTGAACCACGACATGTGGTGGTATTTACACGCATGGTACCAAAAGATGTATAGGGTTCAACGGGGATAATGTCACCTTTTTCATCCAGATCGAAACGAAGCACTCCATCATCTGCAAGGTAGTAGTTGTAACCAACAGCACCCCAGTTACTTTGCACAGAAAGTGCAGGGTCTGAAATAAGATACTCAACAAATGCGGCTATTATCTCAGGAAATTCACAATCCGTTGTAATAGCGGTGTTGCAGGCATCCTGCATTTCGGAATAGTTAAGAACAAAACCAAAAGTGCCTTTTTCTCCCTTTAGCTTTGGTACGGGTATATATTCGCGACGAACATCATTATTTATTATCTCCATATCCGTCCATACACCAAACGCACCAACTAAAGCAATGTCCTGAGCAAGCTCACGGTTTAAGTAATTAGTTCCTGCATCCACATCAAAGGCGTCCTTATTGAGCAAACCTTCCTTATATAGTTCATGGAAATACATTGCAGTATCGCCAAATCCTCTATCAAGGGCGGTGTAGGTTACTTTTCCATCAATCAAACGCATATGATCCGCAAAACGATTGCCTCCACAATATGAGTCCGCTTCTCCAAAAGCACCAGTAAACCTGTAAAAAGCATCGTACGAGCCGAAAGTATCTTCGCTTCCGAAAATTGTAGCCATCGGAATCTCGTCGTCTATACCATTGCCATTCAAATCTTCTGCATCACGGAAAGCCTTAAGTGCATTTGTAAACTCATCAACCGTTGTTGGTACTTCAAGACCAAGCTTATCAAGCCAAGCCTTATTAATCAAGAAAGGACCGGGTGTAAGCACTAAACCATACATTTCTTCAATGTAAGGGAACCCATACATATGTCCATTTGGTGCAGTGGCTTCAAGTAAATATTTTTCATTATCGTTAAAAATATCTACCAATGTTGGACAGAAAGCTTTAATAAGATCTTCAGTGGGCAGAAATACATCTTGGTCAAGATAGGTAATTACAGTTGCATCTGAACGACCATCACCAAAATTCCAGAAAATATCCGGTAGCTCTTCGCCTCCTGCGAGTATAAGAGAAATTTTCTCAGTGGATCCATCAAGTGGTATGGGCTGCCAGTCAAAGCGTACACCCGTTTCTTCTTCCCAGCGTTTTACCATAACCAATTCTTCAATAGGTAAAACACGTTCAGGTGTGTTCACAATAAGTGAGGTTAGTTTACCATACTTTGCTTCAAAAGCATCAGGGTCCGTTATAATGGGCATTGTACCATCAAGATTTACTAATCCCGCTTCAACAGCCTCCTTCGTTTTTGGGCTTAGCGGATACTCATTCCTATCCATTTTAGCGAACGTAATCCCATTCACGGGCATAACGAACAAGGATAGTAGCAAAGCTATGCTAAGCAACAGTGATAGGTTTTTTCTCATGGAAATTCCTCCTTTTATTTTTTAAATGCATATTGCATTTTTTCCTAATATAATTATCCTTTTACAGCCCCTATAGTAACACCAGCGACAAAAAAACGCTGTAAAAACGGGTAAATTGCTATAAGCGGTAAAGCAGCAACAGTTATAATAACATATTTAAGCTGATCAATTATTTTACGTCTTTCAGCAATTTCAGCACCAGATGAGCCTGCGCTTAGCTGATTTGACAGTACAAGATTTCTTAACACTACCTGTAAAGGCATTTTATTGTCATCCTGCAGAAACATAAGGGCATTGAAGAATGTATTCCACATGGATGTAGCATAAAACAGTGCCATAACCGCAATAATCGTTGAGGATAAAGGTAAGGCGATACGAAAGAAGAAAGCAAAGTCGGAGCAACCATCAATTTTTGATGCCTCCAAAATCTCAATAGGTAAAGCACTTTCAAAGAAAGATCTGCAAACTATGAGATTATACACAGATACGGCAGCGGGCAAAACTAATGCCCAAGATGTATTATAAATATTAAGGGATTTTATGGTTAAAAACATCGGTATAATCCCCCCCGAAAAAAACATAGTAAAAGTAAACAAAAACATTATTGTTTTTCTTCCGGGTAAATCTTTTCTTGAAAGCGCATATGCGGCAGGGATTGTCGTAAATAGAGATACAACAACACTCATTAGCGTGTATTGTATTGTATTTACATAACCATTTGTAAGTGATGGGTATTCAAGTGCTCTCTTGTAACCTTCCAAATACAAATTTTCAGGATAAAAAAGCAATTTCCCTGTATTTACTACAGTAGGATCGGTTAATGATGCGATAAGTACATAGTACAAGGGATAAAATATCAGTAAACACACAATTATCAGAAAAATATGGTTAATCGCATCAAACACCATATCGGAAGTTGTACGCCTTTCATAACTATGCTTAAGCAAAAAGTTCCTTTTTTTCATAATATATCTCCTAAAATATACTAATGTCAGCTGTTTTCTTGCTCAATAAATTTGCTAGAAATAATATTATGAAATTTACAACAGAATTGAACAATCCTACAGCTGTTGCGTAGGAATACTGCGCTGATTGTAATCCAACCTTATATACATGCGTTGAAATAATTTCACTTACGGTAGTATTGGCGGGTGATTGCATTAGATATGCCTTTTCATAGCCTATTGTCATAATATTTCCAAGGGAAAGTATAAACATAAGAATTACAGTAGGCATAATAAGTGGTATATCTATGTAGAGTATCCTTTTAAGTTTAGAAGCACCATCTATCATTGCCGCCTCATAGTATTCAGGACTTATATTTGTCAATGCAGCTATATATATTATAGCATTAAATCCCATAGTCTGGTATATTGTAGAGCCAATATACATGGGTCTAAAATACTGTGCCTGCGAAGTAAATAGTTTAACCGTGCCACCATTTTCTACTATTATATTGTTTATTATGCCGTTGGCAGAAAACAGCACTGATATTACAGACACAAGAACCACATTGGAAAGAAAGTAGGGAGCATAGGATACGGTTTGTATGGTTTTCTTTAACATTGGACGCTTTATTTGATTTAACAAAAGCGCAAATACAATTGGCACCCAAAAAGTAAACAACAACTGATATGCGCTTAGCAACAAAGTATTGACTATCACAGTTTTCGCAATAGAGGTTGAAAAGAATTGTTCAAAAAATTTGAATATGGGATTAGCCCACGGACTATTAAGAATACCCCGCCTTATCTTAAAGTCTTTAAACGCTATTACAAGCCCATACATGGGATAGTAACAAAAAAGAGCAAGCCATATTAATGCAGGTATTAACAAGATATAAAGTTGATAACTTTTAACAACTTGATAAATACGAAATTTGATGTTTTTCGATTGATTAGATTGCTTCAATATTTTTTGCATAACTTTTTTCTCCAAATATAGTAGTCTTTTTTAAAATATTGGGTCTTTTAAGACAATAATCTATGGCAACAGCAGCAGCGCCAAAGAGTATATCATCTCCTTTAAAAGAAGATATTACAATATCAACTTTTTCATAAAGCGTACTTAGGACACGTTTTTTCACATTTTCTTTTACTATTTCCAGGAGCATTGCTCCACCTTTTGCCATCTCGTTACATATAATTATAGTATCCGGATTATAGCAATTGATTATATTTACGCAACCAAGGGCTATAAAATATGCAGCATTTTTCACACATTCCATAGCAATTTCATCACCTTCTTTGGCTAGGGAAAATATAAGATCAGCTGAGAGTCTTATTTCGTTATTCAGTTTACTGTTCTTATTTGTTCTTCTATGTTCTTCAGCATAACGAATAAAAGCAAGACTTGAACAATACATTTCCAGACAACCATTATTGCCACAAACGCATAAAGGTCCTTCATGGTCTATAGATACATGTCCTATTTCCGCAGCTACGCCACAAGATCCTGTAAACACCACACCATTATTTATAACTCCTGCACCTACCCCCTCTCCAACCAAAAAATGAACCACCACACCCTTTAGATCTATTTTTTCTATATCAAACCACCAATCAGCAAGAGCACCTGCATTGGCATCATGAGATATTATTATAGGGATATTTTCAAATTTTTCACGAGAGAATAAGGAATTTAGACTTATATTACGCCTTGCCTTATTATCAAGTTCTGAAATAAGAAGTATCTCTTTTTCGCGCATCAAATATGGACCAGGAACCGCAATGCCTACAGCTACTATATTTTCATGTGTTTTTATATAGTTTAGTACTATCTCTTGTATTTGTGAAAATACTTCTTGGTAGTGTCAATAGTTTTGTGTAACCTTACTTGTAAAAGCATTGTTAGCCATCTTCCGCTTCCCCCTAGGGGGAAGCGATTTTTTCGAACATTTCCATCAGTTCTGCTTGAACTTTTCCAAACCCTTTGTGGATTCTTGAGCTGAATTTTTCATTATAAATCAACGAGATTGTACATGCACAGCGGTCAAATGCGTTTTCATTTGGAAACTGTT
>JAAYRU010000016.1 GCA_012518615.1 Christensenellaceae bacterium | reverse complement strand
TTCATCAAGGTACGCTACGCTCTAAAGACCTTGACTAAAACATCAGAGAAAATAAATATCAGTCAACAGCTTTTAAGCAACACTATTACCCAAGGGGTCTGTGTCACAAATGTTTGACTTCCCTACAGTGAGCGTTAGAACTTAATACAAAAAACTATTGCACAAATAAATAAAAAGTGTTATAGTCCAAATATGGGAATCATTCCCAAGTTTGAAGAGGAGGTTTTATGGCACATTACAACACGGCTCAAAGAGATATTCTGCTCAAATTGCTAGAGCAATATGCGGGTAAAGCGCTCAGCATAGGTGAAATACTTAAGCTGCTTGAAAAAACGCCGGATGCGCCCGGCAAAAGCACTGTGTATAGGCTTATAAGTTCCTTTGAAAAAGAGGGCTTGGTGCTAAGGCATGCCTTATCTAAGGGGCGCGGATATGCGTACACTTTAAGCCGTGATAATTGCAACGAACACCTCCATCTAAAATGTTCAAGCTGCCAAAAAATAGAGCATCTTGGGGATGATGAAACCAAAATGATAGAAAGGAATCTAAGCTCCGTAGGCTTTAAGCTGCTAAGCGGAAGCACAACAATAGTTGGCATATGCAGGCAGTGCCAAAGCGATACGGAACGAAAGAAAGAACAAACATGAAAAAACTAGCATCAATACTACTCGCGCTTGTAATAGCGGCAACACCTATGTACTCTATTGCGGAAAACAAGCCAAAAATACTTTGCTCAATATTTCCTGTATACGATTGGATGCGCGAAATACTTGGCGAAAGACAGAATGATGTAGACCTTATACTTCTCCAGAAAACCGGCGCGGATTTACATAATTTCCAGCCTACCGCTGAGGATTTTATTAAAATATCCTCTGCAGACTTATTTATATACATAGGCGGAACATCTGATTTATGGGCGGACGATGCCGTTCCCGAGGCAAAAAACAAATCCCAAGTTGCGCTAAAACTAACAGACGCTCTGGGAGATGCTTTGCTTGAGCACGAGCATGAACATGAGCACGAGCATGAACATGAGCACGCTCATGAAGAGCACTCCCACAAAGAACACACTCATGAAGACGAACATGCCCATGAAGAGCACAACCATGAAGAGCATGAACATCATGACCATACAGATGAACATATATGGCTCTCGCTTAAAAACGCAAAAGTGCTGTGCAAAGCAATGCTTGAAGCCCTTATTAAAGTAGATGGCGAATATGCGGATACATACACTGCCAACTGCAACGCTTACATAGAAAAGCTTGATAAACTAGATAAGGAATACGAAGCAGTAGTAAAAAACGCAAAGAGAGATACCCTGCTATTTGCGGACAGATTTCCCTTTGCCTATCTTGTTAAGGATTATGGCTTAAACCATTACGCCGCATTTGAAGGTTGCTCCGCTGAAAGCGAGGCAAGCTTTGAAACCGTCGCTTTCCTTGCTGAAAAGGCGGACGAGCTATCCCTTCCCTGCCTCATAGTAATAGAAGGCTCAGAAGGCAAAATTGCCTCTGCAGTGCTTAACGCCTCTAAAAACCCTAATAGACCCCTGCTTGTGCTTGACTCTATGCAGGCTGTGGATGAGGAAGCTGCTAAATCAGGCACCAACTACCTTAGTATAATGGAAGAAAACCTAAATATTATTAAGCAGGCGCTTAATTAAGGTGCAGGCTATGCCAGATAATACACTGCTAAAAGCTGAGAACCTTTCCATAGGCTATGGGGGCGTAAGTTTGGTTGAGGGTGTTAATTTCAGCGTATCAAAGGGGGATTACCTTTTTATACTCGGCGAAAACGGCTCAGGCAAAACCACCCTAATGAAAACCCTGCTTGGCTTAATTCCCCCCATAGACGGGAAAATCTCTTTTGAAGGCGGGCTAAAAAAATACGGCATAGGCTATCTGCCTCAGCAGAGCGCCGCGCAGAAAAACTTTCCCGCAACGGTAAGCGAAGTCGTACTAAGCGGCACGCTAAGGCGTGGCTCGGGGCTGTTTATAAATAAGGAAAAGAAAAAGCGCGCTCTATACAATATGCAAAGGCTTAAAATAGACAATATAAAAAACCATAGCTATAAGGAATTATCAGGCGGGCAGCAGCAAAGGGTGCTGCTCGCCCGTGCCTTATGCGCTGCGGATAATATGCTGCTGCTTGATGAACCCGCTTCAGGGCTGGATATTTTTATCACTAAAGAGCTGTATGAAATAGTGGACGATTTAAATAAAAGCGGAATGACAATAATAATGATATCCCACGATATGTCCGCTGCCGTAAAATACGCAAAGAGTGTACTGCATATATCAAAGGAACCCAGCTTTTTCAGCTGTGTTTCGGATTATAAGGCATTCCTTGAAACAAGAAAAGGAGAATATGCCTATGCATGAAATGCTTGATACTTTAGCCTATTATTTTACATTTCCTTTTGTAAGAAATGCTCTAATAGTGGGTGTGCTTGTGTCGCTATGCGCCGCGCTTCTTGGAGTTGTGCTTGTACTAAGACGGCTGTCTTTTATAGGAGATGGTCTTAGCCATGTGGCGTTTGGAGCTATGGCGGTAGCTACTGTTATGGGGCTTTCCAACAACATGCTGCTTATACTTCCTGTTACAATAATATGCTCAATTACTCTTATGCAAAGGCAGAGGGATAAGCAGGTACAGGGCGACGCTAAAATTGCCATGCTGTCTGTAGGTTCACTTGCGGCGGGCTATATACTGTTTAACCGTTTCCCGCCAAAGGGCGGCAATGTATCGGGCGATGTATGCACAACGCTTTTCGGCTCTACATCTATACTAACCCTAAGCCAAAATGAGGTATGGCTTAGCCTTGTTCTATCAATAGCCGTATGTCTTATATATATAGTATTTTACAATATTATTTTTTCGCTTACCTTTGATGAGGAGTTCGCCGCTTCGCAGGGCATAAATACCAAAGCTTACAATGTGTTTATAGCTTCTATTATAGCAACTGTAATATCTTTAGCTATGAATTTAGTAGGCTCTCTTTTAATATCAGCGCTGCTTGTGTTTCCGGTAGTTAGCGCTATGCGCGTTTGCAAAAGCTTTAGGGGCGTTGTAATATGCTCAGCAGTATTCAGCGCAGTGTGTGCGGCGGGCGGCATAGTTATATCTATACTATTAGGTACGCCCGTTGGTGCAACAATAGTCGCGAGCGATGCAATAGGCTTTGCGCTGTTTAGCTTAATAGGCAAGTTGAAAGGAATATAAAAATGAAAAAAACATTTGCCTTAGTATGTGCGATTGTAATAGCGCTATATGCAACTATAGTACCTGCTCAAGAAGATAAATACGAAGGCCCCAACAGTATGCTTAACCTTGCCGCTAAGGACTACCTTGATGTACCGCCCTTTGAAGAACCGCTTATAATACAGCATGATTTAAGCCGCCTAAGCAGCACCATGGCTTATGCTCAGCTTTATGATATGCTGTGTAATGCCGAAAATTATGTAGGCAGTGCTGTAAAGCTTAAGGGTCCCTACATGCCCTACCAAAGCGAGGCGGGCGAACTTATGCATTTCGTACTGGTATACGATATGCAGGGCTGCTGCGAACTGGCGCTTGAAATGCTACCTACAAGGGGAGCGAATATAGAATACCCCGAAATGAATACCGAAATAGAAGCCGAGGGCCTATTTGATATATGCAATGATGATGGGGTGAGGTTTGTTGCGCTTAGAATAAATAGAATAAATATTGTTGGGCAAGATTAATAATATTATCTATAGTTTTTTCTAATAAAAACCAATGTTTATGTCAAAAAGACAAAAACCAAAAAGGGACAGGTGTTGAAGCCTGTCCCTTAGAATTTATGTTTTTCGCAATAACTATATATAAGGCGAATAACAGCAAATTGCCTTTAGTTTAAGTTATTTATTGATTATATCCCCAAGTATGCTGTCTACATACATAAGCGCCCTTTGCACATGGAAGGGACCCTTAAATGTGCTGCCTTTGCATGGCGGCTCAGTGGGTTTGCCGTCGCGGCGTAAATAGCCGTACCATTCGCCATTTACATCGTCTGCAAAGTATTCGCGGCTGTAATCTATGGTCTTCTTAAACATATCGAGGTATTTTTCTTCGCCCGTATCTCTGTAAGCCATAATTAGGGCTATAAGCGCCTCTGTGTGCGGCCACCAGAGTTTCATATCGTGCTCATACGCTTCGGGGGGATTGCCAAGGCAGTCTACAAAGTATAGCAGTCCACCGTATTCTTCATCCAAACCTATGTTGAATGCATCGTTAAGCAGTACCCTTGCCTTTGAGTGCAGCTCCTTATTGCCACTTATATTAGCTTCGTCCATAAGAAACCAGCTGCATTCAATTACATGCCCGGGGTTTAGTATCCTTCCCGCGGTTATCTCATTAAAGAACTCACCGTTCATGCCTACGCTTTCAAGTGTGCATTTCATATCCTCTTTGTAGTGGTACTTTAGTATATCGTCTATGCACTTGTTTATGCGCTCTGTGTAATATTCACTGTTTTCTTTGTCTGCGTTTCTCATTATATAGGAAAGGTTTATGTAAATCATAGGGTCTGCAAGCGCGCGCATACGCCTTGTTTCGGGTATTGTTTTAGGTCCCATGCCTGTGGGATCTTCTATAAGTCCGTTGTTTAAATTCCATATTATGTTGTACGCCTGTTTAGCGCGCTCTAAGCGCTCCGGTTCTTTAGTAAGTATATAGTACTCCGCGTTTGCCATGGCATAAAATGCTTCGCTAAAGCAGTAGCGCCTTTGTCTAAGGGGTCTTCCGTCCTCAGTTACTGTAAAATACATGCGCCTTCCGGCGTTGTGGTTTATACAGTATTTTTCAAGGAAATCAAGACAGCTCTTAGCCATATCTTTCCAAGCGGGCCTTTCGCCGTATTGGTTGCACAGCCTTGAAAATGTCCAGCCTGTGCGACCTTGCATCCATACGCTCTTATCGGTGGAATAAACCCTACCCTTTTTGTCAAGGCATGTATAAATGCCGCCGTGCTTTTCGTCCTTACCGTTTTTAAGCCAGAAATCCACAGTGCTGTCAAGCTGCTGCTTTATCCAGCCTTGAGTTTCTATCAAATAGTTCTGCATACTTCCCTCCGCATATTTAATAAGTAGCTTAATTATACCAGATTTCCCCTCTAATTGGTAGCCATATACTTAATAAGCACCCCTTGCAATTATACAAGGGGGCGTGGTTTTTGTGGTGCGATAAGAGTGTTTTTTTACCCCTTAACAGCTCCCATAGTAATACCTCTAGTGAAGTACCTCTGGAATATAAGGAACACAATTATTATGGGTACGGAGCCAACAGCTGCGCCCGCCATAATAAGACCAAAGTCTGTGCTAAGTTCCGCCTGCAACTTTGCAATACCAAGAGATATGGTAAGCGTGTTTGTGTCGTTGAGCATTATTAACTGCATGAAATAATCATTCCAAGCGGTAATAAATGTGAATATGGCAAGCGCTCCTATTCCGGGCTTTATCATGGGGAGTATAATTTCAAGGAAAGTCCTTGTTTCACCTGCGCCGTCTATGCGCGCTGCTTCAAGCATTTCATCGGGTATGTTCTCTGAAAACTGCTTCATAAGGAATACCCCGAAAGGCCAGCCTACATTTGGCAGTATTACCGCCCATATTGTGTTGTGCAGCTTAAGGAAGGACATCTGCTTTAGCAGCGGTATAAGTATAACCTGCTTTGGCAATGCCATAGCGCATATGAATATGGTAAATATGAGGTTTCTGCCTGCAAATTTCTTTTTGGCTATGGCATAGCCACCCATTGAGGCGCTTACGCATGTGAGTAGCATTGTGGCGCCACATATAAGCACCGTGTTGTATAGCCAGCGCAGCGCGGGCTTTTCAAACAGACTATGATAGTTGTCAAGCACGGGGTTGCTTGGGAACCATTCCGGCTTTGCGGCAATAACCGATTGCCTGTCCTTAAAAGAACCTGTTATTATCCAGTATAGCGTGAATATGAAAAACGCGGACAACAGCAGCAATATTATTACGCTTATTACCTTGTATGGGGTTACTTTTTCAACGCCCTTTGCAGAGGGCTTTTTTTGCATGGTTTTTTGCATAATTACCTCCTATCAGCCGTTGTCAGTCTTGGCAACCTTAAACTGAAGCGCGGAGAATATGGCTATAATCGCGGCAAGGAATATACCCATGGCGCTGCCATAGCCGTAGCGGCTAAGTTTAAAGGCGTTGTAGTATATGTAGTACATTATAGTGCTTGTAGAGTAGTTGGGACCGCCCGATGTAAGCAGCTGTATAAGCGCAAAGCACTGGAAGCTGTTAATCGTGGTGATTATAAGTATATATAGCGTTGTATACATAATCTGTGGCCATTTAATATACCAGAATGTCTGCAGGTTTGTAGCGCCGTCAACCTGCGCGGCTTCAATAAGGCTTTTATCCACATTGCTAAGCGCCGAAGTATATAGCACTATGGGCTGCCCGACTGATGTTGTAAGCAGTATCATTATAATACAGCCAAGCGCCGTATTGGAATTGCCTATCCAGTTTACATTAGTGGATATAAGCCCTAAGTTCTTCGCCACATAGTTAAGCAGACCGTAGTAGTTGTTGAATATCCATTTCCAAACGACTGTTACCGCAACCGAGCCTGTAACAACCGGCAGGTAGAACACGCAGCGGAAGAAAGAAGTGTAAACATCCTTCATCTTATATATTAGAGATGCAACCCACAGGGAGAATACGCAGGTTATAGGCACGCTTACAACTACTATAACTATCGTATTTACAAGGGATTTTATAAACACGCTATCGGCGAACATTTCAGAATAGTTCTTAAGCCCTATGAAGCTAAAATCCATCATAGTGTAGTTAAAGAAGCTGGTTACAAGGCACATACCCATGGGGAATATTACAAAGCCAATGAAGAACAGCAGCGATGGTGCCATAAATAAATAGCCGGATATATTCTCCCTGCGGCGCGCCATACGCATGCTGTGTTTTGATGAAATCTGCAAGTCATCGCCTCCTTGTTACGTTCAAAGGCGTTCCCCCGGCATAAACGCAGGGGAACGCCGTGGTGCATGTTAAACGCCTAAGATTATTTTATGCTTGCGTTCGAGTTTTCAATGTATACCGCAACTTCAGCTGCAACATCGCCGCCGGCGAATATGCGCTGAAGCAGGTTCCACCATTCGGCGCGCTGTACTGTCCAGCCGCTGGTTACATTGTAGTAGTCGCCAAGGAAGGGTAGGAAAATTGCAAATTCTGCACGGTCTTCTTTATCGGTGCCGGCGTATATATCGCCAAAGGATTCGCGTACCGGGAAGAAGCTTGTTGCATATACGCTCTTGGGACCTTGCTCAACGTCATCGCATACGAAACGGATAAATTCAACGGCTGCTTTTGCCTTGGCTTCGTCCTTGTTGTCAAATATGCCAAAGCCCCAGATGCCGCCGCAAAGCTCCGGCACACCGTCATCAGAGGGGAATGCCATGGGGAAACTGGTTACATTATCAGCAAGAGATGCCTTGTTAGTTTCAGCTGCGCCTGCGTTCCAGCAGAAGCTCATTGCCGCGGTGCCGTTGCAGAATAGGGCAATTTCATCGCCTGCAACTATCGCAGGGTCAGCCTGAAGTGCGCCTTCTTTTACCATATCCTGAAGCAGTGTAAGACCTTTAATGCCTTCTTCAGAATCCATAGTATATGCGGTATGCTCAGGGTTGGTAAACTTTGCAGAGTATAGGTTCATTGCAAGGGCGCGTGTGCCTTGGTCGCCGCCGTGTCCGCCGCAGTATACTATGCCGGGTATGAAGCCCGCATCGCGAAGAGCGCGGCAGGCGCTTACAAAGTCATCAGTGGTCCAGGTCCTGGTTTCTTCATCAAGGTACTTGAGTGCATCTGCCTGCTCGAAGTACTGTTTGTTTATAGTCATTGTGTGTGTGGTCATGCAGAGGGGATACTCATAGAAAACGCCGTCAGGGCTTTTGCAAGCGGATACTATTGCAGGGCTTTTGGCGTTGATGTCAGCCTGTGCTTCTTCTGTCCAGAGCTCGGCAAGGTCTAGCATTTTTCCGGCTGCTCCCCAGTTGGTTACAAGCCTTTCGGGACCTTCCATAATGATGTCAGGTGTTGTGCCCGCTTCTATGGCGGCGGTTACCTGGTCATCTCCGGATTGATAGTCTAGATATTGGACGGTTACCTTAATATTGGGATGTACCTCGTTGAAGTTTGCGAGTATTTCATCTACAACTTCAGATTTGCTCCATCCGCCTACAGGGAAAGTCCAAAGGGTGATTTCGACTGCTTCTTCTGCAATTGCGGTAAGTGATAGCACCATAAACACGCTCAGAAGCACTGCCAGCATTTTTTTCATGTGGGTTCCTCCATTATTCTTTATTCGGAATTGTTTATTCCGTGCGACTATAAGTTATCATGAATAAAAAACATTGTCAATACATTGGACGAAATTTACAAGAAAACCATATACTTAAAACCGCGGAAAAGCTAAGAAGCATAAGGCGAAACGGCATGAAAAAATATATAAAACGGGGTCAAATAATCGGTCAGATTATCAATTATGCAAATTCATGTGATATTTATTCATACGCGAAATTAATAATCTCTTTGCAGCCCTGAATGCATAAATTAGTCCTTGTATGCAACGTCCGTATATTAATACATATCGAGAGGTTTTTGTTTGTACAAAGGCGGAATAAATGCTATAATATTCGTATCAAATAAATAAAGGGGAGAAAAATATGGACAACAAAAAATATTTGGGGATAATTGCGATTGCGCTCGTACTTATATTTGCGGGCAGCTACTTTGCAAACTACTTCCATACTTCTGCTGGCAAGGTGGAAACCGAGCGCGTTTACTTTGACACCGATCGCGGCACACTAAGCGGCATACTGTATCTGCCCGATGGGGTGAGCGAAAAATCGCCAAGACCTTGCGTGGTTGCGACGCACGGCTACCTAAACACTGGAGAAATGCAGGATTTAAACGCCATAGAGCTTTCAAGGCGCGGCTATGTAGTTTTAGCGCTTGATATGTACGACCATGGCCATTCCAAGGCGGAGAACGGATATACCGGTTCGTTTATGCACTTTTGGCCCACAGCAATTTGGGACGCTGCCAAGTACATGTACGAAAAACCCTATGTACTTAAAGACGCTGAAGGCAACGGCATGATAGGCGTAATGGGTCACTCTATGGGCGGTTTTTCCTCATCAATGGCGGTACATCATGATGAACAGAGCTACGCAGAAAAAGGCCACCGTGTAATAAAGGCTTGTCTATCTGTTGGCTCGGACTATCATTGGACGAGCTATCTGGGTCTTGACACCGAAGCTGCTGTAAAGGGCAGTGGCGGAAGGATACAGGGCAAGATATGTGCCCAGTTTGATGAGTTTTTCTTCAATACTGAAGATGCCGGCAGCAACACAGTTGTAAAGAAAAACTATGTTGCCACCAATAACGGCAAAATCTTCCTAGAGCAGGAAAACCCCAAGCCTGAAACATGGTACGATACTAAGGACGGCGGCAAGCGTATAGTATATCAACCCTATGAAATACACCCTTGGAACCATTTCTCAAAGACATCTGCTTCTTATGCAGTAGATTTTTATAAAACCGCATTTGAAGGCTATGATAAGGGCATAGAGCATATAGACAGCAAAAACCAGACATGGATATATAAAGAACTGTGCGAATTTGTCGCCCTTATAGGTTTTTTCTTACTTATGATGCCGATAGTAATGCTTATTATTCAGTTACCCTTCTTTAAAAAGGCTATATCGGGTGCAGTTACACCTGTGGCTGTTGGAGAAATAAGCACTGGTAAATCCATGTCGAACCTGTTTATAACCATATTTACAATACTGCTGCCTGCAATGCTGTTCCCTACGCTTATGGATAAAAATTTCGGTAGCTATACTATGATAGGTTTAACAGCAGTTGGTGCAATAACCATAATAGTGGGACTATATGGGCTGCTTCGCTCAAATAACAAGCGCATACGCATAGCTTCGGGCATTATTATGCTTACAGGCGTTGCCTTAGTGCTGCTAACACGCTTCCCAAGCTTTGTAATGGGGCATACATTCTCAGCCCCTACTACTAACCAAATTGCGTACTGGGCGCTTATTTGCGCAAGCTTTACTATAATATTTGCCGGAATGGCATTCGTAAAAGAAAACGAGGAAAAAGGCTTCAGCTTTGCAAGCTACGGGCTTAAACATAGCCTGTGCGGTGTGTTCACGTCACTTGTAACTGCGCTTATACCGATAGCAATAGGCTATGCGCTGCTGTTCCTAGTGGATAAGATTTGGCTTGTAGACTTTAGAATATGGACATTTGCCATCAAAACCTTTGAGTCGCATATCCTAGCTAAAACTCTTCCCTATATTGCGCCTTTCTTTGTATACTACCTAGTAAGCGGAGCCAACATATTTGTAAACACTAATACTGATAAAATGAAAGGCATAAAAGGCTACCTGTATGCGATGCTGCTAAACACTGGCGGAATAGTGCTATATCTTGTGTTGCATTATGGTCTGCTTGTAACAACAGGCACTGCGCTTTTCCCAACCCAGTCGCTAAGCAGCATACTGCTTATGGCTCTTATACCTACTCTTTGCATTGCAGCGGCATATACTCGCTATCTATATAAGCGTATGTGCAATGTATGGACGGCTGCGTTCCTGAATGCAATACTTATGACACTTATGACTGTTGCAAATACCTGCGTGTACTATCGTTGAAAGTAAACCCTCAATTATTCACGCCCCGTGAAAGCGGGGCTATTGTTTTGGGCTGTTTTTAAATACAAAAACATGTTATAATTACAGGGCATGATAATTCGCTTTGAAAGGAGGTCCTATGTTCAATATCGGCGCAGGTGAACTATTGCTTATATTTCTTGTCGCCTTTTTTGTGGTGGGGCCGGAGGATTTGCCCAAGGTTGCAAGGGGCATTAAGAGGTTCATAGTAAAGGCGCAGAAGTTTATTAGGCAGGTTAAGTCTGAAAGCGGCTGGGATGATGTAGTAAAGGAAGTTAACGAGGTAAAAGACGATATAAAAAGCGTTGCCGATGATATAGATATAACTAAGGACATAAAAGCCGCTAAAAAGTCCATAGAGAAAGAATTTGATGATATTAACATTAAAAAGGATTTTGACGATATAAAAGAATCTATTAATGAGGCTCAAAAAGAAACAGAAGCCTTTGCAAAGGACATAAAAACTGAACTTGAGCCTGAGGAAATAAATGCGGAGGATAAAACTGCATCCTCAAAAGGCGAATAAGCCTATTTAATACAAACAAGCCTTACTAGGCTAAAGGAGGAAATAAATGAGACTTGGCATTTGGGAAATAGTACTAATACTGCTGCTGGCGCTAGTGCTCTTTGGCGGCAAAAAGCTTGAAGGCGTTGGTAAAGCGCTTGGGAAGAGCATTAAGGATTTCAAGAATGAATTATCTGATGATGATAAATCAGAAGAAAAGGACGAAGATAAATAACTAATGGCGCCAAAGGCAAACATGCAGGAGGAAAAACAGCCCATAATGCAGCATATAGCTGCGTTTCGTAAGGTTATTATATCAAGCGCGGTAGGCATACTTGTAGCATTTATATTCTGTTTTTATTTTTTTGGCGATAGTCTGGTGGATTTTCTGTCAGCGCCTATTCGGCAAAGAGGTATACAGATAATATACACCGCAGTTTCAGAGGCGCTGCTAACTAAGCTTAAAGTAAGCCTCATTGCGGGAATAGTGCTTGCAAGCCCCTACGTAATTTTTAAGTTCTGGGGTTTTATAAGCCCTGCGCTATACCCCAATGAGCGCAAGCGATTTGGCAGCCTAATGCTTGTTATACTACTGCTTTTCTGCCTTGGGATAGTGTTCTGCTATGCTGTGGTGTATTCACTTGCGCTGGATTTTTTCCTTGTAGCGGGTGAAGGGCTTGCAACGCCTATGCTGTCTATAGACAATTATGTAGGGTATCTATTTAGCTTCGCGCTGCCATTTGGTATAGCCTTTCAGGTGCCTGTAATAATTTATATGACTACCAGCCTTGGCGTAACAACCGGAGAGGGGCTTGTAAAGGCGCGAAAGTTTGTAATATTTGCTATATTTGTAATAGCAGCAGTACTCACCCCGCCTGATGTGGTATCGCAAGTGCTTATGGCGTTTCCAATGCTTGTGTTATACGAAGTGAGTATAATCGTTGCCCGCAAAGTAAAACCAAGGCGGGACAGGCGCAAAGAAACTGTAAATGATAATTAAAAAACATAGGAGGATAGTATGAAAAACATTAGAGTAACTGTATGGAATGAATTTCTACACGAAACCATGTTCCAAGAGATAAGGGATATATATCCCAAGGGCATACACGGATGTATAGCGGATTTTCTTAAGGAAGCGGGCTTTGAGGATATCAAAACCGCAACGCTTGAAGAACCCCAGCACGGCTTAACTGATGAAGTGCTAAACAACACAGATGTGCTTATATGGTGGGGGCATATGGCGCATGACAGGGTGGAGGATAGCGTTGTAGATAAGGTTCACAGGCGCGTGCTTGACGGTATGGGTCTAATAGTGCTGCACTCGGGTCATGCAAGCAAGATAATGCGTAAACTCTGCGGGACGGACTCTCAGCTTCTAAGGTGGCGCGAAGCAGGCGAAAAGGAGATACTCTGGGTAGTAGACCCAAGCCATCCCATAGTTGAGGGATTGCCGGATAGAATAGAGATAGAACATGAGGAAATGTACGGAGAAACCTTTATTATACCCAATCCCGATGAGCTTATATTCATTAGCTGGTTTGAAGGGGGAGAGGTGTTTAGATCCGGCTTTACATACAAACGTGGACGTGGCAAGGTGTTCTATTTCCGCCCAGGGCACGAATCCTTCCCCACATTCTTCAACGAATATATACAGAAGGTAATAATAAACGCAGTAAAGTGGGCAAAGCCTCTCAACATGCCAAAAGTACAGCTTGGGGAAATAAAAGAGCCTATTATGCCAATTGCCAACCCCACGCTTAATGTAATAGAAGGTCTGCATAACAAGAAATAATATTATGCAATATATGGTGTATGCTTAAACCAACGTGTACCACATGTTGCG
The DNA here is from genome assembly GCA_012518615.1 of Christensenellaceae bacterium. Classification (GTDB taxonomy): domain Bacteria; phylum Bacillota; class Clostridia; order Christensenellales; family Aristaeellaceae; genus DTU024. The sequence continues at coordinate 49,405 of JAAYRU010000016.1, read as the reverse complement.
GTTTTGTAACAATATAGTCATATTTTCAACTCGCCGGATAATACATTCCGGCGGTTTTTATATGGCGTAAAATTTAAGTTTGTAATATAACCTGTATTTGTCTTTTGCTCAAAAAGCCTTGTGTTTATTGAGACTATCGGCAATATGCACAATGCACTTAACATGTTCTTTTGTGGTTTTTTGCATTTTTTATATAGGAGATTGCATTTTGTCTGAAAATAGTGCTTTACAATTGTTAAGTTTTGTGTTAAGCTTGCCGCGTGCAGAAGCCGCAAGCGGCGAATGTTTTTTTCATTTTTTTCATCTCCTTTCCAATTAGCCGTACCTGTACGGCTATTTGCTTGGTAATTTAGGGGGAAGCATGAACGAAGCAAAGCTTTGGGTAAAGCTAATTAAAAAACAGAAGATTAAATTAGATGCAGTAGCTCCATGTCAAGATGACGATTGGCATGAGGCGCTGTCTGTCGCCTGCCGCGCGCTGGATATTTCTGTACCTGTAATACTTCCTCGCCATGAGAGAGACTGGGGGGAGTTTAAGCTAACGCGCTTTAATGCGGACGATTTTATTGAAGCCTTCCCCTATGATTATATGGAAATAGAGTATATAAACCTAAACAAGCCTCGCGCCATGTCTAACGACCCTAGGAATGCTGTGTAGTACTATATTATCTCCAGCAATAGGCTGAAAATAAAAACAGAATTTAGCGAGGTGTTATATGAATACAACATGGTCAACCTATGTTCAAAATATAAATACTCTGTATTCTTCGCGTTCTATTAGATTTGCAGATGAGTTCAAAGAAAAATATATAAAGGCATTTGATATTGTCGATAAAAACAAAATACTCGAAATAGGCTGCGGACCCGGCGCATTAGCCGAATCGCTACATAGTTGGTACCCTAATGCAAAAGTTTATGGTATAGACACAGACAGCAATTTTATAGCCTTTGCTCGCAAAAACATAACGGGTACCCAGTTTTTAGAGGCTGACGCTACTGCACTTCCCTTTGAAGATAATTCTTTTGATGTAACTATTTCATACACGGTTTCAGAGCATATAGAGCCATCAAAATTCTACGGCGAGCAGTACAGGGTGCTAAAAGAAAACGGCGTATGCATAGTAATATCCGCAAGGAAGGGCGTCAATATTACTGCGTCCTGCATTGCTGAAGAAACGAACTTTGAAAAGGAAATATGGCAAAGAGCAGGAGAATATTTTGTGGATTTTCAAAAAAAGTACGATGTGTGTCAATATCCTCAAAACGAAGCGGAACTCCCGCTAAGTATGCGAGAACACGGCTTTAAAAGCATAAGTACTGAATATATAACTATAAATCTCACGCCTGATAACCCTTGCTATACAGCAGATATGGCGTATGCTATGATAAACGCGAATAGGCTCTGCGCCCTCGATAGTGCTGAAAGGCTGTTACATGTCGCAGGCGAAAAAATTACAGCCCCCGAAGTAGCAGAATTAAAGCGAATAATAAACGCCAAGTACGATAAAAGGATAATGCTGTATAACAAAGGCATAAAAATATGGGATACTGATTTGTCCGTTACTATGGTTATAAGGGGAGAGAAGTAGTTATTAATTTGTAATTAGCCATATGCTCAAAATATTATTGCAGATTTTCAATAGATTTTCCAAGCCGTCTATTTATTGTGAAACAGAAAAATATTAGCGTCCAGAATACTCCCTTTCAATTTCAAGCAGTATTCTCTTTTTTTCAATACCCCCGCCAAAACCTACAAGCTTGCCATTAGCGCCAACTAATCTATGGCAGGGTACAATTATAGCTATAGGGTTCTTTCCTGCAGCGCCGCCAACCGCCCTTGCGGACATAGCGCTGCCTCTTCTTTTGGCTAATATTTTCGCAAGCTCTCCATAGCTTTTGGTTTTGCCGTAGGGTATTTCTTTTATAAGCTCCCATACCATCATTCTAAAATCCGTGCCTTGCAGCTTGATTGGGGGTATTTCCTGTACTTTGCCTTCAAAGTAATTGTAAAGCCATTCATGCGCCTGCTTTAATACAGGTTGCTCATATTGCCCGCCTATTTTGTTTAGCTTTTTTGTATGCTCACAATTGTAATTATTTTGAACAAAATCAAGCTCTATAATAAAGCCTTCTTCAGCCGTAATTAAAATGTTGCCAACTGGGCTTTCAGTTATTAGTAGATTATCAACACTCATATTTTAACACCTCAAGCGCATTATAACACCAACTTACGGTATAAAAAAGCTTCGGGTACATAAAGCGCCCGAAGCTGTAATATTGTATATGTATGCCTATCGCTTATTAGCAAATTTCAAGCTCTTCCTCTATCCTAAGCAGGCGGTTGAACTTGGCTACACGCTCGCTCCTTGCGGGGGCGCCGGTCTTAATCTGTCCGGAGTTTACCGCAACGGCTAGGTCTGCAATGAAGCTGTCCTCAGTTTCGCCTGACCTGTGGGAAATAACGGTGGTATAGCCGTTTTCCTGCGCAAGGCGAATGGTATCCAAGGTTTCGGTTACTGTGCCTATCTGGTTTAGCTTAATAAGTATAGAGTTTGCAACGCCTTTTTCAATGCCTTCAACGAGTATTGCCGCGTTTGTAACGAAAAGGTCATCGCCTACCAGCTGTACATCATCGCCTATAACTTCTGTAAGCTCTTCCCAGCCGTCCCAATCGCTCTCATCAAGACCGTCTTCTATGGATATGATGGGGTATTTGTCGCACCACTGGCGGTAGATTTCTACCATGTCAGAGCTTGTCCTGCCGTTTTCGTCGCCCTCTATGTAGTATTTGCCGTCTTTATAAAATTCGCTTGCGGCGGCGTCTATGGCTATGGATATATCTTCACCCGGCTCATAACCCGCTTTTTCTATGGCTTCAACAAGCAGCACAAGCGCTTCTTCGTTGCTCTTAAGGTTGGGAGCAAAGCCGCCCTCATCGCCAACGGATGTTGAAAGACCCTTTTCATTAAGCAGCTTCTTAAGCACATGGTAGGTTTCGACGCCCATTTGAAGCGCTTCTGAGAAGGTTTCCGCGCCAATTGGCATAATCATAAATTCTTGTAGATCTACATTGTTGTCGGCATGTTCGCCGCCGTTAAGTACATTCATCATGGGTACGGGGAATTCTTCCGCCCTTACGCCGCCCAAATAGCGGTAGAGGGGAAGCCCAACCGCGTTTGCAGCTGCAACCGCAACCGCCATGCTAACGCCCAGCATTGCGTTTGCACCGAAATCGCTCTTGTTGTCGGTGCCGTCCATCTCTATCATAAGTTCGTCTATTTCGCGCTGCCTAAGTGCGTCCATGCCGATGAGTTCGGGCGCTATGCGCTCGTTCACATTTTCAACTGCCTTTAGCACGCCTTTGCCAAGGTAACGGTCCATTTCGCCATCGCGAAGCTCTAGCGCTTCCCTTGTTCCTGTTGATGCGCCGCTTGGTACAGCCGCCCTGCCCATTACGCCGCCGGCTAGCGTAACATCTACTTCAACCGTGGGGTTGCCGCGGGAATCCAAAATCTCTCTTGCTTTTACATCTACTATGCAGGTGAAATCATTCATAATTAACACAACCTTTCATTATTTGGCACTTTCTCATGCCTTTTCTATATAAGGATAAGGTTTATCGCCCATATTGTCAAGTTAAATGCGGTACGATTTTGTTCTCAAGGCTTTGATATATTCCCACTTTACCATTGACAGAATTATATTGTTACATTAAAATATTAGGCGCAGCTAACCAGTGCTGCAAATTTTAAAAAGGAGATAAAAACATGAAAAGATTTCGCTCTCTAGTTCTTACCGTTATTGTTATACTAAGCATAATTAGCATGTCCGCTATGGCGTATGCTGAGGAATATGTAGTAAAGGTTTCTTCGCCTAGTGGCGCACCCGGGCTTGCGCTTGTAACGCTGGCTGTGCAGGCGCCGGAAAACTACACCTACCTTACGGCTGAAACAATAACCGCAGAATTTTCTAACGGCACGGCGGATTTTATAATTGCCCCCTTAAATGCCGGCGCTAAGCTCTACAAGATGGGCAAATCCAACTACAAGCTTGCGGCTGTGGTTGGCTGGGGCAACCTGTTTATAGCTTCACAGAGGGAAAACTTCACTCTGGACGACATAAACGGGGCAGAAATCACTATGTTTGGTGAAAAGACAATCAATTCTTCTATAACAAAGTTTGTTTTGGCTGAAAATGGCATAAAACCCGCAAATATAGAATATCTGGCTGGCGCTTCAAATACGCAGAAATTGCTGTTATCCGATGCGGAAAGCATAGTGCTAACCGCTGAGCCTGCGCTCACCGCTGCCCGCACCAAGAATGATAGGATAACCGCCTATTCTGTAAACGAACTTTACAAGGCTGCCACCGGTCATGATGGTTTTACGCAGGCAGGGCTTTTTGTTAAGGCGGAAACTATAGAAAATCATCCCGATGTAGTGGAAGACTACCTTGAAAAGGTTAAGGAATCCTGCGGGAAATGCGTTAGCGATATACCTGCTGTGGCAGAGGCTGCCGCTGCAATGGAAATACTCCCCAACAAAAAAGTAGCTATGAGCGCTATACCGAACTGTACAATCCGCTATATGAGCGCGCTTGATGCCCGTGAGCAGATTGAAATCACCGCCAATATAGATTTAAAGCAATTCGGCGGCGCTGTACCTGCGGACGATTTCTACTATGGGGCAAAATAAAGCAAGAGATATATCCGCTTTTTCCCTTGGCATCGTTTTAATAGGTTGCCTAATACAAACAGGGGGATATATAAAAGGCGATGCGCTTGTATTCCCCAGCGTATGGGAGATATTAAAAGCCTTTCTTAAGCTGCTTACTGCAAGGCATACATATACGCTTATATGGACAACGCTTAGGCACCTTATAATGTCTATGGCTATATCTACACTTATAGGCATAAGTATTGGTATAGCACAAGGCATGAGCGATTTTGTACGCAACCTTTTTAAGCCGCTTACCATTATGCTGCGCTCCATACCTATGATAGTGCTTATTGTAATAATAATGGTTGTTTCAAAGTACAAGTATGTGCCTGTTATAGCGCCTTCGCTTGTGTTGATACCCGTGATAAGTGAAGCTACCTGTGAAGGCGCTAGGCGCATAGACGGGGAACTGGTGGATGTATACCGCATGAACAGCAATTTTAACTTAAGCATACTCATGCATGTGTATCTGCCCCTTATGGCGGGATACCTAAAGCAGGCATATATAAATGCCGTAGGCATGGGAATTAAGCTTACAGTTTCAACTGAGTATCTGGTGCAGACTAGAAACTCTCTTGGAAAAGCCGTGCACAGCAGCAGCTATTTTAACGAATATCAGGATATATATGCCTATGCGCTTGTTATGATACTGCTAATTATACTTGTAAGTGAACTTCCTATGTGGCTTATAAGAAAGGCAAATCAAGTATCACAAAATAATTCGGCTGAATATTGTGCCTGCGCTTGTAGGCAAACCAATCGAAATAATAGGCTTTGTAAGGAACAGAAAAGTTTTAATTAATAAATTTACTTTGGTTAAGCAAAGCATTTGTTGACAAAAGGGCTTGCATTGCAATTTCAAGCGTTTCATGTTTTTCGCTAGGCTCTACTTCCAAAATCGCATTCCTTCTGTTATACTACCCATTGAGAGATCCTTTCTTGATAATTATTTTTGATAATTTATATTATACCAAAGGGTCTCTCGTTTTTTGACTCGATCTGTCGAAAATGCATGGTAGTATACATGAAAACGCATATTATCCTTCGCTTATGATTTTTGAAATTATAATTTCAAATTGTTTTGAAATAACTATTGCATTTTGTAGGTTAACATGTTATGATAGTTATGTCAGAATAAAGGCAAAAGAAATCACAATAGAAAAGGGAGGTTTTAACCATGTTCAAAAAACCCGAAGGTATATTTATCCCAATGGTAACTCCGTTCAATGTGTCCGATGAATCGATTGACTTTTCCGGTCTAAAGGAAGTTACCAATTTCTTGATTGATAATGGAGTGGACGGCATCATTCCATCAGGTAGCACCGGAGAATTCATTGCAATGAGCCACGAAGAGCAGAAAAAAGTCAATGCAGCAGTTTGCGGATATGCTGCTGGTCGCACAAAAGTATTTTGTTCTACCGGCGCCTATCGTACATGCGATGTAATTGACCTATCCAAGAGTGCGGAATCTGCGGGTGCAGACGGCGTAATGATTGTCACTCCATGGTATATGGCTGCGAATGAAAACGAGCTATACGAGCATTATAAAGCTATCCGTAAAGCAATCAATATCCCGATTATGGTTTACCACAATCCATATTACTCTACCTGCCTGATGAGTGATAAATTCATGGCACGTCTATATAATGACGGCTTGGTTGATGCAGTTAAAGAACGCCAAGCAGATGTTTATCGTCAACAGAATCTGCGTTATTTGACTGATGATGGTTTTGGTATTTTCTATGGCTATGATATTTGTCCAGTGGAGAGCATGTCTTGCTGGGCAGATGGCTGGGTTTGCGGAACAGGCAATCTCTTTCCCAAGGAGAATAAGACAGTGTTTGATTTAGCTAAGGCTCAAAAGATGGAAGAAGCGAAAAAATATCACTTCGAAAAGATTCGTCCGTATTTTCCTCTCTTCCTTGAAGGTACTGCAGACGGTATGCCCTGCCCATGGTTGATGATTATCAAAGAAGGCATGAAGCTTCGCGGCATCAACGCAGGTGTAGCACGCAGACCTGTTATGCCACTCCCAAAAGATGCGATTAAGAAATTATCCGACACGTTAAAGCAGTATGGTTACATCTGATGCTGCGAATCCTGATACTTCTAATTTCCCAATAATACCAATGTTTTGTTAATAGGCTCCATTTAATACCATTTACACGTACGTACCACTCGATAATATTTGATGCAAGTACATTACTCTGATCATCTTACATATTTGTTAAGGAATCTCATTACTCAAAACCAGTTAATAGAAATCAAAATATGTATTAAAGGTTGCCAATTCTTGTTCTGCTTTTAAGCAATTCCTGAAAAGCGGTTCAATAACGCTCCACCTCTGCCATAGCTGCTTTAATGAGTTGCTGTCTTGATTCACCTTAGGAAAGATTCTAAAATAATAATCAACTTCCCTTTTAGTTCTTAATGCCTACTATCTCGCTTCTCTTACCCCCTTACCTTAATATTCCCTTAGTACTAAACTTATGACAAAAAGGAGGATACACCCATGAAAAGAATCATTTCCCTAATTCTGTTCGTTTGTCTACTCGGCTCTGTCGCCATGGCGGATGAACTGCACCTGAAAGTACTGAATCCAGACCTCTATCCTGTAACCGATGGCGATGAATTGACTGTTTGGTGTGGTCAGGATGGAAACGTCGCAGACTATGCCATTAATCCACAGAACGCCGCTCTAGAAGCGCTAACCGGTGTGAAGATCAATTGGATTACTGCACCCGGCACTCAGGCAGATATGAATGTCGTGTTCAATCTGAGCATTGCATCTGGTGACTATCCCGACATTTACATCAACAGTATTGGTACAGGCGACGTAATGACGTACGCTAACGATGTGTTCATTCCTCTGAATGATCTAATCGATAAAACCTATTGGATTAAAAAGTATCTTGATGAAGATCCTAGCATCCGTGAAGCCATTACTGCGCCTGATGGAAACATCTACACGCTTTGGGGCGGTCTTCCCGTTCCCGACGTTGAGAACTATTATGCCTATCCATATAAACTGTGGATATATCGGCCATGGCTCGAGGCTTCAGGATTGGATATGCCCGAAACCATCGATGAGTACCGCGAGTATCTTCGCTATGTTCGTGATAATGATATGAATGGAAACGGTGATACTACTGACGAGTTGGGCATGTTTGGTTCTTTCGCATTTGATCATGATGGCTCGGATCCTACATACGGCATAATGCAGGCGTTCACTGTTACTCCCGCTAACTTCCTGTGGGTCAACGACGATCTTTCCATTGATTGTGTAGCGATATCCGATGATTTCCGTGAAGGTTTAATCTATCTGAGAAGTATGTATGATGAGGGGCTGATTTCTGAGGACATGTATGCACTAACTCTGAATGAATTCCGTGATGTCGTAAATGCAACGACTGCTTCTGAACAGGTTGTCGGTTCAGCAGGCGGTCCGCTTTTTATGCGTTTCGTAACTCCCTCTGTATTTGGTTCCCGTGCCTTTGACGAATTTACCTATATGCCGGTTCTTAAGAAGGATGCAAATTCTGTCGCCCAAACTTGGAAGCGTAAATCTGCTCCTGGTTTGAAGGTCTCGATTACTGTAAACTGCAAGAATCCCGAACTAGCAATGGCTTGGCTTGATGCCTGTATGGATCCCGAAATCCTTCATGTTACATATAATGGTAATGAGGACGAATACTGGACTCGATTAAGTGCTGATGGTGAAATTCCTATTCAGTACCAGCTAATTGATGGCAAAGAGCTAAAGGATGGTGGCACAGTCAATAACCATACCTTCGGTAATTGGGTGTTCCCGTCGCTTCCACCTAGCTACACCAAGCTGCAACTTGTTGATGGCACCGATGCCTGGAAGATGAACACATACCAGCAGGCTGCAAATACGCTATACATCGAATCCGCCACAACTGATGCGTTGCCTGCACTCGCTTGGTGCGATGATGACGACATCATTACGGAATACACTGAGCTTCAGAGCGTGATCGAAGGTGCGATTTCTACTGCTTATGCGGAATTTATCCTTGGCCGCAAGGATATTAATGACGATACGGTTTGGGAAGAGTACAAGCAAAATCTGGAATATCTCGGTTTAAGCCGTTATCTTGATGTTGTAAAAGCCTACTACTTTGGTAAATAATCCTGATTGTCTCGCCGGAAGCCGATCGCTTTGTACTCGGCTTCCGGCATTGCGTTTATTGGTGCATGATAAGATGGAAGGAAGTTTTACTATGAAGAATTTATCTCATACTATCCCACAAGCCAATAAAAAAAGTTTCTGGAAGAAAGCTTTGTTTGATATTCGACGGCACTATCAGTTATATTTACTGGTTCTAATTCCATTAATTGTAATTATTTTGTTTAAGTATGTTCCAATGTATGGAATACAAATTGCTTTCCGTGACTTTAAGATTACCAAAAGCATTACTAGCGGAAAATTTGTGGGATTGAAATACTTCAAGAAATTTTTCAATAATCCGCAGGCAATGACATATATTTGGAACACGATTTCAATTAGCATATACGAGCTTTGTACGTTTCCTCTTTCGCTGATTTTGGCGCTGTTGCTGCATTATGTTACTTCTAGAAAATTCCGCAAAGTTGTTCAAATGGTTTCCTATGCGCCCTACTTCATTTCGACTGTCGTTATGTGTGGCATAATTCTACAGTTTTTGCAAGCACGCGGCGGTCTTATCAATCTTTTACTAAATCTTATCGGAATTGAATCCAAAAATTGGATAACCTATCCCTCCGCTTTCCGCCATATTTATGTTTGGAGCGGTGTCTGGCAATCGGTCGGATATAACTCAATTATCTACATTGCTGCATTATCTAGCGTTTCGATGGAACTACATGAAGCGGCGCTTGTGGACGGTGCAAATATCCTCCAACGCATTTGGCACGTGGATATTCCCTCCGTCATGCCGACATTTTGCGTTCTTTTAATAATACGTTGCGGCAATATCATGAATGTTGGTTTCCAAAAAGTACTGTTGCTGCAGAATAACCTTAATTTAAGAACATCTGAAATTATCAGCACCTACGCATACAACATAGGTTTAAACTCAAGTGGCTCTACACCACAGTATTCCTATGGTACAGCAATCGGACTGTTCACATCAGTTGTGAATCTTATTTTGCTGGTAATCGTAAACAAGATTATCAAAAAGCTTAGCGGCAGCGGGCTTTGGTAAGGAGACGAGATACATGCGCGTGAAAATAAAAGTAGGAATTCGTTATACCCGCGGAGATAAAATCTTTTTGACCATTGATTGGATCTTGTTAGTTATTTTCTTTGTTATTATTCTTTACCCGTTGTTGTTTATCTTCGTTTCATCCATTAGTGCAGGAACATCTTATATGCGTCTATCTTTAGTTCCAAAAAAATTTTCATTGGAAGGCTATAAGGCGGTATTCGAACACGCAGCAGTCTGGATTGGTTATCGGAACTCATTGATATACACCGTTTCTTATACTCTCATTTCTATGTTCATAACCATTTGCTGCGCATATCCACTTTCAAGAAAGGATTTTGGTACCCGAAAAATCTTAATGGCATTGTGCCTATTTACAATGTATTTTAACGGTGGTCTGATTCCCACTTATATTTGGATGCGTCAATTGAAGTTAATCAACACAGTATGGGCTTTACTGTTGCCAAATTCATTGTCAATTTACAACATGATCGTTATGCGAACCTATTTTTCAACACAGATTCCTGAAGAACTTCACGAGGCATCCATGTTGGATGGTTGCAGTGATATGCGTTATTTAGTCAACGTAATCATTCCTCTTTCCGGTCCGATTTTGGCAGTTATTGCACTATACTATGCTGTCGGAATGTGGAACGATTATTTTAATGCGATGATATATATTTCAGACCGTAGTTTATTACCGCTTCAGAACATATTACGCGAAATATTAATGGTAAATGTTCAGCACAATACCAGCACTTCACCCTTGACACAGCAACAAATTGAGGATATTGCTAAGATGGAACAGCGTGCCGAACTAATGAAGTATTCGCTGATTGTTGTTTCGTCTGTTCCCGTAATGATACTTTATCCGTTCGTTCAGAAATATTTCGTAAAGGGAGTCATGATTGGAGCAGTAAAGGGATAAAAATAACGTTTTTACACTCAACTTATTTTGACAAATCATGCTTATATTAATATAATTCCTAAGTTGTGTTTCTTCATTTGACACTTTGACATTTATCCAGGAAGGAGTATGAAAATGAGCCAGCCACAAGGTCAAACAAAAGTATTTGACAGAGCGGTTAGTTTGATGGACAATATCATGTTTTCGAAAGAAGCGATTGGAGTAAATGAGTTGGCACGGCTTTGTAATTTTAATGTAACGACTGCCTATCGGGTTTTGCAAATATTATGCGATAAGGGATGGATATATAAAAACCACGAGAACCGTTATCTTGTTGGATATAAACTATCAAACATCAGTATTAAACGAAACTTCTATAAAGCATTAAGCGAAGTTGCTCATTACACGATGAAAAGAATAAGCAAACAAGCTTTTCAAGCGGTGAATTTAGTTATCCGTGAAAACGAAAAATGCTATATTCTTCACCAAACCCGAACAGAACGAATTGTAGACTATGTACCTCCGGTTGGTACTTCAATTCCAATATATGCAAGTGCCTGTGGAAAGGTTTTGCTAGCAAACACACCAAATATTGTTAGAGATTTAATAATTGATTCCTTGGAAATGATACCCCTAACAAGCAATACTTTGGTCGATCGTGACGATTTGCTCAAAGAACTTAATGCATGCCGAGAGAACGGTTTTGCATTAGATAGGCACGAATCTCAGCAAGGTGGCTTCTGCATCGCCGTTCCTATCGTGTCTAATACCCAAGAAGTCATTGCTGCCATTTCATTTTCGGGAATCATTGGCAACGTTCCCCAAGAAGAAATCGATCGTTATTGTGAAATTCTTAAAAAAGCTTCTAAAGAAATATCTGAAAATCTTTTCAGGCTGGAAAACGAAGTTTGAGAATATCGTAAAAAGGTTTTTGGTCGGAAAAACATTAATTGAAAAATACGAACTTATTCGTAGGAGGAAAACCATCATGTTTAATTCATCCATTCGCAGAGAAGTACCCGCTCAACAAATCTTTCAAAGTAACATTTCTAACAATGAAGGAGAACTAATATCGAACGCACCAATTCGAGATTATTCTATATACATTGATCCTGCACAGGACGAAAAAGCCCTTGAAAATGGTGACCGTTTGGTTCATGAAATAAACAAGAACATAATTGCTGATTTCGAAAAGAATATCGACTATTGTGAGAAAAACGGTGTAGATCATCCAGATCGAATGGTGCATGTTTCCACATTCAAAATCCTAAACGGACATGTTTATATGACATATTATGCCAATACTTCAAACGATGCAGAAGACCCATTATTCCAAGAAGCTCGCCTTGCGTTCTGTCCGATTGATGATCCAGAGCAGATGACCATCGTCACCGTCCAAAAAGCTGGCGAATTGCTCGACGGAAAGCTCGTCGACCGCGTCTATGACACAATTCTTCTCCATAAAGACGGGGATGAGCTGTATATTCTATGGACAGCATCTGTTGACGGACTGTATTACCGCCTATACTGTACTTATAATATGAAGACGATGACACTCGGAGCCATTCGGCCAAATCGCTTCATGGTAGGTGATATCGTAAACGATTTCAGCACTACCGGAATTTCCACTGCACTTGCCGCCAACGGTTTAGGACACAAGGACATGTTCTCAGATATTGGGATTATGCAGAAGCTCACCACGCGGGTTGAAGACAATGAAACTTGGTATTATACTGGTGCATATTCTGGTCATCTCAACTGTGTGATCAAAAGCAAGGATTTTATTACTTGGAAGTATGTTTCTGAACCTGACTTTATTAATCTATCTCAATGGGAGAATGCTACTTATGTTTTGGGAGACCTGTGTTTTTACTTCGGGCGGCAATTTGACTGCAATCAAGGTTTTCTCACTAATCTGAATTTGAAGACGAACCAATGGAGTAAACCCGTGCTAATTAGAGACACACAATCACGGTCTGATTTTGTTTTTTATCATGGAAAGCTCTTACTCATTCACGCTCCCATTGACAGAGAAGGTTTTGGCATTATCGATGTTAATGTGAATGATATTTCCCAAAGTAAGCCTTTAGCAGTAGTACGAATGAACGACAGTTTCTTCTATCCATATGTAGACATTATCGGCTCCGATGCATATATCTCTTACACCGTCGCACGGAAACATATTCGGTTGACAAAATTCCATCTACCAAATTACATAGATATTTGATTTCTGGAATGTGGAATGAAACTAACAGAGCATGATTATGCATTGTTTGTTGGAAAAAACATCGAGAATTCTCGATACAAGGTACCATCAAGAATTTAGATATTGTTCGATTTTTGATTCAAGCCTTCTTAAATAAAGGGCAATATGCAGCTAAATCATTTGATAGGAGAAAAAATCATGAATCTAAACAAACTCATTCAGCATATGACAATCGAAGAAAAAATCTGGCAATTAACTCAATATAATGGCAGCTATTTTTGGCACTTGGTAGCCTAAATCACCGGTTCAATGCAAGAACTGGAGCTGACAAAAGATAATCTTCATCGTGTTGGAAGCATATTTAATTTTCGCAACGCTGAAAAGATGAAGCAAATTCAGCAGGTTCATTTGGCTTTTGCCCGAATAAAACCCTATTGTTTTTATGATAGATGTGATTCGTGGCTATTGGACCATTTTTCCTATTCCCTTAGCCATTGCCTGCTACTTTGGCAAAAAAATATGCTGCAATGGCAGCTAGAGAAGCTTTCGCATCGGGTGTTCATGTAACCTTCACACCTATAATTGACTATACTAGGGATTCAAGGTGAAGAAGTGTAATGGAAACAGTCGGAAAAGAACCCTTGGTGACCAGTCTCATGACTGTAGCATAAATTCGAAGTTTTCAAGGTTATAATTACACTGCTTATAATTGACTTCTCTACACTTTGGGAGTAGAATCTTTTCACGCAAATGCTTGCACAATAATATAAAATGTGGTATCATCACCTACGCTGTTTGACGACAGTAAGGATGGAGGTGAATGTATATGGCAAACATAAAGTCTGCTAAGAAGCGCATACTTGTTACAAAGAAAAAGACTATGCGTAACCGCATGATAAAATCAAGGGCTAAAAACGCCGTTAAGAAGTATCGCAGGGCGCTTGCAGAGGACATGTCTACAGCTGAACAGCAGCTGAGCGCTGCCTCCTCCGCACTGGATAGAGCAGTGTCAAAAGGCGTTATGCACCGTAATACCGCAAACCGCAACAAGTCAAGGATGGCTAAGGCGCTTAACAAAGCCATGGCGGCGCAGCAATAAATAATAATTATCCCCTGCTATTTGCAGGGTTTTTTGCTTTATATAGCCGCATAATTGGGGATATATTTACTTAATACCACATTATATGTACAGGTAAATGCGGTTTTTTTATTTCTTTTTGAATATCAAGCCTACAAGCATACGTACCGTGTTTACTATGATAGATACGATAACCAGCGTAAAAATATCCTTATAGAGTATATAGCCGGGGAACATATTCGTTACCAAATATAAAAGCCCTACATCTATAGCTATATTAAGTGCGCCAAGAGTAAAAAGGTTTAACATGCCAAGTAGCAGCCTTGCAAGCGGTCTTAATATTAAATACGCAAGCATTAAAAGAGCTCCTGCGGCTATTGCTATATTGTCTGAAGCGCACCAGAAGCTGCCTATAAGCCTATCCGCAAGCGGAAGGGCGAATGTACCTATTATAAACTGCATTAGCACTCGCATCATAATAAATTTTTACCTATAAGCATACAATCGCCGAAGCTAAAAAACCTGTATTTTTCATTAACAGCTTCTTTATAAGTTTCAAGCGTGTATTCTCTGCCCATAAAAGCGCTTACAAGCATAAGCAGTGTGCTTTCTGGCAGGTGAAAATTTGTAAGCAGCATATCAAGCGCCTTAAAACTATAGCCAGGGGTAATAAATATATTTGTTTCTCCGCTACCGGGGATTACCCTGCTGCTGCTATCTGCAACGCTTTCAAGTGTTCTAACGCATGTTGTGCCTACACAGCATATTCTGCCGCCCTGCTTTCTAGCCTTATTTATCCTTTCGGCAGAATTTTCAGATACATAATAGTACTCGCTGTGCATATTATGCTCTTCTATTCTTTCTGCTTTAACGGGTCTAAATGTGCCAAGCCCTACATGCAGCGTTATGGGTACTATATCCACACCTTTTTGCCTTATTTTACTTAGTAATTCCTCAGTAAAGTGAAGCCCGGCAGTGGGCGCTGCCGCGCTGCCGCTGTTTACTGCGTACACTGTTTGATAGTCGCTTGGGTTTTCGAGTTTTTTATGTATATAAGGTGGCAGAGGGGTTTCGCCTAGCTCATCAAGCAGGTTTTCAAACACGCCTTTGTACTGGAACTCAATAATCCTACCGCCAAAATCAGTGTTATTTATTATTTTTGCCTTTAGTTTGCCGTTGCCAAATAAAACCTGCGCCCCGGGCTTTAGCCTTCTTCCGGGCTTTACAAGCGCTTCCCAGTGGGTTGTGTCTATGCGCTTAAGTAGCAGCACCTCGCATACCACATCGGAACTTTCTTTAACGCCTATTAATCTTGCGGGTATAACCTTTGTTTCGTTTATTACAAGCACATCTTTAGGCGTTAGAAAATCCGGGAATTGTCTAAAAATATCGTGCTTTCTTTTTTTGCTTGCAATATCGCACACTAACATTCTGCTGCTATCCCTTGGGGAAGCGGGGGACTGCGCTATTAAACTTTCCGGTAAATCGTAATAAAAATCAGATGTATTCATCAAATAAACTTGTCTGTTTGTTTTGGTCGTTTTTATCTGTTGCGCTTTCGGGAGGGGTTTTACCAAGGTGCTGGTATGCAAGGCTTGTAGCCACGCGTCCCCTTGGAGTGCGCTGTATAAAGCCAAGCTGTAGTAGGTATGGCTCGTAAACATCTTCTATAGTTATGGCATCCTCTCCCGTTGATGCCGCTAAGGTATCTAGCCCCACAGGTCCGCCAGCAAACTTATCTATCATAGTAAGCAGCAGGTTTCTGTCTACTCCGTCAAGCCCAAGGCTATCTACTTCAAGCATATCAAGCCCCGCGCAGGCTATATCATGGGTGATTTTACCATCGCCCTTTACCTGCGCAAAATCCCGAACGCGCTTTAACATTCTGTTTGCAACCCTTGGGGTTCCGCGGCTACGCCTCGCGATTTCACTTATGCCTTCCATATCCGCTTCCATGCCAAGTATAGCGCTTGAGCGGGAAATAATCTGCGAAAGTTCCTCCGTACTGTAAAGCTGAAGGCGGTAGGTTATGCCGAACCTGTCTCTAAGGGGCGCTGATAGCTGACCCGCCCTTGTAGTTGCGCCTATAAGCGTAAACCTTGGCAAATCAAGCCGCATAGACCTTGCGGTAGGACCCTTGCCTATCATTAAATCTATGGCGAAATCTTCCATAGCGGGGTACAAAACTTCCTCAACCGCGCGGGATAGGCGGTGTATTTCATCTATAAAGAGCATATCGCCGTGGGATAGGTTTGTAAGTATGGAAGCCAAATCCCCCGGGCGCTCTATAGCAGGGCCTGATGTAATGCGTATATTCTGCCCCATTTCGGCGGCTACTATGCAGGCAAGCGTGGTTTTACCAAGCCCGGGAGGACCATAAAGCAGGGTATGGTCTAGCGCGTCCCTTCTTTGTAGGGCTGCCTTTATGTATATTTTAAGGCTCCCCTTTACGCTTTCCTGCCCTACATATTCTCGCAGGGTTTTAGGGCGTAGGGAGTATTCATTATCCCTATCTTCGGGCATCATTCTGCTCGTAATAAGTCTTTCGTTTTCCATAATCAGCCTTTCGAAATACCGCGGAGCGCAGCGCGTACGAGTTCATCCGCTTTATCTGTTGGTGCGCCCGCCTTTTGCGCGGCGGATACCGCGCGGGCTGCCTCATGCTGTGTATATCCAAGGGATTCCAGCGCGAGTATTGCCTCGCCTACGGGGCTTGTAGAGCTTGCGCTTACATCTTGTGTAGCAAAGTCTAAATCACTTGGCATATCGGCGGGGGAGAGCTTGTCCTTAAGCTCAAGCGCTATGCGCTGGGCGGTTTTTTTGCCCACGCCGGGAGCCCTTGAAAGCGAAGCTATGTCACCCAGCACTATTGCCATAGTAAGGTCCTTTAGCGGCATACTGCCAAGTATTGCCATAGCGCTCCTAGCTCCAATGCCGGAAACGCTTGTAAGCTTATAGTACATATTTTTTTCGTCTATGGAATAAAAGCCGAGCAGCTCAATGGCATCCTGCCTTATATTAAGGCAGGTATATACCCGCATAATTTCTCCCTTAGGGGGAGCATTTGTAAGGGTGGAATTGGTGCATATTATTTCGTAGCCTATTCCGCCTACATCTATAACCATATGGGTGGCAGTTTTATCCTGTACAGCGCCTTCTATATATGCAAACATATTTCCTCCGTTAATTCATTCTAAACTGAAATCTGGCTCTGCCGGCTCCCGCGTGGGCTATTGCCGCGGCAACGGCATCTGCGGCGTCGTCGGGCTTTGGAGCTTCATCTAGCTGCAAAATAAGCTTTACCATCTGTTGCACCTGATGTTTTTCAGCCCTGCCGTAGCCCACAACCGCAAGCTTTATCTGCATGGGAGTGTATTCGTAAAGGCTGTCGCCCTTATATTCCGCGCAGGTGCATACGGCTATACCCCTTGCAGCGCCTACAGTAAATGCGGTGGTAACATTGCGGTTGAAGAAAAGCTGTTCAAATACTATTTCATCGGGCTTATGTTCATCCAATAGTGCAGTAAGCTGGCTTCGTATGCTGACTAGCCTTTGGGGAAATTCCATATCCGCTGATGTAGTAATAGTGCCGTAATCAACAAGCGACATCTTCTGCTTTTCGTCTACATCTATTATTCCCCAGCCCATTATAGCAAGCCCCGGGTCAATCCCAAGTATCCGCATAGTACCCCCTAGTCAAATGATAATATCTGCCGCAACACTTGTCAAACCGCTTTTTCGCCCGCGTTTGAAAGGTATTTTTCTATTATACGCATTGCGTGATTGCGCGCTAAATTAGCTAAATTTGTTTCCCTTGCTTTGTCTTGGGGTTTTTCTCCCATAAGCCCCATAAACTGGCTTACCTTAAGACCGAGCGCGTCCTGTATGTCTGCATCGCTGCCCTCTTTTGCAACTAAATAATAGCAGAGGAGAGAATCCTTCTGCCCTATCCTGTGTGCCCTGTCCTCAGCTTGGCTGTGTATAGCGGGAGACCAGTCCAGCTCCCCAAACACTACGCAGCTTGCCCTTTGTAAGTTTAGCCCTGATGCAGCTCTTAGGGATATACAGCATATATCGCTCCTGCCTTCTGTAAATCTATCTATGCTGCGCTGCTTTTGCGTATCGTTTTCTCTGCCTGTAATAAATACGGGGGAATGTCTTTTGAGTTCCTTTTTGTATATATCCATAACAGCGTGGTGGTGGGCGAATAGTAGCACTTTTTCGTCTGATTCCAGCAGAGCCTTTACAAACTGCGCTACATATGCGGCTTTGGCTATGCCCGTTGCCTGCCTTTGACCTTGGGATATATTGCCCTCAAGCAGAGCCCTTTCAGATGGGGTAAGTTCAGTATCTCTATGCCATTTTATAATATTGTCTATTACGGGCTGCATAAGGGCTTGGTATACTTGGCTGTCTGTATCTATATGCTGTACAAGCCTTCGTTTTTCGGGTAGCTCAGGCAGTACCTCTGCCTTGGTTCTGCGAAGCATAAGCCCTTCCTGCCTTAAAAAGCTTCCAAGCAGTTCAGGCTTTGCTACTATATTATTGCCGTAGCCGTAGCACCACTCTCTGGTAAAAGATTCTCTGTCCCCAAGGAAATGAAAGTCCAGTATATTTACCACATTCCATATTTCCCCGCCGTTGTTGTATATGGGCGTGCCGGATAAGCCTATCACCCTATCCGCCTTAGAAGATATTAGCGAGGCTGAGCTGTATTTTTCAGTGCCGCTGTGGCGCAGCTCCTGTATTTCATCGAATATTACAAAGGGAAAGGCGTACATGGGCAGAGCCTCTTTCCAGCCCCTTAGCAGCAGATAGTGCACTATGTATATATCCGCTTCCGGCAGCTTATATGGTGTAAGCCCTTTTATTATATGTACCCTTGGGGTTTTGCCATTCAGTCTTAAAAACCTTTGTATTTCGCTCTCCCAGTTTCTAACTAGGTGCGCCGGTACTACTATAAGTACTGGAAATACTTTGAGTGCGGCTATTGTGTAAAGTACCTGTACTGTTTTTCCAAGCCCCATTTCGTCCGCTAGTAATCCCCTTTGTGTGTGGTATAGCCATGTAGCCCCCTCTTTTTGAAATGGCATAAGCTTTCCTATAAAGCTACCTTCTTTTGGGGATATGTGCTTAAGCCCTGAATGTAGAAACCTTAGCCTTATTTCCCTTTGGCGTGCGGCTTCTATGCGGCTTTCCCAAAGCTCTCTATCCCTTTCAGCTATTTCTAGCGGATATTTTTGCATAAGCCAGTTGCAATCGCCTACAGAGCGGGGGTGGTCGGGCAGATATGCAGTTCCCCGCCTTGCCTTTCCGCTGCCTGGGAAAAGGCGCTTTGCAAGCTCTGTTACATAAGGCTCGCCTGTAATGGTCCAGCATTTACGCCTTCTGTTGTACGATAGCTTTCCGTATGTCCGTCCTATATTTATTGGTTCTAATAGGTATGAGGGGAGTGTGTTTATTTCATCAATATCAATGCTTTTATTAATACCTTCTTCTGTTTTTTCAGCTTCTTCTTTTATTAAGTATTTCTCCGTAGGCTTTTCGCAATCATTAAAAGCAAAATCATCAAGCGCATTGTTATTAACATGCACGGTAGGGGTTGCTATACCCCATAATCTATTTAGCGCTATGGTTTTAACGGGTTTGCGGTTTATCTTGTCAGGCATGGGTACGGATTTTTCTGTAATAAGTATTATTGCGCCTATGCTATCTGAAGCGGCGTATTTTTTTAATTGCTCTAAAAGCACCTTTTTATTGGGTCTGCCACGCTTTATTTCTATGCCTATACTGCCAGCCAGTATATCTATTCTGCAGCCTGGGGATATTAATACCTCATGCATAGCTTCAATTCCGCTGTTTTTAAGTGTAGTTAGCGCAAGCTCGTGCAATGTATGCTCGCTCATTACAACTGGCGCCCTCATATATAGCAGGGCGCTATATACCCTATCAAGGTTTTCCGTACAAACTTTCGACATATGCACATTATAACCAAGCTACGCATTTATTACAATCTTTACAAAATGTTTACTTGTATGTATCCAATTATTCTGATATTATATTCCCGTATTTTGTAAAGGGGTGCAGCATGTTCAGAAAACTCTTTGTAATTTTAACGGTAATCTGTTTAATATATACTACGGGCTTAACGGAGATGACCATAAGCGCAGAAACTTTTGTGCGCCCTGGCAAATCGCAGAGCTTTGCCTTTATTTCCCCCGAAGATGGCGAAGTAAATATAAGAATACTAAAGCAGGGCGGGGATATAGTAAGTACCCTGCAAAAAGCTCTGCATGTAAAGCAGGGGAACAATTATTTCCTATGGAACGGTTACAGCGAAGACGGAAACCCTATACCGAAAGGCAATTATACGCTGCTTATATCCATGGGCGATGCGCTGCTAGCACAGTTTCCCTTTATAGCGGGGGATATAAGCCCTGTAATAATGTCGCTTCAGATAAGCTCCGCAAAGCTTCGTAGCGATGAGGATTGGTATATACACGTAGAAACAAACATGAAAGGCACAATATCCGCAAGCATAAATATAGATGGTGAAATGCAAGTAGTAGCCCAAATGCCTTCTGAAATAGGACAAAATACTTTGTATTGGGATGGTAATTATAATGGCGCTCCGCTATCCGCAGGTATGCATATGCTGTCTGTAAGTTTAATAGATGATACGGGCTTTAGCAGCTCTCCACATTACATAGCTGTAAATATAAAGCCTACCCCCGCGCCATCACCACAAACAACTGATAATATTCCGCAGAATACTGAAGTAATATACACTGTTGAATCTACTGATGGTACTGAAATTACGGACTCTCCTGAAGAAACCACAGCCCCCGTAGCAACCGCTGAAGTTTCTAAACCTAAAAAAACATACAAGCCCCCAACGCTTGATGAGGTGCCGCCAGAGGAAATAGGCTCAAGCTTCTGGAAGCTTCCCGCAGGCGATATGAATGAAGACGCCATATGGCAGGTTATGATACAGCCCATAACCATAGTAAAAGGCACGGGCAAAAGGGCGCAGACTGAGATGTACCGCCTACGCGCAAAGCCTGATACGAGCATGGCAAATGAAAATGTTTTAGGCGAAATAACATGCGAATCGCAGGGGGTTAATGTACTTAAAACTCTTGATAACGGCTGGTCCTATGTTGAGGTTTACAACAGCAGCTATGGACCGGATTGTAAGGCAAGGCGTGGCTGGGGCAATTCTGACGAACTAATCCGCGGCTATGTGGAAACAAATAGGCTTGCAAGCGTAACTCCAAGGACAGACCATGGACTGCTTATAGATAAGCTAACCCAAAGATTGTATATTTTTAAGGAGGGTAAGCTTTTTTCAGAATTGCTTATATCAACCGGAAAACCCACATCAAAACAGCCTTGGAATGAAACGCCTTCAGGCGAATTTCTAATGGTATCAAAGACAGGCGGTTTTTGGGCGGGCAACCTATACTGCGATATGGCCATGCGCATAAACGGCGGCTGCCTTATACACGAAGTGCCCTATATATTAAACGAAGCTACCGACTACCACGATTACAGCTCTCAAGAGCCGCTGCTTGGAACCAAGGCAAGCCATGGCTGCGTGCGCGTGCAGCGCAAGAAGAATGACGAGGGCGTGAATATGCAATGGCTTTGGAACAATATAGGAATAAACACAAAGGTGTTGGTATGGGACGATATGCCCGGGCGTTTCCACGAGTACCCAGAAGATAATATGATGATTTACTACAACCCACAGGGTGGCAAATACTATCATGCGGATAAGAGGTGCCCAAGCATAAAGAGCAGGTATCTGCCTCTTTCAGGCTCATTTACATATGCGGAGCTTGATAATGCTGAAAACCAGAAGTTCACCCCCTGTAAACGCTGCGACCCGCCTATGCGCAAAAGCGAGATAGATGAGCTCAACCGTCAAAATGGTTTTTAAGGGCAAATGTTGCGCCTTATGGCAAAAAAAGATATAATAATCATGGGAATCTTTCCTGCTAGGAGGTTTATGGTATGGAGTTTAAGATAAAAAACGATATCGGTACGATATATATTTCCGAAGAAGTAATGCTAAAGGTGGTAGGCTATGCGGCGCTTGAGTGCTATGGCATAGTCGCTATGTCCTCAAAGCGCGCAAAAGACGGTATCGTTGAGTGGCTTGGCAGGGAAAACCTGTCCAAAGGCGTGCAGATACGCTCTGTCGACGATATGATAGATGTTGATTTGTACATTATAGTTGAATACGGCATTTCCGTAACTGCTGTATGTGCTGCAATTAAAGAGGTTGTAAAATACAAGCTCGAAAGCATGACTGGCATAAAGGTGCGTAATATCAACATAACCGTTGAAGGCATACGCATTTAAGCAGGCACAATACAAATTACGGAGGAAAGCAAATTGAAAGATATAAAGTCTATCGATGCAATAATGCTGCGTGAAATGGTAAATGCAGGGGCAAGCCTGCTTGAGCAGAACCGCGATGCGGTAAATGCCCTTAACGTATTCCCTGTACCTGACGGGGACACGGGCACTAACATGTCCATGACCATGATGAGCGTAGTTAGAGAGATAAACAGCAAGGAGTTTCAAAGCGTTGGCGATGCTGCCCGCGCGCTTGCAAAGGGCGCGCTGCGCGGGGCAAGGGGCAACAGCGGTGTTATACTATCCCAGCTATACAGGGGTTTTTCCAAAGCAATAGAAGAATATGAAACCATAAATCCGGTGCAGTTTGCGGACGCGCTTAAAAATAGCGCGGATACTGCCTATAAAGCCGTAATGAAGCCAAAAGAAGGTACTATACTTACGGTAGCGCGCGTAATCGCGCAGGAGGCTGTTGCGCAAGCCCAAAGAGAGCCGGATAATTTTTATGCGCTTTTTGACTGTATATTAACCAGTGGCGAAAAAATACTAGCCCGCACGCAAGAAATGCTGCCTGCGCTAAAACAGGCGGGCGTTGTAGACGCCGGCGGCAGGGGATTGCTTATTATATATACAGGTTATGCTGCAGTGCTTCGCGGCGAAAAAATAGACGCTTCGCTTGTAGATATGTCTAGCGATGTGGCTACCATGTCAGAGTTTGAGGATGACCATAGCGATATTGAGCATATAGAATTTGCCTACTGCACGGAATTTGTAATACAGAATATAAGAGCAAACGCAAGCGATGTGGATATATCAGCCCTTCGCAGGCGCCTTAACCGCATAGGCGACAGCGTATTGGTGGTGGGCGACCTTTCATTTATTAAGGTGCATGTGCATACAAATGACCCGGGTACTGCTCTAAAATACGGCTGTGAGCTGGGCGAGCTAGACCAGATAGAAATAGACAATATGCTCGTTCAATACAGAGAAAAAATGGCGAACACACCGCCTAAGAAGTATGGGATAGTATCCGTATCGTTGGGTGAAGGTTTCTCCGCAATATTTAAGGATTTAAATGTAGATAGCATAGTCGAAGGCGGGCAGACTATGAACCCCAGCATAGAAGACCTAGGCAAGGCTGTTGATAGCATAAATGCTGAAAATATATTCATACTGCCAAATAACGGCAACATTACCCTTGCCGCAAGGCAGGTTGCGGAGATGTCCGAAAAAAATGTAGTAGTGCTTCGTACTAAAAACGTAGCCATGGGCATAGCCGCGATTATAGCCTTCAGGGAAGATGTGGATGTGGAAGAAAATACACTCCGCATGAATGAAGCGGCGGAGCGCGTGCGCACAGGCACTATTACATTCGCCGTTCGCGATAGCGATATAGAGGGTATGCAGATAAAAGAAGGAAGCATAATAGGACTTCACAATGGAGAAGTTACTGTATGCTCCGACGATACTCATCATGTAGCGCTTGAACTTATGCAGCAGATAGTAACCGATGACGACAGTCTTATTACAGTATATTACGGCGAAGGCGTAGAAGAAGATGACGCTCAAGAGCTATGCGATAAGATAGCCTCCAAGTACGATATGTGCGATGTTGAGGTACACTGGGGCGGTCAACCGCTGTACTATTATCTGTTATCAGTTGAGTAATTTTGAGTGACATAAAGCTTTCAGATTTAAAGGGCATAGGCGCAAAACGCCTAAATAGCCTGCATGATGCAGGAATATACACCCTAGCCGATTTGCTAAGCTATTACCCCGTTTCTTATAAGGATACATCAAAAATAGTCCCCCTTTCATGTGTAAAAGAGGGGGATTTTGTATGCGTGGAGGGTAGTATACTATCCTCACCTAAAATACAGTATGTAAGGAGCGGGCTTAACATAGTGCGCTGTACCCTTACAGATGGCGTATACAAGCTGCCTTTAATATACTTCAACCAGCCTTGGAACATGAAAAACTTGTACGAGGGCAGGGAAATCCCCCTATACGGAAGGGCAAGCATGTATAAGGGAAATATAGTGCTTGTAAACCCTGAAGTGGTACAGGAAAGGGGAATAATACCTCACTACAAAGCTATTGAAAACATAGGCACAAAAACCATGGAAGGCATTATTGAGCAGGCACTAGAATATGTAGACAGCCTTATAGTAGAAACGCTAACTAGTGAAATAATAGAGGAGTTTTCTCTTATTCCTTTAAAAGAAGCTGTAAGGCTTGTACATAGACCCATGTCTGGCGAGAGCCTTAATTTAGCACAAAGAAGGATAGCGTTTGATAATATATTGTACTACCAGATAGCTGTAATGCATTTTAGGCAGAGAAGCGATAAGGGTATAGTGCTTAGCATTACTAAAGCTATGCGGGATAGCTATTCAGCACTGCTGCCTTTTATGCTGACTGAAGCGCAGAATAAAGCAATAAGCGATATAGAAAAGGATTTTGAAAGCGGAAAGGCTATGAACCGCCTTTTGCAGGGCGATGTAGGCTCCGGCAAGACGGCGGTTGCGTTTGCTGCTGTATACTACATGCATAAGGCTGGCTACCAAACAGCGCTTATGGCGCCAACAGAAACGCTTGCGTACCAACATATAAAAAGCGCGAAAAAACTGCTTGAGCCTGCGGGCATAAAATGCGGGCTACTTATTGGGGGTATGAAAGCTGCGGAAAGAAAACATGCTCTTGAATGTATACTATCAGGTGAATGGTCGCTTATAATAGGCACACATGCGCTTATATCTGAAAGCGTAGAATATAAATCCCTTGGGCTTGTTATTACGGATGAGCAGCATCGCTTTGGAGTAAGGCAGCGCAAAAGGCTAAGCGATAAGGCTGAAATTGGCCCGCATGTGCTCGTGCTTTCAGCAACGCCTATACCACGCACATTGGCGCTTGTTATATATGGGGATTTAGATGTTTCTACCATGCGAGGACTTCCTCCCGGCAGACTTCCCGTTAAAACAAGAATAGTACCCGAAAACAAACGCAAGGACATGTACGTCTTTATAAGGCAGGCGGTAAGCATGGGAGAAAGGGTATACTATATTTGTCCGCTAGTTGAAGAAAGCGATAAAACGGAGGCTAAAAGCGTACAAGAAATGTATGATGAGTTGTCAAAGGGCGCGCTTCGCGGGCTTAATATAGGCATAACATACGGCACGCAAAACGCGGAGGATAAAAAAAATGCTATAAGCGATTTTTCCGCCGGCAAAACAAGCGTGCTTGTTGCCACAACAGTGGTAGAAGTAGGCATAGATGTGCCTCAGGCTACAATTATTGTAATAGAAAATGCGGATAGGTTCGGGCTTTCACAGCTGCACCAACTAAGGGGCAGGGTAGGCAGGGGAAAAAAGCAGAGCTGGTGCTTTTTACTTGGCGAAAGAAATGAGCGCCTAAATGCCATGTGCGAAACAAATGACGGCTTTGAAATAGCCGAAAAGGATTTAGAAATCCGCGGTCCCGGGGAGTTTTTAGGTACTATGCAGCATGGCAAGGCTACTTTTAGTATTATGACTGGCGATATAAGGCTTATAGAGGACGCTCAAAAGTGCGCTAAACATATAATTGCAAACAGCAACAAGTATTACAAGCATATAGATACCGCAATAAATAAGTACTCATATGCTTATGAAAACATAGCACTTAACTAATGTTGACTTGTAAATTAACAAGTGGTAGGATAGACTAATCCCAATGGGGGAAAAGGGTTTGTGTGTAGATAATTGAAAATCAATACCATAAGCCCTTACACAAAGGAGAGAGCATTGAAATACGTATACCTTGACAATGCGGCTACCATGCCTATAAATGATAGCGCGCTAAATAAAATGATAGAGTGCGCAAAATACTATGGCAACCCATCAAGCGTGTATAAAGCAGGCAGGAAAGCAAGAAAACTAATGGACGAATCCCGCGCGGTTATCGCTAGCATATTAGGCGTGGATACAAGCGAAATATACTTTACTTCAGGTGGCACGGAAAGCGCAAACTGGGCGCTTGTTGGCGCGGCTTTTGCGAATGCCGACAAGGGAAAGCATATAATAACATCGCCCATAGAACACCATGCTGTGTTAAATACATGTGAAAGATTGAATAAGCTAGGCTTTGAAATTACATATATTCCTGTAGATAAATATGGCATAGTAGATATAGACGCTCTTAAAAAAGCTATAAGGAGCGATACCATACTAATATCCATAATGTACGCAAACAATGAGGTGGGTGCATTACAGCCAGTTAATGAAATAGCGGACATTGCAAAAGAAAACGGCGTGCTGTTTCATACAGATGCAGTGCAGGCAGTGTCTGCGGTGCCTATAAATTTAAGTGAATTAGGGGCGGATATGCTTTCGCTATCTGCGCATAAGTTTGCGGGGCCTAAGGGAGTGGGCGCTCTATACATAAAAAAGGGCACTAAGATTTCGCCGTTTATGCACGGAGGAGAGCAGGAGAGGGGAAGGCGTGCAGGCACTGAAAATGTTATTGGCGTTGTTGGTATGGCAGAAGCTCTTAAAATAGCATGCACAGATATTATAAGCAGCGGCGCGAAAATAGCGGAGAAAAGGGATAGGCTTATAAACGGCATTATAAACAGCATAGAAGGCGTGCAGCTTAACGGGCACCCCACTATGCGGCTTCCCGGCAATGTTAATATTTCATTTGAAAATACGCTTGCGCAGTCGCTATTAATGCGCCTTGATAGCGCTGGTATTGCCGCGTCAGCAGGCTCTGCCTGCGCTTCGGGCTCTCTTGAAACATCTCATGTGCTGCTTGCTATGGGTGTGCCTCAGAATAAAGCAAAAGGAAGCATACGCCTTACCTTATCTTGCAATACTACCGATGAAGATATAGACTATGTGCTGGGCGTTTTGCCAAGCATAGTTGAGGAATGCAGGGGCAGCGCCATATAATGGGCATATACAGGGAGTAGTTGATGGCAAATAAGGTAAATGGAAATATAGACGGAATACGCAAAAGCCTGCTAGATAGGCTTGAAGCGCTTTATGACTTGCCCCCGCAGCATGGTATAATATCGCTTGAAGCGGCAGGGGAGATAGCGGATATATCCTCTCAAATAAACAGGGAAATATCCGTATACATACATAGAAACGGCACTATAAAAGATGTAAGCATAGGCGTTGATGACAGCGCGCCTCTAAGCGCCATACAGGATAGGCGGAGCGATATGCGCCTATCCCGCATACGCTGTATACATACCCACCCGAATGGTTCATCTAGGTTTTCAGGCGCTGATATTTCAGCCCTAAAGGCTCTAAAGCTTGATGCCATGGTAGCGCTTGCGTTAACTGACAGCGGCAAAATATACGAAATAAGCGTAGCTATGCTTGAGCCTGATGAATCCGGCGATTTTAATATAAATACCTTTGAAGCCTTAAGCCCTTTGGAGCTTGAAAGCGATAAATGGCTGGATGAAATAAAGCGCAACGATAGTCTGTTTGGCGCTAGCATATACGAAACTGAAGATAACATAGAGCGCGCCTTTTTAATTGGCATAGATAGCGAAGTTTCGCTTGAGGAGCTTGAAGCCCTTTGCGAAAGCGCGGGAGCGCAGTGCGTAGGTATGGCTTTTCAAAAGCGCGCAAAGCCCGATTCCTCTACATTTATAGGCAGCGGCAGGGCTAATATGTTAGCGCAGGAAGTGCAGAATACAGCTGCTACTCTAATAATTGCCGATGATGAACTCAGCAATGTTCAGCGCCTTAACCTTGAAAGGATATGCGGCGCAAGGGTTATAGATAGAACTACGCTTATACTAGATATATTTGCGCAAAGGGCAAAGAGCAGGGAGGGTAAACTGCAGGTAGAGCTTGCGCAGCTTGCATATAGCGCAGGTATGCTAGTTGGCAGGTACGATGCCCTTTCCCGTCTTGCCGGCGGCATAGGCACAAGGGGTCCCGGTGAAACCAAGCTTGAAAGCGATAGGCGCAAGATAAGAACCCGCATTTCTAAGCTTAAAAAACAGCTTGAAACCCTCGAAAGCCAGAGGGAATTGCAGAGGAAATCCCGCACGGAAAACGAACTTCCCGTAGCTGCGCTTGTGGGTTACACAAATGTGGGTAAATCCCTCATGCTAAACCGCATATCAGGCGCAGATGCGTATGAAAAGGATGAGCTTTTTGCAACGCTTGACACCATGAGCCGCAGGGTGGAGCTTGAAAACGGGACAGAATTTATACTCATTGACTCCGTAGGCTTTATAAGGAAGCTCCCAACGCAGCTAATAGAAGCCTTCCATTCAACGCTTGAAGAGGCTGTACAGGCGGATATATTGTTACTTGTTTCCGATGCCTCGGACGAGCAGATACTTGAAAAACGCGAGGTAGTAAACGATGTATTAAGGCAGATAGGCGCAACTACCCAGCCTAGAATAGAGGTACTAAATAAGGCGGATCTGCTAGAAAATAATGATGAGATAAAAATCCCCGGCGCAATAAAGGTATCCGCTAAAACGGGCGAAGGTATAGATGTACTGCTTCAAAAAATATCTGAGGAAATAGGCAAGGCGCAGAGAAAATATCAAGTGCTTGTAAGTTACGATAATTACTCTCTTTTAAATGAATTAAGGCTTGGCGGTAGGATTATTGCAGAAGAGCATACACATGAAGGCACTATGGTAGAATTTAAAATAGACTCCGTGCAGCTTGAGCGCATTAAGAGCAGATACCCCGAAATAAATTTTGAGGCTGTTTGAGAGGTGATAGTATGTTTAATAGGATTGTAGCTATAATATGTATGATACTATCTTTCGGGCAGTTTTCATTTGACGCGGGGATAGATGAAATTAACCTAGGCGGTAATCTATTCTTGGTAAACCGCACATATAAGCTTGATATGCGCTATGTTCCTGAGGATTTAATAATGCCAAATGTTCTATCAACAAGCGAACAGGTGTTAATGCGAAAGGAAGCAGCTCTTGCGCTTGAAAAGCTTTTTGCCGCTGCTCAAATGGAGCAGGGCTTTGTGCTGCACGCTATTTCAGGTTATAGGTCTTATCATACGCAGAAAACCATATACAACCGTAAAATAGACAGGGTGGGCAGTGCAAAACGGGCGCAGAAATATGTGGCACCCCCTGGCGCAAGCGAGCATCAATTAGGGCTTGCAATGGATATAGGCACGCCCAATAGGGCGGGGCTTAATGAGGGCTTTGGAGAAACAAAAGAGGGCATATGGGTAAATGAAAATGCCCATCGTTTCGGCTTTATTATACGCTATAAAAGAGGCTGGGAAGAAATAACGGGTTACAACTATGAGCCTTGGCATATACGTTATGTGGGAGTGGAACATGCACAGAAAATATACGAGCAGGATATTCCACTTGAAGAATATATAGGGAATTTATACGCTTCAAAGGAATATCAAGTGGAATATACGGTTAAGGACATATCAGAATGAAAAGATTTATTTTAATTATATGTATACTTACAATGTTTGCTACTATCTCTGTTCTGGCGGGACAAGCGGAGTGGACATACCCTATAGAAGCTACAATACTTGAAGATAGGTTGAACTTACTTGTACTTACAAATAATGATAACCTGCTCAGCAGCGATTTTGTGCCTCCAAGGCTTGTGGATTTAAAGCTTAGAGCAACCAATAGGGGTATGCAGCTTAGGCAAGAGGCGGCAGAGGCGCTTGAGGATATGTTTAATAAAGCTTCGGAAGACGGGTATACACTATATGTTAAAAGCGCATATAGGAACTACCAAACGCAGAATACCATGTACCAAAATAGGCTCGATAAATACAGAAAGGACGACGGCGTAGTCGCCTATCCCGGCTCATCAGAACATCAGACGGGGCTTGCGGTGGATATATTGAACTACGCATGGACACAGCAGGATGGTATGCGGCCTGAGTTTTCTTTAACTGATGAAGCGAAATGGATGAAAGATAACTGCGCTAAATTCGGCTTTATATTGCGCTACCCTGAGGATAAGACCGATATAACCGGTATAATATTCGAGCCTTGGCACTTTAGGTATGTTGGAAAGGAAGTGGCTGCATACATAATGGATAATGGTTTAACTTTTGAAGAATTTCACGAGGAATACAAGGGCGCAATAGCAGCGTATGAAGCCGCGGGAGGGGATTTTATAGCCTACTGCGAATACTTAAGGCAGCTGCCTGAGCCAATAGAACTAAACCAAGGCGATAACGGAGATAGCGAAGTATCTCTGTTCTATCAGGTGCCGTGATGAAAAAACTGTTTTTATTAGTTGTAATATTGTCTGTAATACTGCCATGTTCATATGCGGAGCAAGTAACGCCTGCCCCCACCATTTCGCTTCAATATAGAGCTATAGAGGATAATTTATTATACCTTGTAAATAAAGAGAATAAGCTTCCCGCGGACTTTGAGCCTTCGGACTTGGTGTTGCCAAAAGTAAAGACGAGAAAAAAATCCCTGCAGGAGAGGATATACCTAAGGCAAGAAGCTGCTGTTAAGCTTGAAGAAATGTTCAGAGCCGCAGAAACGGAAGCTGGATACAAGCTGCTTGCTGTATCAGGATACAGGAGCTATGGTATACAGCAGCTCAACTTCAACAGAAAAATGGAAGAAGTTGGCGACTATGACAGGGCTAGCCGCAGCGTAATGCCTGCAGGCTATAGCGAGCATCAATTGGGGCTTACTATGGACATACAGTCCGACAATTTTAAAAATCTAAACGCAGCATTTGCGGAAACGGAAGAAGGCATATGGCTCGCTGAAAACGCGCACAGGTTCGGTTATATACTGCGCTATAAACCCGAGTGGAAGGATATAACAGGCATAGCCTTTGAGCCATGGCATTATAGGTATGTAGGCATAGCTCACGCAGGGGCTATACATATGCTTAATATCCCCCTTGAAACCTATTTACAGTATATTTCGCTGCTGCCGCCTTATGTGGTTTCAGGCGGCTGCGATATATTGCTTGCGGGACTCGTTCGGGATTTACAGGTTGGAAACAGACAGGTGCTTAATCAGTTTTCAGGTGTTAGCGGCGATACTTATCAAGTGCTTAAAGCCGCAACTCAGCCATATTTGCCGCATGGCTTAAGCTACGATGAAGCTCAGGGGCGCTGCTACCCTACCCCCATGCCTACATCAGCCCCTAGGGTAGATGAGGACGAAGAAGTTTCTCTGTTTTCCTCGCCTTGATATTATTCTCTCCATTGTGTAAAATTATCGGGTGTTTATTTTGATTTAGGTGAAAGGTGGAATTATATGGGGTTTTTAGATGCGTTTAAGGTGCGTTCTGCGCTTGGTAAGCACCAAAAAGGAGATGCCGAGCAGGCATTTTTAGAATATGAAAAACTGTATGCTGAGGGCGTATTAAGCGCTTCTTATATGCTGCCATATTCGAGTATGCTGTTGCGCCTTGGCGGGGAAGAAAACGCTGAAAAGGCAAAGAACATACTTGTAAAGGCTCAGAAAGCGGCGGACTTAAGCCTAGATAGGCGCCAGCAGCTTCTTGTAAACTATTCTATAGCCTGCCATATGCTTGGCGATAGGGAAAAGGCGATATCCACACTTGAAGCGGCTCATGGTAAGTATGCTTGCGGACTTATATACCAGACATTGGGCTATCTATACACATTATACGGAGAAAAAGAAAAAGCGCTTGAATATAATACAGAGGCGCTGGATTATGACGAAGTAGACTCCGTAGTGCTTGATAATATGGGGCAGATGTACTATCTGCTGTTTAATGATAAGGAAAAGGCGAAGCCCTATTTTGAAAAAGCGCATAAGATAAAACCCTCGCAGATAGATACCCTGTATTTTTTATCTAGGTATGATTTAGAAAATGGCGATAAAAAAGCGGCAATAGAAAAGCTTACAGCTGCGCTTGATGGCGTTTTCTCTCCGCTCAACCATAAGAGCAGGGCGGAAATAGAGGAAGAACTTAATAAGTTAAAAGCGGGGAAATAACAATATATGCTGGATTGGCTGTCTAAAGATCCGCGCGGATTTCTTCTATTCATGCTATATAGGGCGCCCGCCGTGCTTATGGCTATTACATTGCACGAGTACGCCCATGGATATGTAGCCGCAAAATGTGGAGACCCTACCGCGAGGATTATGGGGAGGCTGAGCCTTAACCCTATAAAACATATGGACCCTCTTGGAACCATATGCTTGTTTTTATTCGGCTTCGGCTGGGCAAAGCCTGTGTCAATAAATCCAAACAATTTTAAAAACCCCAAAAGGGACGATATATTAGTATCCTTAGCAGGAGTAACCGTCAATTTTATGGTATTTTTAATATCAACACTTCTTGCTGTATTTATAGGAAGGCATCTGTACGAAATACCCTTTGATTCAGCTAATGTATACCGCTTTTTTCTTGATGCAAGGAGCGACGGCTTTACAATACAGCTTTTTCCGGAATATGTAGATGTACTTATGCCCCTGCTTAAAACCCCTTGGCTTGTTCACTTGCAGAGGGTGGTTTTACATTCTATACTTATAAATATAGGTTTGTGCCTGTTTAACCTATTGCCGCTGCCCCCGCTAGATGGTTTTCATGTAGTAAACCAGCTTGTATTTAAGGGGAAAATATACATGGGCGGCAAACCATTTAGAATAATGCAGGGCGCTCTAATGGCTCTAATGCTGTTTACAGACGTGGTTTCGGATTTTGTTGGCAAAGCTATATATTTTGTGCAAGGCAATGTGCTGGATATAATGCTAAGGCTAGTAGGTATTTAATGGCGCGCATATTTAGGCTTAGTCAATTTGAAGGCCCGCTTGATATGCTGCTTTTTTTAATAGGCAAGGCTAAGATAGATATCAAGGATATTTTTGTATCCGAAATTACAGACCAATACATAGCCGCGGTTAGAGAGGCGGAGGATATAGACATGGAAGAAGCTAGCGCATTTATACAAATGGCGGCGACGCTTTTGCTTATTAAAAGCCGCTCACTGTTACCTAAGCCAGAACCACCGCAGGAGGAAGATCCGGAACAGCTTTTAATCCGCCAGCTTGAGGAATATGCAGCCCTTAAAAAGGTTGCAAAGGAAATGCAGCAGTTTGAAAAAACCGCAGCTAAAATGTATGAAAAACTTCCGGAAGAGTTTCCACTCCCTCCTCCAACTTTGGAGCTTGAAGGGCTTTCTCTATCCGCGCTTGCAGAAGCCTTTGCAAATCTTCTTGCGCGCTTGCCCGAGGACGAAGATGAAGAAACAAGCGTACACCGCATTATGCGCGAGGAACATACGGTTAGGGATTGTATGGCTAATATACTAAAGCTAAGTAGAGGCGGCAGGGTATCATTTAATTCGGTGCTGAGCAAAAGTCCCACAAGGCATGAGGTGGTAGTTGTGTTTTTAGCCCTGCTTGAGCTTATTCGCCTTGGGAAAATATCCTGCGTGCAGGAAAATACTTACGGGGAAATATATATACTAAATAATCAAAAGGGCAGGTTAAAGCATTGAGCATAGATGAGCTTAGCGGAATTATAGAGGCAATACTATTTGTATCAGGCGACCCTGTTTTCATAGGGGATATAGCTTCAAACCTTGAAATAGCGCAGCTTGATGTAGAACATGCGGTTGAGCATATTCAAAAAAAATACGATGAGCAGCATAGTGGAGTTCGCTTACACAGGTTCGGCAAACATATTCAGCTAAAAACGAGGGAATGCTATGCCCCATATGTAGAAAAAATGCTTCAACCTATACAGAGGCAATCCCTTTCAAACGCAGCTCTTGAAACGCTTGCGGTAGTTGCATATAGGCAGCCTGTAACCAGACTTGATGTTGAGATGGTAAGGGGAGTTAAATGTGATTATTCCCTGCAGTCCTTGGTAAATAAAAATCTTATAGAAGTATGCGGCAGAAAGGATACATTGGGTCGCCCTTTCCTATATCGCACTACAGATGAATTTCTATCCCATTTTGGCATATCATCTATAGATGAACTTCCTAAGCCAGAGGAAAAATCCCCTGAAATTTCGGAGGAAACTGAAGAAGAAATCTATTATGATAGCGAGTATGATGAGGACAACACAGAGCAAATCATAATAGAAAACGAAACAGAACATGAATAATATTTAATTATTTGCAATGAAATCCGCTTAAGCGCAGTGAACCATTGCATTTTCACTGTTTTTGGTTGACAGAAAAGGCTTTGTAACCCTATAATTTCAATGCGAAAAGAATTGGTTATTGAAAGCGGCTTTTTTTATTTGGGAGGAGTGTAAAATATGGACAAGGCAAAACGAGAAAATATTATCCGCCGGATTAAGGATGAAGGTGTGCGGTTTATCCGCCTGCAATTTACAGATATATTCGGTCAGATGAAAAATGTAACCATAACCGCTTCTCAAATTGAAAAAACGCTCGATAATGAGATGACCATTGACGGTTCCTCAATTGAGGGCTTTGTACGCATTGAAGAAAGCGATATGCGCCTGTTTCCGGATTTGGACAGTTTTTCTCTGTTGCCTTGGCATGATGACGGCATAAAGGTTGCCCGTTTTATATGCGATGTGCATAACCATGACGGCAGTCCTTTTGCCGGAGACCCGCGTTATGTACTAAAGCGCGCCATAAATAAAGCGGCGGAGCTTGGCTATACTTGCAATATAGGACCGGAGCTTGAGTTTTTCCTTTTCCATCTGGACGATAAGGGTCGCCCAACCACCCACACTGGCGATGAGGCGGGCTATTTTGACTTGGCGCCCCTAGATAGGGGAGAGAGCGCCCGGCAGGATATATGTTTGGCGCTGGAAGATATGGGCTTTGAAATAGAAACCTCACACCACGAGCTTGCCGGCGGTCAACATGAGATTGACTTTAAGCACGCAGGTGCGCTTGAAACCGCTGACCGCATAATGACTTTTAAATTGGCTGTTAAAACCCTTGCGCAGCGCCATAAACTGCATGCAACATTTATGCCAAAGCCCATATTTAACGAGGCGGGCAACGGTATGCATGTAAATATATCGCTAAATAAAAATGGGGATAATGTTTTCTACGACCCCAAGGGCGATTTGGAACTTTCAAAGGAAGCCTATTCCTTCATTGCAGGGCTTCTTGAACATGTGCGTGGCATGACCGCCATAACCAACCCCTTGGTAAATTCCTATAAGCGTTTAGTGCCGGGGTTTGAAGCTCCCTGCTACCTTTCATGGTCTGCAAGCAACCGCAGTGTGCTGATTCGAGTACCTGCGGCAAGGGGGAAAAGCACAAGGCTTGAATTGCGTAGCCCCGACCCCGCTTGCAACCCCTACTTGGCGCTTGCTCTTTGCCTAAGGGCGGGATTAGACGGTATAGAAAGAGGGCTAGAGCCTCCAGCCGAAATACCGGAAAATATATTTACCATGAGCCCTGAAAAACGTAAGGCAATGAATGTAAAAAGCCTCCCCGCTTCACTTGAGGAAGCTTTAGCCTGTATGCAGGAGGATGCTTTGGTGCTAGATACTCTTGGCGAACATGTGTGGACTTATTATCTGCGCGGCAAGCAAGAGGAGTGGAAGGAATATTCCACCCGTGTATCCAGCTGGGAAGTGGATAAATATCTTGTTATGTATTAATTTTTCTTTTTAGACTTAAGAAATTATTAATTATTAGCAACAATAATAATAAAGGGCAGAGTTGTTTACTGCATTGATTATTCCTCTCTTTATTACTAGTTACATAAACTTTTTTGGTAGAATTATGAAATTAAAATTAAATTAATATTACTATTGCAAAAACAAAATATATGTGATAGAATATTTTCTGTAAGGTTCACTAAGTGGAAAGGGGTGGACACGGTGTGGCTTTAGCTATCATTGCGTTTGCGGCGTTCTTCCTCTTTGATGTGAATTCAGTTACCCTACGCTTTAGAACACTGCAAATCCTGTTCCCTTTAGGGGCGCTATCATTGTTGGCAGCAACTATAGCCGAGGTACATATTGCTTTTGGCCAAACAGCGCCACTTGATAGTATCGACTATGTATGGCTTGCCTTATCTGCAATTCATACTATCCTGCTTGTGTATGCGCTGTTTTTTGCCATTCCTTTTTCAGAATCGTACACGGATTCGGTTGATGCTGCTCCACGCACAGTTACGCGTACAGGCTTATACGGCATCTGTCGGCATCCTGGCGTATGGTTTCTGGCACTCGCACTGTTTTTTATCGCACTTGCTATGCCTACAACGCGCATGTGGTTATTTGTAGGGCTGGTTTCGTTTCTAAATCTTCTGTATGTTCAGTTCCAGGATTTATGGACCTTTCCCCGTATCTTTTCAGATTATGATGACTACAAACTATCTGTTCCGTTCCTCATACCACGCTTAAGAAAGAGGTTGTAAAGCTATGCGTTTTCAAGACCGATTAAAGACAACCCCACGCGGAGAACTGTGGGAGGAATATTGTGGTTTCCTAGATTACACACTTCAAGAGTTTATGCTTATTCAGGAGCAATTGCTTCTTGAGCAGATACACCTGTGGAGCAAATGTGAGCTGGGCAAAAAATTATCCAAAGGAAAAGTTTTTTACAATATTGAGGATTTCCGCAACAGTTTTCCTCTGACTACCTATGCCGATTACGCCGATGTGCTACTATTAAAACGCGGCGAATTACTGCCCGATGAACCTGTGGTTTGGATTCAAACCGCTTGGGAAGGCGGAAAACATCCAATAAAACTTGCTCCATATACGCGCAGTATGCTCAATACCTTTGGAAACAATATTATGGCCTGCATGATGCTTGCCACCAGCACCGGTAAGGGCAAGTTTGACATAGCTCCAAACAACACCTTCCTTTATGGTCTTGCGCCCCTTCCCTATGCTACGGGGCTATTGCCGCGCGCACTCCATCAGGAAATAGATCTGCGTTTTTTACCACCTGTAACCGAAGCAGAACGCATGTCTTTTTCAGAGCGTAATCGTCGCGGCTTTAGAATGGGGCTTCAAAGGGGCATTGATTACTTTTTTGCGCTAGGCAGCGTAGCTACATTTGTAAGCCAGAGCTTTGGAGATGCGGCAGGAAAGGGCGAGGGAGGGCTCAAGTCACTATTTAAAATGTCTCCGCGTATGGCGTTTAAATACCTAAAAGCCCGCAGCAAAAGCAAAAGTGAAAACCGCTCCATGCTGCCAAAGGATGTATTCCATCTGCGGGGATTTATGGTGGCAGGAACGGATAACAATTGTTATAAAGACGATTTGGAAGCTTTGTGGGGCATTCGTCCGGTAGAAGTGTTTGCAGGTACTGAACCCACCTGTATTGGCGTTGAAACTTGGGCAAGAGATGGTTTGTATTTCTTCCCGGATGCCTGTTTCTATGAATTTATACCGGAGAGTGAATTTGAAAAGAGCGCTCTAAACCCCGCTTACATTCCTAAAACCTGCCTTATGGACCAAGTGCAAACAGGCGAAAAGTATGAGCTGGTTATATCGGTATTCAAAGGCGGAGCATTTATGCGCTATAGAGTAGGGGATTTATATCGCTGTTTAGGTCCTAACAAAGATGCTGGCGGCGCATACCTGCCCCGTTTTATCTATATAGACCGCACTGCGGATATAATCGACATAGCGGGCTTTACCCGTATATCCGAAAATTCCATAAATAATGTAGTCCGTTTGTCCGGCTTACCTATTTGTAATTGGGTTGCATGCAAGGAGTTTACAGAGACAGGAAAGCCCTTTATGCATCTATATGCGGAATTGAAACCTAATTCGCTGGCAGACCATGCCGTATCGCAGGAAATCCTTCGTGAACAGCTGAGTATTTACTTCCGCTATATTGATAAGGATTATAAATACCTTATGAGAATTATGGGGTATGACCCCTTGAAGATTACCATTCTGCGCTGCGGTACCTTTGCTGCCTGTTTACGCACAGGCTGTGTTCCGCGCAGAATGAACCCCCCATCTATGCACATACAGACGCTGCTTGCATCCCAGCAGCATGCAATTTATAGTGAGGATAGTGCAGTATGAGTTTTGCAAATGCAATCCCAGTGGTAGGAGTATGCTGTTATCTGTTCTTATTGCTTGCATTGATTGCTAGCCGTAAGACGCGTCTGATAATAGCATTCATTTGGGTTTTGATAAGCTGTGTGCTATGGACAGGCGGGTCTTTTTTGATGCGCCAGCAAGCCGTAGTAGGAATCAAGCTCTGGTATGATATATCTATTTTCGGTTTACTTATGCTTGCTTATTCATTGCTCCGCTTTGTACAGGAGTTTGCCGGCGTTAAGGCAGGTATACTTACACGGGTTTGGCTGGTGCTCCTGATTGCGGCATTCATTTTCAACACAAAAACAGAATTATTGCTTGCGGCGCCGCGCTTCATACCTGACGAAACAGGCGGGCGGTTTGTATATACCATTACATGGCATGTGGCGGTGTTAGCAGTGCTGCTATTAGCTACAGTTATACACATGAATGTCATCATTTGGCATATGAATAAAACAGATCAAGCACGCTCACGCGCTTTCTTGCCTGTAGGCATAGGGCTACTTGCCTTGATGCTGGGACATCTACTGCTGCTACTACCTTTCTTTGAAGGCTTTCCGATAGACGTATTGTCCGGTGTGGTGTTTGTTATATGCTTATACTATGCCTTATATAGACGACGCTTATTGCGGCTTGATTTGTTAGTATCGCGCGGAACCGTTTACTTTATAGCGGCGATGATTTCTACCGTGCTTTTTGCGCTGTTATTAAGAGATATAGAGCATTTTATTCGCAACAATATACTGCTGAGTAAGGGGCATGACCTGCTGATTGTATCGCTTGTGTTTTTCGCGGTTACCTCTATTATCTATAATATTATGAAACGCTTTATTGATAG
Organism: Christensenellaceae bacterium; assembly: GCA_012518615.1. Taxonomy (GTDB): domain Bacteria; phylum Bacillota; class Clostridia; order Christensenellales; family Aristaeellaceae; genus DTU024. The sequence goes on along the minus strand of JAAYRU010000016.1, from coordinate 10,110 downwards.
CGTATTTATCAAAGACACAAATCTGCGTGCGGAAACACTACGTACTTTTAGCACATCAGCCGCTAAATCGTTGGAGTTTTCGCAGGTTTCAAGCCAGCTTGTACAGGTAATTATAAAGTCAATGCCTGTGCGTAAAGTTTATGTATGCGTAGCCAACCAAGATGACGATTATCTACGCATTGTGGATAGCGCTAATCCACTGGATAACCGCGTTACCAAGCTGCGTACCGATTCACCGATATTTACACAATTAGCGCAGAGCAATCAAGGTGAGTGCCTCTTAATGGATGAATACCGCCGCACACCGGCTTATCGCTCCATGTGGGACGAAGAGAAAAAAGAATTTCAGGAACTGGATGTTGCCTGCATAATGCTGCTTGGTGAAGGACCTATGATGAGTATAGTGCTACTGGGGTCTAAGGAGCGTAATGCGCGTTATACACTGGACGATATAAGCTTTTTATGTTCCGTGGCTGCAATAGCTTCTATTGCAGTCAAGAATGCACAATTGTATGAAAACGCTCGGCTTGAAGCGCGCTCTGATGATTTAACCGGCTTGCTTAACCGCAAATACTTTCTGCAAATGGTAGATGACAAGTATGCCGAACTGTCCGGTCAGTCGTTAGCGTTAATCGCTCTTAACATTGACAATTTCAAACTTTACAATCAGCTGTACGGTAACAAAGAAGGCGATTCAATACTTATACAGATTGCAAGCATTATTCAAGGAAGCGTTGGTGATAATGGCGTTGTAGCGCGATATAGCGGAAAGGAATTTGCAATTCTGCTGCCCGGTTATGATTTACATTCAACCCGCTTACTTGCAAGCAATATTCGCACGCAAATAAAACAGATAAATGCAGAGCCTGATGCCAACAAAGTAAAAAAGCGTCCCATCACTGTAAGCGGCGGCATCTGCGCTATCCCTTATGGCGCCTCTACTCCACGCGAATTACTAAATAATGTAGATATGGCCATATTCCAAGTAAAACGAAGTGGTCGTAACGCTATACAAATCAGTACCGGCGGGCGTATAGAGGACTCGCCAAGCGGAGAACATGCTACAGACCATAAGCACGAGATATACTCCAGTTATGCCTCAACCATCCATGCCTTAACCGCTGCCATTGATGCCAAGGACCATTATACATTCAACCACTCTAATAATGTTGCGTATTACGCTTCAGAGCTTGCTTTGGCGCTGGATATGAGCCCTGAAACGGCTGAAATCGTCCGTGAAGCGGGCTTGTTGCATGATATTGGCAAAATCGGCATTGATGAAAGGATTCTAAATAAACCAGGACCGCTAACCAAAGAGGAAATGGAGCAGATGAAGGAACATGTAGAAAAGTCGGTTGGTATCATTAGCCATCTGCCATCGCTTGACTATGTTGTTCCAGCGGTGCTTGGGCACCATGAACGATACGATGGAAAAGGGTATCCCGCGGGGCTAAAGGGAGAAGATATTCCACTGCTAGGACGCATCCTTTGCGTTGCGGATGCCTTTGATGCAATGCTCTCTACGCGTCCATACAAAAAAGGGCGTACCGTGGACGAAGCTTTAGCCTGCCTTAAAAAGAATAGCGGTACACAGTTTGACCCCAAACTTGTTGACAAATTTGTTGAATTGGTTGAAAAAGGCGGCATTTCTGTTATCCGTCCCAATGGCGTGTCTAAACAATAGCAAAAGCGCTCAATACTCAGGGCTACTTTCTATCCCATTGTGGAAAGGTTTCAATAAAATGCACTCAGTGTTATTATAATAATGATCTCAGCCTAAATCAGCTTTATCTTGCGCACCTTTTCCGATTTGTCTTTTCTTTAATCAGTCAACATAGCGTCGCTATGCTTCCTTCTTAAAGCTTTGCCAAATCAAAAAATTCGCTGCAATCTATACGCTGTTTTAAACTGAGATCAGTATAAAAAGCGTTGCACTTTGATTTGCTATTTGCGCTAAGCCTCATAAATTGGGCTTACTATTGATTATACTCCTTATTTGATACTTGCAAAGTATTCGCTTACCGCTTGCAGACCTTTAATAAGGGTTTCCTTGTCGCAGGCGTATCCAAGGCGGAAGCATTGCTCCTCCTCAAAACAGGCGCCGGGTGTAACAAATGCGCCGGTTTTTTTAAGCATATCGAGACATAGCTTATATGAAGGAATTTCAGCATCGTAGTATATTAGCGCAGTAGTTCCTGCTTGTGGTTTTAAATAACTTAAATAGCTTTCAGAGTGAACCCATTCATCAACTATACGCAAATTTTGGCGGACTATATCTCTGTTGCGCTTAAGCAGCTTATCGCTGTGCTTTAGGGCTACAGAAGCTACCATTTCATCAAGCATACCGCAGCTTATAAGGTTATAATCCCTGTGGGAGAGCATTTTGGAAGCGGCATTCTTATCGCGGCAGGCAATCCAGCCAAGGCGCAAGCCCGCAAGTGAAAACACCTTGGACATACTGCCTACGGATATTCCCTTATTATATAAATCCACAACAGATTCGCACCATATATCCTCTTGGGTAAGATGGCGATACACCTCATCACACATAAGCCAGGCGTCTACTCCGGCAGCAATATCTATTATTTCCATAAGCATATCCTTGCTCATAAGAGCTCCGGTTGGATTGTTGGGGTTGTTAATGCATATCATCTTAGTATTGGGAGTTACAAGCTGTTTGAGCTCATTAATATCGGGCAGGTAACCGTTCTCTTTTTTTAGATGCAGTATATCCACCTTTGCGCCTATTGCCTCCGGAATGGAATAAAGCTGTTGATAGGTAGGCATTATGCTTATAACATGGTCGCCCGGAGATATAAGCGACATAAACACATGGTAGTTAGCGCCGGCAGCTCCGTGAGTGGGGATAATATCATCTGCTGAAAGCTTTTTATACAGCTTGCATATGCCCTCTTTAAAAGCAGGTTTACCGGTTATATGGCCATAGGTAAGGCGACGAGTAAAGAGTTTCTCGGTGAAGACGGATTCTTCCTCTCCGCATATTTCAAATAGTTCTCTTATAGATATAGAGTCCACACAGGTTTCCGCTATATTGTATATGGCGCTTTCTTCCCATTTATTCATCCATTCTTCAACAGCAAAGGGTTTTATATACATTGTTACTCCTCCATAGTATATGCAGTTTCCTGCGGCAGTTATTAGAGATAGCCGTATTGCACGCACGAAACGTTGTTGAGTAATTATACCAAAACGCTGAATAATATGCAAAGTTTAAAACATACTAGCCTCTATTTTGTGCGAATTAAGTAATGCAGTTCCATGTCCAAGGCATAAGCCGCAAGTATGGATTTAATATCTTGCCTTGAACTTTCACATATGCTTTGCTATACTTTTTTTGCCATATTAAACCGCACATTATTACCAACACTAGAGAGTGAGGGCTACATGATAAAGAAATTCTTGAGTATATTATTACTGCTTACGCTGCCGCTTTGCGCTTACGCTCAGCAGAATACTGACCTATCCCAAATGACTTTGGATGAGCTTAAAACGCTTAGGAACGAAGCGGACGCACAGATACGCACACGGCAGCTTCCGGATGCAGAGGGTTACATTGATGTGCTAGATGGCGAGGGATACTTTAGGTCCCCCGATGATAAGATGGAAGACAAGGTACGCTTAACCGGAGACATATTAAGCATACAGCTTTCAAGGCATCAGTCTTTTTACTATATTATATCGCTTAAAAATAACCCTAGGATGATTTTTATTGTAGACTATGACCAGCCTTCAGATGAACACAGGTTTATTCCGGGGGATACTGTCACAGTGTATGGCACATTTTTTGGCATAAGCGCATACTCTGATGAAGCGCCCCTTATTTCGGGTAAGCCTAGCGTACAGGCAGACCTAGTTATCCTCGCCCAAGAGGAAGAAAAACAGCTTATCGCCACTCGTGAAAACCCTGTAAAAAACAATGTATCCGTTTTTTATGAAGGCACTATATGGTCGGATTACGCGGATTTTGAGTTTGAGATTACCTCTGTTAAACGCGGTTCTTCTGCTGAAAAGTTGGTAAAGGGAATGAGCAAATACAATATAACGCCCCTTAAGAAGCAGGAGTATTTTTTAATATGGCTTAGGGTAAAGGCTGTAGCCGCGCCAAATGGTCGCGCGCCCATAAGTCAGGAAGATTTCCGTTTTGTAAGCGCTGATGGCAGGGAATACCGACAGCACTTCCTTATAAACCCTAGCAGCTACCTGCAAACAATATATGAGGGCACGGAGTACGAGGCTATACTATCCTGCATAATTGACAAGGGAGACAAGCCGCTTTTGGTATACCAACCGCAGTCTGCTCAGCCCCTATGGTTTGACCCAAATAGCGAGGTTAGCCAATGAAACGGTTTTTATCCGGCTTACTGCTCATTATTTTGCTTTTCTTGCCGCCTTTATCGCTTGCAGAAGGCGTATTCCCACAGCCAACGAAACCGGGTGAGCAGGGAAGTCAAGTAAAGCTGCTCCAAAACAAGCTTATAGAAGAGGGCTTCCTACATGAGGGCGTAGACTTCGCTGTATATGATGAATCCACCCGTAGCGCAGTCGCTGTATTTCAGGCGCAAAACGGCATTAGAGCAACAGGCATTGCAGACCTAGATACATTACTCATACTTTTCCGCAAACCTAAGGCAAAGTTGGGGTATACCCAAGTGCCGGAATGGTACGCGGGCGGAAGCGATTTAATACCCTTTGGAGCGATATTTGAAGTTAAGGATGTCAGGAGCGGCGCAATCTTTTCTGTATACCGCATGATGGGTGAAAGCCATTTAGACGCTGAGCCCCTAAGCAAAGAAGACACGGAAAAGATGAAGAAGGCATATCCAAAATGGAGCTGGGATAGGCGCCCCATACTTATCCGATATAAAGGGCAGGTATATGCCGCATCAATGAACGGTAAGCCACACAGTTACCAGTCCAACAAAAAATCCGGTTTTCCGGGGCATTTCTGTATACATTTTGCCTTTAGCAGGGGGGATTCCAGCCAGCGCCTTGACGCAATGCACCAGCAGGCTGTGCTTGAAGCAGCAGCCACCCAATGGGAGGATCCGCCTACTCAGGGTAATTAATTCCTTATTCTAAATTAACAAATAATCGATATGCAAAAGCGCCCCTATTTCGGAGCGCTTTTAAATCTAATAAGCAAATAACTTTAACCCCACATTAAGCTTAGCGCGGGCACAACCTGTTTTTTACGGCTAACTACATGCTCAAGGAATACTTCGTTCTTATCCGGCTCCACATTGAATGCCTGTTTTATTATATCTTTTTCGCCGACATATAGTAGGGCGGTGCCTTCTTTTAGCACATCGGTAATCATAAGGAGCATCATATCCATAGACTTTTCTTCCAAGGTTTTTTCCATAAGTGCAACCAGTTCCTTTTTGCGTTTTAATACATTTTTGGAATCGGCTGTAGTTACCTGCCCTATGCCTATGGTATAGCCGGCGATGTGGAAATCCTTATAGTCTGTAAACAGAAGCTCTTCCACTGTACGCTCACTTGCGGATGCGGCGTTAAATATAGCGTTGGAAATATCATCAAGGTCTACATCGCCTATGCGAGCGAGCCTATTCGCCATATCTATATCTTTTTGGGTGCATGTGGGAGACTTAAAGCTAACGGTATCGGAAATGATAGCAGTTGCCATTAGCCCTGCTAGGTTCTTTGGCGGCACTAGCCCGTTTTCTTGGAACATAGTACCTATAATAGTATTGGTACAACCCACAGGCTCATTGCGCATATATATGGGGTTCAAGGTTTGAACATCCGCTAAGCGGTGATGGTCTATAACGGCGATGATTTCCGCCTGCTCAAGCCCGGGGACGGATTGAGACATCTCGTTATGGTCTACCAATACCACCTTTTTGCGCCTTGGGTTAATTAAGTGGTAACGGGAAAGGCTGCCCAGTACATTACCCAATTTGTCCACTATAGGATAACAATGGTAGCGGTTTTCAAGCACTTTGTTGCGTACATCATCGATATAGTCATCTGGGGAAAAGGTAATCACGCGGTTACCCGGCAATATGCTGGAAATAGACAGCGACAGATGAAGCATCCTTACTGCAAGGTAAGCTTCAAGCGGCGTATATATTACCGTCATTTCAGGGTTCATTTCCCTAAGTTCCTTAGAATACTCCGCCTGACATAGCACAATGCAGGACGCCTTCATTTTAAGAGCCTGCTTAAAGGCTTCAGGTTGCTTGCCTACAAAAGCAATGCATCCTTTGGTTAAGCCGTAGGAATTATCTTCAGACCTTGGAAGTGTAATTACTATCTGCCCCGATAGGGTGTCTACGGGCTTGTGCGGATTGTTAACCACATTGCCCTCTAGGGCGGCAAGCACGTTGAATATAGGCACCGAGTCGATATGGCGGTTTTCTAAAGCATCCATGTCATAAGCGGCGATATCGCCACGGGTAATCAGACCATAGAGTTTGTCATCTTCATCTACCACGGGCAAAGCGGAAAGTGATGTGTCATTGGTAAAGACATTCCACGCTGCTTGAATGGTTAAACTGGCGCTAAGTACTGGCGGGCGGTCAAAATCCAGATCCCGCACCTGCGTTCTTACATTGGTAATTCTTATTGGTGCTTCAAAACCGAATCTATCAAGCGCAAGCTGGGTTTCGTCATTTACTTCGCCTAAACGAACGGGTATGTATTCACGATTGCCCAGCGCGTTTTGCAGTGCTGCGTATGCCATAGCAGCGACTATGGAATCGGTATCCGGGTTGCGGTGTCCTGTAACAAAAATCGGTTCCATATGCCCTCCTTTTCTGGGTTAGTGTACCCTTTTAAATTGGCGTTGTCAATCGTTTCAATATATTGATTTTATTTACCTTTTACAACAAAACCCGCCTCTAGTCCATACAGATAAATTCCGGAAAACTTAACAATAATTTATACATTAATAAAACGGTAAAATTAAAGTTGAATTTCAAATTCTTAATAATGAGTAAATTGGTCAATATAGTTATTAAAACCCCTAAATTAGCAATAAACATCGAAAAAGGGTATTTACTTGAAAAATCTGTCGGTTAAGTTGACAATACAGGAATTTCTTTTGCACATTTTATTATTAAATGTGGTATTATAATGGTATCAGGGCGACATTGATATACATCATACCACCCTGTATATAATTACTAATTGAGGTAAGACAATGATTTACGATAAGCTTTCAAACATAGGTCGATATAAGGGATTATCGGCCAATTTAGATTGTGCTATTTGTTACATACTTGAAAATAATCTTGGAGAGCTCCCTTTGGGTAAAACTGTGGTGGATGGTGATAATGTATATATCAACCACTTTACTTATACTACCGCCGAAAAACAGGCGGACTCCCTTTTTGAAGACCATGCTGAATATATAGATGTTCATATAATTACTAAGGGGAGCGAAATAATTTTGGTTGAGGATACCAAAAAGCTTGAAGAGTTTGAGCGCAGAGATGCTGAAGACGCCGTAATGTATACTGGCGAAGGCGGAATACCCTTTGTGGTGGATACGGATATGTTCCTATTAGTTTATCCGGGCGAGGCGCATTTGCCTAAATTAATTAATGAAAAACCTACTGTTATTGATAAAGTAGTTTTCAAAATTCATATTTAAGAAAGGTTAGGGTTTTTTCATGAGTAACACTTCTAAGTACGAAGGCATTATTCCCGCTTTCTATGCTTGCTACGACGAAAAGGGCAATGTAAGCCCCGATGCAGTAAGAGAACTTACCCGCTGGTTTATTAAGAAAGGCGTTACGGGGCTGTATGTTGGCGGTTCCTCCGGCGAGTGCATTTACCAAAGCAAAGAGGAGCGCAAGCTCGTCCTTGAAAATGTAATGGATGAAGCGAAGGGCAAAATCACGATAATTGCCCATGTTGCTTGCAACAACACTGCGGATTCCTGCGAATTGGCAGCCCACGCAGAGTCGCTGGGCGTAGACGCAATAGCGGCTATTCCGCCAATCTACTTTAAACTGCCGCCCCATGCCATTGCCAAATACTGGAATGACATAAGCGCAGCCGCTCCTAATACCGATTTTGTACTCTACAACATACCTCAGCTTGCGGGCGTTAGCCTAACTGTACCTCTGCTAAAGGAAATGCTTAAGAACCCTCGTGTTATAGGCGTTAAAAACTCATCAGCGCCCACTCAGGATATACAGATGTGGCGTGACGAAGGGGCTATCGTATTCAACGGCCCTGATGAGCAGCTTATTTCCGGCCTTGTAATTGGCGCAATAGGCGGTATAGGCGGCACCTACGGCGCTATGCCGGAGCTTTATATAGAGCTATTCCGCTGCGTAAAGGACTGCGAGCTGGATAAGGCTTTAGATATTCAAAACGATTGCTGTCGCATAATATACAAGATGTGCTCCGGCCATGGCAATATGTACGGCATTATAAAAGAAATCCTGCGTATTAATGAAGGTATAGACTGCGGTTCCGTGCGCCTACCTTTGGCAGCGCTTGTCGAAGCGGATTTACCCATAGCCAAAGAATGCGCCGATATGATAAAGGCAGCAACCCAAAAGTATTGCAATTAATCTGTTAATTTACTTTTAAAATTAAGCGCAGCATTTCGCTGCGCTTATTTATACTGATATGTAATGCCCCTTTGTCAAGGGGCATTACATATCAGTATTAAATGCATCTTCTATCAGGAATCGTTCCTTCACGAATCTTTTTGTTTTTATCTTCATACATAGCAGCGTCGATTTTCTTTAAAAAATCGTCTATTGATTCATGCTTGCTATGATATATACAATAACCAATGGAAAAATTTATATTATAAGGTTTCTTTTGCGATTCATTAAATAATTTGGTATGTGTTCTAATGTTGTTAACCATGTCTACAATTTCATTTTGAGAGTTTATATTCATTAATATTATAAACTCATCACCCCCGCACCTGCATATTACGCCTTTATCGCCCACGGCAGTATGCAGCAGCTTGCCGACTGTAGAAATAGCATCATCTCCCACAATATGTCCGAATGTATTATTAATACTCTTGAAGTTATCAATATCCAGCATGATTCCGGCAGGTACGCCGGCAGTATCCTTTTTCTTGCTGTACATTAGCAATAGGTTGCCTAAGTACTGTCTGTTGTATAACCCCGAAAGCACATCCACATAAGACGCTTCATTCTGAACATTTATGTATAAATATATCAAACCTATAGATACGCCAAGCCATACAAGAGAGTATCCATAAAAGAAGAACTGCAATAGACTCCCAATCATAATAGGAATCATAAACAAAATAACGGGAAGAAACAAATACTTATGTACCTTCTTTCGATACGAATAGATTAATATAACCCCAATAGCCAGATAAGAATAGGTAACAGCGTATGGAATTATAAACAAATCCGTCCTTTGATAGATATTGTTTTCATCAATCGTAAAAAACACAGGTGTTACTAAGTTTATTAAGCAGCCGATTATAGTAAGTATGGCGGGTATAGCCACAAAAGGGTATATCCGCTTGATTCTGTTTATATCTGTAAACAATTTATAGTCCGAATATATTGTCCAAGAATACGCAAATACAATATTTATAATAAACAAAATTACATTTAGCACTACCAATAATGTGTGATACCCGTGTACCATTTTGCCATCCATCAAAAAGACAACAGTTTCTATAACGCATTGCATAATATTTAGAATAACCATAGTATAGAATATCTTTTCGTCTAGCATTACATGGCGCAGCGGTCTTTTGTAACTTAATAAAATAACCGTCAACAACATTATTGCTGTTCCGTTCGCAATAAGTATCGCCGGAATATTAATCATTTATAACACCTCCTTTGGAGAATATAATTATAACCTATTTAATGTTAGTATGCCAATAAAATTAAAAAGGTAGTGTCAATAGTTTTGTGTAACCTTACTTGTAAAAGCATTGTTAGCCATCTTCCGCTTCCCCCTAGGGGGAAGCGATTTTTTCAAACATTTCCATCAGTTCTGCTTGAACTTTTCCAAACCCTTTGTGGATTCTTGAGCTGAATTTTTCATTATAAATCAACGAGATTGTACATGCACAGCGGTCAAATGCGTTTTCATTTGGAAACTGTT
>JAAYRU010000015.1 GCA_012518615.1 Christensenellaceae bacterium | reverse complement strand
TTCATCAAGGTACGCTACGCTCTAAAGACCTTGACTAAAACATCAGAGAAAATAAATATCAGTCAACAGCTTTTAAGCAACACTATTACCCAAGGGGTCTGTGTCACAAATGTTTGACTTCCCTACAAACATAGTATTACCATACCCCAAAAGCGATTGAAATGTTTATAAACAAGTGGTATACTCTTCAATGTTGTTAATATACTTGCAGAAAGGAAGGTTGTATGCAGCCTAAGGAGTTCTTAAAAGAAGTTACGGCAATACCGGGCTTATCGGGCAATGAGCGCAAGGTTGCCGAATATATAAGGGATAAATGGGAACCGCTTACGGATGAAGTGTTAATCACCTCGACAAACAGCGTAATAGCCCGTAAAAAAGGCAAGGGACCAAGCGTTGTGTTCGCGGCGCATTTAGACGAAATAGGCCTTATGGTTTCACGTATAGAGGATGACGGCAGTCTGCGCATGGTAGGCGTTGGAGGGGTAGACCCTAGGATTCTGCCTTCTATGCGAGCTAGCGTGCTGGCGGAAAACGGCAGGCTAACTGGCGTAATTGGCGCAAAGGCGCCGCATCTTTCAACTAAGGAAGAGAGAAGCAAAAACTACAGCATGGAGGAGCTGCATATAGATTTAGGCGTGGATGCCTCCAAGGTGAAAGAGCTTGTTAAAGTTGGCGATGAGGTTCAGCTTGAGTGGCGCTTTACTGAGCTGCTTAACAATCGCATAGCCGTAAAAACCTGCGATGACAGAGCCTGCGTTGCCATAATCTACCGCGCCATGCAACTGTTGCAGGATATGCGCCATGATGCGGATATATATTTCGTGGCTACCTGCCAGGAAGAGATAGGCGCTTTGGGCGCAAGGCAGACTGGCTATCAGATATTCCCGGATTATGCGGTTGTGCTTGACGTGTGCCACGCAACTACCCCCGATGCGGACCCTACCCGCACCCATGATTTAACTGCGGTTGTTGCAAGCGCGGGGCCTTATCTGCAGCCCGTTTTAAGGCGCAAGCTTATGGAAGTTGCGGAGGAGCAAAATATAAAGGTGCAGACAGGCGTAGTATCACGCGGCACATTTACCGATGCTGACGCAATTGAAATTGCAAAAAGTGGCATACCCACTATACTGCTTGAGCTGCCGCTTAAATACATGCACACAAGCGTTGAGCTTATAGATACGCATGTTATAGACGAAGCCGCAAGGCTGCTTGCCTGCTTCGCGCAAAAAATCAATTCAAGCTGGGAGGATGAACTATGGACCTGAAAACTCTCTGCGAAATAAACGCCCCATCAGGCGACGAGGGCGATATACGAAAAGCCATATTTGAAAAAGCAAAAGAATATTGTGACGATGTTAAAATAGACCGCATGGGCAATGTTATCTGCCATAAAAAAGGCGCAAACCCGGACGCACCCCATGTTGCTTTAGCTGCGCATATGGACGAAATAGGCTTTATTATCCGCGGCTACACTGAGGACGGTATGCTAAGGTTCAGCCCCATAGGCGGCATAGACCCAAGGGTTATAGTTAGCAAATGGGTGCTTGTAAACGGCACAACAGAGGGCATAATAGGCGCGAAGGCTATACACCTGCAGTCCGAGGCGGATAGGGAAAAGCTGCTGGATTATAGCTCCCTCTATATAGATATAGGCGCAAAGGATAAGGCGGAGGCGGAGAAACTTGCGCCGCTGGCGTGCTACGCTTCATTTATATCCCCATACGAAGAGATGGGCGATGGTTTTATACTGGCAAAGGCGCTTGATGATAGAGTTGGCTGCTACAACCTGCTTAGGTTGCTCAAGGGCAGCTACCCCTGCGATGTAAGCTTCGCATTTACCGTTCAAGAGGAAGTAGGGCTCCGCGGCTCTGTAGGCGCGGCGTACGCGATAGATGCGGATATAGCCATAATACTTGAAGGCACCGCCTGCAATGACCTTGGCGATGTAGAAAGGCGCTTCCATGTATGTACCGCGGGAGAAGGTGTAGCAGTAAGCTTTATGGATTTATCCAGTATAGCAGATAAAGAGCTGTACCACGCAATGCTTTCAATCGCAAGCGAAAACAATATAAAAGCGCAGGTTAAGCGCTCGGTAACCGGCGGGAACGATGCCGCCGCCTTCCAAAGAACTAGGGAAGGTTGCCGCACCGTAGTGCTGTCTGTGCCGTGCAGGTACATACACTCGCCATCTAGCATGTGCAAAAAAAGCGATGTAGACGCTCAATATGAATTATGTTCCGCTTTTCTGAAGCAATACAAATAGGAGGATAGAAATGCTACGCAATACATTGAAAACCCTGCTTTCTTCTTTTGGGCCTTCCGGCAGCGAAAAGAATGTAGCAAACACTATAAAAACCCTGCTTGCCGGCCATGTGGATAGCCTTAGGCAGGACGCCCTTGGCAATATAATAGTAGAAAAATACGGCACCGATGACGACGCGAAGCGCATAATGATAAGCGCCCATATGGACCAGATAGGCTATATAGTAGTCGCCATAGAGGACGAGGGCTATTTAAGGGTGCAGCCCGTTGGCGGTATCAACCTCAATATGTGTCACGGCCGCCATGTAATATTTGAAAACAGCGTCGACGGCGTGCTATACCAACAGCCAGTCAAAGACGGCAAGCCTACTATAAATGATTTCTTTATAGACATAGGCGCAGAAAATAAAGAAGAAGCCGAGAGCATGGTGCAGCTTGGCGATATGTGCGTGTATGTGCCGGATGTATTCACCATAGGTAAGGACAAGGTTTGCGGACCTGCTATGGATAACAGGTCTGCCTGTGCGCTGCTTGTAGAGTTGCTTTTAACCGCGGAAAACCAAAAGAACACAATAGTTGGCGTGTTCTCAACTCAGGAAGAGGTGGGGCTCCGTGGCGCGACAGTTGCCGCGTACGGTATAGACCCGGACATAGGTCTTGCTATAGACGTAACCGGCGCTGGCGACACTCCCGAAGTTAAGTTGCCGCAATTAAAGCTTGGCGCAGGTCCTGCTAACAAGATAAAGGATAGGTCACTTATATCCTCAATGCCGGTTAGGGAAAAGATATTTGAAGCTGCCGAAGCTGCGCATGTTGAAATGCAAAGGGAAGTACTGCCATACGGCGGCACGGATGGTGCGGCGATACAGAATACAAGAAGCGGCGTACCCACGGGCGTAATTTCAATACCCTGCCGCTACGTGCACAGCCCCTGCGAAACAATAGACATGAGAGATATGGAAGGCGCACTTAAAGTGTTGCTCGAATTTGTAGACTTAGCATAGGAGTAGATATGAAAAAACTTACAGCACAGGGCATGAGGGATATGTTCCTTAACTTCTTTAAGGAGAGAGATCATGCTATTATACCTTCAGGCTCCGTAATACCCGAAAATGACCCCACAGTTCTATTTACAACTGCAGGTATGCATCCCTTGGTACCATACCTTATGGGACAGCCCCACCCTGCGGGCAAAAGGCTTACCAATGTGCAAAAGAGCATACGCACAGGTGATATAGATTCCGTTGGCAATGAAAGCCACCTTACATTCTTTGAGATGCTCGGCAACTGGTCTCTAGGTGATTATTTTAAAAAAGAGATGATACCTTGGAGCTGGGAATTTTTAACCAGCGAAAAATACCTTGGTATCCCCGTTGAAAGGCTTGCCGTTAGCGTGTTTGAGGGCGATGAAAACGCTCCCCGCGATGACGAAAGCGCGGATATTTGGGCGAGCTGCGGTATGCCAAGGGAGCGTATTTTCTTCCTAGGCAAGGCGGAAAACTGGTGGGGCCCCGCAGGCCTTACTGGTCCCTGCGGCCCTGATACGGAGATGTTCTATATTACAGATAAGGAGCCTTGCGGCGAAAACTGCTCCCCCGCATGTTCATGCGGAAGGTACCTTGAAATATGGAACGATGTATTCATGCAGTACAATAAAACTGCCGAAGGCAAATATGAACCTTTGGAGCATAGCAATGTAGATACGGGCATGGGGCTTGAGCGCGTTCTCTGTGTAATGAATGGGCATGACAGCGTGTACGAAACAGAGCTGTTTGCGCCTATAATACAAAAAATTGAGGAGCTTTCCGGTATGGATTATTCCACTGCCGATGAAAGCAGCCGCAGAGCATTCAGAATAATCGCAGACCATATGCGCACCGCCACATTTATACTGGGCGATGATATGGGCGTTAGCCCCTCTAATGTAGACCAAGGCTATGTACTGCGCCGCCTAATACGCAGAGCAGTGCGCTTTGGTATGCAGCTTGGCATGGAAGAAGGCTTCACTAAGGAGCTTTCGCAGGTAGTAATAGAGGAATACAGCGGCGCATATCCAGAGCTTACCCGCAACAGCGCTTTTGTGCTTGAGCAACTTGTGCTTGAGGAAGAACGCTTCCAGCGCACACTTAGGCAAGGCAACCGTATGTTTGAAAGGGCGCTAAGTAAACTTCCGGAAGACGCAAAAACAATACCCGGCGAGGACGCTTTCAGGCTGTACGATACATACGGTTTCCCCATAGAGATGACTGTTGAAATGGCAAATGAAAATGGGCTAGATGTCGATTTAGCCGATTTTGAACTCCGCTTTAAAGAGCACCAGCAGAAAAGCCAACAGGGCGCGCAGCAGCGCTTTAAGGGCGGGCTTGCGGATAACTCCGAGCAGACTACCAAGCTGCACACCGCAACGCACCTGTTACAGGCGGCGCTTCGCAAGGTGCTTGGCGATGAGGTTATGCAGAGGGGTTCCAACATAACCGCTGAAAGGCTCAGGTTTGACTTTTCTTTCGGCAGGAAAGTAAGCAAAGAAGAGCTTGCCGAAGTTGAAAGGCTTGTAAATGAAGCTATTGAGGCAGACGCCCCCATTACAAGCGAAGAGATGACGCTAGATGAAGCAAGGGAAAAAGGCGCAATAGGTCTATTTGAAGATAGGTACGGCGATAAGGTAAAGGTGTATACAATAGAAGGCTTCAGCGTTGAGGTATGCGGCGGACCCCATGTTGAAAACACCGGCGAAATAGGCAGCTTTAAAATTAAAAAAGAGGAAAGCTCCTCCGCAGGCGTGCGCCGTATTAGGGCAGTTATAGGGGAATGAACCCAAAACAACAAGTTGAAAATTTAATCAAGCAAAAGCCCCTTGAAAGGCTCACTTATAGCGAGCAATATTCAAAGGGGCTTGCCTTTATTATAAGGGCAACAGATGACGCTGCGCTTATGTACGCTGAATATATGAACCTTCACCTGCTCATGGCAAATAGTGATGAAGCAGCGCTTAGCGTGCTTAAAGGTACAAATGATATTGAGCTTATAATAAGCGACTTGCCCTCTTTTGATAACAAGCTTAAGGATATGTATTCTCTAAAGCTTGCTTTACCCTGCTATACGGTGGCGTACCTTAAAAAAGAGCCTATACTAGTAGCTGATGATGTGCATATATCGCCTATAAATATAAATCAGCTTTATATTATAGATGAGCATTATAGCCTTATGAGTACAGAGGGCATAAAAAACGCTATACTTTCAGGCAGGCTTTACGGCGGATATATGAATGGCGAATGGGTGGGCTTTATAGGCTTGCATAAGGAAGGCACTATGGGAATGCTGCACATATTTGAAAAATTCCGCAGGCGCGGGATGGGATATACGCTTCAAGCGCTTCTTATAAATAGGCTGCTTGAGCTTGGCGAAATACCCTATGGGCATGTGGTGAAAAACAATCAGGCTTCTCTTATGCTTCAAAAGAGGATAGGCATGGAAAAAAGCAAGGGCACTATAAGCTGGCTTTCAAAGGACGAACTATGGATGGCTTAATGTTGGGCTTTTTAGCCAAAGAACTGGGTAGTCGTATAAGTGGCGCAAGGGTGGATAGGATAAGCCAGCCTTACAAGGATATGCTTGTACTTCAACTTAGAAATAAGGGCGAAAACATAAGGCTGCTCATAGCAGCCGCGCCTGCGTGCACGAGGATACATGAAACGCAGCAGTCCTTCCAAAACCCAAGCGAAGCGCCTATGTTTCTAATGCTTATGCGTAAGCATTTGCAGGGCGGGCGCATACTAGGTGTTCAGCAGCTTTTTTCAGATAGGTTACTGCGTATAGATGTATTAAGCCGCAGCGAATTAGGCGATGAAACAATTAAATACCTGTACTTTGAAGCCATGGGCAAGCATAGCAATTTGAGCCTAGTATCAGATGGCATAATAATAGACGCAATAAGGCGGGTAACTGGGGATATGAGCAGGGTAAGGCAGCTTTTCCCTGGGCTAATATATGATATGCCCCCCGTGCAGAAAAAAATAGAGCCTAACAAAATAGAGCCTTCTAAGCTTTTGGAGCGTGGTTTTAGCGGCAGGCTAGATGTATTCCTGCGTGAAAATATTATGGGCATAAGCCCTGCTACCGCAAAGGAGATATCATACAGACTTACAGGTGAAATATCTCCCAATATTGAGGAACTTAAAGATACACATAAATTAGCGGAAGAAATTAGCCTGTTTTTTAGCGATATTGATAAATTATACGAGCCATGCCTGCTGCTTAATAATGATGGCGAACCCGTTGAAGCTCTGCCTTTCCCTTATTTAACAAAGGGTAATGCAAAGCGCACGGAGAATATATCCACAGCGCTTGATAGCCTTTACACAGCTAAGGACAGCAAAAACCGCATAGACCAAGCTGCGGCGAGCCTTAGAAAGGCGCTGCGCTCATCTGTAAAGCGCTACGATAAGCGCATATCCGCCTGCATAGATAAGCTTTCAAGCGAGGAAGATATACAGAAATACCGCATATATGGGGAGCTGCTTACAGGGCATTATAGCCCGGTGCCAAGGGGAGCAAGCGAAGTGGAAGTTCCCAACTATTACAGCGAAAATATGGAGCTTATTTCAATACCGCTGGAGCCTTCTATTGGGCTTAGCGAAAACGCCCAAAGGTATTTTAAGCTTTATAGAAAGGCGGATACAGGAGCAAAACTTGCCAAGGGACAAATGGCGGAAGCTGAAAAGCAAAAGGCGCTTGCTGAGCAATGCTTATACGAGCTTGACAACGCTGAAAATATGGAAGATATTTTGTCTGTGAGAGAAAACGCCGAAAACGCAGGGCTTATTAAAAAGAGGAGAAGTAAGCAAGCTAAACATAAGCGCAGGGATAAACCAAGCCACCTCATGCGATATATGTCCTCAGATGGCTTTGTTATTATGGTAGGCAGAAACAGCAAACAGAATGAGGAAATACTTCGCTCATCAAGTGGTGATGATATATGGCTGCACGCCAAAGGCATACCAGCATCGCATGTGCTAATTAAAACAGAAGGCAAAGAAGTGCCCGAAAATACGCTTATTCAGGCAGCTAAACTCGCCTGCTATTACTCTAAAAACAGGGGAAGCGCAACTGAAATAGACTACTGCCTAAGAAAATACGTTAAAAAAATCCCCTCATCCGCCCTTGCACATGTAAGCTTTACAAATAATAAGACGATTTTTGTTTCAGCTGATGTGGGAGAAATAAACGCTATGAAACTGGTAGAATAACATATTTTGGTTTTTCTATAGTATTAATTGTCGTTTGTTTGTTAATTACAAAACAAGTATTATATGCTAGAAACACACAGAAAATGGGGCTGAATATGCGCCCCATTTGATTTTGCTTTATTATATTATACTCATCACTCATCTAAAAAACTGTATATAGGTTTTATATCGTAATCAGTGGCTACGCTTGTGGAGAATATAACTAACTGTCAATTATACTTCGGTACGATTTTTGCTTGCAGCATGAAAGATAATAGGGTATAATCAAGCCGCTTTTAGGAAACTCTTAAGTAAGGTTTATAGGAGGGCTATTTTGAAAAAACATACAGTAATTAAACTTGCAACACTATCTGCGCTTATTGCGCTAATGCTGCTTTTGTTAATAAATGTAAGCGCAGCTTCGGATACGCATATTATAAATTGGGTTAACAGTCAATACTGCACTATAAGCCAAGATGCCTATAATTCTTCTTCCGTATGCAAACCTGCCCGTAACAATCCAACGGAACATATAGTAAACTTAAACTTTTCATTTACGGGCAATGCAGGTAAATATGCGGCGGAGATACGCATACCCGCCCATATATTTACCGATAGAGCAGGCAACAAAATAGGCACATTCGAAGTGCCGCTTCCCAAGTATGACCTCGCCAACACTGATATATCAGAGCCGCCAAACGCCGCAACTAAATTCAACTGGCGTTATGACTCCGCTACTGACGAAATAGTTATATCAAACTATGCTCCTATAGAGGACAACTTCTTCCTTAAGGTACAGGTTAAATATAATGTAAAACCCTCCGAAGTTAAAAACGGATACAAAAACACATTCAATGCTACTATGGATGTGCTTAGCAGTGATACCAATACAACAGAAAGATACGCATCTAACAATTTAAACATAGAATATATTACAAACGCCGATTTAAGCTCACTTTCCAAATACAGTTATTCAGTGTATAGAACATGGCAGAGCAGATGGGGCGCAGCTCCTACCGGTATTAATACCGATGATTATTTCTTTATCTGTTGGCGCATTTACGGCAATGCAGGTTATAATGATACGCAGCCGTATAGTGTGAGCTTTAAAGAAACAATACCTGCAAGCGATGACTATGGTACATTGTTTGCTGTTGAGTCGTCGAAAACAAATGGTTTGAAAAGATGCACTCTTGATGAATATAATAACACAATCAATAACCCGTTTGCTACGGTAAACAACCCCAGTCCATCTAGCAGCGCTACTTGGTATTCTTATGTATATTATATGTATCCCAAAACACTGCTTGATAAAGATGGCAAAGCAACAGTTCGCAACAAAGTAGATTTGGCGCTTGAAGGTGTAGACGGCGCAAGGGACAGCAGAACAGCAAATTCAAGCTATAATTATGTGCAAAACCCTGTAACGCCTCCGCCAACTGTGCCCGGAAACTATGCATATATGTATAAGTATAATTACGGAACAAGCTATGGCGCGATAAATAAGCTTGAGTTTAATGATGAACAAAACCCGATCCCTGTTACGCTTACTAGTGGATATGGCGGCAACAGAGGCAACTTCTATTTCTACGGCTATACCCAAGGCTGGAGGCATACAGAGCAAGATGGCGTATACGGCGTACTTCCCTATACATCAGAATTATATGACGACAGATTGCAGCTTGCCGGAACTGACCTTACAGACGGGGATTATCAATACAGTAGGCTTTATTTCCAAGGCTTCACTGCGTATATTCCGTCTACCGTTACAACTTCCTATAATTATGTTGCAAAACCCAATGCCGATTATGAACCCCTCACATTACAAGTAAAGAAAAACGGCGTATGGAGCGATTATGCCACCATACAAAAACAGGCAAATGGGCAATATTCCTATACCCCTATTGGTAACACAAGCAGCGTAGCCACAGGCAGCTATCTAGATATACCCCTGCCCGAAGGCACTACGGGCGTTAAATATATATATACCGATAAAGTTATTCGTGTATACTTTAATGCCAGCTATCTCACCACCCAGCTGCTCCCGTCGGAAAAGGTGCTAGGGCTTATAAAGGATAGACAGAGTACATATGTAAGAAACTATGCGTATTGCCGCTCTCTAGATAATAATAATAAAGTAGTAACCAGCCGTTCATACAATGCAAGCCACACATTAACTCGCGTTAGGGGAACAGGTTACCACCATAAAAGCTGGAGTGCGCCTGTGAATGACATACTCACTTCACGCTTTTATTTCCCCATAACCCTTAATGCGTATACGGAAATACAACATCCCGAAGTAGCGCTTGATGAGGTTCTTAAGGGCAAGTATCTAGTAGAACAGAAGATAAGCACATTCTACGATTTGCTTCCTCCCGGTACATATGCGGATTTAAGTACAATAACAGTTACGGGCTATGGTACCACGGGTAATGATTATAATAAAAATAATCCAAAAGATGCGCTGAAAAAAGCGCCCGCCTATGTAAACTTCCCCACCCGCATAGAAGTTCATGATAACTGGAAGGGCTCGGGAAGGACAATGCTTATAGTACATGCCCAAGCGCCTGAAAGTTACACAAACCTTAACTTTATAAAGCATGGTACATCATATAGCACGCTCCAAAGCGGAATGATACTTACGTTTAACCTGTATAACACATGGCTAAACGCAATAGATAACGGCACTACTATTTACAATTATTCTGCATATGAAACCCAAAACGGCGAATTTTATAACGCCTATCCGGATAATGCCGCAAGCGGATATATACCTTCAAACTTAAAACATGCCTTTACCGACCTTAACAGGGACGGCAATCCTGCGGACACGGCAAAGAGCTTTCTGTATGCAAACGCCACGCCTTACTATAAGCCTCTAGACGCTGCAGAGCTTGGCTTTAACAAGGCGGTAGCCTCTCCAGAAAACCCCGCATTTGGCGATTTTGTAAGGGTACAGGCAGGCGGAGAGTATACATACAGGCTAAGGCTTGAAAATGCTGTTGCCAGCGCGAAAAACCTAATATACTATGATATACTTGAAAATGCCTATGATACCCCCAACCACTGGCAGGGCAGCCTTGTAAATGTTGATGTTAGCCATGCAAAATCAAGGGGTATAGGTGTTAAAACCTACTATACAACGCGAAGCATTACTGATAACGAAATACGCGGGAATGCCAATCATCTAGATAATAACAAAGGTACAACATGGATAGACTGGGATGCCAATCCCCCAGCAGACCCCGGGCAGGTTACAGCGCTTGCGTTTGACCTTCGCAAGACGACAAACGGTGTAACGGACTTTGTAGCCAAACCCGGTGTATCCGTACTTGTAAACATTACCATGCGTGCGCCTGTTGATATTAGAGAATACTATTCGGTAGCCGAAGGTAGGGACTATCTTGCATACAACAAGGCGTTTTGTGTAAATAAAAAGAGCTCGCTTACAGGCGCTTGGGACGATGTACCCTCAATTGAAGCCTGCAACCCCGTAACCGTAGCGCTTAAGGATATGGGTATGGAATTTAGCAAAGTTTCAGACCCTGCTACAGGCACAGAGCTTAATCCCACAATAGTATATGGCGGAGATACCATAAATTATACGCTTAATTTCAGCAATAACAACCTAGCCCAAAGCATACAGGATATTATTGTTGAGGATAATATACCTGCAGGTCTTGCTATAGACGCCTCAAACATTGAGGTAATGCTTGATGATAATACAAGTACCAAGCACAATATAAGCGTTTCTACCCGCGCCGATGTGCAGAGCATTAATGGCAATAAAATAACTATCCGCATAATTTCGCTTGCAGGTAAAGAAAAGATAAGCCTTATAATACCCTGCCGCGTGCTGCCAATGGCGGAAAATAAACCTGTAGATTTTAACAACACAGCAACAATAAAAAGTGTATACGGTAAAAGCGTAACATTAAGCAGCGAAACCACATACCATAAGCAGAAATATACAGAGGTAGCAATTCCTTTGTCAAAAACGCTTACAGGTAGAAACATGGAAGCGGGGGAATTTACTTTCTTGCTTAAGGACGGTGGGGGAAATATTATTCAAACAATTACATCACCTACCGCAAATGATGGGGTGGCAGGTAATGCCAGCTTTGCTACAATTTACTACGATAGCGCCGGTGTTTATAACTATAGCGTAGAGGAATTAATAGGCAGCCTTGATAGTGTAACATACGATACTACAAAGTTTGATGTAACGGTAACTGTTACTAAGGATAGTGTAACAGGCGATTTGACCGCCATCACTGTATATAAAGATAAGCTTAGCCAAGCAACAGTTGATAATATAAGCTTTAATAATGAGTATGTAACTACTACATATAAGGGTCAAAAAATTTGGGATGTGGGTACTCATGGTGACGCAACCGGTCTTACGCACACCGAAGTAGAACTGCAACTGTTAAGAGATGGTGAGCCGTATGGCGAGCCGCAAACATTTATTCCAAGTGATGAATGGAAAAAAATAACATCTCCGGAGCATATTTGGAATAATCTTCCCATGTACAGGAAAGACGGCGCAGTTGATAGCGTAACAGGCGAAAGAATAAAATCTGTATACAAGGTTATAGAGCCTAGTGTGCCTCATAACTACATATATAAGAATGAAGAAATTAAGGAAGGCGAAACCGTTGTAGGCAACAAAATAACAAATAAATATTGGCCTAATGCCCGTACTGTGCGTAAGGTGTGGGATGGACCTGTGCCTGTACCTGTTGTCAATGAAACATTAGTAACCATGACTATAAATCAAGCAATACTTAACAGCGCACCTGTACCGGACGGCGACAAACCTTATAGCGATTCTCAACACATTATCACTGTACCATTCATAGTAGATCCTTCAGACCCCACTAAACCTGCCATTGAAATGAACGGCATAGCAGACGAATATCCTAATCCTTTGCCTGATGATTTACATGGTGAATTTAGCCCATGGACATATACAATTACTCTGCCTACAACAGGAACTTACAACGGACCTACAAAAGACGGCGGAACATATAATGGCGATGTACATTACTACTACACTATAAATGAAACAACAATGCCTGATGATTATAAAAAAGGCACTGTAGTAACGGCAACTGCCAAAGGCGCAACAGTTGAAAATGTATACCAGAAAACAAGCTTTACAGCTAACAAGGTATGGGTAAACGGACCTGAAACAAAGCCTACAATATGGTTACAGCTTTTGCGTAGTGGCGTAAACTACTTGTCCCCCGTTAAAATAACAAGTGGCACAACAAGTTACACTTGGGAAAATTTGCCTAAATATGATTATGTAGTATGGGATCCAAATAACCGTGTAGAATTTGAATACACAGTAAAAGAAGTAAAAAGCGAAACAGATCTTACTGAAGTTGTTTACAGCGAAACTTTTCCCTACAAAACAACATATAATGTAGATAACAGCGTAATAACAAACACATACGAACCTTGGTCTATAAACATACAAGCAACCAAAACATGGGTAAATGGTCCCGCTGCAGATCACTATGCATTGCCGCTTATGCTGTACAGAACTCTTGGCATTGTAGGTGCGGAAAAGGAACTTGTAACAGAATTTACACCCACTGTTGAGCAGGATATTGTAAATCCTAACAAGTACAATTATACATGGTCTGGCGTACCTAAAACCGATATAAACGGCACTCTCTACATATACGAAGTAAAGGAGCTTACCGATAATGACGGCTTCAGGTATGTAAATGGCAATAAGTACAAGATGACGCAGATAGGCGATGATATAACCAACACTTATCAAGTACCTAAAACAGACTTTAATGCATACAAAACATGGGTAGGCGGTAAGGCGGATGACTATCATGCGGTAGAATTAGTGCTATCCCGCCATATAGAAGGCGGAGAGCCTAAAGAGGTAGATTCTGCACCTGAGCCTAAGATATTCCCTGATGTACCAGGCGAAAGCCATTATTCCTATGTATGGAGCCCGCTCCCCGCAACGGACAATAATGGCGTACCATACATATACACCGTTAGCGAAAGACATGCTGAAAATGGAACATATACAGTAAACGCGAATAAAGTAAACGAGCGTAAATACGCTGTAACACAGCATGAAAACGCAATAGAAAATAAATTCTCACCCCAGCCAACAAATAGATACGCAATTAAGCTATGGGAAGGTGGCAACCCTAAAGACCATAAACCCGTACCTTTCCAAGCAACGCGCACAATTAAAGGCGTAGAAGGGGCGGAACCTGAAGTAGTCTATTGGCCATATACAATAGACTCGCGGGAACCGGGTTTGGGGAAATATGAATATAAATGGGAAGGTCTCCCCATGACGGATATGTATGATAACATATATGTCTATTCCATAGAGGAGTTTAGCGCGATTAACCACAATGTGCTTGTAAACAACAATACCTATAATGTAATGAGCGAAAAGGACATTTCGGGGCTCGACTGGCATATAAGGTTTACAAATACATTTGTTCCGCCGGAAAACTGCAAATTATCCTTTGCCGCACAGAAAACCGTAAGTGGCGATGAGTATAAAATAAAGGAAGGCGACTTTGCTTTCCGTCTACAAGGCAAAGGTATAGATGTTGAAGCTAAAAACAATTCCGCGGGCTATGTGATTTTCCCTGAAATCACCTTCTCTAAGGCGGGTAATTACAGCTTTACTCTAAGCGAAGTTAAAGGCGATATAGCGCACATGACATACGATGACAGCCTGTACACAATTAATGTAGAGGTAACTCAAAACTATGTAACCAATAAGTTTGAAGCGAAAGTTACAAGCATACTTAAAAATGGAGAAAGCTTTGCAGGCGGCATACCGGTTTTTGATAACACTTATCTACCGCCCCTTCCCGCTGCTAAAATAGCATTTAGCGCTAATAAAACCGTAAGTGGCGATACCTATAATATAAAAGGCGGCGAGTTCAACTTCCTTCTTAAAGGCAAAGGCGTAGAAATTGAAGCTAAAAACAACGCTGCCGGCGATGTAGTGTTCCCTGAAATCACCTTCTCAGAGGCTGGCAATTACAGCTTTACCTTAAACGAAGTTAAGGGCGCTATAGAGCACATGACATACGATGACAGTGTTTACACAATCAATGTAGAGGTAACGCAAAACTATGTGGCAAATGTGCTTGAAGCAAAGATAAGCATACTTAAAAATGGCGAAAGCTTCTCAGGCGGCATACCCGTTTTTAACAACGCATATGCACTGCCTAAGCCAGAGCCTCCCAAGCCCGACCCGCCGCAAGCTATAGGCGTAACAATATCAGCCAATAAGGAGCTTATAGGTGCAAGCCTTAAAGCTGGTCAGTTTGAGTTTGTGCTTAGGGATAGCACAGGGCTTGAAATTGATAGGCAGAGAAACGATGCCGATGGCAAAATAGTATTTGGCAAGCGCGGCTTCTCAAACCCGGGTGTGTATATGTATAGCATAGAAGAGGTAATAGGTGCTTCAAGCGATATTATTTACGATAAATCCAAAATAAAGGTAAAGATAAGCGTAAATGAGTCGGGAGGCAAATTAAGCGCAGATGTAAGCTATAGTAAGGATGGCGGCACGGCAAGAGCAAATGCCAAGTTCTCAAACTGCGTTGATATACCCCCAACGGGCGACAGCACGCCTATAATAATACTTACGCTTGCAGGGCTTGGATTACTTACGCTTCTTGCGTATCTATACCTAAAACGCAGGGGGAAACACCAGTTTTTTCCAAATCCTTGACAAATGTTACAAGAAAAGGTTATCATTACATGTCGGCAGTGCCTTTTGGCAAGGCTGTTTAGATACATTACATTGGAACGTTTTTGGATATAACCATTTACTTTATATAGTGGAGTATGTGCTTTCCCATGTTCTTGTGATTAGCTATTTCCTGTGTGCAGGTATCTGCATGTTCAGGCTGCCGAATTAATAATAAATACAGGGGGAATGGTATGCCTGAACTAGTATGGATACTACTTATACTTCTGGCGCTTGGAACCGGCACTGCGTTTGGTTTTATGTACCGGAAAAATATAATAGAACAAAGGATTAACAGAAGCGAAAAATACGCAAAAGAACTGCTTGAGGACGCGAACCGCAAAGCCGAAGAGCAGAAAAAAGAAACTATACTCGCCGCAAAAGAAGAAGTTCTGCGCCTTAAAAGCGACCTTGATAGGGAAATAAACGACAGGCGCAACGAGCAGCAGCGCTCCGAAAGAAGGATAGCGCAGAGAGAAGAATCCCTAGATAAAAAGCTGGATAACTTAACCCAACGCGAGGAGCGCATAAACAAAAAGTCGGAGGAAATAGGAAAACGCCTTCAGGAAGCGGAGGAGCTTAAGGATAAACAGCTAAGCGAGCTCGAGCGCATTGCCAGCATAACAGTAGACGAAGCGAAACAGATAATTATAGAGCGCGTACAGAAAGACGCCTATCACGAGGCGGCGTCTATGGTGCGCGAAATAGAGCAAAAAGCAAAGGAAGAAGGCGATAAAAAAGCCCGCAACATAATAGCCCTTGCCATACAAAAGTGCGCTTCCGACCATGTGGCGGAAAGCACCGTATCTGTAATAGACCTGCCTAACGATGAAATGAAGGGCAGATTAATAGGCAGAGAGGGCAGGAATATAAGGTCTCTTGAGGCTGCCACGGGGGTAGACCTTATAATAGACGACACGCCCGAGGCTATAATTATTTCCGCATTTGACCCTGTGCGCCGCGAAGTCGCCCGCATAGCAATAGAAAAGCTAATGCTCGACGGGCGCATACATCCCGCCCGCATAGAGGAGATGGTAGCCAAAGCCAAAAAAGAGGTGAACAACGCCATCAAAGAAGCGGGTGAACAGGCTATATTTGAAACCGGTCAGCACAACCTGCATCCGGAGCTTGTAAAGCTTCTTGGCAGGCTTAAGTACCGTACCAGCTATGGGCAGAATGTGCTTAAGCACAGCATAGAGGTAAGCCATCTTGCGGGAGTTATGGCGGCGGAGCTTGATGCTGATATACAGCTTGCAAAGCGCGGAGGACTGCTGCATGATATAGGCAAGGCTGTAGACCACGAGCTGGAAGGCACTCACGTATCAATAGGCGGAGACCTTGCGCGCAAGTTCAGGGAGAACGCAGGCGTTGTGCACTGCATAATGTCGCACCATAACGATATTGAGCCGCAAACTGTAGAGGCGGTAATAGTGCAGGCGGCGGACGCGATAAGCGCGGCAAGGCCCGGCGCGAGGAGAGAATCCCTTGAAAACTACATCAAACGCCTTACCAAGCTTGAGGAAATAGCCGATTCGTTTGAAGGCGTGGATAAATCCTTCGCTATGCAGGCAGGCAGGGAAGTGCGCATAATGGTAAAACCCGAAGATGTAAACGACGAAGGCGCGCGCCTTATGGCAAAGGAAATTGCCAAGCGCATAGAAAGGGAGATGGAATACCCCGGTCAAGTGCGTGTAAATGTAATAAGAGAAACTAGGAGCGTTGAATACGCTAAGTAGTTATAATGCTTTAAGCACTGTAAACAATACAATTATCTCCGTCATATATTCAAAAATGATGGAGATAATTTTTTTGTGATGGATATAAATTTGTTTGTTCGTAAAAAAGGATATTATAGTTAAAAATCCAAACTGCCTACTGCATATTTTCTATATGAATACCGCTCATTTTCCGTTATCACACACTATTGAATTTATCTTACTTTAATATCTACACCAATCACAGCCACAAACAATTATTTAACTATATATTTAGTAGCCCTTCCGCTGCCTATTTTTTGTATAATATCCCGTTTTTGTAGCTCTACCAAAGCCCTTTCAACGGTTACTTGGCTTATATCGGGCGCAAGTTCCAATATTTCACTTTTGCTTATGGGTTTAAGAGAATTTTTTATAATATGCTCCACCCTTTCAGCCTTGCTTAATTTGCGGTATCTTAGGTGCTCCATCCTTTTTTCAAATTCATTATAGGCTTTTAATATTATGGCTAGCATATACCTTGTAAAATGCTCATAGCTGTTTTCACCATCATGCCAGCCCTCAGATGAGGCTTGTAGGGCTTCATAATAGCTATATTTGCTGTCCTCAATAAGCACTTCTATGCTTATGTATTTTCCCACTATATAGCCGGATTTATATAAAAGCAGCAGCGTTAAAAGCCTTGACATGCGCCCGTTGCCATCGTTAAAAGGGTGTATGCACAGAAAATCCAGCGAAAACATACATATTAAAAGTAAAGGGTCATACTTGCCTTCATGCATTGCCGCGTTGAACTCCGCGCATAGCTCTTCCATAGCCTGCTTTGTTTCGTATGCGCTAAGAGTCTTAAAGCGTAACGATTGTGTGCCGTCTGGCAGTATTTCGGCGATTACATTGTCAGTATTTTTATATTTTCCGCCCATGCCCGCAGATGAAAAGCTGTAAAGGTCCCTATGCAATTGCAGTATGACATTTGTGTTTATGGGTATATAGTCATAATTTTCATGGATAGTTGTTAGCGCATCCCTGTAACCTGATATTTCCTCTTCGGAGCGGTTTTTTGGCTCAGCTTTCTTTTCAACAAGCTCTTTAAGCCTTTTATCGCTAGTATATATGCCTTCAATGCGGTTTGACGCGCCTGTACTCTGTATTTTAGCAACTTCAAGCAGGCTGCCCAGTATTTGGGGTTCCGCCTCTATAAAAAGTTCCTGCCGCCCTTTTTTCTCCCTTATATTGCCTACAAGCGACATTATTTCAGCGGTTAAAAGCTCGCTTGGTCTGTTTACATAATCAAAGTACAGCATCAAAACTGCCCCTTTCTCCATCATTTTAACATGTTTTGATGGAGAAAACAATATGTATGATGGATATAAAAATGTACTCCATAAGCGTTTTATATAGAAAAAGCCTAGCTGTTAAACGACAGCCAAGGCTTGCTAATTAGTTTGTTAGTGCAAAAGATTTCAGTCTAATAAATGCTGTGTTTATTGCTCATCGCTTTCATCATCAAAATATATAGCGCTGTCTTCTATATCCTGCAATAGAGAGGGAAGCATACGCTCTATGGCACGGGCTATCCACTGGTGACCTTTATCGTTTGGGTGCATACCGTCTATGCAGTACAGCGCGCCAAGTACAGGCTTTCTTAGGAAAAAAGCTCTAAGGTCAAAAAGGTAGCTGCGTGTGCGGCGCGCGGCTTGGTGCACTGCAAGCGCATACTGCTCCTGCCAGCGGTACACATGGTGTATATCGCCAATGTATTTAAGTATATTATCCTTATTCAGCCCATTGCTTATCCAGTTTACATAGCGCTCAGCCACAAGCGGCGGCGGGGTTACCAGTATGGGTATCTGCCCCATGCTTTTTACCTTATTAACAAAGCGCCGTAGAGTGCTTTCAAAGCTATTAAGGCTAGTCTTAGGGGGATAATAGTTATCAGGGTTTTCGGATGCGCCTTTCCAATCGGGCGTACAGTCATTGCCGCCAAAGGCTATGGCTATATATTTAGTGTCCGCTTCCGGCTCTTTTTCGTAAGTCTCAAAGCCTTCTTCAGCGGTTGCGCCAAAGCGGGAGTGGTTTATTACCTTTAAAATGCCGCGCTTTTCCAGTAGCTTATCAAAGCCTTCCTTAAGGTATGTATAGCGCCCCCTGTTTTCATCAAAAGTAACCCCTCGGGATATAGAATCCCCATATACAGCAATGGTTATCATGGCTTAATCCTGTTCTCCTTTACTAAGCGTTTTGCGTATCAAGCACTGCTGCTTGAGGAAAATAATCAAAAGTTTAAGTCGTCAACCAATTACATAAGCGCCCAACCGAGGGTATTTTACCATTATATTATTTGTGTGGCAAAGTTTCAGCGCTGCTACAATATTTCTTGAGATTTTACATATCTTTTGCCGTTTAATTCTATCTTTATATGGTCTCACTTGTATCTTTCATCGTGAAGGTCGGGCATTGGATAGGTTTATAAAAGAAAAGCACAAACATGCCGCAATCTTCAAGCCCGTTAAGGACGCACTAACCGCTTATAACAGAGAACAAAGCTAACCCTAGATTTAGTCTAGCATTGACAGCTAACCGCTAAATCGTTATTATTGTTTTATAGGAGCCGGAAAGGGATAATGCATTATTAGCTAAAGCCCTGTGCCGGCTCCTTTTTTTGCGCCCTAAACTTAGCCCTCCACCTGACGCACTAATCCGGTGCATTAGCATTTGCCCTGTAAAGTTATATTTCTTCTAAAGTCGTGTTACCCGCTCTTAAAAAGCGTACACATACACATCTACATATACACAATAAAAAAATCACCCCCTGTGTGGTAACGGTTAGTTTAGCTTAGGGACTAAACCCGTATTAAAGCTCACACAGGGGAGTTGATAACAGCTAATCCGCAGCGCTGAATGTAGCACGACACCCCTAATTGTTTACTGCGTAATTATATGTCAATATTAATATAACGCAATTAAGGCTAAAAACAAAATTACCTCCGGTGCCAACGGCGCAATTTGACATTATGCCAAACGCCCGTATCACCGAAGGTGTTTGTAACAGCAGTTTCGCAGCTCTTAAATGATGATAATTAAATCCCCCAAGACGACGTCCTAAACGACTTCTGCGCTCCCCGCTGTTTCTTACAGCAAATCCGCAGGTGCTAGATGAAGCTATTTCCTCTAGCGATACGTCCGAAACCGCATCTGCGCTCCTCGCTGTCAATAATAATTTACCATAATTACCCATAAAACACAAGAAATTCACTTAATCAATTCGGTATCATCTATACCGCAAACAACACCCCCATAATCGGAGGTGTTGCATTGTTCAATCATTTCTAAATCAGGCTACTTAGAACGCAGGAATATATATCCCATCATACACTCTCTTGAATAGCTCTCTCATTTCGTCTGAGTGGAATACTTCAATTATCCTTGCGAATACAGGATCGTCTTTTCTTTCTTCCCTTGCGGCGATAACATTTACTATGCCGTACATTTCTTTGTTGTCAGGGTCGTACTCTTCCATGAGGAGAGAATCCTTGTTTAGGTAGCCTGCGTCCCTTGCGTGGTTGCCGTTTAGGAAACCTGCCGCGATCTGCGGGTCGTGCAGGGCATTGGGGGTAAGGGCGGCTTCCATCTCTACGAATACAAGATTTAGCTTGTTTTCTACAATATCGTTTACAGTTGCAAGTTCATTATTGTCTTCGCGGAGCTTAATCAGACCTGATTTTGCGAACATGCGCAGCGCTCTGGCTTCGTTTACAGGGTCGTTCATTATGGCAATGCTGTCGCCGTCTTTAAGTTCATCTAGGCTCTTAATCTTTTCAGAGTAAACGCACAGGGGCTCTGCATGGGTGTCGGCTATGGCTACAATGTCTCCATCGTATCTTTCATTCCAGTCATTAAGGAAGTTGTGGTGCTGGAAAGCGTTAAGGTCTATCTCGCCTTCCATTAGGGCTTGGTTGGGTATAACATAGTCGCTAAATTTAACCAGCTCTATTATTATGCCTTCTTCTTTTAGCGTGGGTATTACAAGCTGTTCCCACTGCTCGTTACTTTCGCCAACTACGCCTATTTTAACGGTGGTTTCCGCCAGTACGCTAAATGGTATTAATAGCGCTACAAGTAATACTAAAAACTTTTTCATAACAGCCTCCTAATTTTAAAATGGGGTATGTATATGCTATTTTTAGAATGCGGGTAAGTAAATGTCCGCATAAACCTCTGCGAAAAGCTCTCTCATCTCTTCTGAGTGATAGATTTCAATTATTCTGGCAAATGCCGGCTCGTCAACGCGGTCTTTCTTAGCGGCGATTACGTTTACTATGCCCTGCATGTCTTTGTTATCGGGGTCATACTGCTCGATAAGCAGTGCGTCAACATTCTTGTAGCCTGCGTCCCTTGCGTGGGTGCCGTTTAGGAAACCTGCTGCAATCTGCGGGTCATGCAGCGCGCTTGCGGTAAGGGCTGCTTCCATCTCTACAAATACAAGGTTCAGTTTGTTTTCAACAATGTCGGCAACTGTGGCAAGCTCTGTTGTGTCTTCGCGCAGCTTAATCAGCCCGTTGCTTTCAAGCATACGCAGCGCCCTTGCTTCGTTTACAGGGTCATTCATAATCGCGATGCTGTCGCCCTCTTTGAGCTCATCTATGCTCTTAATTTTTTCAGAGTATACGCACAGCGGCGCAATAAGCGTGTCGGCTATGGCGACAAGGTCTCCACCGTGGGT
Organism: Christensenellaceae bacterium; assembly: GCA_012518615.1. Taxonomy (GTDB): domain Bacteria; phylum Bacillota; class Clostridia; order Christensenellales; family Aristaeellaceae; genus DTU024. Next base: position 17,706 of record JAAYRU010000015.1, on the reverse strand, counting down.
TTCGTTCCAGTTGTTAAGGAAGTTGTGGTGCTGGAAAGCGTTTAAATCTACCTCTCCATCGAATAGCGCTTGGTTGGGGACAACATAGTCGCTGAACTTAACAAGCTCAATCTCTATGCCTTCTTCTTTGAGCGTGGGGATAATTAGCTGTTCCCATTGCTCGTTGTTTTCGCCCACCACGCCAACTTTAACGGTTACGCTATCGGCAATAACCATTGTGGGGATAAGCAGCAGTACCATCAGTAGAATCAGTTTTTTCATGACAAGTCCTCCTTTTTATGTATACCCTGTTGCTTTTAAAACAGAGTATATTATATATGTTTCATCCTGCGTGTAACGGTGTTGCCTATGGTCTGTATTATCGTTACAAGTAGCAGGAGAATCACCACGGTTACAAGTGTTGCGTCGTACATCCTGCGCTGGAAACCGTACCTTAAGGCATAGTCTCCAAGGCCGCCTCCGCCAACAGTGCCCGCCATTGCGGTAAGGGAAATTAGGTTTACTATGGTTATAGTGCTGCCGCGCACTATGCCAGCAAGCCCTTCTCTAAGGTAAACGCTCCATATTATCTGCGGGGTGGTAAAGCCCATGGATTGGGCGGCCTCAACGGTGCCGGGGTCTACCTCTTCAAGGGCGGCGTTTACCTGCCTTGAGAAGAAAGGTACAGTGCCTACTATAAGGGGGAATATCGCTCCCTTTGTGCCTATCGCTGTGCCTGTAATAAGGCGGGTTAGCGGCATAAGCAGGGAAATAAGTATTACAAAGGGTATAGAGCGGAATACGTTTATAAGCTTATCCAGCAGCTGATACACTAGCTTGTTGGGGCTTATACCCTCCGGCTTGCATACGGTTAGCAGTACGCCGAAGAATATGCCGAAGCTTGCGCTTATAAGGCCGCTTACAAATGTCATCTCTAGGGTTTGCCATATGCCTTTTATAAGCTCCGCTTGCGTTCTAAACACATTGGGTAGATTTTGTTCAATAAATGCCTGCACTGTCTAATACCTCCAGATGTACATCGTTTAACTTTACGTCTTCTATCGCGTTTTTTATCGAGGCTTCATCGCCCTTGAATGCCACAAGCAGCGTACCTAGCGGTAAACCGCCAACGGTTTCAACATTTCCGAATATTATGGATATATCTATACCATGCTTACGTGATAATTGGGATATAACCGCTTCCTTAGTGCTGTTTTCGTTAAAATCTATCCTAGCGACGATATCGCCCTTTTTAACCCCAAGCAGCGAATGGTTGGTTTTAAGTAATTCTATAGCGGCTCTTATATTGCTTGCCGTGTCTATAAATTTACGGGTAATCTCATGCTTAGAACTTGAGAATATTTTGTAAAGGCTGTCCTCTTCTATAATTACGCCATCATCCATAACGGCAACCCTGTCGCACATTTCCTTAACAACGCTCATCTGATGGGTGATGAGAACTATGGTAATGTTAAGCTCGCGGTTAAGCTGTTTTAGCAGGGATAGTATGTCTCCCGTGGTTTGCGGGTCTAGCGCGCTTGTGGCTTCATCGCAGAGGAGTATATCAGGGTCATTAGCAAGTGCCCTAGCTATGCCCACCCTTTGCTTTTGCCCGCCGGATAGTTGAGAGGGATAGCTATTGCGCTTATCCTCAAGCCCGACCAGTTTAAGCAGGCTGTCTATGCGGCTTGAAATCTCGGCTTTAGATAGCTTCTGCCCCCTTAGGGGGAAGGCTATATTCCCCTCAACGGTTCTAGATTGCATAAGGTTAAAGTGCTGGAATATCATGCCTATGCGCTTGCGGCGCTTTAGCAGCTCCTTTTCGGGAAGCAGGGTTAAATCTTCCCCGTTTATTAGCACCTGCCCGCTGCTTGGCCTTTCAAGAAGGTTTATAAGCCTAACTAGGGTTGATTTACCCGCGCCTGAGAAACCTATTATCCCGTATATCTCCCCGCGGTTTACCGATAGGCTTACATTTTTTACCGCCCTAACCTGTTTTGAGGTGTTTTCAGCGAATGTTTTGCTTACATCTATTAGCTTTATATGTGTGTTATCCATGGTACTCCTCTCTAAAAACAAAAAGCCGGCTACTTCGCACAAATGGAAGCAACCGGCATTAGAAATGCAAATGTTAGGCGCAACACAATAGGTACGAAGGTAAGTTTTCGCACATGAACATTCGCATCATCATACGGTCCATACTAAACACTAAACATACCTCCCTCCTACTGAATTATCCGAATTATAGCCGCAAAAAATATTCCTGTCAAGCACTAATTTCAAAAAAACATTTTGCGTGCAGGGGGAAATTTAGTGAGATTACTAATTATTGGTATTTTTAAAACGCTATAAATGGTATTGCAATATTAACTGTTTGCAGAAATATAATGAATCTACAAAGTAGCGAGCTTATGTCATAAAATGACTGAAAAACTATGTATAAAAAAGAAAAAAAGTTACAGCTAAATCAAAATTTGCAAAAAAACAATAAAAGATAAAAGAAAGCGTTGACATGAATCATCAAATGTATTATTATTCATGCATATAGAAAAATATCATTAGGAGGTCCGGTGTATGAAACAAAGGATAAAATTAGTTGCGGTCATGATGTGCTTAGTAATGCTATTTAGCACATTAGCTTCAGTGTCAGTCGCGGAAAAACAAACGGTAAAAGTAGGGGTAATGTGCCCGTTATCCGGTCAAGCGGCAAGGTTCGGTGAAATCTACAAAGCTTCCATAGATGCTGCCATGAAGGCGGTAAATGAGGATAATTTGCTTGAACATTACGAACTAGAATTCAACTATGTAGACGATAAGGGAGCGACACATGGGGCGCCTGTCGCAGCGACTTATGTAATAGATAATTATGGAGCCCATGTATGTATAGGGCATTTGCTCACTACTATGATTTTGGTGTCCGGTCAGTATTTTGAGGATGCACAGGTTCCTTTATTAGGAATCGTTTCGGGTCCTGCTTCTGTTCAGCAAGGTTGGGAATACCTTTGCATAGAAACCGGAACCGACTTAGACCAGGCTGATACCCTTCTAGAATACTTAATAAACGATAAAGGCTTTTCCAAGATTGGTCTTATACATGTCAACACAGAGGGAGGCATGTCCGCTGCGGATAGGATTGAGGAAACCATACAAAAAGTCTACAATCTATCTTTAGTATCTCGTGACCCAATGGCAACTGAGGATATGGACTTTACGGCTCAGGTTCTAAAACTAAAAGAAGGCGGGGCGGAAGCTGTAATTTTCTGGGGTCTAAGCCAAGCGGCCGGAAATGTTTGCATGAAACAGATTGAGCAATTATGGGGTCAGGTACCTGAAGAAATCTTTTTTGCGGGCGGTACTAATTTGGCGCAAAACCAAATGCTAGAAACATGGAGTGAAGAAGACATTCAGGGCGTAGTATTCCCGGTAGGCTATATCCCCAACGAAGATGATCCAAAAATCGTTCGTTTTATAGAAGACTTTAGAGAAGCGGATCCTCTAAAGCAAGATCCCGCCGATGTTCCTGCTCGTGTTTACGATGCCGTATTCCATATAGTAACGGCCCTTAATGATATGGGTGCTCAGGATGTAGATTCAGACGATTTTAGCATTAACCTTAATAAAGCTTTAAGAAATGCTGTGTTTGATGGTGTGCAAGGACATTTTGATTTTAGTGCAAATGATAATGGCGTGGGTCTTAGCAGAATGAATATTGGAGAGTGGGGACCCGGTTTCAGTCAGCGAAAAGTAAAGTAACAGTTAATAGTAATTTGTGCCCAGAGCATATTGGGATTGTCTTTTTATGCTCTGTGGCACATTCTTTTAAGTAGAGGGAAAATCATAATGGTAATGCTTATTCAAGCCCTGCTTAGCGGGGTAGCTCAAGGCGCAATTTATGCCTTAATTGCACTTGGATATAGTGTAATATATAGAACACTCAATATGGGACATTTTGCTCAAGGTGAGTTCTATATGTTGGGCGCTTTCTTCGGTGTGTGGCTTTTTACAAAACTAAATTTGCCGCCTATTATTGTTTTTATTGCTTCAGGATTGCTAACATCTCTAGTAATGTTGGTTATGGAGCGTCTTGCATATAGACCTTTATATACGCGTTCCGTTATGGGGCTATTGATATCAACACTAGGAATGCAGTATGTAATTCAAACGATAGCAAAAATAGTCTGGGGCTCAGATGTTAAGAGGTTTCCGCCCATGCTCGACGATTCAACCGTATATATACCTTTCCAAGATAACAGGATTGCAATATCTATGCAAAGTCTTTGGGTAATTGGCGTTTGCGCAATTTTATTGTTAGCCTTAACTTTATTTCTGACTAAGACCAAAACCGGTCTTGCTATGAGTGCTGTTTCTATGAACCGTAAAGCGGCCGCACTTATGGGGGTTAATATCAATACCGTTATTACATCAACCTTTATTATTGCTGCATTTTTAGCTGCCATAGCTGGCGTACTTATGGGACCGCTGTACTCGGTTAGTTTTACAATGGGAAGCGGTATAGGAACAAAAGCGCTGACTGCTGCTGTTATGGGAGGTTTTGGCTCACTTCCCGGCGCTGTGCTTGGTGGTTTGCTTTTGGGGGTTGTTGAAACGCTGGGAGCTTTATATATTTCTTCAGCTTACAAAGACTTGTTTTCCTTTATTGTGTTGATTAGTATTCTGTTTTTAAGACCGCAGGGACTTTTTGGGCAAGCAAAGGTTACGAAAGTATAGGAGTTAAATATGCACAAAACAAAAAGAGAAACAAAAATTGTTATTTTTGTTATGGTTTTCATTGCGGCGGTTATGCCGTTTATATTAGGTACTAAAAATAACTACTTTATCAACATATTAATTTCATATTGCTATTACGGCATTATGGCTATGAGCCTCAATTTACTTGTAGGATATACAGGTCAAATATCGCTTGGCCATGGAGCTTTTATGGCGATAGGTGGTTATACTTACGCAATTTTAACAAAAACGCTTGGATGGCATTTCCTACCGGCGATATTTGGCTCACTAGTTCTGACTTTTTTGCTCGGTTTATTAATAGGACTTGCTAGTTGCAAATTACATGCGATTTTTTTAGCGATGACCACCTTGGGTTTTTCTAAAGTGGTAAGCCTTATTATCATAAATGAAGGCTGGCTGACGGGCGGTGCAAATGGTTTTGTTGGCATAAAAAAATTAACGGTTTTTGGGCATAGATTTATGAACTATCAATTATATTTTGTCGCTTTAGCTCTTACTTTAATGGTTGCTTTAATCTGTTATAGACTTATTTATTCAAAGACAGGCAGGGCATTTCAGGCTATACGCACGGCACCTATAGCCGCCGCTTCTATGGGTATAAATGTGAATGGTTATAAATTTCTTGTTTGTGGTATTTCTGCCGCCATGGCGGGACTTGCCGGCTGTATATATGCACTTAACATAAACTATTTATCTGCAGATATATTTGATAAATCCTCAATATTACTTCTGACTATGACCGTGGTTGGAGGTATGGGTAGTTTGTTTGGTCCTATCATAGGAACCTTGGTTATCGGAACATTACCAGAGTTATTGAGACCGTTTGCAGAATACTTGGATGGTATTTATGGAGTGGTTATAATTCTAGTAGTGTTATTTATGCCTCATGGTATTTATGGGGGTATGAAATCGCTAATTGATAGGAAGAGGAAATCTGATATTTTAAGTGAGGTAACACCATGAGTGTTTTATTACAGACGAGTAAAGTGTCAATGCATTTTGGGGGCGTGCGAGCAGTTGATTTGGTTGATATGTCAATCAATTCTGGGGCTATACATGGTCTTATAGGTCCTAACGGCGCGGGTAAAACTACATTATTCAATATCATTTCAGGTCTTTATATACCTACAACGGGAAATGTCATTTTTGAGGGTAAGGATATCACAGATAAGAAGCCTCATGAGGTTACAAAGCTCGGTATAGCTAGAACATTTCAAAATATTCTCCTTTTTGATCAAATGTCAGCTCTGGAAAATGTTATGGTAGGTCATCATTCTAGGACAGATTCGACCATTCTGGGAACGATTTTTCATACTCCCAAAATGAAAAAACAAGAAGTGCTATGCAAAGATTATGCACTTTCTATGCTGGATTTTGTTGGTTTAAGTGATTTTAAAAACAATAATGCCGGAAGCTTGCCTTATGGGCAGAAGCGCGTGCTGGAAATTGCTAGGGCACTAGCTTCAAAGCCGAAAATAATAATGCTTGATGAGCCTTGCGCAGGTATGAACCCTTCCGAAACGGATTATCTTATTGAAATCATTTATAAAATTCGCGATTTTGGTATAACAGTACTTATGGTTGAGCATAATATGCGTGTTGCAATGGGCGTTTGCGATATTATTACGGTGCTGGACCATGGTAAAAAAATTGCGGAAGATGTTCCGGATATAATTCAGAATGACCAACAAGTTATAGAAGCGTACCTAGGTAAGGAGAATCTCGAATGAGCATATTAAAGATTGAAGGCTTACATGCAGCCTACGGAAGTACTAAAGTATTAAATGGAATAGACCTTGATATTGCCGAGGGACAAATAATAACCATTGTAGGTTCTAATGGCGCAGGGAAGACAACTCTACTAAGCTGTATTTCCGGTTTGATTCCATATACCGGCTCTATAACTTTTAGGGGCGAATCAATAAGTTCTAATGTTGGCTCTGATGAGCGAGTAAAAAGGGGTATTATTCAAGTTCCGGAGGGCAGGCAGGTTTTTGCGGAGTTTTCTGTTTTGAATAACCTAAAAATGGGAGCATATACTCTTCCCCGTAACGAAAAGATAGCCCCTATGCTTGAAGAAATTTACAAGTTATTTCCTAGGTTAAATGAACGCAAAAATCAGAAGGCGGGTAGTCTATCCGGTGGTGAACAACAAATGTTAGCGCTTGGAAGAGCTTTGTTATCAAAACCACAGCTTTTAATGCTTGATGAGCCTTCAATGGGGCTGGCACCAGTAGTAGTGATTGATATATTTAAGACAATTCGCAAACTAAACGAGAGAGGTATCTCAATATTATTAGTCGAACAGAATGCAAAACTTGCCCTAAAAGTAGCGGACTATGCTTATGTAATGGAAAACGGAAGAATAAGTCTTTCAGGAGTTGCTTCAGAAATTGCAGAAGACGAAAAAGTAAGGGCTGCATATTTGGGGGGCTAAGGTTTTCTGTTAGGAGGAATAAATGCAAACAATAAAAACCCTTGCACAGAAAGCTTGGGTTAATGGGAAAATATACACTGTAGATAGGGATTTTTCAATTGCTAGCTGTATGGCTTGCACCAATGGCAAGCTAATATATGTTGGCAATTCAGTTGGACTTAAATGTTTTGTTGACAGCAATACGCAAATAATTGACCTTTGTGGTGCTACGGTTTTTCCTGGATTTATAGATAGCCATTTACACCTGGAAATGTATGGAGATAGTTTGCTGGCTTTGCCTATACGCGATAAGAGCAAGGAAGAGATATTATCTCTTGTTCGTGATGCTGTAAAAAACCTGCCTAAAGGCGAGTGGTTGGTTGCGGGCGTGGGCTGGAATAACGAAGTATGGCAAAATCCGGATTATCCAAACAAAGAAGAATTAGATGAGGTTGCGTCTGATAACCCTGTTATTTTACCCCGTATGGACGGGCATATGATATGGGTAAACTCTGCGGCGTTTAAGGTGGCAGATATTACTGACTCTACTCCCAACCCTGAGGGAGGAGTTTTTTTACGCAACATAAAAGGCGGTTTACTTGGCTGTGCAAGTAATACGGCTGCAAACCTTATTAGGAAATGTATACCCGTTAAAACTAAGAATCAAAGAAAAAAAGCTCTGCTTGCAGCACATAAAGAACTTCTAAAATATGGCGTGACATCTGTTCAAGAATTGATGACCAGCCAAGATATTATAGAAGATCTTGAAGAGTTATTTAATGATGGTGAGTATAAAATAAGGGTAGGATGCTCTATTGATGGAAAATTGCTAATAGACACAGAACAAAGCAATATAGAAGCGTTATTTGAAAACCTAAATAAAAAGAACATTACAGATAAATTAAGGGTAAAAACCGTAAAAATTCTTTCTGATGGTTCCATTGGGGCGCAAAGCGCAGCGCTAACTGAAGATTATATGGACTCTCCCGGCAATAGAGGGAAAATGCAATATTCAGAAGAGGATCTTTTGCGAATTGCCACGGTAGCAACGGAACATGGTTATCAAATTACAAGCCATGCAATTGGCGATGCCGCTATTGAAGCTGTACTTAAAACATACGGAATAATTAAACAAAATTTTCCGGATATTGACCATCGATATAGAATTGAGCATTTTCAAACAATTACCGGTAATCTTTTAGAGCAGGCTAAAGCTATTGATGCTGTTATAAGTATGCAGCCTACACACGGACCAAATAGCGCTTCTATGGCGATAAGAAGATTGGGAAAGGAAAGAGCGAGTAAGGCATATGCTGTAGGATTAGCACTGCGCTCTCAAGGGCTAATAGCTGGTGGTTCTGATGCTCCCGTTGCTCCACCGAACCCTCTTGACGGAATGCATTCCGCTGTAACTAGAACAAACTCTCAAGGTCTGCCTGAAGGTGGTTTCTTTATGGAAAATGCCGTTAGCTTAAAAGAAGCATTAAAAATGTACACTATATGGGGGGCGTATGCTCAAAAATGTGAACAGATTAAAGGAAGCCTTGAAGCTGGTAAATTGGCGGATTTTGTAGTGCTTGATAAAGATATTTTTGAAGTCAATCCCTCGGAGCTTTTGTCTATTAATGTACTACATACTGTTATTTCCGGGGAAGTTTGTTATTCAAAAGAGTGATGGTTTTTTGTCTAAAATTAGCTCTAATATAGAAAAATGTTAAATGAGCGTGTTTTGTTGTTAGTACAAAGTGTGTTTTGTTTTATAGATATAAAGGCTATAATATAACGCAACTTTCTGTTAAATTATTATTGAAGCTTATTTCTCTTAATGCCCCTTGCCTTTTACATTAGTTTTGCTATAATGTAGGGGCGTTGAGCGGGACCGGGTCTTAAATGGTTGCCTTAGCGAGCGGGGGAGGGTGTAAGCCCCGTGGATAGCGTTTAAGATCGAATCAGCCTGTGAGCAGCTTATGCGGTAGAGCCTCCGTTATCGGGCGAAAGATGGGCGCATTGCGCCAATTTGGGTGGTACCGCGGGTAAACCTCGTCCCATGGGGAGGAGGATTTTTTATTGGAGGTATGTAATGTACAAAAAAGTCCCCACGGATATGAATTTCGTAAACAGGGAAAAAGAGATAGCCGATTTTTGGAAGGCTAATGACATAATTAAAAAAAGCTTCAGCCTAAGGGATGGCTGCGAGCGTTTCACTTTCTATGATGGACCGCCTACAGCTAACGGTATGCCGCATATTGGGCATATTATAACCCGCGCCATGAAAGACCTTATCCCAAGGTATCACACTATGAAAGGCAATGATGTGCTGCGCGTTGCTGGCTGGGATACGCACGGGCTGCCTGTTGAGCTTGAGGTTGAAAAAAAGCTAGGCATAAACGGCAAACCCCAGATAGAAGCATACGGTATAGAGCCCTTTATACAGGAATGTAAAAAGAGCGTGTGGAAATACCTCAACGAATGGGAGGATATGAGCAATAGGGTTGCCTTCTGGCTTGACATGGAAAACCCCTATATCACCTACGAGGACAGCTATATAGAGAGCGTATGGTGGAGCATAAAGCAAATAGCAAACAAGGGTCTATTATACAAGGGGCATAAGGTAGTGCCTTTCTGCCCAAGGTGCGGCACCGCGCTTTCATCGCACGAGGTGGCGCAGGGCTATAAAGAAGTTAGCGACCATTCCGTATACGCGCGCTTTAAGGTTAAGGATTTGGAAAATACCTACCTTCTGGCGTGGACGACCACCCCTTGGACGCTCCCGAGCAACGTTGCGCTATGCGTAAACGCGGATGAGGATTATTCCTTTGTTAAAATGGGCGATGAGCAGCTTATACTTGCAAGCGCGCTTGTTGGTACTGTACTTCAAGACGAGGATTACAGCATAGTTAAAACACTAAAAGGCGAAGAGCTTGTAGATATGGAGTATGAACCTCTGTATAAATTCTCCAGCCCTAAGGAAAAGGCGTGGTATGTAATATCCGACGGCTATGTAAGTTTAAACGATGGTACGGGTATAGTACACATTGCTCCCGCCTTTGGTGAAGATGACGCTAGGATAGGCAGAAGATGGGGCTTGCCCTTTGTGCAGCTTGTAGATACTCAGGGTGAATTTGTAAAAGGTACTGCTTGGGAAGGCGTATTCGTAAAGGAAGCAGACCCGCTTATAATGGATGACCTTGAGCAAAGAGGGCTGCTGTTCAAGAAAGAACTATACGAGCATAACTACCCCCACTGCTGGCGCTGCGATACCCCGCTTATTTACTACGCAAGGGGCGGCTGGTTTATTGCCATGACAAAGGTTAAGGAAGAGCTTGTCAAAAACAACCGCTCAATAGAATGGCACCCTGCCAATGTAAAGGAAGGGCGCATGGGTAATTTCGTTGAAAACGTCATAGACTGGGCGCTTTCAAGGGAGCGCTATTGGGGTACGCCTCTGCCTGTGTGGATATGTAATTCTTGCGATAACATGCATGTAATAGGCAGCGTAGAGGAGCTTAAGAGCATGGCAATAGGCGAGGTTGATTTGCCGGAGCTGCACCGCCCTTGGATAGACAGGGTAAAGCTAACTTGCCCCAAATGCAGCGGCGAAATGGAAAGGGTAGAAGAGGTTATAGACTGCTGGTATGATTCCGGCGCCATGCCCTTTGCGCAGTGGCATTACCCATTTGAAAATAAAGATAAGTTTGAGGAAACTTTCCCTGCGGATTTCATAAGCGAAGCGGTAGATCAAACGCGCGGTTGGTTCTACTCCCTGCTTGCTATAAGCACATGCGTGTTTGAGCAGTCCTCCTACAAGAGTTGCCTTGTACTGGGGCATGTTCAGGATAAGGACGGCAGGAAGATGAGCAAGCATCTCGGCAATGTTGTAGACCCTTGGGATATACTGGACAAATACGGCGCGGACGCAGTGCGCTGGTATTTCTATACAGCAGGCGCGCCTTGGCTGCCTAGCCGCTTCTATGAAGAAGCGGTAGCGGAAGGGCAGAGGAAATATATGTCCACCCTGTGGAATACATATGCTTTCTATATACTTTATGCGAATATAGACGAGTTTATTCCCTCTGAATACCCGCTTGAAACCCTCAACCTAACCCTGATGGATAAATGGATAATAAGCCGCCTCAATGAAACCATAAAGGTTGTTGATGAAGGGCTTAACTCAATTAAAATACCCGAGAGCGCTACAGCACTGCAAAAGCTCACCGATGACCTTAGCAACTGGTATGTAAGGCGCAGCCGCAGCCGTTTCTGGGGTCAAGGTATGGATGAAGACAAGCAGGCGGCATTCGCAACGCTTTACCATGTGCTGTATAATATTACATTGCTTACAGCGCCGTTTACTCCGTTTATAGCGGAGGCTATATACCAGAACATGGTGCGCTCCGTGGATAGTACAGCGCCCGAATCCGTGCATCTGTGCGATTTCCCCGTATACGATGAATCCCTTATAGATAGCGACAAAACGCGTCAAATGGCAGACCTAATAGAAGTAGTGCAGCTTGGCAGAGCCTGCCGCAACCTGGCCAGCATAAAAGTACGCCAGCCGCTTAGTGAAATGCTGATACGTGGCACTACATTTAGCGAAGAGTATTCAGAGCTTGCTAAGGACGAACTCAATATTAAGGAAATAAGCTTCGTTGATGAAGCCGACGCTTTTATGGACTATAAGCTTAAACCCCAGCTTAAAACCCTAGGCCCGCGCTTTGGTAAAGAGCTTAATGCTGTGCGCAGTATACTAGAAAATGCGGACGGCAATGCCGCTGTTAAAGGCTTTGAAAAAGGCGAAGACTTTGTAATTACAGTAAACGACAGGGAAGAGAAGCTAAGTCAGGACGATGTGCTAATTGAAACCGCGCAGAAAGAAGGGCTTGTATCCCAAGAAGATGGCGGAATTACAGTTGCGCTTGTAACCACTATAAGCAACGAGCTGCGCCTTGAAGGCATGGCAAGGGAGCTTATAAGCAAGCTGCAGACCATGCGCAAGGACGCGGGTTTTGAAGTTATAGACCGTATAAATGTATACTACACAGGCGATGATGAAATAAGAAACGCGTTTGATATATTTGGCGATTTAATATCATCAGTAGTGCTTGCGGTAGATATAAAAGCCGGCGAAGCTCCTCAAGGCGCATACTCTGAAAGCTGGGATATAAACGGGCATGAGGCGCTTCTTGCTGTATGTAAGAGGTAACATAAAATCGTAACAAAAGGGCTGTTGAATTGTTTCTCAACAGCCTTTTGCATTGTTCAAGTATGAATATTATCAGCTAAATTCAGGCAGCCAACCGCTATGCGCTTCTAACAAATCATCGCAGAGGGATACAATATCATCTATTGAAAGCTCGCTTGATGTATGTGGGTCAAGAAGTGCCGCTTGGTATATATAGTCCTTCTTTAGCGTGCTTGCGGCTTCTATTGTTAGCAGCTGCACATTTATATTTGTCATATTAAGCGCGGCACACTGGGGAGGGAGTGCGCCTACATATGTTGGCGCTATGCCACTTGCGTCAGCTATGCAGGGTACCTCTACCACCGCTTCAGCGGGTAGATTAGTAATTAGCCCCGTGTTCATAAGGTTGCCGCCGAATTTATAGGGGCGGTTTGTTTCCATTGCCTCTATTATGTAGCTTGCGTATTCGTCAGTGCGCTCATGGGTTAAGTTTTTGTTGTTTACAAGGTCGTCCTTTATATTATCCCAGTCTTCTATCTGCTTTTCGCAGCGGCGCAGGTATTCATCTAGGGGTATGTTAAAACGCTCTATAAGCTCAGGATATTTGCTCTTTATAAAATATGGCATGTACTCAGCGTTATGCTCGCTGGATTCGGTAACATAGTAGCCGAAGCGTTTCATTATTTCAAAGCGCACCATGTCATCGTGTTTTTCTGTTTTTGTTTCTGCTCTTTTTTTAATTTCGGGGTATAAATCCACGCCATTTTTACTCACTTCAAGCAACCATGCTTGGTGGTTTATGCCTGCGATTTTCCACTGAACGGTATTATCATAGGGCATATCAAGCGCCTTGAATAAATCCGGCACGCAGGATTGTACACTGTGGCAAAGCCCTATTGTTTTAACATCTGTAAGTTTAAGCATTGCGCCAGTAAGCATAGACATGGGGTTTGTGTAGTTGAGCAGCCACGCATCGGGGCATACTGCTTGCATATCTTTAGCTATATCAAGCATAACAGGTATAGTGCGAAGCGCCCTAAATATACCGCCTATGCCAAGTGTGTCCGCAATAGTCTGCCTTAGCTCGTATTTCTTGGGTATTTCAAAATCCGTAACTGTGCAGGGTTTATATCCGCCCACCTGTATTGCGTTTACTACATATTTTGCGCCGCTAAGAGCCGCTTTTCTATTCTCCTCGCCTAAAAAGCTTTCTATGGTAAACTTGTTACCCGCATTTTTGTTTATATTGTCAAGCATGTTTTGGCTTTCTCTTAGGCGGTTTTTGTCTATATCGTAAAGGGCAATACTCGCGCCTTCAAGAGCTGGGGTCATAATGCAATCCCCAAGCACATTTTTTGCAAACACAGTAGAGCCTGCGCCTAAAAAGCATATTTTTGTCATATTATCCTCCATATAATTTATTTACTCGTTGTGAGAATTGCCGCTCCAAAGCTTTTCCTTCCATTTTTTGCCTGTTTCGCTTGCTGCAAGCCCGCCAAGGGCGGTTTCCCTTAGCGCAAGGGGCATACTTATGCCTATGCGGTACATGGAATCTATCACTTCATCGCATGGCACATAGGATATAACCCCCGCAAGCGCCATTTCAGCGGCGCAAAGCGCATTTGCAGCGCCCACTGCGTTGCGTTTTATGCACGGCACTTCAACAAGCCCCGCAAGCGGGTCGCAAGAGAGTCCTAACATGTTTTTAAGGGCGATAGCGCAGGCGTTAGCGCATTGAGAGGGGCTGCCGCCCTTAAGCTCAACCGCCGCTGCCGCAGCCATAGCGCTGGCTGAACCCACTTCTGCCTGACAGCCGCCAGTAGCGCCGGATATTACCGCGTTGTTAGCTATAATATAGCCAACAGCGCCTGCTGCAAACAGAGCTTTTATTATATCATCATCAGTTTTGTTAAGGCTTTTTTGTAGGGCGAGCAATACCCCCGGCACAACCCCGCATGAGCCAGCTGTGGGCGTTGCGCATATTACCCCCATTGCCGCGTTGTTTTCGTTTATGGCGATTGCAATGCTTATAGCGTTAAGGAATACGCCGCCTGTAAGGCAATCCCCCTTTAGCATATAATCATGTATAAGTTTTGCGTTACCGCCCGTCATGCCTGAGTAACTCTTAAGCCCTTGTAAGCCCCTTTCTGCAGATAGCTTCATAACGCTAAGCTTATCCGCCATACGGGATATTATTTTTTCCCTGTCTATGCCGCTTGTGTCACATTCATATTCGAACATGGCTTGGCTGAATTTAATATTTCTATCTTCGCAGAGCTGAACCAGCTCCCGCATATTTCTAAATTTCATATATCCCCCTTAAAGGCTTAGCCTTACAACTCTCTCTATATTAGGCTGAGATAGTATTGCGCTAAAAATATCATCAGGTACAGATTGGTCAGTCTCTATAACCATAAGGGCGAGCCTGCCTTTTTCAAGCCTTGAAACTTCCATATGGCTTATGTTTATTTTATTTTTTGCAAGTATATGCGTAACATCTGCAACCGCTCCATATGCGTCTATGTGGAATATTAATAGCGCGGGGGATTCTCCGGATAGCTTAAGCGCAAAGCCATCAACCTCGCAAATTTCAACAAGCCCACCGCCAAGGGATACTCCTTTTACGCTGGAAAATTTATCCGCGGCGTACATGTCTATTACTATGGTGTTTGGGTGCTCAGGTATAGCGCTTTCTTCAATAAAGCTGTAATCTAAACCCTTTTCTTTAGCTATATTAAAGGCATTAGGTATGCCGCCGTCAAAGGTGGAAAGCCCCATTAGCCCCGCAAGCGCAGCCACATCTGTCGCGTGCCCCTTATATGTTTTAGCGAAAGAGCCGAAGAAATGAATAACAGCTTTTTCTGGCTCTCTACCGAACAACTTCCTTGCAAGCAGCCCTATCCTTACCGCCCCTGCCGTATGCGAACTTGAAGGTCCCACCATAACGGGACCTATAATATCAAACACGCTTTGGTATTTCATCGCCTGCTCCTAAAAAAATATTCTACTGACAGCTTAACCAAAACCAAGCTGCAAGTCAATACACAGCAATGGATTTGTGGCTTTTTATATGAGCCTTTTAGCTTAATTTATATGTGAAAACACTTATTTATATCTTTTTGGTGCCCCAGTACGAATATGGATTGCCCGCGCCTTAGCAGGGTGTCGGGCGTTATGCTCATTTTTAGCCTTCCGTTTTCTCTTATGCCAAGTATATTAATGCCGTATTTCCTGCGTATATCAAGTTGTACAACTGTTCTACCGCTCCAATGGTCGGGAACTTCTATTTCAAATATAGAATAGTCTTCGCCAAGGTCTATATAATCTAATATATGCTCTGACGTACAGCGAATTGCAGTCCATGCGGCAAGCTGTTTTTCGGGGAATACTACTTCATCCGCGCCGTTTCTAAGCAGGAATTTCTCCTGCACCGATCTTGATGCCCTTGCTATAACCTTTTTAGCCCCAAGCTCTTTAAGTAAATACGCCGTTTCAAGCGAGCTTTGAAAGTCATTACCTATTGCAACTATGCAGGCATCGTAATTGCCTACGCCAAGTGAGGAGAGAAACTCCTCATTAGTGCTATCGCCTATCTGCGCGTTTGTAACATAGGGCAGCACCGCGTTTACACGCTCCTCGTCGTTATCAACCGCCATAACTTGGTGGTTCATTTCACTTAATTTTATGGCTATATGTTTTCCAAAGCGCCCAAGCCCTATTAATAATACGGATTTCATATTGCCCTCCTATCCGACTGTTATTTTTTCCTGCGGAAGCCTTGATGTGTTGCCTCGGCTTGCCGACAATGTAGAGAATATAAGCGTAAGTCCGCCTACCCTGCCTATATACATAAGCAGTATGAGTATTATTTTGGATATAATTCCAAGCCCCGGGGTTATACCTAGGCTTAGCCCAACTGTGCCTATGGCTGAAGCCGTTTCATAAAGACAGCTTAGAAGCGGAAGTCCTTCAACCCGGCTTATTATTAAGCCGCCTGTAAGAAACAGAGTAATGTACATCATAAGCACTGTTGCCGCGCTGCGTATGGTATCCTCATTTACCCTGCGCCCGAAGAAATGTGTGTGCTCACGGCGCTGGAATACCGACACCATAGTTGAAAGCATAACCGCAAGGGTGGTTGTTTTCATACCGCCGGCGGTAGAGCCGGGGGAGCCGCCAATAAGCATAAGTAATATAGTGATTGCGCTGCCAACTTCGCTAATCTTGGTTAAATCTACCACGTTGAAGCCCGCGGTTCTTGGCGTTACGGATTGGAAAAGCGAAGACCATATCCTTTCATTAAGCGGCATATCGCTAAATTCTAAAAAGTAGAAGTAAATTGCTGGCAGCAGTATTAGAGCTAAAGTGGTGCTTAGTATTACTTTACTCTGCATACGACATTCTCTAATACGCAGCTTGTTGGTTTTTATGTCCTCCCATGTCATAAAGCCTATACCGCCTACAACAATAAGCGCCATAATAGCGAAGTTTATTGCGGGGTTGCCTACAAAATATGTAACAGAAGAGAAGGGAGATTTAACTCCCATCAAATCAAAGCCTGCATTGCAAAATGCGGATATTGAATGGAACAAGGCATACCAAATACCTTTTAATGTGCCAAATTCCTTTATAAAAGATGGAGCCATAATCAAAGCCCCTATAAGCTCTATTAAAAGGGTTGTCCTTACAATAAAACCCGTAAGTCTTACAATACCGCCTACCTTGTGGGCTGAAATGGCTTCCTGCATTGTGCTGCGCTGCTTTAAGCCTATGCGTTTGCCTGACAATACGAATACCGCAACTGCAACGGTAACAATACCCATGCCGCCTATCTGAATAAGCAGCAATATTATTATATGCCCAAATGTGCTCCAATATGTAGCGGTGTCATGTATTACAAGCCCGGTAACGCATACCGCAGATGTAGATGTAAAAAGCGCATCAAAAAAGCTTGCGCCTTGCCCGCTTTGCGTTGCAAAGGGCAGCATTAAAAGCAGGCTGCCAAGCAGTATTAAAGCCGCAAAGCCTAGTATAATTATCTGTGATGAGGATAGTCCTCTGTTTATATTTGCCATATAAGCTACCTGAAAATGTTTCCCTTAATTAATAGCATATATACCATGCCATGCTTAAAAACTACACATGTGATGTTCATTTCCTACTCCTTGTAAGAAATACACGGATAGATTAGCTAAAACACAGCTTTAAGTCAATAGATGCAGTGTTGCACATTGTAGAGAAGTCAAACATTTGTGACACAGACCCCTTGGGTAATAGTGTTGCTTAAAAGCTGTTGACTGATATTCATTTTCTCTGATGTTTTAGTCAAGGTCTTTAGAGCGCAGCGTACCTTGATGAAAACAGAAGAGAAAATATAGTT
>JAAYRU010000001.1 GCA_012518615.1 Christensenellaceae bacterium | reverse complement strand
CATCAAGGTACGCTGCGCTCTAAAGACCTTGACTAAAACATCAGAGAAAATGAATGGCAGCCAACAGCTTTTATCCAACACTATTACCCAAGGGGTCTGTGTCACAAATGTTTGACTTCTCTACAAATGAGTTTTACAACTAACCTGCGATTATTTGACATAGACCGCCCCTTTTAGTATAATGTGGCGGTTTCTCAATCAAGAGGTGTTCCGCATTTATACAATGCGCGTAGACGCCAAAGCGTCATTATAAAGGAGTGTTATTATTGTTTAGAACCTATCAACCCAAAAAACGTAAACGCAAGAGAGTGCACGGTTTCCGCCAGCGCATGTCAACACGTGGCGGTCGCAAGGTGCTTGCAAGGCGCAGAGCCCGCGGACGCAAATCGCTAACGGTTTAATACTAAGCATTACAAATTTTCCAATGCTGCCTTAGGGAAATTTACCAAAGGCGCTTAAAGTAGTATGCAAAAAGAGTTTCGTATACGCAAAAACGGTCATTTTAGTTTCGTATACAGGCGCGGCAAGAGGGTATCCTCAAAATTACTTGTACTCCATTATGTTAAGGCAAACAGAATACAGGCGGGTTTTTCAATAAGCAAAAAGGTGGGAAATGCGGTTGTTAGAAACCGTATTAAACGCCGCTTAAGGGAGAGCTTTAGGCTTAGAATACCATTGCTTAAAAGTGGTAATTATGTTTTTACGGCAAAACCCGATGCCGCCACCGCCGACTATTGGGAGCTTTCAAATGAAATGGATATATTGCTAAATCGCCTTGAGCTATACAAAATATAGATGTTTACTAAGTTTTTGCTTGGGCTAGTAAGTTTTTATCAGAAAGCTATAAGTCCGCATACTATAGGCGCTTGCAGGTTCGTGCCCACATGTTCAGAATACATGCGTATAGCATTGGAACGCCATGGCGCTTTAAAGGGTTTATGGCTTGGGATAAGACGCATTTTGCGTTGTCATCCTTTCAGCTCCGGCGGCTTTGACCCTGTGCCCGAAGCGTCCGAAACAAAAATCAGGAGGAATTAATATTGACGGACTTACTTACCCGTATACTGAACTTCATCCAGTCTTTCATAGGAGACCATGGCTGGTCTATAGTAGTTTTTACTATATTTGTCCGTTTTCTGCTCATGCCCCTTGATGTTAAAAACCGCCAGGGTATGCGTAGGATGCAGAAAATACAGCCCGAACTTGACAAGCTACAGAAAAAATACGCAAATGACAAGGTAAAGCTTCAGCAAAAACAGACGGAGCTTATGCGTAGAGAAAAATACAACCCTATGAGTGGTTGTCTGCCCCTGCTTATTCAGATGCCTATACTTTTCGCCATGTTTGCTGCCATGCGGCATATGGCAAATGAGCAGACTGTAAGGCAGGTGTTTGATTTTATTCAGGGAAATACACCCGAATTTCAAGGCTGGCTATGGGTACGCAATCTATGGGTGCCGGATTCTCCGTTTTCACCAGCAGCCCCAAGCGCTGAATCCCTAAGGATGATAGGCTACGAAGTTTGGCAGAAGATATTCCAAGGGCTTGATTCCGCTGCGCAGACAGGTATACTTGCAAACATATCAGCACTTGTTGAAGGCTTTAGTGGCACGCTTGACCTATCTTCAACTGAGGCTCTCAAAGAAAGCCTTCCCTTCATACAGGAGGCGCTGCTTAAAACCCCTTCATATATAAGCTCGCTTGCTACTATTCCGGAACTAACAAACATTAATTTCTTCATAGCTAAGCTTTCCGTATATGTTCAGTACAATGGTCTTTTGATACTGCCCGTACTAGCTGGTGCTTCACAGGTGCTTATGACAAAGCTAAACCCCGCAACGGCACAGCAGCAGGGGAATGCAAACCAGTCCGGCGGCAACTTCATGAAGTATTTCTTCCCTTTGTTCAGTGTATATATCTGTCTTTCAAGCAATGCCGCCTTTGCGCTTTACTGGGTTGTGAGTAACGTAATAGCCACCTTATCCACAATTGCAATTAATGCATATTTCGATAGGAAGGATGCATTAGTCACGAAAGCTGAAGAGAGGTAATAATATTGAGAACATACGAAGCAGAAGCTCGCACGGTAGAAGAAGCTATTAACCTTGCTCTTGAAAAACTTGGCGCCAGTATAGGCGAAGTTGACATACAGGTAATACATGAGGGAAGTAAAGGTCTGTTCGGCTTTTTCGGAAGCCGTCAGGCAAAAGTAAAACTTACCATAAAGCAGGATGAAAACCTTCCCGATGCAGCTAGAGCAATATTTATAGATGCCCTTGGCAATGAAGATGAACAAGCAGAAGCTGTAGAAGAGCCAATACAAAAACCCGCAGAAAAGCCAGCGGTTAAATCCATAGAAAAGCCTGTAGAAAAACGCGAAAAGAAAGCCAAGGCGCAGCGTACAAAAAAACAGTCAAAAACTCAAAAAACTGAAGAAACACAACCCGCGGTACAGAGGGATATTGATAGCCCTGAGGGTATAGCGCAGGCGTTTTTGCAGGAAGTTACAAAGTTAATGGGTCTTGATGTAAGCGTGCACTCAACCCGCAACGAAGAGGGCAATGTACATGTAGTATTTCAGGGCGACCCGCAGGGTATACTCATAGGCAGGCGTGGCGAAACCTTGGATGCGCTTCAGTATCTTACCAGCCTTCAGGTAAACCGCGGGGGAGAAGACTATATAAGGGTAACGCTGGATAGTGAAGGCTATAGAGCAAAGCGGGAGGATTCGCTCAGGCGCTTAGCTAACCGCATGGCAAACCGCGCCAAGAAGACCCGCCGTAGGGTAAAGCTTGAACCTATGAACCCCTACGAGCGCAGAATAATACATACTACGCTCCAAAAGGTTGAAGGTGTAACAACCTATTCAGAAGGTGAGGAGCCCTATCGCAAGATAGTAATCAGCCCAGACGAGGGAGCAAAAAAGGATTAACAATGGTTGACAAATCAGCAGCTCCAATTTATAATATTCACCGTTCCGATTGGGGTAACTATGCTACTTGATGTGTCCGATGCGCTTTTGTTGCCAGGGGTTAGCTTTAACTTTTCCCACGAAGAGGATATACCTCCGCAACAGATAATGGGCGACACAGTAAGCTTTGATGCCGCTAGGTTCGCAGGTACTTTCGAAGTATATGGCGATGTTCTAAGGCTTCAGGGCATGTATTATGTAACAGCCCATGCGCACTGCGTAAACTGTCTTAAGGAAATTTCAAGGGATATCGAAATACCTTTCGATGAAACTTTCAAGCATGTTTCTCATGAAGCGATGCCCGAGAACCTTTTGGAGGACTTCCTCTACTTTGAGGGCAAACATGTGGATCTCTATCCGCTTGCACTAACTCTTACAGTTTTAGCTATACCTATTCGCTATCTGTGTAAGGAAAATTGCAAGGGCTATGAGAAAGTGCTTAGCAGAATCAACCAATCAACTATCAATGCCTGCCGGGAAACGCTAGATGAAGCGCATCCGTTTGCGGCATTAAAAGAATTGCTGACAGAGGATCAGGAGGTGTAACCATGGCAGTACCTAAGAAAAAAGCTTCCAGAGCAAGCGGTAGAAAACGCCGTACGCATTGGAAAGTAGCTCTTCCCGCGCTTGCGCCCTGCCCCAATTGCCACGAGAAGAAACTTCTTCACCGTGTATGCAAAAATTGCGGCATGTACAAGGGTAGGCAAGTAATCACCGTAGGAGAGGAAGAGTAATACTATATTGCCTTTAATTCAGCGTTTTCTTGTGCGTCTTTTCCACTTTGGCTTTGCCTTGTTCAGTCAGCATAGGGTCCACTATGCCTCCTTCACAGAGCTTCGCCAAACCGAAAAAACCGCTACAATTAAATCGCTGTTCTAAAAGCAACATAGCATTAATTATCCTAAGATAAAGAGGAGTATGCCGGGATGTCCAACAAAGAGAGCTTGCCATATGCTGAAAGGCGGTTTGGAATACCGGTTGAAGGTTGCTTTTGAGGATAACGGCTCATGCCCTATATAGCATGTGAGGTAGCGGTTTTTCGCTATGAAATAAGGTGGTACCACGGAGCGCTCCGTCCTTTGCAGGATGGGGCGTTTTTATTAAAAGGCATAATTAGGAGGATAATATGCAAAAAACATACGACCCGCAGGGGATGGAGCAGGAAATATACCAAAAATGGGAAGAAAGCGGTGCTTTCACGCCTAAGATAGATAAAACAAAAAAACCTTTTACTATATCCATGCCGCCGCCTAATATTACGGGCGAACTACACATGGGTCATGCGCTAACATATACGCTGCCGGATGTGCTTATACGCTACCACCGTATGAAGGGCGACCCTACGCTCTGGGTACCCGGTACCGACCATGCTTCTATAGCTACCGAAGTTAAGATAGTGGAGCAAATGGCAAAGGAAGGTCTTACTAAAGAAGATGTTGGAAGGGAAGCCTTCCTTGAAAGGGCGTGGAAATGGAGAGAAGTCTATGGCGGCAGAATTACAACCCAGCTGCGCCGTCTTGGTGCTAGCTGTGATTGGACAAGAGAACGCTTCACCATGGACGAGGGCTGCTCAAAGGCGGTCAGAGAGGTATTTGTGCGCCTGTATGAACAGGGGCTTATATACAGGGGCGATAGGATTATTAACTGGTGCCCCGATTGTATGACGGCACTGTCCGACGCTGAAATAGAGTACGAGGAGCAGCCCACCCATATTTGGCATATACACTACCCTGCAAAGGATGGCAGTGAGGGCGTAACAGTTGCTACAACAAGGCCTGAAACCATGCTTGGCGATACAGGCGTTGCAGTAAACCCCGAAGATGAGCGCTATAAACATCTTGTGGGAAAAACTGTAATACTACCCCTTGTAAATAGGGAGTTACCCGTAGTTGCGGATTCCTATGTAGATATGGAATTTGGAACAGGCGCTGTTAAGATGACGCCTGCCCACGACCCTAATGACTTTGAAATCGCTATGCGCCACGACCTTGAAATTCTAAGGGTTATAAACGATGATGGCACGATGGCAATCGAAGCCGGTGAAAAATACGCGGGGCTTAGCATGATGGATTGCAGAAACGCTGTAGTTGAAGATTTAAAACAAGGTAATTATCTAGTAAAAATAGAGCCCTATACGCATAATGTAGGCACTTGCTATCGCTGCCATACTACAGTTGAGCCGCTTATAAGCGAGCAGTGGTTTGTTAAAATGCACGAGCTTGCACAGCCCGCAATAGAGGCGGTAAGGAGTGGGGAAATAAAATTTCTCCCCGAAAGGTTCAGCAGAACATATTTTAACTGGATGGAAAACATTAGGGATTGGTGTATAAGCCGCCAGCTTTGGTGGGGACATAGGATACCCGTATGGTACTGTGAAGATTGTGGAGAAACAATAGTAAGCCGTATTGACCCTACTAGCTGCCCAAAATGCGGTTCTACCTCAATCCATCAAGATGAAGATGTGCTTGACACATGGTTTTCTTCCGCGCTTTGGCCTTTCAGCACCCTAGGTTGGCCTGAGGAAACTGAGGATTATAAGTATTTTTACCCCACAAATGTAATGGCAACAGGCTACGATATAATATTCTTCTGGGTCGCTAGGATGATATTTTCAGGCATAGCCTATACAGGCAAAATACCCTTTGATACTGTGTTTATTAACGGCATAGTAAGGGATGCTAAGGGGCAGAAGATGTCAAAATCTCTTGGCAATGGCGTTGACCCGCTCGATGTAATAAACAAATACGGAGCCGATGCCCTTCGCTTTACCTTCTGCATGGGCGTCAGCATAGGCAATGATATTAGATATACCGATGAAAAAGTAGAAGCCTCAAGGAATTTCGCTAATAAAATATGGAATGCCTCACGATTTGTACTCATGAACCTTGAAGAAAAAGAGAGTATAGAGGGCAAACAGTTTGACCTTGCCGATAGGTGGATACTATCCCGCTGCATGAAAGCGGTAGATGATGTAACTAAGCATATAGATAACCTTGAGCACGGTCTTGCCGCAGAGCGTATATATGACTTTGCTTGGACGGATTTTTGCGACTGGTATATAGAGCTTTCCAAGGCGGATTTATTCGGCGAAGATGAGGAGCGTAAAAAGACAGTTAGGGCGGTATTACAATATGTGCTTGAAACGCTTATTAAGCTGTTACATCCCTTTATGCCATTTATCACAGAGAAGCTTTACAGCCTTCTTCCCGGCAATGAGGATAAATCCTGTATGCTTTCAAGCTGGCCGGAGTATAATAGCGAACTTCTTTTTGAAGAAGACGAAAACATCATGCAAGGGATAATGGATATTATCCGTATAGTGCGAAATTTAAGAGCTGAAATGAATGTACAAGCTGGAAGAAAGGCAAGGCTTATGCTATTACCCCAGCAAATAGACGGGGAAACGCTAAAGGGAGCTTCCCATTATTTTGAAAGGCTTGCAAATGTTTCGGAGCTTTTAGTATTAGATAGTGCTTCTTCAATAGATGAAAAAACTGTAGGCGCGGTATCTCCACATGCGGAAATATTCATGCCGCTTGGCGACTTGGTGGATATAAGTGAAGAAATATCTCGTCTCAATAAAGAAATAGAAAAAATGCACAGCGAAATAAAGCGTGGAGAGTCTAAGCTTAATAACCAAGGTTTTGTAAGTAAAGCGCCTGAGCAGCTTGTTGAAAGCGAAAGAATTAAGCTTAAGGACAACATCGCAATGCTTGAAACGCTTGAAAAACGCATTGCAAATCTTAAAGAATGAGCGATTATCATGTGCCTGTAATGATGCGTGAAGCGGTAGACTACCTTAACATAAAAAAGGCTGGTATATACCTTGACGGCACTCTTGGCGGCGGAGGGCATAGTGAGGAAATACTGCGTCGCCTTGACGGTACTGGTAGGCTGTATGGCATAGATAGGGATATGGAAGCCTTAAAGTATGCCACAGAGCGTCTTAAAGCATACGATAATTTTATCCCCATACATGGCAACTTTAGGGATGTGGATATTCTAATCCCTGAAGATGTTATGCTATCAGGCGCTATTATAGACCTTGGAGTATCTTCCCATCAGCTAGATACTCCTAAGCGCGGTTTCAGCTACCATGAGGAAGCTCCGCTTGATATGCGTATGGATAGGAGCAGCGGAATTACTGCCGAAGAATGGCTTAATTCCGCAAGCGAAGATGAAATAGCCGATACTATATATAAGTATAGCGATGAGAGATGGGCAAAGAGAATAGCTGAAAAAATAGTTAAAATGAGGCAAGAATCACCACTCAAAACAACTACGGAATTAGTGCGAGCTGTAGACATGGCTATACCAAAGGCTGTAAGGCGTAACATTCAAGGACATCCCGCAAAGCGCACATTTCAGGCTGTGCGTATTAAAATAAACGAAGAGCTTGATATGCTTCCAAGCGCAATAGAAAGCATTGTTAATAGGCTTCAAATAGGCGGTAGGCTGTGTGTAATAACCTTTCACTCAATAGAGGATAGGCTTGTTAAGCGTACTATAAATTATTTAAGAAACCCATGCAGCTGCTCGCCTAATGTTCCTATATGCACATGCGGAAAGCAACCTAAACTTAAAACGGTATTTTCAGGTGTAAAAACGCCTACTCAAGAGGAGCTTGAGCAAAATCCCCGCTCTTCAAGCGCAAAACTAAGGGCTGCTGAGCGCGTATGAGCACGCTGTATGTGGTTGCAACGCCCATAGGCAACCTTGGGGATATAAGCTTTAGAGCCATAGAAACGCTTAAAAGCGTATCTCTTATTGCTGCCGAGGATACTAGGCATACTCAAAAGCTTTTAAACCATTATGATATAAAAACCCCGCTTACAAGCTACCATAAGTTTAACGAGCGCAGCAAGGGTGAAAAGCTTATAGAGCGTATGCTAAGTGAAGAAATAGATATTGCCCTTGTAAGCGACGCGGGTACGCCCTGTGTTTCAGATCCCGGGGCGATAATTGTAAGGCTTGCAATTGAAAATGGAATACTAGTTAGGGCAATACCCGGCGCAAGCGCGGTTTCTTCAGCGCTAAGTATATCAGGCTTTACAAATACGGAGTATACTTTTTACGGCTTTATGCCCCGTAAAAAGGGGGAGTGTATTGATAAACTCAAATCGCTTTCTAAAAATGCTCATATAGCTGTAATGTACGAATCGCCCCATAGAATATTAAATCTACTTTCCGTACTAGATGAGGTGTTTCCTGAATGTGATTGTGCTGTTTTCTCTGATATTACAAAGCTGCATGAAAGGCATTTCAGAGGAAAACCCGGGGATATAATTAAGCTTCTATCAAATGATGAATATGCGCAAAAGAAAGAATATACAGTGCTTATAGATATAGAAGGCGCAGAAGATACAGAAGAAAATCCCCCTTCATATAAAACGGAGGAAGCTATGCTGCTAGATGAAATGTTTTCAAATGATATAAGTATGAGGGCAGCTATGGATAGCCTTGTTAAAAAGGGGCAAAATAAAAATTCACTGTACAAAGCCTCCTTAAGGCTAAAGGAGATTTTTAGGGGTAGCGATGAATTATGAAATGTATAATATACGGGGGCAGAATGAAAGGCGAGCGCTCATTTCTTGCAATGGGTGGTTGTTTAGCGTATAATCTGCCTACGATACTTTCGTGTTGTAATACGTTCCATGGTTTCATGGGCGTGATTTTTTAATCATATGAGGTGAGTCTAGTGGCAAAAAAGAATGAAAAAACAAATACGCAGAATGTAATATCAGCCGAGGGCTTAAAAAAGCTGGAAGAACAGCTGGATTATCTTAAAAATGTCCGCAGGGCTGAAGTTGCAGAGCAGATACAGACGGCAAGGGGTTTTGGAGATTTATCCGAAAATGCGGAATATGATGAAGCTAAGAACGACCAATCAAAGCTTGAAGCGCAGATACAGGACCTTGAAAACACCATACGCACTGCGGTTGTAATAGAGGATAAGGACATAAAAACCGACAAGGTAAATGTAGGTACGACCGTAACAATAAAAAATGAAGATACCTCCGAAGAGATGAAGCTTACCATAGTAGGCGCCAGGGAGAGCGACCCCATGAAAGGGCGTATTTCAAACGAATCCCCCATAGGAAAGGCGCTGCTTGGCAACAAAAAGAATGCGGTTGTAACGGTAGAAGCCCCCGGAGGTACTACAAGATATAAGATAATCCGTATTTCAAGGTAGGAGAACAAAATGCAAGAAAAGGATACAACTGTAAGCTTCTCAGAGCAGGAGCAGATAAGGCGCGAAAAGCTGGCGGAAATAATAGATTCCGGCAACAGCCCTTATAATATTACTAAGTTTGGTAAAAACGCTGACAGCGATACTATTATAAATAATTACGAAAAATACGAAGGCGAAAAAGTGCTGGTTGCCGGTAGAATGATGTCTAGGCGTGTCATGGGTAAAGCGTCATTTGCACATATTCAGGACGGCAGCGGTCTTATACAGCTTTATGTAAAGCGGGACGAAATAGGCACTGAAAACTACCAGATATTCAAAAACTACGATTTGGGAGATATACTTGGCATAGAAGGTACGGTTTTCAAAACCAAAACGCAGGAAGTGTCTATACATGTGCTTTCAATAGTGTTGCTTGCAAAATGCCTAAAGCCCCTGCCCGAAAAATATCACGGGCTTCAGAATACGGATTTGCGCTACCGCCAAAGATATCTTGATATGATAGTAAATCCTGAAGTTAAGGATACATTTATTAAGCGTGGAAAGATACTAAGCGCAATAAGAGATTTCCTTGACAGCCGCGGTTTTCTTGAGGTGGATACTCCTATACTGCATACGCTTGAAACCGGAGCTGCCGCACGCCCCTTTGAAACGCACCATAACACGCTTGATATTCCCATGTACCTTCGTATAGAAACAGAGCTTTACTTAAAGCGCCTTATAGTAGGCGGCATTGAAAAGGTATACGAAATAGGCAGAATTTTTAGAAACGAGGGCATGAGCAGGTACCATAACCCCGAGTTTACCTCTATAGAGCTGTACCAAGCCTATGTAGACTATCATGAGATGATGAAAATAACAGAGGAATTATATGAGTATGTAGCTTTGGAAGTGCTTGGCACTACAGATGTTGAATATATGGGCGAAACAATACATCTTAAAGCCCCTTGGCCAAGGGTTACCATGGCGGGCATAGTAAAAGAAAAATCCGGCGTTGATTACTTTGACTGGAAGAGCGATGAAGAGGCTAGAGAAGCGCTGCGCAAGCTCAACATCAAAACCGAAAAAACGGACACAAAGGGCCATTGCCTTGAAAAACTGTTTGATGAATATGTTGAGGACAGTTTAATTCAGCCTATCTTTATTATGGATTACCCTGTTGAAATATCCCCGCTTGCAAAGCGCAAGGCGGATAATCCGGATTTAACCGAGCGCTTTGAGTTTTTTATATGCAAAAACGAGGGCGGGAATGCCTTCTCCGAGCTTAATGACCCTGTTGACCAGCGCAAGCGTTTTGAAGAGCAGGTTAGAGTAAGGCATATGTTAGGCGACAAAAATTCCAAGGTGGATGAGGATTTCCTTAACGCTCTTGAATACGGTATGCCGCCAACAGGCGGGCTTGGCATAGGCATAGACAGAATGATAATGCTGCTAACAAACAGTGAATCTATAAGGGATGTATTGTTATTCCCCACCATGAAGCCTCTGGATTAGTATAATGAAAATCTCAACTCCCATAAACAGGAAAAGCTTATCCGACCATTTCAGCTATAACTGGTGGAAATATTTGGTTAGCGTTGCTGTGTGTATATTTACAGTAAATATGTACTATGTTCAGACGGAATATAGACCGCCGGAAGATAAGCGTATAGATATATATATACAGGGCGCGTTTTCTAGTCAAGATGATATAAACGCCTTTTTTAAACCTATATGGGAGAAACACGCCCCTGATATGGAAACTGTGGAAACTGTTGTGCTTATGCCTGGCGGCAGCGAGGACTATGTTTCATCCATGCAGATTGTAACCTATATCGCCGCAAGGCAGGGGGATATATATATGCTAGACGCAAACTCGTTCAAGCGCTACGCTTCGCAGGGCGCTTTTATAGCGCTTGAAGAATATATTGAAGACGGCGCTATAGATACAAGGGGTATAGATTTAAGAAACGGTTATATAAACTACATATCAGAAGATATTATTGACGGCGAAACAGTGACCAAGTCGCATATGCATCTATATGGAATACCTATGAAAGAGCTCAACCGCTTTTCACAGGAGCTTGGTATTTTTAACGAGGATATGTATATGTCTGTTATGATTTCAAACAATAACGATGAAAATGTAATTCCTTTCCTTTCCGCAATAATAGAGGAAACATTATTGCCTACATCGGAGATAGATAAATGAAAGCAATAGTATTTGACCTTGACGGCACACTTACGGATTCAGCTTCCGGCATTATACGCGCGGTTCGCTATGCGATAGAAAAAATGCAGGTTGAAATGCCAAGCGATGAGCTTATTTCAAAGTTCCTAGGTCCTCCTCTTGCACATTCGTTTAGAGAATATATGGGTTTTAGCCATGAAGAAGCGGTTAAAGCCACAGAATACTATAGAGAGGTATATAACACAGAATACTGGAAAGATAACAAAGTATACCCCGGAATAAGGCAACTGCTTATATCCCTTAAAAAAAATGGTTATAGACTGTATGTTGTCACAGGCAAGCCTATGGCTATTGCGAATAAAGTTATTAAGCATTTTAAGCTGGACCATTTTTTTGATAGGATAATAGGTCCTGATGAAAACCAGTATTATGATGGCAAATGTGCTTCTCTAAATGCTGCGCTTGATGGAAATAAAAAAGCCATAATGGTTGGGGATAGGGCGAGCGACATATTAGGCGCACGCGAATACGGCATACCTGTTGTATATACGCTCTATGGTTACGGAAGTATAGAGGAATACAATAAACTAGGCGCGGATTATATTGTAAACAATGTTGAAGGGCTTTATGATGTTTTAAACTGCCCTAAGGCTAAATACAAAGGCTATTTTATTTCTATAGAGGGAAATGACGGCAGTGGCAAAAGCACTCAGCGCGATTTGCTTAGAGAAAAGCTTGTAAACTTCGGCTTTGATGTATACGCTACGCGTGAGCCTGGCGGTACTCCACTTTCAGAAAAGATAAGAGGGTTGCTGCTTGATAGGGAGAACAACTCCATGACATCGCTTACTGAAGCCTATCTTTTTGCATCCGCAAGAGCCCAGCATGTTGAAGAGGTTATTATGCCCGCTATTAAAAGGGGAGAGTTGGTTTTATCTGACCGCTTTGTGGATTCCAGCGTTGCCTATCAGGGCGCAGGGCATGAGCTTGGTATGGAGCTTGTAGCAAAACTTAACGCCCCCGCAGTAAACGGGGCTATGCCGGATACCACCGTATACCTAGACTTGCCCTTTGAAAATGCAATGCGCCGCAGGCAGGAAAATTCCAAGGCAGACCGCATAGAGCTATATGATTATTCCTTCCATGAAAGAGCGCAAAATGCTTTCCATAAGCTGGTAAAGGATAACCCTGAGCGTTTTATTAGTGTAGATGCTACAAGCGATGCTGAAACCATTTCAGAAAATATATTCGCAAGCGTAATAGAGCGCTTAATAGATAAAGAGAAAGTGCTATGCGGGTAATAGTAGGCATGTCGGGAGGAGTGGATTCCTCCGTTGCGGCTCTGCTTCTTAAAAGGCAGGGCTACGATGTTACCGGCGTATTTATGAAAAATTGGGAAGAAAAAAATGACGAGGGCGTATGCAGCTCTGAGCAGGATTGGGAAGATGTGCGCCATGTTTGCGATAAAATAGATATACCCTATTATAGCGTTAATTTTACTGAAGAATACTATGAGCGTGTATTCAAAATCTTTCTGGAAGCCTATGGCAAAGGCTTTACACCTAACCCTGATGTGCTATGCAATAAGGAAATTAAGTTTAAGGCTTTTTTAGACTTTGCGCTTAAAAGCGGCGCTGAAAAAATCGCAACAGGGCATTTTGTTAGAACAAATAACTTGGGCGAACTTATAAAGGGCGTAGATAAAAATAAGGACCAGAGCTATTTTTTATATATGCTAAAA
The DNA here is from genome assembly GCA_012518615.1 of Christensenellaceae bacterium. GTDB lineage: Bacteria > Bacillota > Clostridia > Christensenellales > Aristaeellaceae > DTU024. Next base: position 32,343 of record JAAYRU010000001.1, on the reverse strand, counting down.
AAGTCGCAACTTAAAAAATCCCTGTTTCCTGTTGGCGGTTTAACTAAAGAAGAGGTTAGAAAAATTGCTTTAGGTGCAGGCATACCCGTGTACAATAAAAAGGACTCGACCGGTATATGTTTTATTGGCGAACGCAATTTTAAGAAGTTTCTTATGGAATATTTCCCTGCACAAAAGGGGCCTATGATAACCGACACAGGCGAAACCGTGGGTGAGCATGATGGGCTTATGTTCTATACCATAGGTCAGCGCAAAGGGCTTGGAATAGGCGGCAGGGGAGATGGGCGCAGCTTTTTTGTAGTGGGTAAGGATATAAAAAACAACGCGCTTATAGTGGCGCAGGGTGAAGACCATCCGCTGCTATTTTCAAATAGCGCTAAAATTGAAGATATTACTTGGATAGATGATATAGCGCCTATTGAAAATGAAGCGCTTGAATTTAGCGCTAAATTCCGCTACCGCCAGAAAGACCAAGATGTTATTCTAACTTACAGCGGAACAAGCGGAATAGTGGAATGCAAAAAGCCCCAAAGGGCGCTTACCCCGGGGCAGAGCGTGGTATTCTATAAGGGTGATGTATGCCTTGGCGGCGGCATACTTGTTGAGGCTTTTAATATATAATACCATGTTGCCTTTAACCCAGCGTTTTCTTGTGCGTCTTTTCCATTTTGGCTTTGCCTTGCTCAGTCAGCATAGGACCCACTATGCCTCCTTCACAATGCTTTGCCAAATCGAAAAAACCGCTACAATTAAATTGCTGTTCTAAAAGCAACATGGTATTAAAGCTCTATTTCACTTAGTTTATCAAGCGATATATAATGAATAAAAATGTCGTCTATGCTCATAGCTGCATGTAGCGCATCATAGGGGTAGAATGTTATATTTCTTTCCCCGCCTTCATATATAAGCTTTATTATAAGTAGGGGACTACTTTCAGGTGTAAAATCATAAGGCAATGTGCCGTCTATATTAAGCTGCGTTAGTAGCATGTATTTGCTTGTCCATTCCATTGATTCTATTTCTTGCCCGTTTTTGTATACACACATATCGTATAGTATATTCCCATATTCATCGGTGGATATTTGGTTATTTGGAAGCACAGTTTCAACAAAGTCAAGCGTATAAATATTTCTCTCATCTGCTCTAATAATGCTCATTTCCTTTAGAGCGTTTATTGCAATATTTACAGGGTTTTTAATATACATTTCCTCTATATCCATTTGGAGCAAAAAGCCCATGGATAGGTGACTTGCCTTGTATATATTGCCATAATACAGGCAATAAAAGCCTATATCATCAAAATCATCACCTAAAAGCAATTGAATACTGTGTTCATCTACTTCATAACTATCTTTATTGTCATCAATAATATTTGTAACGCTTACATTACTTTTTGCTATATTGAATGTAACCTTTGCCCTTGGCTCATCAAGACCATAATTGTTAAGTTTTGACTCTGCTGCCTCAGATTCAAATACTGCAAGGCGCATGGCTTCAATGTTGTCGCAAAGTTTTTTTGCGCTGTCATTACTTATAGGATATTTAATTGGGGAAACAAAGCTCCACATATCCTCCCGCCTTATTATTTCTATATTTCTGCCGGTATTTTCAGATATCTGCATACTATCCACAAGCTCAGAGGAAAAATTGAGCGGGGGAACTGTATGCAGCTCTTTTATAGTATAGTTTAATATATCAGGGTAGTTTATTTTTGTTACATATATAGTACCGCTATTCGCACAATACATGTAGCGCATAGGCACTTCGGTTTTTATTTCATAGCCGAGTATATATGTATGAGTTTTACCTGTATTTAGCACAATCTTTACTTTAAGAGAATTTTCGTCTATTCCGTATTCCCTTGCCTTAATAATATCAATGCTTTCTATCATGGCATCTACAGCGGTTATGCTTGCTGCTATGTCAAACATATCGCTTACCATATCTATATCAAGTTGATAATTTTCATCGCCTTTAAGACGGAAGCTGTCCGCTTCAATCTGCTCAAGCGTGTATGATTTTCCCTTTTTAGGTTTTATTGTAAGCTCTATAATATCCTCAGGCTCTACTTGAAGTATAATAATTTCTTCATCTGTAGGCTCAATTATAATTTCATGGGGTCTTGATATATATACAAAAGCCGCAATAAAAATAAGCAGTGCGATTATAAACGCTAATTTCCATTTTTTAGATAATTTTTTATTTGGCTCTCTCTGTACGCTCTGCATATTAGAGTTTCTTTCTCTTTATTAGCACAGTTGCCGCAAATACTGCTATTAATATAGGCACGAGTATTATTATGCCAAGAGGAATAAAGGCGTTATTTATTTCCATAGACTTTCTAAATGCGGGTTTTGCTTGTATTTCAAGGGTTTCAGGGTGCTTAGTATATATGCCCTGTATAGTAGAGAGCAAAAACTCCCTGCTGTAAGAATTGGTGTACAGCCATTCATCAATAAGTACGGATGAATTGCCTATAATAAAAGCAGTGGACTGCTCTCCATGTTCACCCGCCTTGCGGCTTAGCACAGCAAGGTCATAAACTGAAGACTCTGCATTTTCAGCTACTTTTAATTCCCCATCAAAGCTATAGTCATGCACATATGCATTGCCACTTTTAAGTATAGGTGTAAGCTGCAAATCCTTGCCTGTTGCTTTTTCAATTTCAAATGCTCTAGCGCCTATAAGTATAAGCCTATCCTGTTCAAGAGAAATAAGCGTGGATGTAATTTCGCTATGTTGCATGTATGGCATTAAATAAAGAGGGTTTTCTATATATGAAGCTGTGTCTTTTTCATCTGCAGATACTATGCCGGGTATTATTGATACTCCGTAGTACCGAAGTAATGAATTAAAGTTTGGTAAATCCGCAGGGTCATCATAATCAGTGCTAATAAACAATGAACCGCCTTTATTTGCGTATTCCATTATATGGCTTAATTCGTTATTAGTTAAATCCTTGTCGGGGGATAGTATCATAAGCAAACCATCAGCGGGAACCGAACCTGACTTTTCAATATCAAGCTGTTTTACGCTGTAATTGCATTTTTTAAGGAAATCAACAAGCGGCATAACTTCATCAAGGCTTAATTCCCCATGACCTGATAGCATGTATATAGTAGGCAACTCCTCGCTTGCTACATAGCTTATAGCTTCGCTCAAGCTGCTTTCATATGTTGCACTGTCAACTACAAAGCTGCCTGTTTCCATGTCGTATGATTGTTTTATATAATCCTTTTCATTTAGTATACGGGTTATGTTTGTGCTTTTACCGTGCACTATAAGGCAGTCGCCGCTAACAGCGCCATCATACAGGCTGTCGGATATGGCGTGTACCAGCATAGGGTTTTCCGCAAGGTTTTCTATGGAGAAAGTAAAGTATTCGCTCTTTGCGCTATATCTTTCGAGCAGGGTTATTAGGTTGTAATCTTCCTCACCCGGGGTAAATATAGCGTACACATGCACTGGGCTGCTTAAATTTTCAAGCAGCTTTTTTGTAGTATCTCCGTACATGGTTATGCTGTTAAAAGACAAATCTGTCTTAAGGGCGTATTTTTTCTCTATTTTTTCTGATGAAACTACAAGCAGAGCAAACAGAGTAAGTAAAATAACTATTATTGCAGTTCTTTTAATATAGAGCTTTTTTATGTTGTTCATGCTCTATATCCTCCGTCCGTACTGTTTATTTCTGCTGTTAATAATATGTTTATCAAAATAAATAGCAGGAAATATATTATACAGGCAAAGCTTAATTGTCCATACAGGAAAGGAGTGAAGCGTTTTTCGGTATCAAGAAGGGATAATATTCCCTTAATAAGCCCAGAAGATGCGCTTTCAGCCGCAAGACCTATAACGCGAAGAAGCAGATTTGCGCCAAGCGCAAGCATAAATGCGGATGTATTTCCCTTTGCGAAAGACGATATAAACATATCAAATGCAAGGTAAGCAGCTCCATATAAGAACATGCCTATGTATGCAAGCAGTGTTTCTGGTACATATAGCGCCCCATATACTGCAACTATAATGGGGAATATTGTTGACAGTAAAAGCCCAATACCTATTACAGAAAGCGCGGCAAAGTATTTAGCTAATATTATTTTATGCACGGATATTGCGGAGCTAAGCAGCAGCTTATATGTGCCGTTTTTCTTATCCTCCGTGGTAAGCCGCATTGTAAGTATAGGTATTAATAATATCCAGATATATGTAGCCATAGAATAATAACCGCTTAAATCTGAAAATCGGGTAAGTATATTGCCGAAATAAAAGAATATGCCGGATAATGCCATGTATACAAACAAAAACACATAGCCTGTGCCCGTCACAAAGAAGCTGTAAAGCTCTCTTTTATAAAGTACTTTCATTATAATGTACCCTCATCCATGCTGTTTTGGTACAGCTCTTCAAGCGTATTCTCACATTCCTGAAGCCTTAGTATGGCTATACCATTGCCTGTAGAAAATGAAAAAAGCTCTTTGGGCAGATTCTCTTTATCATTTGTTTCAATTATTACACTTGTGATGTTAGGGTTTCCCTTATCTGCAGTTTTTAATCTTTTTACTGAAGGCATATGTCTTATCTTTGAAAGAACTTGTGCTTGCGGTGCATAAAGCGAAACAAAAAAGCTGCTGCTATCGCTCTCCTTTATAAGCCTGTCAACAGTAAGTACCCCCTTGTGCAGTATAAGCACCCTATCGCATACGGACTGTATAAGGCTTAATATATGGCTTGAAAGTATTACTATATGCTTTTTAGAAAGTGTTTTTATAGCACGCTTAAATTCAATCACCTGTGATGGGTCTAAACCATTTGTAGGTTCATCTAGTAGTATTATTTTAGGGCTTCCGCATAACGCCTGCGCAAAGCCAACTCTTTGTCTAAATCCATGGCTTAAATTGGCAATCTTCCTATTTTTAACCTGCGTTAGGTTTGCTGTTTCAAGTAAGTCATCAAGGTGTCTATCCCTGTCTTTTTTTACCACTCTTTTAAGCTCTATGCAGAATTTTAAATACTCACAAACAGTCATTTCAGGGTATAGGGGAGGCTTTTCGGGCAGATAGCCTATAGAATGTTTTGCGTTTTCAGCATTTGATACTATATCAAAGCCGTCAATTGTAACGCTTCCGCTATCTGCAAGCAGGCAGCCGCTAATAATATCAAGCAGCGTTGTTTTGCCAGCGCCGTTTTCACCCAGAAGACCTACCGCTTGAAACTCATCTATGCAAAAGGATACATCTTTTAATGCAATGTGCTTACCGTAAGCTTTAGAAACCTCAGACATATGTATCAAGATAGCTAGCCCCTTTCATAGAAATTATAATAAAATTATAGCATATTACCTTGTATACAAGATGAACAAACTGTAAATGACTAATACTATGTTGCTTTTATAACAACGATTTTATTGTAGCGGTTTTTTCGGTTTGGCAAAGCATTGTGAAGGAGACATAGTGGACCCTATGGGAACTTTGAAGGCGAAGCCAAAGTGGAAAAGACGCACAAGAAAACGCTGGGTTAAAGGCAACATAGTATTTATCGTATTCTTTCATCGCCGGCTTCAACCAGCTTATTATATTCTTCCCTTGTCATAATGGTTTTACGTGGTTTTGTGCCTTCGCTTGCGCCTATTATTCCGCGTCGCTCCATTTCATCTATAAGCCTTCCTGCCCTTCCATAGCCAACTCTTAGCACTCTTTGCAGCATACTTATAGATGTTTGGCCGGATTCAACCGCCATTTCAATGGCATCGGGCAATTTTTCATCGAAATTCCCATTATCATCGTCTGTTGCATAGTAGCCCTTATTGCTGTCGCTGCGCTCCCTTGCGTTTTTAATATGCTCCATAAGGTCTGCGTTGTATTCAACCCTGTTTTGGCTCTTTACAAAATTCGTTACATTTTCAACATCTTTATCGGATATATAGCAGCCCTGAACCCTTACAGGCGCAGGAAAATTGCGCGGCATATATAGCATATCGCCGTTGCCCAGTAACCTTTCAGCGCCTATGGAATCAAGTATAGTGCGGCTGTCAACCTGCGATGAAACCTGAAACGCAATCCTGCTTGGTATATTAGCCTTTATAACACCTGTAATTACATTTACCGACGGTCTTTGCGTTGCAAGTATAAGGCATATACCCGCGGCGCGTGCCTTGGCGGTGATGCGCTTTATATATTCCTCAACTTCCTTACCGCTGGTTAGTATTAAATCCGCCATCTCGTCTATAATAACCACTATATAAGGCATTTTTTTATCGAAGCTGTCTACTCTCCTATTGTAGCCGGATATATTCCTAACGCCAAGCTCCTGCATACGATGATAGCGGTCGTCCATTTCATCGCATAGCCATTCAAGCGAGGCTTCAGCATCTGAAACATCGGTTATGACGGGATGAAGCAGGTGAGGGCAGGCGTTGTATGGTTGCAGCTCTACGAACTTAGGGTCAACAAGTATTAGCTTTAGCTCATCAGGTCTTGCTCTATATAGTATGCTTGTTATTATAGAGTTTATGCATACAGATTTACCGGAACCTGTTGCGCCTGCGATTAGAAGATGTGGCATGTCAAACAAATCGCATGTTATGGGGTTGCCCGTTATGTCCTTGCCAAGCGCAACCGTAGTCGGAGAAGCGCTGCCAAGCATTTTCTTTGAAAAAAGCACTTCTCTTAAGTATACAATGTCGGATTTATCGTTTGCTACCTCTATACCTATAAGCGGTGTGCCGGGTATGGGTATCTCGGCCCTTACAGGCGCCTTTGCAAGCAATTCTAGGGATAGGTTATCAAGTACATTGCGTATTCTGTTTACATTTACCCCCTCGCCAAGGCGTATTGCAAAACGGGTAATCGCAGGTCCATGTACTATTTGCTGTACGCTTGCAGGTATATTAAAGGAATCCAGCGTTTTTATAAGCTTTTCAGCTCGTATAGTATCTTCCTCAGTCGTATCCGGGCGGCTGCCTTGAGGCGGCGCGGATAGCAGAGTATCGGATGGTCTATCATAGTATTTGGGAATAAAGTCTAGCTGTTCTACATTTACTTGTTTTTTTGCCTTACTATCTTTTATTACAACGCCAGTTTTACTATCTGAGGGCTTGTCTTTTTTCTCCGCAGTAGATACTTTCTGTGTTGCTGTATAGGTCTTTTTTATGCTTTCCTTTGCAGGAATATACTCTGTATTTTTAGGCGCAGGTTTAGTTTCCGCGGTTTTTTCTATAGGCTCTGCATATTGAGCATCTTTATCGTTTTCAATAGGCGTAGCCTGTGCTTTTACATAGTCGGTAATGCTTGGTTCATTATTAGCTGGGGGATTATAGCCCTCAGTTTTTGTATCAGGTACTTGCTGTATGTCTGGGGTATTCTTTTTTAAACCACTTACAAAAGCGGTCTGTGAATATACATCGTCTAAATCGTTATTAATTTGCGTAAAGCCACGCTCAGCGTCCGACACCTCATTATAAAGCGCCTCTGTACCTATTGCAGGAGGGGTGAATACCCCATCATGAACAGGTGGAAGCTCCCAATTAGCCTGCCCCGCTTCATTTGTTTCTTGCCCGTCATTTACCGCATCAGGTTCAGCGGTTTCAATAGCACTTTCTTGTGTGCCATCTAAGCTGACTATACATCTTTTATCTATCATGTGTTGAATTATAAGCAGTGGATTTATATTTATAATAGAGAAGAATATTATTATCATGCTTAAAATTGTAAGGGCTATACTTCCGGCATGACCTAACATGCGCCAAAGGGGAAAAGCAAGCAGCATTCCAAGCCAGCCGCCCCCGGGAAGCGGGTCGGCTCTTCCCCCAAATTGGGAGAAAGCTGCGCTTAAGTACGCGCCGTAAGATGAGGGGTTTGGGTGGTTTCTATAGTGTATGTTTAGGTTAAGAGTGTAATCCATAAGGCTGCCGTATCCCGTAATGCTGCTGAGTAATGTTAAAAGTATCAATATACCTTGGTAAAATGCCATAAGCAAAAGCATTAGCCTAAAAGAAACCTTGCGCTTTGATGAAACAGCTAAAAAAGCGCCGAATGCTGTGGTTAATATAGGGAAAGGCATATAAAAAGGTCCTGCAATACCTATGGTAAGGTTCTTAAATAAGGCGAGAGATTTTGTAGTAGTAGGCGCTGAAATGCCAAGCATTGAGGCAAGCCCAAATGCCATAATTATTATGCCAAGGCTAAGCGATAAAGCTCCCGCTCTATCAGTTGAACGCACGCTCTGTTGTGCTTTGCTGCGAGTTGTCAAGTGGAACTATCTCCTTCGTATTCAATGTATACTGTTCTTAATATATCCAGTTTATCTGTCGATAACATAAGCTTATATTCTCCAAAAAAATATATGGATAATTCTCCCTCGGGCATGTAGTATTGGCTTGCGCTTGCACCTTCAAGGGGCAGTACAGCGATTGCTTCGCCAAGCAAAGAAATACAATCCTCTTTTGTGGATATGCCGATATCAAGTCCGCCTATTGACATTCTTTTTGCTAGTATGCCGCTTATAGTATCAGAATCGCTTGACACTATGGGGTAAATATCCCTAAATTCGGGCGCTTCAAGCACATAACGCTCACCGGATAAAAAGCTTTCTGAGTCTGTAAGCTCATAGTATTTTTTGGTTACTTCGTTTATGCTAGAACCTATTATATTAGGCACTCCGGGGAGCAAACCTTTTGATAGATTTTCTATTTCCTCTTTTTTATCCGATAGCTTTAATATATCTATACCGGAAATAATTGTATTGTCTTTATTTAGCAGTTCAATAATCTCATAGTAGTAGAAATGAAAAGCTGCGCTTGTGTCAGATAGAAATTTAAATGTATCAACAGGGTAAGCTATAAATATGCCTGTATCTGTAAGTATTGCATTATCTAGCGGTACGGGTAGAGCATTTTCAATATTTAAATAGGTGGATTGTTCCAGTATATTTTCGTAAAGCCAATCATCCAGCTCTTCCTGCGCGTTTTCTAAGAACAATTCTGATGATGGTATAATATCCCCGCTTTCAAGGCTAAACATAAGGGGGATATATTCATGCCCATTTCTGCCGCTGCTAAGCCTGCCTGAAACACTCATAAGCGTGGATAGTTTTTTGGGACTATCTTCATCACCAAGCAAGTAAGCGCTGCATGAAACATTTGTGCCGCTGTCATAGCCGGAGCTTGCCATAGCTCTTAAGTTTTCTATATTGGCTTTTTCTACTATTGTGTCATTAATTTTTTGCTCTACAAAAGAATTTTCAAGTCCGCTTATCTGCGGAAAATGTAATTCAGTTTCGTCTAAGTCCTCATGAATATATGCTATATCTATTTTTTGCAGCGTAACAGGTTCAGATTCGGCAAATATATTCATACAATAAAAGAGTAAAAGAAACATCAGCTTTATCGATTTCATAACATTACCTCCTCGTTGTTATTCTATCGCAAAGCGCAACATGTTTCAAGTTTACAACGAAATAATTATATTTTGTTAAGCATTAAACAGGTTCGTAGCCCTTCTTATCGCTCTTTCCTTGCTGGCGTAGGATATTTTCCTTGTTTTTTTCAATATACATACTGTGAAGTTCATCTGCGTCCATGCCACAGCGTATACAAAGGCTAATAAAAAAGTGCAGTATGTCAACCAGCTCTTCTTTTAATGCGGGTAGGTTTATTTCTTTTGGGTTCTTCCACCACTTGAAATTAGTTTCGTTTAGAAACTCACCAAGCTCAACATATAAGGCTATGGCGTAGTTTTTAATCCATTCCTGCTGGCTTATGTCGCCCAAATTGCGTTTTTCTATTACCTCATCGTTAAACTGTTTTTGTAGAGTAAAAATTTCTGTAAGCTTGTCCATATTAACTCCTATTGTGATTGTCCTATTATTGCGCTGGCGCAGGGGAAAAGCAGCTTGCTGCGTGCGGTGTAGATCACATCGTCCTTAGTTACAGCATCTACCTTACTTAGCGTTTCGGCGAGCGTCAGATGCCTTATGCGGGATAGTTCATGGTCTCCAAGTTCGTGCATACGGTGGGTTATGCTTTCATTTGCGATTACTATTTCAGTTTTAACTTGTGTTTTAGCATAGTCCAGCTCCCAGTCGCTTATGCCGTTTTTCTTTAAATTTTCCACCTGTTTTATTATTTCTTCCCTAACTTTTTCTAGGCTTTCATGTTTGCAGGCGGCGTATATTAAAAAATCTCCACAGCCGGGGTAGCTGGTAAAAGTAGTATAAATCTGATAGACAAGCGCAAGCTCCTCCCTTATACTCTGAAATAGCCTAGATGAAAGCCCGCCGCCTAGTATGGTGGATAGCAAGGATAGCTGATATAGCCTGTCATCGCCTTCTTTATAACCCTCAAAGCCAAGGCTAATATGCGTCTGCTCTATGGGCTTTTGCACATATATTTGTTTAGCTTTATTAGATACTGTATTTATAGGATAATCAGCATTGCCATCGCCCTGCCATGTGCCAAATGCCTTTTCAACTTGTGATAACATATTTTCATAATCAAAGCTGCCGACAGCTACAAAAACGGCGTTTTTAGGTTTGTAGAAACGCTGCCTAAATTTAACCAATTCTTCCCTTTTAAATCCCATAAGCCGTTCCCTATCGCCAAGTATTGTATGCGCAAGCCCGGTGCCTTCATATAAGCTTTGGTTTACTAGGTCAAACACGCTTTCTTCGGGGGAATCCTCAACCATGGATATTTCTTCGGAAATAATAAGCTTCTCTTTTTGAAAAGCGTCTTCTTCTATTGTAGGGTTAAGTACTATATCAGCCAATAAAAACAGCGCTTTTTCGGTCTCTCTTGGGAGAACCCTCGCGTAGTACACGGTATTTGTCCTGCTTGTTGCGGCGTTTACCTGTCCGCCAAGCGCGTCCATATCCTTAGCAAGCTTAGTGGCAGAGCGGTTTTCAGTGCCTTTAAAAGCCATATGCTCCATAAAGTGGGAAAGTCCGTTTTCGTTTGTGTTTTCCAGCATTGAACCCGCCTTTATCCATACGCCAAGCGATGTAGAAAAGCTGTTTTCCTCTTTTTCGAGTATTACCCTAAGCCCGTTAGACAGTGTATAGTGTTTAGACATATACTTCCTCTATTAAATAAATGCCTGCGATAATCGCAGGCTTTAGTTTTATGCTTTAATCATCTCTGCGCTGGCTTTGCCCGTCCCTACGCGGTGGGCGGCGCCTTTCGCCTTGTTTTGGACCGCGGTTTCTTTGTTTGTATTCCATATCGTTGCGCAAAAGGTTAATCCTGCCTTGGGAGTCTATTTCGGCCACCTTAACTTCAACCTCATCGCCAATGTTAAGTACATCTTCAACCTTTTCAACATGTTCGTTTGCAAGCTTTGATATATGTAGCAGACCGTCTTTGCCGGGTAGTAGCTCTATAAACGCGCCCATATTGCTGAGTATCCTTACAACTCTGCCTTGATATACTTCCCCAACCTCTATGTCTTTTGCTATGCCTTCAATTATCTTGCGGGCGGTAATGCCAGCTTGCTCGTCATTTGTGGCAATTGCAACCCTGCCGTCGTCCTCAATGTCTATCTTGACGCCTGTTTCAGCTATAATCTTATTAATAGTCTTACCGCCTGAGCCTATTACTTCACGTATCTTATCAGGGTTGATGGTAAAACAGATAATCTTAGGCGCGTATTTGCTTAGGCTCTCGCGGGGGGCGGGAAGTGTTTCAAGCATGGCTTTCAGTATATGAAGCCTGCCTACAAGCGCCTTGTCAAGCGCGTTCTTAAGTATGCTTTCATCTATGCCGGAGATTTTAATATCCATCTGAACTGCAGTTATGCCGTTCATGGTGCCGGCTACTTTAAAGTCCATATCCCCAAGGAAATCTTCAAGCCCTTGTATATCGGTAAGTATTGCTACCTTGCCCGTGTCATCGTCCTTTATAAGCCCCATTGCGATGCCGGCAACAGGAGCCTTTATTTTAACACCTGCGTCCATTAGCGATAGCGTACTGCCGCATACCGATGCCATGGAAGATGAGCCGTTGCTTGAAAGTATTTCGCTAACTAAGCGTATGGCGTAGGGAAAATCTTCTTCGCTCGGGATAACGGGTACAAGAGCCCTTTCTGCAAGCGCGCCGTGACCTATCTCCCTTCTGCCGGGGGAGCGCATCCTTCCGGTTTCACCGGTAGAATAGGGCGGGAAATTATAGTGGTGTATATAACGCTTTGTATCGTCGCTTGAAAGCCCGTCAAGCATCTGCGCTTCGCGGAGCGAGCCAAGGGTTGTAACTGTTAGCGCCTGTGTCTGCCCGCGGGTAAACACAGCGCTGCCGTGTGTGCGTGGCAATATGCCTGTTTCGCACCAAATAGGGCGTACTTCATCAGTATTTCTGCCGTCAGGGCGTACGCCGTCGTCTATTATTTTACGGCGCATAACTTCTTTGTTAAGGGAATATAGAGCATCGCTTACTTCAAGTTCTCTACCTTCAAACTGTTGTGCGAAATGTTCTTTTACTTCTTTTTTAAGTTGCTCTTCTCTTTGCTGCCTTTCCTGGCGGTCAAAGGTATCGAATGCCCATATAACTTTATCATATGCAAAGCTGCGTACAGCTTCTTTAACATCGACACCTGTTGTAAAGAGTGGGTAATCGCATTTTGCTTTCCCTATTTCGTTTACTATATTCTCTTGGAAAGCTACTATTTCTTTTATAGTTTCATGTGCTGTAAGTATAGCGTTTAGAAGCTTTTCCTCGGAAATTTCGTTTGCTTCGCCTTCAACCATGAGTATTGCATCCTTAGTGCCTGCAACTACAAGGTGAAGATCACTCTTTTGGCGGTCCTCACTATCAGGGTTAAGTACAAGCTCTCCATCTACCATGCCAACAAGCACTGCACCTATAGGACCTTCCCAAGGTATATCGCTTACGCTAAGGGCAGCGGAAGCGCCGACTATAGCGGGTATATCCGGGAGTACATCCTCCTCAACTGAAAGCGCTGTTACTACAACCTGTACTTCGTTTCTAAGACCGTCGGGGAAAAGAGGCCTTAAGGGTCTATCCACCAGCCTGCATGTGAGTATGCCTTTTTCGCTGGGCCTACCTTCTCTGCGGATAAATCCGCCCGGGATTTTACCGACAGAGTAAAGCTTTTCTTCAAAATCTACTGTAAGCGGAAAAAAATCCGTGCCTTCTCTTGGCTCGGAAGCGGCAGTTACATTTACCATTATAACCGTATCGCCGTAGTGCACCAGTACTGTGCCGTTTGCTTGTTGGGCGTACTTGCCGAACTCAAGAGTTAAATCTCGTCCGGCATAGTTCATAGTGTATTTTTTATGTTCCATTCCATTCCTCTCCGGCGCACTACAATGTACGCCTAAACACCTTAATTAAAAGAACCGGATAGGCAAATGCTTTCTCCGGTTCCTGTTATTATCTGCGTAGGTTAAGCCTTGCAATTAGGTCGCGGTAGCGCTCTATGTCTGTGCGCATGAGGTAGTCAAGCAGACCACGGCGGCGACCAACCATAAGCAGCAGCCCACGCCTTGAGTGATGGTCCTTCTTATTTACCTTTAGATGTTCATTTAAGTGGTTTATGCGCTCTGTAAGCAACGCAACCTGTACATCCGGCGAACCCGTATCGCCCTCATGGCGGGCATACTCCTTGATAATCTGATTCTTTTTTTCTTTATCCATATTTTCCTCCTAATTCGGGGCGGCACCCTATTATCCCCCAAAACGAAGACGGCGTCGGAGTTTCGCTCATCTGCGCCTAGGTTCTAACCGCTAGGTAACTATATCACGATTAGAGTTTTTTGTAAACCATGAGGGGAGCCTTTCTATTAGCTGTTTGTATGGAATTATATCTAATTTTTATAGAATAATTTAAAAAATAATATTGATGACACATCCGAACTAAATAACCAAAGATTCACAACCCAAACAAAAAAGTGGCGAACATTTCGGAAAATTGTTTGTATATTGTATTTATTTAGGAATTAATTGAAAAATATCATACTATAAAATGATTATTATTTATGAGAGGAAACACATGTATTCTAATAGTTTTATAGCAAATTAATGTCCTAGAACCTGTATTACAAGCTATCAATCTGAACACATGCATAAAAAGGCAACAATCGGAACGAATGTTGACAAAAATTATAGTGTGTAGTAAACTTCGCTCTAGGAATAAATCTACTGCTGGCTTTACCGGATTGGTGACCTTCGGGATAAGTTTGTGCATATTCCAGGTTTGAAAAGTGAAGACAAGCGATAAGTGATACGGCGGTTACTGTTTTTGTTAGTTAAAACTGTGGAACGAAAACCATGTCGATGGTGGGCTTACTGTTTTTCCTTATCAATTATGGTTTGCCGTTTTCCTTATTAGTAGAATGTTCACCGGTTGCATTAGCGGTTGATTGAAAATTTATTCTGAAGGGGGGTAGATATTGCGGAGTTTATGTAGCTTAAACTTTTTATTAGTCTGCCTTTTTTATATGGTAGCTAATAGAGTTTAAGAGGTTTTAGAAAACGATGTTTTTCTATCAAAAAAGAAATTGGGTTGAATATCAACCACAAAACAGGAGGTAAAATATGAAGAGATTAGTATCTATGTTGATGGTAGTAGCCCTACTCATGTGCGTATTTCCCGTACTTGGCGAGCCTACCAACTCAAACCAGCTTTCCGACCCGAGAGTACGCAAAGCATTAACTTACGCCATTGATATGCAGGCAATAATCGACGGCTTGATGCAAGGAAAAGCTACGGAAGCTATCACCATGGCTCCTCCAGGAGATTGGAGAGCGGATGACCTTACAGCCTACGAGTATGACCCCGATAAAGCAATTGCACTGCTGCAAGAGGCGAATTGGGATTCAAACCGTGTACTGGATGTAGTCTATTACTATGGAGACCAGATGACTGTAGACCTTCTCACTGCAATTCAGGCATACTGGGAAATGGTTGGCGTAAAGATGGAAATGCGTAAGCTGGAGGGAGACTTGGCATCCCAGCTATGGGTTCCTCCTTCTGATCCGTTAAACGGTCCCTCTGCGGTTGACTGGGATTTAGCATATGCTGCAGTAGCGGCGCTTTCCATGGGCGACTACTATGATCGTTATCAAGGCGGTTATTCCTCCAACAGCTATAACCCCCAAGACGACAAATTAGACGCGCTTATCGCCGCAACAAATGCAACAGCTGATGTTGATGAGCAGATTAAAGCCTATCACGACCTTGAGAGATATGAAAACGAAATTCAGGTAAACATTCCTCTATACCATCAGCCTGTATTTATAGTACAAAGCAATCGCCTTGATAGAGGCGACGCTCCCTACGGTAATGAGCAGTATATCTACAACTGGGATATAGTAAACTGGGATATAGAGCCCGATGCAAACGGTAAGAAAGTACTTCTTACAAACGGCGGTCCTATGGAGTTCTTCGAAACACCCTTCTTTAACCCGGGTTTCCTAATGAGCCAGAAGGTACTGTTTGATAGACTAATCATCGCTGATGAAAACCTAACTCCAAAATATCCCGGTCTTGCAAGCGAATTTAGCCTTAGTGAAGATGGACTCACCTTTGAATTTACACTTCGTGATGGAATCAAATGGCACGATGGCGATGACATCACCACTGATGATGTAATTGGTTCTATAGAACTTGCAACAAAGGCGGTAACCAACCCCGTACTTCTAACCACATTTAAGGCAATTGAAGGCTATGAAGACTATGCAAGCGGCGCTGCAGAAAGTATGAGCGGTATTACGGTTGATGGAAACAAGGTAACCATCAAATTCGCAAATATCAATCCCAATGTTCTGCTTACCTTTACACAGTTTGCACCGCTTCCCATGAAGTACTTTAAAGATGTAGATCCTCTCCTGCTTCAGCAGGCAGACTACTGGCAGAGCCCCGTTGGAAGCGGTCCTTTCAAGGTAAAAGAAGTAAAGATGGGCGAATACGCCACCTTCGAGCGTTTTGAGGACTACTATGGCGGTCAGGCAAAAATAGAAGAAATCAGAATGTACCCCAGTGGCGAATCTGATGCAAACCTTGCTAAGAACGCGGCCGCAGGTCAGGTTGACTATGCATATACTAAATCCGTTGAAGATGTTATTGCGCTTGAGCAGATGGATCACCTTAAAGTAACTACAGTTGATGTTCGCTACACAAGGTTGTTCTATGTAAACAAATTCCCGCAGAAATAATTAATTAAACCGGCGAGGTCGGGTTTGACCCGACCTCGCTATATTGTTTAATAGAATTGGAGGTGCCCAATGCTTTCGTATATTATCAGAAGATTATTAACTATGATTCCTATGCTCCTTGTCATATGTTTTCTGATTTTCGTAGGGATGGAACTTATGCCTACAGACCCCATAAGCTATATGGTAGGCCCTGAACAGATAGCCAATATGACCCCTGAAAAATTAGAAGAGATGAGAGAGGCGCTGGGCTTAAACAGACCTTTTATTGTAAGGTTTTTTGAGTGGCTTGGTGGAATAGCCCGTGGCGATTTCGGCTACAGCTTAACAAACGGTCAGCCTATAAAAGATATTATCGCCGCAAAACTCCCCGCCACTATAGAACTTTCCCTATATGCGCTATTAATTTCCACAGTATTCGGCGTATTTCTGGGTATACTCAGCGCTGTTAAACGCGGCAGCACGACGGATAGCGCTCTTACTGTGCTTGGAATGGTAGGCATTTCTATCCCGGAATTTTTCTTTGGTCTGGTTATGATACTGGTTTTTGCAATAAACCTTAAGTGGCTGCCGATTGGCGGGCGCACTCTACCTGAATATACTTCCTATTGGCAACAGTTTAGGCATGTAATTATGCCGGCTACAATACTGGGAATTTCTATGACGGCTGGTGTTATGCGTTATTCCCGCTCTTCAATGCTTGATGCTCTTAACAGGGATTTCCTTAAAACCGCAAGAGCAAAGGGTCTTCCGAAATGGCGAATCTACATCTTGCACGGTTTTAGAGTTGCTCTAACGCCGGTAGTTGTGCTTATAGGCTTCAGGCTTCCAACCCTCGTTGGCGGCTCGGTTGTAGTAGAGCAAATATTCCAGTGGCCCGGAATTGGCGATGCCTTTGTAACGGCAGTTAGGGGCAATAACTATCCTCTGGTTATGATGATAGCCCTACTCACCGTTACCATGATGCTGGCAGCCTCGCTTATAGTTGATGTGCTTACTGCGCTTATCGACCCGCGCGTACGCTTAGAATAGGAGGAGGAAAATGACACAGGAATATATCCCAAAGGGAAGAGCGAAGCAAATTGCTCGCAAAATGGATAAGATAGACGCCGCCTCAAAATTACCGCCGAAGAAACAGCTCATAAAAAGCCGCTCCTTAAGAAAGCTTATATCAAACAAGCTTTCCGTAATCGGTATTGTTATTTTCACGGTAATTGTGCTGTCTAGTATTTTTGCTTCCGTAATATCCCCCTATCCTCCTGGTGAGGTCAACCTTAGAGAATCTCTACGGGCACCAAGCTGGGAGCATCCCTTCGGTACAGATAAACTCGGCAGAGATGTCTTCTCAAGGGTACTGCACGGCGGCAGGATATCTATACTTGTAGGTCTTGGCTCCGCGCTAGGCGCTGCCTTTGTGGGCGTTCTCTTTGGAAGCTACTGCGGCTATAAAGGCGGTCTGCTTGATAAAACAGTAATGAGGATTAGTGAAGTGTTCATGTCTTTCCCTCAGATGATATTGGTATTGCTCCTTGTTTCAATGGTGGGACAGAGCCTTGCTAACCTGCTGATAATCTTCATACTTACAGGCTGGGGCAGCGTATATAGAATGACAAGGTCTCAAATGCTTTCCATACGCGAGGAAGAATACGTGCAGGCGCTTAGGGCTTTTGGGCTTAATGATTTCATCATATGCTTTAAGCATATGCTGCCAAATGCTATAGGCCCAATAGCGGTTAACATAACGCTATCAACCGCAATGTTCATACTTCAGGAAACATCGCTTTCCTTCCTCGGGCTTGGTGTACCGGTGCAGATTGCAACTTGGGGGAATATAATTAACGCTGCAAACAACATGAGCATTCTCCAAAACAACTGGTGGATTTGGTTGCCGGTTGGCGCCGTGATATCTTTATTCGTGCTAAGCATTAACTTCATAGGCGACGGGCTTAGGGATTCCACCGATCCTACTCAAATGGGTTGAGAAAGGAGCCTAATATGAATCAAGACATTATATTGGAAGTAAAAGATCTATCCGTCAGCTTCTATACGGATAACAGGAAGAATAACGCTATCAGGAATGTCTCCTTTGTCGCTCAGCGTGGCAAAACGCTATGTATAGTTGGAGAGTCAGGCTGCGGCAAAAGCGTTTCCGCTTCCGCCATTTTAAGGCTTCTGCCGGAACTTTCTAGGATTGAAAACGGGGAGATAAAATATTACGGCAGAGAAGAGCCGATAAATATCGAAAAAGTTGACCCGGACGGCGACCTTATAAGGGAAATCCGCGGCGGTGAAATCGCTATGATTTTCCAGGATCCTATGACCGCGCTAAACCCCGTGTATACTGTAGGCTATCAAATATCTGAAATGCTTCTTGAGCATAATAAGGATATGAAGAAGGACGAGGCAATGAAAAAGTCCGTAGAGCTGCTTAGCGCCATGGGCATACCCCAAGCAGATCAGAGGGTAAATGAATATCCTCACCAGTTCTCAGGCGGTATGAGACAAAGAGCAATGATAGCCATGGCTATGTCTTGCAACCCTAAAATATTATTGGCGGATGAGCCTACCACAGCTCTTGACGTTACTGTCCAGGCGCAGATATTTGAGCTTATGGATAACCTAAAAAAGGATTATGACGCTGCCATAGTATTAATCACGCATGACATGGGCGTTGTTACCGAGCTTGCGGACAATGTAAGCGTTATGTATATGGGCTATGTTGTTGAAGATGGTACAGTGGATGAGGTTTTAAGAACTCCTGCCCATCCGTACACCAAGGCGCTTCTAGCATCTATACCTATACTTGGCAGAGGTAGAAATCAAAAGATTGAGCCAATCAGAGGCTCCACCCCTGACCCCTTTAATAGACCGCCAGGCTGTCAGTTTGAGCCAAGGTGCGACTATGCAACAGAAAAATGCAGAGAAGCTATGCCCGAGAGGGAGTTCATCTCCGGCGAGCACAATGTGCGTTGCTACTGCTACAAGGAGGTGCTGAAAGATGAGTGAAACCAAGACGAAGCTGGTTGAAATTAAAGGCGCAAAGACATATTTTCCCATTAAAAAAGGTGTTTTTAGAAAAACCGTCGGCTATGTAAAAGCGGTTGATGATATAACTCTTGACATCTACAAAGGGGAAACCTTAGGTCTAGTTGGAGAGTCCGGCTGCGGCAAGACTACACTGGGTAAAAGCATTCTTCAGCTGATACGCGCTACCGACGGCGTATTCAACTACAATTTTGATGGAGAGGTTAAGGACTTAAGAGAGCTTTCAAGGACAGAACTTGATGAAGCTAGGCAAAGAATCCAAATCGTATTCCAAGATCCGCACTCTTCATTAAACCCATCGTTTACCATTTTCGGTTCGCTTGAAGACCCTCTTAAAAAATTCGGTGTAAAAACAAGGGCTGAAAGAAGAGAGATAATCGGAAACCTTCTTGAAAGCGTAAACATGCCTAAACACTATATGGATAGGTACCCGCACGAGTTTTCAGGCGGTCAACGTCAGCGTATAGGTATTGCTAGGGCGCTGTCTGTAAATCCGGAGCTTATTATCTGCGACGAACCTGTTAGCGCGCTTGACGTATCTATACAGGCGCAGGTTCTTAACCTCATGATGGATTTACAAAAGGAGAGAGGTCTTACCTATGTTTTCATAACGCATGACCTGTCTGTTGTAGAATATATATCAGACCGCATAGCAGTAATGTATTTGGGCAGGATAGTTGAATTAACTGATACTGAAGAACTATTCAAGAATACCCTACATCCCTACACACAGGCACTGCTCTCCGCTATTCCGGTTGCGGATCTTGACCATAAAAAGGAGCGTATAGTGCTTGAAGGCGATGTTCCAAGCCCGGTATTCCCGCCTCCCGGCTGTACATTCCATCCAAGGTGTATACACGCAACGGAAAAATGCAAAACAGATGCACCTAAACTCATAAACTGTGGCTCTGATGGCATGGATCACTTTGTCGCTTGCCATATGGTTGAGGAAAAATTCAAATAGAAAAATGGCAAAATTCTCCACAAAGCAGATAAAGGGCGTAATACCAGCTATGCTGACGCCCTTTAACTGTAATGAAGAGCTTGATTTACAAGCGACTGTAAAATTAACCAAATTTCTTTGTAGCCAAAACATAAGTGGATTATACCTCACCGGATCAACCGGTGAGGGCTTTATGATGAGCGTTGATGAGCGCAAAACCTTTGTTGAAGCCGTTATAAATGAGGTAAACGGAAGCGTTCCTATAATAGTACATGTAGGCGCGATAAGCACCAAAGCCTCTGCTGAGCTTTCAAAACACGCAAGGGATATAGGTGCGGATGCTATCTCCTCTGTTCCGCCTATCTATTGGCGTTTTACCGATGATGAAGTAAAAGCCTACTATGAAGACCTTGTCCAAGCTTCTGGTCTGCCTATGATAGTATACAACATAGCTCTAGCGGGGTTGGTCAGCTTTGACATGATAAAAGAGCTTACCAAGCTAGACGGCGTTGAAGGCATTAAATATACTTCATCAACCCTGTACGATGTTTTTAGGATTAAAGAATATGTAGGTCCTGATTTCATGGTATATTCAGGTTCTGATGAACTTGCAATAAGCGGTCTGAGCTTTGGCGCAGATGGGCTTATAGGTTCAACCTACAATCTGCTTGCTAACTTGTTTGTTAGAATTTGGGATAATGCTAAAAATAACAACATGAAAGAGGTAGCAGCCCTTCAGCAATATGCTAACCGCTATATCTTTACATTCATTAAGCATAACCTTATGCCGGTGATGAAATATCTGCTGAAATATGTAGGTATTGATAATATTATATCAAGGCGTCCTTTCGAACGCCTTACCACAGAGAAAAAGAATATAATAGATGAGGACCTGAAAGAGCTATATAAAGAAATAGGCGCTTGCGGTCTTGATTTTATGGAAGGACTAATAAATGACTAAAACGGTAGATGTAGTTGTAATCGGCGGCGGTCTTGCTGCTATGAAAAGCGCTGTAACTGCTGCTAAATCGGGCTTAGAGGTTCTTATAATAGTAAAAAGAAACATATGCAGCGGCGCAAGTTTCTATCCTATGATGGATATGGTTGCATGTCAAAGTTCAACAGGCGTTCCGGCGGAAGATGCCGAATATCTCGCCGAGATACTTGACTGTTCCCTTGGCATGGCGGATGAAACCATGAACCGCACATATATCAGCACCATACGCGATAGGGTAAAGGAATTTCCCGAAATAGGCGTAACGGAATATAAGCTTACAGAGCCTAAAGTCGCCTGTTTTGCGGTAAAAGCAAGACCTACATATGTATGGTCAGATTGGATTAAAATCCGCAAAAACATGAGAGCGATTATCGACTCTACTCCAAATCTTAATCTTATGGAAAACACTACTGTACTTGCTCTGCTTAAAGATGACGAGCGTGTCAGCGGTGTACTGATTAAAAATGACGATGGCATTTCAAGCATAGCGTGTAAAAGCGTAGTGCTTGCAACAGGCGGCATGGGGGATTTGTATAAGTATAACCTTAACACCTCAGATGTAAGCGGCGATGGACAGGCTATGGCGCTTGCGGCGGGGGCAAAGCTTATTAATGTAGAGTTCAATCAGTTTATACCCGGCTTTGTAAGACCTGCGTATAAGACCGTATTTAGAGAAACTACAGTACCTTATATGGAGAAGTTCTTATCCCCCGATGGTAGAGATTTGCTTGCCGAAATACTCCCCGATAAAAGTGAAAGGGAAGAATGCTTAAGGTTGCGTTCAAAGCACGGTCCCTTTACACATAGAACTATTGCTAGATACTTTGACTTTGCAATGATGCGAGGTATATTAGACGGTGGTTATGAGGAGCAGGGCTTTGCTATCAATTATAAACCCGAAATAGCGGATGACGAATCCACTTTTGTACGTCCTTACTATAACTGGCTAATAAGAGAGCATAAGGTAGACTTGGCAAAGGATACTGTTTACATCGCGCCTTTCTATCATGCTGCAAACGGCGGCGTGCTAATTGGTCATAACTGCGAAACTTCAATAAAGGGTCTTTTCGCCTGTGGTGAAGTTTCAGGCGGTATACATGGTGCGGATAGGCAGGGCGGTCAATCTACGGGTAGCTGCCTTGTATTCGGCTATTTAGCAGGCAAAAACGCAGCGGAGTATGCACAGGGTCAATCTGTGGGTAAAACTGTAAACCCCAAGGAAGCGCTTAATTCAACGTTTGTAGGTTCAGGCAATTTAGAACCTGAATACACTACAAATAAGATACGCAACATTATGTTTAAACACGGCAATGTAATGAGAAGCGAAAAACCTCTTAAAGATGCTATCGCTGAGATTAAGACCATGCAAGAAGATTATGCGCCGCTTAAATATATGGAGGGCGACAATGCTAAGGAAGCATTCAAAGCCCGTAACTTTTTAATTCTTTCCCAAGCCTTACTTAACGCTATGCTCAATAGGCAGGAGAGCAGAGGCTCCCACTACAGGGATGACTTTCCCAACACAGACCCCAAATTTGAAAGAAGGTTCACCGTATCGCTTTCAGATGGAAAAATAAAAGTGGAGTCTGAAAAAAGCGTATGAGAATAGGAGTTGTAGGCGCGGGGAAAATAGCCCACACTAATGTAGAAGCTCTGCTCAAGACAAATAGGGCTGAGATTGTCGCCATATACAATAGAACGCTTAAAAACGGGCAAGCTCTTGCGGAAAAGTATTCACTTAATGTACCGGTGTATTCCAATCTCGTTGATATGCTGGATAACAATCAGCTTGATGTCGCGCTTATAAATACTCCCCATTCCCTTCATATTGATGATTTTAAACTCTGCGCAAAAAGGGGTATAGACATCATTATAGAAAAACCTCTGGGCATTAACTATGAGGAATGCCAAGAGATGATAAGGCTGAGGGATGAAAACGGCATCAAAGCGACAGTATGCCAAACGCAAAGATATCTGCCCCATATGCGCCTTGCCCTAAAAATTGTTGAAGAAAACAAAGAAAAACTCGGCAAAGTAAAACAAATAAGCGATTTGCTTAACATGCATTATTTTACCGATGTTAGACCCAAATGGTTTTTCGATGCAAAACTCGCCGGAGGGGGTATGCTGCTCACTCACGGCGCGCATCAGATTGACAGGGTGTTTTTCCTTGGCGCAAACAATGTAAATAAGGTGTTTGCAAGGCTAGAGCCGTCCCAATATCCCGGTATTGATGGTGGCTATCAGATTATAGCAAGCGGAGCTAACACAAGTTTCACCGTCAGCTGCTGCGGTAGCCCTATTCCACATACAAGCAATGTTCAGGTAGACTTTGAACATGGCTCTATCAAAATTATTCTGTTTTCAAACGGTGTAGAAGAAGAAGGTGTGTATCTTGGCGATGAGCACGGATACAATAGGGTAGATGATATGCCCCAAGAAGACGCATATCTGTGTCAATTCATAGCAATGCTCGATTACCTTGAAGGCAAGCCTTCAAACGCCCCTACGCTTAAAGAAGCAGCCGAAATCGTCCGTATGCTAGACAAGGCAAAGCAGTCAAGTGAGCTTTCCGCTTGTATGGAATTCTAATCATAAAATCAACAATAATTGTACAAAAAATCCCGCTATATTGCGGGGTTTTGTTTGTGGTAAGATATAATGTTGTAAAAGCAAATTTACTATGAAGTGTGTCACTCTATTAACGCATGTTTTAATAAAGAGGTTGTTTATTATGGCTTTGCCAAACTCCATAATTTACATGAATTCTGCCCTTATGTATGCGTAGCTTGCCCTCAATACATAGCTCTGCAATCTGTCTATTTACAGTAACACGGGTGGCGCCTACAATTTCGCCTATCTCCGTTTGATTTAACTGCCTGGTTAGTGGAAGCCATTCCTTATCTATTAACACTCTACTATTCACAGCTGAGCAGAAAAAGCGCAAAATTCTTTCTTTAGTACTGGAAAATGATACATTTGATAGTTCATAACGCGCGGTTATAAGCTTTGCAGAAAAGTTAAGCAGTAGCGAATGTCTAAAAGCTTCAGATGTAGCCAAGAGATTCATTAAAATTTCTGAGGATAAGTAGTAAAAAACCACATCCGTTTCCGCTTTTGAAATAAGGGATGTTTCTACATCTAAAAAATAAGCGGTATCACCAAAATAATAACCCGGGCTTAAGTAATAAAGCAGCTTAATATTGCCATCTTCATTTACCATGCTATGGCTTGTATAACCGCTATGCAAGTAGTATATACCTTCTATATCCGTTCCTGGAGTAAATATAACCGTGTTTTCTTTATACGATTTAATCTGTCCACAGGAAGCAAGCATTTGGTCAACTTCAGGCATAAATATGTTATCTTCATAACCCGGTTTCCAAATCGCCACTTATATCCCCCTCTTTATGTATAGACATTATAACATATATTATATCCGCAAACAAATATAAAAACTGTATCATCTGATACAGACGGGCAAGTGTTTATCGGCTATTATTATACCAACATGTAAGCCTTAGCTGCACGAAATAATAAGAAAGGGAGGTTAGGTACTCTCGTATATTGCATACAAAAGTACCTAAAAAGAAGCAAAATGAAATATTGTAGACCAAGTGGTTCATGGGTAGCGATGATTACTCCTTTTGACAAAAACAACAAGGTTGATTTTGGTGCTTTTAAAGTGCTAATAGACCGCCAAATTCAATACGGCACGGGAGCACTCTTTATACTCGGCTCTGCCGGTGAATCTACACTGCTTAGCCTAGAGGAGAAGAAGGATATAATCCGCAATGTTATTAAGATAACAAAAGGACGGATATCCGTATTCTTCAGTGCAAATATGAATACAACTGAGGACAGCATTAAGCTTGCGCAGTACGCAGAAGCTGAAGGTGCTGACGGAGTAATCTTTTTAGTGCCAAACTATGTGCTTATTCCTCAGTCCTCAGCGTTTGTCCATCTTGATAAGTGTATGGGTTCAATTGATATTGCCTGTGGAATATACAACAATCCTTCCCGTACCGGTGTAAAAGTTGAAGCTGAAACCATAAAAAAACTTTCAGATCTACATCCAAACTTTGTGGCAGATAAAGAAGCCTTGCCCGATGTACGCCATCTTGTTCAGGTTAAGAGATTATGCGGGGATAAGCTTAACATTCTCTGCTGTGATTACCCCAAGTATTCAATAGTAATACCTACACTTGCAATAGGCGGAAACGGCACGGCAAACATAGGCGGAAATATTATTCCCGAAGAAGTGGCTCTATTGTCCCGTCCTTGGACTGAAATTAATATCATGGAAGAGGGTAGGCAGGAGTACTTTAAATGGTTCCCTTTCCTAGAAAAACTCTATCATCTTTCGAATCCCATAGTTTTAAAAGCTGCATATAACATACTGGGTCTGCCAGGCGGCTCTTTACGCGCGCCTTATCAGGACTATGCAGGTTCACATTTTGATGCTCTTAAAGATATGATGCAAGAGATGGGAATAATAGAGAAATATGGAGTATAAGCACATTTCGTTGGAATATCAAGCTAAGCGTCTGATACAACAAATATAAGCGAGCTGATATACTCAAAGTGTATACAAGAAAGGAAGCGCAATGAAATTAGTTGTCATAGGCGGAAATGCCGCTGGTTTATCGGCAGCTTCAAAGGCAAAGAGGAGCAATCCTGATATCAAAATCAATGTATATGAACGCACAGGCTATACTAGCTATGGTGCTTGTGGTATGCCATATTTCATAGGGGGTAAAGTAGAAAAGGCTGAAAATTTGATATCTCTTTCCCCCGAAGCGCTTATTAATAAGCGTGGTATTAATGCCTTTATACACCATGAAGTTCAAAAAATAGATACTGAAAGCAAAAAAGTAATTGTACTAAATACAAAAACTGGACAACAGTTTGAAGATAGTTACGAAAAATTGGTTCTGGCGATGGGCGCTAGCGCATTTATACCGCCCATACCTGGCATTAAAACATCAAATGTATTTGTGCTTAAGTCAATAGAGGATGCACTTGCAATCAAAGAAAAAGCTAAGGCTAGTGGAAAGGCGATTATACTTGGTGGCGGGCTCATAGGTCTAGAACTGGCTGAAGGAATACGAAAAAATGGCGTTGATGTGCATATAGTTGAAATGCAGCCACGCTTGCTACCTTCATTTGAAGATATCTATGCTGAACAGGTAAGCGGTGTACTCAAAGATGAAGGTGTAGAGCTTAGCCTTGGAACATCCATCCAAGAGGTGTTCTCAGAAGACGGTGCTTTCAGCGGCTGTAGACTATCTAGTGGCGAAACTATATATGGGGATTTTTTGGTAGTATCTGCAGGTGTGCGCCCCAATTCCAAATTGGCAAAAGAAGCGGGTATAGAACTTGGCACTCATGGCGCAATAAAGGTAGACAAACATATGCAAACATCAAATCCTGATATATACGCTTGTGGCGATTGTGCTACCCACTACCATATACTTGCAAAACAGGATAGCTACATACCCCTTGGTACAACCGCCAACAAACAAGGGCGAGTTGCTGGCGCAAATATCGCAGGACAAAAGTCTGATTTCCCAGGCGTAATAGGCGCGCAAGCCACAAAGGTTTTTGGTCTTTTTCTAGCTTCTTGCGGTTTAAATGTAGAACAGGCTGCAGAATATGGATATCAGCCAGAATCAAACCGTATAAAAAAGAGCAGCCTTTCAAACTACTACCCAGGTGGAAGCGAACTTACACTTACTTTGGTGTTTGATAAAAGAGATGGTCTGCTTCTAGGCGCACAAGGTTCAGGCGATGAAAGCATTGCCGGGCGAATGAATTTGCTTATTGCCGCAGCCTCAAAGGGGATGACGGCTGAAGAACTAATGCGGCTTGATCTAGTATATACCCCCTCAGTAGCGCCGGTGTATGACGCTATAACCATAGCAGCGGAACAAGCAATAAAGAAGGTGGATGGGTATGTTGGCTGAAAATACCAGATATGGTTTTCATGAGATAAAAATAAAAAGCGGCGAAAATATCCGTGAAATAATAAATGCATATGTGGTTGAGCATAAAATTACCCATGCCTTTATAGCAGGGGCTGTCGGCTCAGTTAGCGATATGGTTTTCAATGCGCCGGATTCAAGCAGTTTTCCAATAAAGCCCGTAAGCACTCCGGTTTCAGGTCCCGCAGAAGTACTTGCGTTTTCCGGGGAAGTAATCCCCAAAGAAGAGATGGATGAAACTATGAAAAGGATTTACCATGACGACCCTTATGACCTTTTTATCCATGTCCATGCTGCAGTAGGTGTTGCGGGTGCCAATGTATATGGTGGGGCGCTTTTAGAAGGTAAAGTATTTAGAGCGCTTTCAGTATACATCTTGCCTATTAATCCTATCAAATAATAAAAGAGTATTATTTGATAGCCAATAAAATTACAAATTACTGTTACCTTACTACACTATAGAAATGCCTTTCAAGGGGTTAAACCCCTAAAAATATAAAGGAGGAATGTAATAATGTCTAAAACCGCAAGAAAAAAACTCCGTTTCCCCAATGTGTATGTCCTGCTTACTTTATTGGCACTTTTTGCAGCTGCACTCAGCTGGATAGTTCCCGCAGGCGTATTTGACCGCACCACAGTAGATGGAATAACAGAGGTTGTTCCGGGAAGCTATCATTCTGTACCTGCCGTACACCTGACTCCTTGGGATGTATGCTTGGCAATCGTTCAGGGCTTCAACAACCAAAGCCGCTTAATCTTCATGATTTTCTTTGTCGGCGCTGCTATTCGTATGTTGGACGACTCGAAGGCAATATCAGTTGCGTTTACCTGATTGGCTAAATCCGTACAGGGAAGAGAACAAATCGCTATATTGCTAATAATGCTCTTTATGTCAATCGGTGGAGCTACGGGGGTGTTTGGCAATGTAACCCTTGTTCTAATACCAATAGGCATATATATATCGCAGGCGATGGGCTTTGATAAGACACTTGGATTCTACATGATTTTCCTAGGTTCTTTCTCGGGTTTCAATGTTGGATGGGCAAATGCCGGAGTTTTAGGGCTAGCTCAAACCATAGCGCAACTTCCTATGTTCTCTGGCATTTCTGTGCGTATCTTTTTTCACATAGTGAACTTTCTGCTAAGCTATGGTTTTGTACTGCTATACTATAATCAAATTAAAAATGACCCCACAAAGAGTCTCAATTACGAAGTCGGCATGAGTCCTTCAGAGTATATGGGTAATCCGGAAATTAAGGGATTAGATGATACAAAACTTAGCACAGCACAAATCATTTCACTCTTATCCGTTTTCGCTGGTATAGGTGTTGTAATCGTCGGATCACTTACTTCAAAATGGGGTCCAAACCAACTCAGTGCAGTATTTCTAGTTGTTGCCTTTGTAATCGGACTTGCAAATCGACTAGGCTTCAACGGTATGGCGGATAGTTTTATTAAAGGCTGCTCAGCACTTGTCCCCGCAGCGTTTATAGTTGGTTTCTCAAATGCAATAATGGTGCTTCTCAACCAAGGGATGGTTCTTGATACTATAGTAAATGCTCTGTCACAACCAATACAGCGCATGGGTGCTGTTGCTGGCGCTAACATGATGTTGGTTGCGAATATAATTATCAATTTCTTTATCTCCTCAGGCTCAGGGCAGGCAACTACTGTTATGCCTATAATGACTCCCGTTGCAGACCTTACAGGTATTACAAGGCAGGTTGCCGTTCAGGCATTCCAGTTTGGCGATGGTTTTACAAATGTAATCATTCCTACCGTAGGTACGCTTATGGGTGGGCTTGGATTTGCAGGCATAAGCTATGGAAAACATCTTAAGAAGGTCTTACCGCTAATATTGGTTCAACTTGCACTAAGTTTTGTGGCTATTACCGTGCTGCAGTCTATTGGATGGACAGGTCTGTAATACTTAATAGCTTAAGTCCATACATATTAAAGTAGAAGGAGGACAAATGATAAACTTATCTTTAATGTCGGAAAAACTGTTTCCGGAGATAGTTGCAATCCGTAATACTATACATGAATATCCGGAACTCGGTCTTGAAGAGCATAAAACCCATGATCTGCTTATGGATTATATAAAGAAAAACATACAATACAATGCTCTAAAAAAGGTAGGTCCAACAGGAATATATTTAGAGGTTAAAGGGTTAAAGGAAGATAACGGCAAAGTAGTTGCTTTCCGTGGCGATATGGACGCGTTGCCCGTACAGGAAGCTGAGTACCATGAGCCTAGGTCAAAAATCCCCGGTGTTATGCACGCTTGCGGGCATGATGTGCACACCGCGATAAACCTTGGTGCGGCGAAGCTTTTGAGCGATGCAAGGGAGCACTTCTCAGGAACCGCAGTATTCCTATTTCAACCGGCAGAAGAAATTTTAAAGGGCGCTATGTTGTTTCTGGAGGATCCTGAAATTGATTTTGATAAAATTCAAGCAATTGTTGGTCTTCATGTGTCACCTGAAATCTACGCGGGGCAGATAGGCGTTCGTCATGGTCCGATACTCGCAAGCGCGGATAAGTTCACAATTACAGTAAGTGGAAAAGGTGGACACGCCGCTCACCCTGATACAACCCACGACCCGGTTCTAGCAAGCGCAGCGGTTATAATGGCATTGCAGAGCTTAGTTTCCCGCCAGTTAGAGCCATCGGATGCGGCTGTTGTATCTGTATGTCAATTAAATGCGGGTATAGCGCACAACATAATACCTGATAGTGTAACCATGATAGGTACAGCTAGAGCAGTAGATCCCGCCACACGCGATATGGTAGAAGAGGGCATAGAGAGAATTGCACAGCAAACCGCTCAGGCATTCCAGTGCAGCGCTGAGGTTGATTATCGCAGAGGAGTTCCGCCGCTCATTTCAGAAAAAGAATGGGTTGATCGTAGCATAGATGTAGGGAACAAACTGCTTGACGAAGATGGCGTGGTGATTATGCCTATACCCTCCATGGGCGGCGATGACTTCGCTTTCCTAAAAGAAAATCGCGATGGTGTTTTCATACGCCTAGGTTGCAGAACCCCTGGCGGTCCATATGGCTCCATGCATGCGCCAACCTTCTACTGTGATCCAAAATCTGTTGATGTAGGCATGAAAGTAATTGCAGGTATGGCATTAGATTATTTCGAAGCTGACTTTAAATAATAAGGTATAGCTTCATTAATTAATCTCTTCATTGCACCTCCATACTAATAAGCTAGGGCTATAATTAAATATTACAACCTAGCAAGAAGTTTGCTTTGTTATCAAAACATACTTCTGAAAATCCACACCCTTATGTTGTGTTATACAAGCAGGGGTGTGGTGTTTTTATGAAATAAATTAAAGTATCATCACAAGAAAATTAAATGTTTTTACGCATTACAGCCCATTTTCTAACAGGCACAAAGCCTGCTCGGGTATATATCTTTTGGGCATGGTTGCTTTCACCTGTGAAAAGCGAGCTGAATTTCGCTCCCTTAGCGATAAATTCCTGCATAAGCAGGTTGAATAATACCGATGCTATACCTCTGCGCTCATAATTAGGGTCTGTGCAAATTCCGGTAAACCAGCCCCTGCCTGATTCTTGCTTGTCCACAGGACCAGTAAAGGCAACTATTCTTTCCTTATGGGTAGCGACAAGTATGGTTCTTGGTCCCTTAGGTATTTTGCCATTGGGTATAAACCTGTTATCGGTATTGGGAACTTTGTTTTTCCAGCAATCAATTTCCGTTCCTATTGAAGCACGCCAGTAATCCGAACCAACATTGTCGCACATGGTATCATAATCATAATTAAGGTTAGCATCATAATGACCCGTATAAATGCCTTGTTTTAATAGCTCAGCCTGTTTAGTCTTAAGCCCATCCCATGGCTTGTATTTTGATAGGTCGAGGTACATGGCAACTTCTTTTGATAATTCTACGAAGCCATTTGAGAACAAAAATGGATAGCCCATACACTCTAAATCCACGCCCGGGGCGTTGTTATGGTCATGACCGGGCGTGCCTGGAATTATCCAGTCTATGTTAATTGGGTTTCCGCCACCACACTCAAACTTTGTTTTTCCTATAGACTTAAACTCTTCCTGTAAGCGTAACAAAAGCTTAGCGCCTACGCCACGATTGCGTTTATCTCGCCTTACAAAAATGCAAGTTAAATATCCGGGGGATGATGTGTTACTCTCGCCCTTAAGCATAACTTTTTTAGAAGTACCGTGTATAAAACCTATTACTTCGTTTTCTTCTTCGGCTACGAATATAAACCTAGGGTCATAATTTGGATCAAGCTCAAATTTTTTATGATAGTAGTCAGCATCAATGGGTCTGTATAATACCTCCCTACTCAATACCGATTCATTCCATATATAGATAACTGAGGGCAAATCCTTTTTCTCAAAACGCCTAATCAATTTATTTTCTCCTCACAGCTTTTAATTAAAATAGTTGTTTATTTTAGCGCAAATTAGCAGTAAAATTTAAATCATCTATCAAGGAATTAAAGAGCAGATAATGCACAACATAATCCATCTTAACTTAGCATATTTTGTGTGAAACCTGCTCATCCAAGGCAAGCAACCATCAAAAAGTAAATGCTTTTTGCTCACTTTCTTTGCAAGATTATATATTGTTTACTGTGTTAATTCAATTACTTCTTAAGATCTTCATATATACTAAACCCCTAAAAGCTAGTATCTTAAAGGGTCTAGTGTTTGTAGGACTATGCGAGAAACAAAGGAAGAAAAAGAGATGTTGTTAGTTACATAAATGCTCTTATAGCGTCTTAAAAATGCAAAACCCCTTGAAACCATTGGTATCAAAGGGTTTATTGATTGCTAGAATCGATGGTAGCGGCGGTGGGACTTGAACCTACGACACTCCGGGTATGAACCGAATGCTCTAGCCGCTGAGCTACGCCGCCAAAAAAATTGGTTGCGGGGGAGGGATTTGAACCCACGACCTCCGGGTTATGAGCCCGACGAGCTACCAACTGCTCCACCCCGCGTTACTCTACGCCTATAGCGCAATTAACATACTAACATATCAAGCATGTATTGTCAAGCGTTTTTGACTTCTCTACACACCGATTTTGTAGAGAAGTCAAACATTTGTGACACAGACCCCTTGGGTAATAGTGTTGCTTAAAAGCTGTTGACTGATATTCATTTTCTCTGATGTTTTAGTCAAGGTCTTTAGAGCGCAGCGTACCTTGAT
>JAAYRU010000014.1 GCA_012518615.1 Christensenellaceae bacterium | reverse complement strand
TAAATTCTAAAAACAACAAACTAAGGAAAATAACACTACATAAAATCGAAAGAAACATAACCCTCAATCCTTTGAGTTTACAAGGGATGAGGGCTGTTTTTAACTAAATTTGTTGTAAAAGACAAGACTAATTATAACAAAAAAAGCGTGCAAATTGCACAGTTTTAATAAAAAAATAAAAATTATATAGTGTGCAATTTGCACGCCAATGTTATGCGTTTTTGTGTTTTCATGTAATTATCATAAGTATAAAAGGAGGAATCAGTATGAAATCTACAAAAAACACTATCGCCTTACTAATGGCGCTGTTTCTGCTTTTTAGCAGCTTTTCAAGCGTAATAGCTACACAGACCCCTGTGCTTGGCACATTAGTTGAAGACAGCACAGTTTCACTTAAAGTGGAAGATACAGTGTATGAGCTAAGTATAATAAACATAGGGAAAGATAAAAATGGCAAAACTACAGTTACTATTTCAGGTATGGGCGGCATAGTTTTTATCCGCAATGGAAAAATGATAGTACCTATTCTGATGAAAATGGTATGCGGGGAGGAATCCTATCAAGCTACCGATGTATCAATAAGCCCGGAAGAATCTATATATTTCTTTGATACTGATAAAGAGCCGGATAGTATATTTGTATTTGCTTATGACAAACCCGATGTACAAGTTGAAATGATTATTCCAAATAAATAGGAGGTATTAATATGAAAAAATCGGTAAAACTTATTATTCTATGCGTAACCTTAGTGTGTTGCATTATGCTTTCCGCATGCTCAAAAGATAAGAGCATATTCAAGGTAAAAACTACACAGGACAAAGAAATAAGCATACAGCTTATGGATGTTTGGCAGGATTCAGAAGGCTATGTGCTGGTTACACTGCAAGGAAAGGGCGAACAAGGCAGCATGATGATAAACGATGCTGTAGGCAAGCCGCACCCATATATTACAACCCAAATACTGTCAAATGGTAAATGGCTAAATCATTCAGACTACCCTTTGGGTATGTATAAATATGTAGACGGAGGTCTGCTTACATTGCGCTTCCCTACCAAAGACATGCCTGAAAAGCTTGAAGTATCTGGAGTAGTATTGACGCTTGCAGATTTGAAACTTGAAGGTGTTGACCGACAAGCTCTCCTTAATGCAGAGCAGGAAAAAATTAATAGGCAAAAAGAATATGCAAAAGAACAGGAAGAAGCCCGCAAAAAGCTGCTTGAAAATGCGGAATATATTCCCATACAGACTAAGCTTGATACCGATTGGATACAGCGGGCAGAGCTTCATGAGGGCGAAAGCCTATACTACGGCGCAACAGGTATGCAAAATGCTAATGGGGCATCCATAAGCTTTATTTTAAGCGCAGATGGCAAGCAGGCGAGGGCATATCGTGCGGAAGTTGTAGGTGCAAAGCGTGATAATACATATATCCAGAGAAAACAATATACATCAAATCTACCAAAAAATGTGGAAAATAACCATATCATGTTTGAAGATAAACAGCTTCTGCTTGATGTAATCATCGATGGTGATACGGCAAAGGGCGTTTTCTGCTTTACTGAAGAACAGACAGGCAAAACAAATTGGCATTCAGGCTATGGCGTAGTAAAGGTTGATATGGTAAAAATGCGCTAAATAGCTAATAATTTTCATAAAAGAGAGGCGAAATAAAATGAAAAAGTATCAATTGTTTCTAATGACTATTCTGGTATGCCTGCTTGTTTTTTGCAGCACAGCTTTAGCAGACGATATTAAAGACGATGTAAGGGCGCTTGCTGAAGCGCAAAGCTTAAATGAGCAGCTTGCCTTGCTAGACAAAATCGCTTCTGAAAACGCTACTGAACTAGAATACTATGGCTGGGATTATGATTTAACTTATCAGCTTGCGTCGGGTTTACCTGATGGGATTATTCCGGATGATTGGGATACGCTTAAATATATAGAAGCAGACAGGCTGCCCGAAAACATGTTTGGACACAAGTTTATTGCTATATGTTGCCCCGGAAGCGGTGAAGATCCTCGGTTTGCGGGGGATTTGCTTGCACGCTTTCCTACAGACATGCGTGCAAGTTCGCTTGATGAGGCGGAATATGCCCTACTTATACGCTGGTATAAGACAGAGTCGGGTTACGAATATTCCAAGCCCGAAACAAGTTACCACCTAGATTATGAGGCTTTTGCGGTAAATATAAATACCGGTGAGGCTGTGCGTTTCTGGACTAAGCGAAGTAGCGCAAAGTCCTTTGGATTTTCAGGTCAGCTTGATGGCGATGAATATTATCAAAGTGAGCTTTGGGGTTTTATGCGTATTCATTTTTGGAACGCTATGGAAGAATTTCTATATGAAATGGATAATGGCTCCGTACTTACATATAAGGTTTTTGGTGAGCATTGCAGTCTGACAGATGCGCAATTGTCAAACGACATAAAAGAACTTATATTACCCGATGATATTAATGGATATCCTGTTACAGAGATAGGGAAAAAATGCTTTGAGTTTAATACTCTACGCTCGATAAAGTTACCTAGTGGTCTTATATCGATAGGTAATTCAGCGTTTGTTGGCGCTAAAAAGCTCGAATTAATTAATATTCCGTCATCGGTGCGAGTTATAGAAAGTCAAGTGTTTTTTGGCTGTGAACGGCTTTCGAAGGTGGTTTTGAATGAAGGAGTAAAAAACATTGATGCTTGGCAGCTGTTTCAGAATTGCAATAATATGGTGTGCCTATATCTTCCTGAAAGCCTTACAAGCGGAAGATTATCTGCTGCGTGCATAAATAAAAATTGTGTAATATATGCACCTATTGGCAGTTATGCGTATGAATGGGCGGAAGGAAACGGATATAAATATGTTGCCTGTGAAAATCCCGAAGATATGCCTGATGTGAAATACGAAAGCAAGGGGGATTTTGAGTATCAGCTCTTTAACGGAGAAGCTGCGGTTTCCAAATACTATGGCGAAGAAAGAAAAATAGAAATCCCATCTTTTTACAAAGATTATCCTGTAATCAGTGTATATTCTCTGGAGCTTAAGAGTGTAGAAAAAGGCGTGGGTATAAGCGTTAAATTGCCTAAGAGTGTTAAGTTCGTAAGCTGTAACTTCGTTACCGGTGGTAAGGTTGATGTTTACATAACAAACCCTGATACTATATTTGAAGATTATGCCATTCACCCTTGGTCCTCTGAAGATACTATTACCGTACATGCCCCTGAAGGCAGCACGGCACAGAAATATGTAGAAAAATCTAAAAAAGAATATCTTGTGTTTGAGCCTTGGGAAGAGGAAATAAATACCGATGCAGATGCAGTATATGAAGCACATCTTATATCGGATGCAAGCGCTGTAACTGAAGCGCATACACTGTCCTATGCGCTGAAGTTGGCAGAAAAGGTTCAGCAGAATGTAGCGGAATTATTAAAAACAAGCGATGCAAATGAATACTTATGGCTAAGCCGTATGCCCGGCTATGACATATCAGCGCCTAGCGCTGCTGCGGTGCTAAAAATTACTCAGCAGCAGTTTGATGAGCTTGCGCTATTGCTTGGCGGTAAGGACAATGTAGCAACCGGCTTTGCTACCATTGTAAACACACAGCACAACTTGCCATACGCTAAGGCTTCTGCAAAAACAACGTATAGCGATATGTTAAGCCCAAGCCCTGATGATAAATGCGCCATAGCGTTACTTGCATATGAAACGGATATAGTTTTGGTTGTTATTCAGGCGGACGGCAGCGCACAGGCGGCGCTAATATGTTCTGGTCCTAAAATAATAGAGATGTTATCTACTGAATACATACAGAAAATTGCTGCGCAGTATGGCATAACAGGCGGCGAGTGCAGCGTGTTTAAGGGTGAGGAGCTTTCTAATATTCTAAATAAATGAAGAAAACAATGATAATCTTGCCTGCTTAATATATAATTGCTATCCTATGTTTGTTAATGCTCAATTAGTAACTAGTTTATTTTGAATTTACTTAAATCATGTTAAGGGAGGTGGTAGCATTTGTTTGAACAATCGGGCTTTTTGGATTACTATCACCAAACGCTTAAGGAATGGGTAAGCGATGCGGTTATCCCGCAGGAAATTAAGGAGCAATATATATTTGAAAGCCTTATAAAACAGCAGGCAGGGCGCGAAATGTACTTTATTAGCCGCCTTTCAGACGGTAAGCGTGCAGTGCTTAGGATAACGGAAGAAGGATGGACTGATGAAATACAGGCAGAAAAAGAAATATTGCAAAGGCTTAATCATCCTGCTGTTCCAAAGCTCCTAGGTACATGGGAATACAAGGACCGCGGCTATCTTGTTAGGGAATGTTTCGATGGGGAGGATTTATTCACCCATGTGCGCAAGCACGGACCCATGAGCTTTGAAAGTATAATGGATACCGCCATAACCCTCTGCGATGTGCTTACATACCTGCATGAGCAAAACCCAGCGGTTATACATCGCGATATAAAGCCGGAAAACATAATACGCAGCCCTGAAAATGATATTAAACTTATAGACTTTGGTATAGCCCGCGCTTTTAAAGAGGATAAGGATACAGATACACAGGTTATTGGTACTAAGCCCTATATGGCGCCCGAGCAATTTGGCAGTGAGCAGAGTGATAACCGCGCTGATATATACGCGCTAGGTATGGTTATGCTGTTTCTTGGGGTTGGAAAACCTGACAGGCAGCTGCTAAAAACTGCTTACCCATATAAGTCTCTAGTACCTATAATTGAAAAGTGTATCAGAAAAGACCGTGACCAGCGTTACCGTACAGCCGCTCAATTAAAAAGGCGCATACTATGGGTGCGCCGGGGCATGACAAGAAAAACACTTAAAGTAGTAGGTATTATTCTGCTGATTGTTTCTACGCTTGTGCTGGGGCTAAATATAGGTAAGCAGAAAGGCTATAAGCAGGGTATAGATTATATAATGGATACGCCGGCTGAGCCAAGCAGGTCTTTCACACAGGAGGAACTTTTAGAGCCGTTAAAATTTGATAGCGAATACTTAAATTTGGCTGTACACAATATACTAAATAAAGATCTAAATGAAACCATATATAGAACAGAAGTGCACAGCCGCGTTAGCGATTTAAGGATATACGGTACCTATATACTGCACCCTTCCTTAGACGATGTCCTATTAAAAACTCATATTGGCAAAGACAGCGTGCGCTACACAACTAATACAGGCATTTGGATTGAAAGCAGGGGAGATATAAGCACAATAAATGAGATACCCAACATGTACTATTTAAGAAGGCTTGAGCTTGCGCGCCAGCACATATCGGACCTTAAGCCCCTTGAAGGCATGAAACTAACTAGGCTCAACTTAGCCGATAACTTTGTAGGAAACCTACTGCCAATAAAGGACATAGTATCCTTAACCTCGTTTGATATATGCCAAAACCCCGTTAGGGATTTATGGCCTATAAGCCGTCTTCTATCCCTTAAGGAGCTAGATATAAGCCAAACCCAAGTTACAGATTTAACTCCGCTTAAAGAGCTAACCAAGCTTGAAAGACTGTACTTAGCCTATTGCGATGTACAGGATATAAGCGTGCTTGCAGGGCTTTCAAACCTTAAAGAAGTGGATATAAGCAATACCAAAGTAAAAGACTTAAGCCCTCTATTACGGAGCGAAAATCCAATTACTGTATATTGCGAAGGTATTCCAGATGAAGTATTAGACAAAGTGCGAAATAAGCCCGATATAATATTGATTGATAACAGCGCTAAGTAAGCTAAAAAAACTAGCTATTAAGAATATTATTACAATGGCTCAAGATTGTTTTCAGAAAGCAGCTTTTGCGTAGCGTCAATATCATATCCATGGCTTATGGAGTATACCAATGCTGCGTCCCGTATCTTAAGCGGATAAAGTACGCCCTTTTTTAGGAACTTGAGAAGGCTCTGCGTTTCATCAAGGCTAAGCTTCATGGCAATAGCAAGGCGTATGTATAAATCTCTGTTGCGAGCGGTGCGTGTTCCGTTTAGAAGTTGAAAAGCGAGGTTGGCTTTATCGCTAAGCCCCGCGAGGTCTATCACTTGGCGGCGACCAAGTCCTCTCGCTTCAAGCAAGCTTGCAAAGTATGTGTTTACATTCTCCCTTGTAGTGTTGTCGTTCATGGATTCATTAAGCGTATCAAAATCCCGTACATTTTTTAGCTTCTGCTCCATATCCACGGTTTTAAAGGTGTTATTGTCGGTGCCTTTTGCAAAATCCGTCCAATCATCCTCGGAATCGCCAAGGGGCGTTAAGTCGTGCTGGTCAAGTAGCAGTTGGGTATCAATAAGCGAGTAACCATTCCTAAGTGAGTATATTATTGCGGCATCGCGCTTGCGCAGCGCGTATAGAGGACCTATGCCAAGGAAGCTAAGCATACTCTGCGTTTCCTCTACCGTAAGCCCTATGCCGAATGCCAGTTGTATATAATAATCCCGCCGCCCCAGCCTTTCGCCTTTAAGCATTTGGCGACCATAGTCCTTATCCAGATCCGCCCTGCGCACTACTTCGCTTGTTTGTAAACCATGGTTATCTAAAAGTCTAGAAAAATATTCTTTTACTGAATAGGATAAAAGTTGATTGCGTATGACATCAACACCCTGTTCAAAGCCTTCGCAATCCAGCAGTATGGACTGTGCCTGTAGTGTAAGGGAAGGAATAGCAGTAACATCAACAGTTTGGTTGTTCTGTTCATCGTACTGTTGCTGTTTCATGCTTGCACATCCCCCCCCTTGCCTGTATACAATGTAATATAACAAGTATAGCAAAATACTGTGCAATTTGCACGTTAATATTGTATGAGTTTCTGTTACAATAAGGATAGGAATCAATCCGATAAGAAGGAGGTATACCCATGAAATCAAGAAAAACTGCAATTTCAATTATGATTGTAATGGCTATGATTATAAGCCTTTCTGCACAAGCCATTACCATGACGAATTCTGAAATCAAATACCCTACTTTCCCTTGGCGGAACTATACATTAAATCTGGCAATCTTTTCTGATGAATATGACGAAATACAGAACGACAAGGACGATGTGAATATAGTGCTTAAATTTGAAAGCCTTTCAGGCGATGTAGCGCTTTCCGATATTGAAACATATTCAAAGGAGTTTTACCTTAGGGATAGTGAGGGTGTGGAGCATGGTCCTGTTTCAAGGCGTATGCGAGGGGTAAGTTTTGAGGGTGGAAAGTTTTCAATCCAAGAAAAACAAAAGGGTTTTGAACTGCTCTATAAACTTAAAGAAGGTAGTTGGCAGGATAAGTTAGATTTACTTGTAGGCGAAAAGGGTTTGACCGAGCGCATAATTGTAAGAATATTGCCAAGGACTGTTGAAGTTGGTGATACTGCAAAATCTGCAAGTGTTGATGAAAAAATTAAGAGTAGTGATGAAACAACGGCGGATACGGCTGAAAAGCCTGCTAATGATACACTGCTTCCGGGTTTAACTAGAGTTGCTGCTGATGATAAAAGCTTTGAGCAGGGTACAGAGCTTGCCAAAAAATATGGCGTAAAATATGAAGAAACAGACCGTTTCTATACGCCTAAATCCCCCCAGCCGCTTAATGCGTATATAGTTACACATTCTTTATGTCAATTAGGAATCACAAATGACGATATGTACTATGTTTCTGAAAAAGGCTTGTTACCACAAATAACCAATGAACTTACTAAGTGGGCAAATGATATTATGGACGAATCGCAAGGAGCGATACGCTTTGTAGGAAACCCGGATGATGCAGATATTTTGGTTACTGTACAGCAATCTTTTCCTTATTATGGTACTTATAGAGGAGGAGGTATAACTTCAAGGGGCTACTCTTGTCATCTTGCTCTATTTGCTACTAAATTAACCCCGCCATATAATAGTACTATGTTGTATATGGAAAATAATCCCGGGCAAACTGTAATGTTAACTGGCACGGAAAAGTTTTGGTTAAGGGCACCTTCTTTACCCGGTTCAGATGAGCTAATTCAATTTACTAACCATATAATTAGCTGGTATGGTTTTGATAAAAGGGCAGGGGATAGCGATGATGTGATTAATACCGTTCAAGAGGCGCTTATTAATCGCGGGCTTTTGGAAGAAGCAAGTGGTATATTGGACGATAACACCGTTGAAGCTATAAAAAAACTACAATTAGCAAAGGGAATAAATGCTGATGGAAAACTAAACCGTGAAACAATAATAGCTTTGTACTATGATGAAGACAAATAATATTTTTTGTTAGTTGTGTTTTAGATACTTGTCGCTTATGCATTCCATTTAGGCATCTTTTGTAGCATC
Source organism: Christensenellaceae bacterium (assembly GCA_012518615.1). Classification (GTDB taxonomy): domain Bacteria; phylum Bacillota; class Clostridia; order Christensenellales; family Aristaeellaceae; genus DTU024. The sequence continues at coordinate 20,243 of JAAYRU010000014.1, read as the reverse complement.
TTAAAAACAAAACCCCTTGAAAGTATATACTTCAGGGGGCTTAGCGCTAATAAAAATTGGTGGTCGAGGTGACAGGATTTGAACCTGCGACCTTTTGGTCCCGAACCAAACGCGCTACCAAGCTGCGCTACACCTCGTGGAGCCAATAAAGGGACTCGAACCCTTGACCTACGGTTTACGAAACCGTTGCTCTACCAGCTGAGCTATATTGGCAAAGTCGCAGGTGATACTATAGCATGAGAACTATTTGTTGTCAAACAAAAGGCAGGTGAAAAATGGCAAGGATTGTACAGATTAAGGCTTAACAAAACTATATCTAAATACCTTAATTTTAAGCACAGGATAAATAGAACATATACTCCTATCGGCTTGACCTATAAGCCTTTGTTCCGTATAATACCGACGGAGAAAAGGGAGGTAATTTTATGCAGCAGGATAAAACTTTTTACATAACTACACCTATTTATTACCCTAGCGGTCAAATGCATATAGGGCATACATATACTACCGTTGCGGCGGATACTATGGCGCGCTTTAAAAAGCTTACAGGCTACAAAACATATTTTTTAACCGGTACAGATGAGCATGGTCAAAAGATAGAGCGCAAGGCGAAGGAAGCGGGGAAACATCCTCAGGAATATGTAGATGCAATAGTAGAGGATACTAAAAAGCTTTGGAAGCTTATGAATATTGAATACGATGATTTTATTCGCACTACCGATGAGCGCCACACTAAAATAGTACAGAAAATTTTTAGAAAGCTGTATGAGCAGGGGGATATATATAAAAGTGAGTACGAAGGGCAGTATTGCGCGCAGTGCGAAGCCTTTTGGACACAGACCCAGCTGATAGATCATTCCCTCTGTCCGGATTGCAATAGACCTACAGAGCTTGTAAAAGAGGAGAGCTATTTTTTTAGAACTAGCAAATATCAGGACTGGCTTATAGACTATATAGAAAAACATCCTGATTTTATTCAGCCTACTAGCCGTGCAAACGAAATGCTTAACAACTTTTTAAGACCCGGGCTTCAGGATTTATGCGTAAGCCGTACTTCTTTCTCTTGGGGTGTTCCTGTTGATTTTGACCCTAAACATGTTGTGTATGTTTGGATAGACGCGCTATCAAACTATATTACCGCGCTTGGTTATGGAACTGAAAACGATGAATTAATGCGCACATTCTGGCCTGCTAATGTACAGCTTGTAGGCAAGGAAATAGTGCGCTTTCATACTATATATTGGCCAATAATGCTTCACGCTCTTGGGCTGCCGCTTCCTAAACAGGTTTTCGCCCATGGCTGGCTGCTATTTGGCGATGACAAGATGAGCAAATCTAAAGGTAATGTTGCCTATCCGCAGCCAATAGTTGAAAGATACGGCTGCGACCCTTTACGCTATTACCTTATGCGGGAAATGCCTTTTGGCGCAGACGGTAATTATACCAATGAAGCGCTTGTAAACCGTATAAACGCGGATTTAGCTAATGACCTTGGCAACCTGCTAAGCCGCAGTATTGCTATGATAGAAAAATATTTTGATGGCATTTTACCATCACCTACTGAATATGAAGAGCTTGACAACAGCCTTATCGAGCAAATACTTGCCCTGCCTAAAAAGGTAGAGGTTGAGATGGACAAGCTTCAGTTTTCTAATGCTCTTATTGAAATATGGCATGTTATAGGAGAGCTCAACAAATATATAGATTTAACTACGCCTTGGATACTGGGAAGGGAAGAGAGCGGAAAGCCTAGGCTTAAGACGGTGCTATATATGCTGGCTGAAGGCTTGCGTTTTGTTGCGGTTGTATTGCAACCTTTTATGCCCAGCACCCCAAAACTTATGTTTGAGCAGCTAGGCGCTGATGAAAGCTCACTTCATACATGGGAATCGCTTTCAAAGTTTGGGGCTTTGCAGGGTGGAACCAAGGTTCAAAAGAAGGATGCTCTTTTCCCGCGCCTTGATGTAGATAAAGAGCTTGAGGAGCTTGCAAAGGCATCTGAAAAAATGTTTGAAGAGCCTGCTGAAGAAAAGAACGAAAAAGAAGTAAAACCTTTAATATCTATAGATGATTTTGATAAACTAAGCCTGCGTGTAGCTAGGGTATTAAGCTGTGAAAAGCTTGAAAAAAGCGATAAATTGCTTAAATTTACTCTGTCGCTTGGTGATGAAACGCGCACTGTCCTGTCCGGCATAGCAGAGCACTATAAGCCGGAGGAACTTTTAGGTAAAAAGCTTATTTTAATCACAAATCTTGAGCCGCGCAAAATAAGGGGAGTGCTATCAGAGGGAATGTTGCTCTCCGCGGCATCAGAGGGTGATAAAGAACTGTCATTACTTACTATTTTAGATGATGTGCCCGAAGGCTCATATATAAGCTGATGCTATTATTTGACAGCCATTGCCATTTAGAGGACGATAGATTTTCAGGCGACAGGGATGAAGTGATTTCCCGAATGAGGGAAACTGGAGTAGTTTGCTGTACATGCGCCGGAAGCGATATTAAGACATCTAAAGAAATTTTAAAGCTATCAAAACAGTATAGAGGCGTATACGCAGCATGTGGCGTACATCCGCATGAAGCAAAAAGCGTTGAAGCGGACTATTTGACTCAGCTTGATAGTATGCTCAAGCAAGATAAATGTGTTGCGCTTGGAGAAATAGGTCTTGATTACTACTACGACAATTCCCCGCGTATTTTGCAGGCGAAGGTTTTTATAGAGCAACTTAACCTTGCCGGCAAACGGGATATGCCTGTTATTATTCATGTGCGCGATGCGCATGGCGATGCTATTGATATACTAAAATCCCACAGAGATATACTTAAAGATGGCATAATGCATTGCTACTCTGGTAGTGTTGAAAGCGCAGAAATATATTTGGATTTGGGTCTATATATATCATTTGCGGGTCCTGTAACCTTTAAGAATGCAAAAAAGCTGCAGGAAGTAGCTAAATTTGTACCTATAGAAAGAATACTTATAGAAACCGATAGCCCATATCTGTCGCCCGAGCCTGTGCGCGGTAAGAGAAATGAGCCTGCGAATGTAGCGCATATATGCTCATTTATTGCTAAGTTGCGAAAGCTAGATGTAGAGGAATTTGCCGATGTTACATTCAAAAACACATGTAATGTATACAATATTGATATTAACACTGCTGAAATATTTGGCACATAATATTCATATTTTATTGAATATGTGTTATAATAGCATTTGTGTACTATTAGTAGGAGGGCGAAATGGAGGAAATAATACTTGCCTCGACATCTGAAAGGCGTTTCAAATTACTAGAGGACATGGGTATTTCTTATAAAGCAGTTGCTCCCGAAGCGGAAGAACATTCTTTTGATGACCCTGTTAAAACGGTTTCTCTAAACGCCCTTTACAAGGCTGAGGATGTTTTTTCTCGTTACCCAGATAGGCTGGTGCTATCTGCAGATACTATTGTATACCTTGATGGCAAAATAATAGGCAAGCCGCAGGATAGGGAAGATGCCTTTAATATGCTATCATTACTTCAAGGTAGGTGGCACAGCGTATACACTGGGGTTACAATTATTTCGCCTACAAATAAGGTACACGAAAGCTATTGTAAAACGGATGTGCATATGATGGCGCTTTCAAAAGGAGAGATAGAGTACTATATAAATACCGGTGAACCTATGGGCAAGGCCGGTGCTTATGCCTTGCAAGGCATAGGCGGAACTTTCGTTAGCGAAATCAGAGGTAGCTATTCAAATGTAATAGGGCTCCCAACTTCTTTGGTAAGACAGATGCTAAAAGACATAGGGTTTTTTGCATCGTTTTTTAATTAGGCAGGCATAGTGTATGGCAATTATTGCTCCTTCTCTAGGAATAGATTTAGGCTCATCAAATACCCTTGTTTATGTAAGCAAGAAGGCTATTTTGATTGATGAGCCTACTTTGCTTATAGTTTCAGGGGGAGCTAAGCGTACCTTAAAAGCGATAGGGCAGGATGCAAGGGCGCTTATAGGCCGTACAACAGGCGGGGATCTTGCTATTAGGCCTCTACAAGGGGGTACAATAAAAGAATACCGCATGACAGAAACCATACTCAGGTATTTTATGCGAAAAGCGATAGGCGCTTCACATATTATAAAGCCCGAGGTTTTTATTACTATACCCTGTCATGTTTCTCCTGTGGAATGTAGGGTGCTTAGGGAAGCGTGCGTCAGTGCTGGTGCAAGGAAAAACGCGGTTCATCTTATATCAAAGCCATTCGCCTCTGCTTTGGGTACAGGATTGCCTGTATTTGAAGCTGAAGGCAGCCTTGTTGTTGATGTGGGCGGCGGAACCACTGAAGTTGCATTAATAAGTTGCGGTGGTACAGCGGCGAGCAGGTCTATAAAGCTTGGCGGTATTAAGATGGACGAAGCAATAATAGATATGATACGAAACGATTATAAGATGCTTATTGGCGACAGCCTCGCTGAAAACCTCAAAATTGACTATGGTACAGCGATGCCGCTAAAACAGGATAAGCATGTCAGCATACGCGGAAGGGATCTTGTTACTTCACTCCCTCAGGTATCAGAAATTCCGGTTTCTAAAATATACGAAGCTTTAAGTGCAATATGCGAAGAGATTGTAAATACAATAATATCTGTACTTGAAAAGGCGCCGCCAGAGCTTTCAGCTGATGTACTCCGTAAGGGCGTATTTTTAATGGGTGGCGCTGCTCAGTTGTTCGGGCTTGACCATCTTATAGCAGACAAGCTGCAGTTACCGGTAACTTTAGCTAAAAATCCCACTCTTTGTGCGGTTAGCGGTCTTGGAAAGCTGACTGAAAACCCCGAACTGCTTTCAAGGATAGGCAGTTCAAGCATAATGCAAAGCGAGGATATATAATGCCCTCCACCAAGAAGAAGCGTAAACAGCTTAAGCGTGAGAGAAAACGCCTTGAGAGGGGAGAGCGCATACGCAGAATAGTTGGCTATGTAATTATATCTGTGCTTGTGTTTACTATAGTTATTATGATTGCATCACAATTTTTCCCTGAAATGACCGTGCTGGATACCCCTCGCCGCATAGTATCAAGGGTAATAACGCCTGTTCAAAAGGCTTTTTCAGGTGCTACTGATACTGTTGCAACATACTTAAGAAAGCTTAAATACCGCAGTACGCTTGAGGAAGAATATATTAAACTTAAGGAAAAGGTTGACGAATTAACCGATAGAGCTATGCGGGTTGAAGCATTGGAGTATCAGCTTGCACAGTTTGCTGACCTTGATGATGAAATCGTTAGAAATCCAAGGCTTGATGGGGTAAAGGCAAAGGTGATATCACGTAATTCGGATAACTATAGTTTTACCCTAGGTATAGATATAGGTACAAATCAAGGCATAAAGGATTATATGGCTGTTGCAGTTCCCGGCGCGCTTATTGGTTATACATACGATGTAAAGCCCAATAGTTGTTTGGTTAAGTGTATAGTGGATTCAGATTGCAGCATTTCAGCCTTGATAGAATCCAGCAGGGATCAAGGTACTTTACAGGGAACGCTATCAATAAACGGAATGTATGAGTGCCGTATGTACTACCTTTCTTTTTCAACTTTGCCCCGTCCCGGTGATAGGGTGGTTACTTCAGGTGTTGGTATGGAGTTCCCTAAGGGTATTCCAATTGGCTATGTAAGGGAGAGTACAAGGGGACTCGATGCCAACAAGCAGTATATAGTCGTAGACCCTATTGCGGATTTTGACCATATAGAATATGTAATCGTATATAGGTATACTCCCACTGTTGCAGAGGCTGCGGATAACAGAGGGGCAATGACTGAGGCAACGTTTATACCGCTTCCAAGCAAGTTTCCCATGTCTACATTTATAGGTCAAAAGACTGCCCTTACGCCTAGCCCAAGCCCAAGTCCCTCTCCAAGCCCCACACCACAGCTTGAAGAAACTCCGGAGCCTAGCGTAACCCCGGTTTTGAGCGATGATGTATCCTATAATGATTATATTCCTTCAAAGGAAACAGAGCAGATAGATGAAGAAGAAACAAGCCCAACACCATCTCCCGAGCCTACAGCCACTTTCTCGGTTGAACAGATGACGGTAGAGGACGATTAGATGTCCGGAATATCTACATATAGAGATAAAAAAGTGCGTAGACTTTATGTAACTAGGCCTATAAAAGCTGTGTTTCTTGTATTGTTGTTTTACCTTTTACAAAGTTGCGTTATGCCGTATTTTAGAGTAGGTGGTGTTATAGGCAACCTCAACCTAGCTTTAATCGCAATACTAACTGTGTCCCTTGGAAAAAAATATGCATTTGTAAGCGCTGCGATGGTTGGTATAATAATGGAATCCGTTGAAAGGAATATGCAATCCTTTTACATAATAATATATCCGACGCTGGCGCTAATATTTGCACAACTATTTTCTGATATGAGCGAAATTAAACGTGAGATAAGGCGGATAAGGGTAAAAAGTGATGAGCAGAATAAAAAGATAGACACACTAAAAAGACGCAGTAAATGGCTTAAGTTTTTCAGAGCTTCCCCTGCTGATGACATAAATCCGCATATACGTATATTGCTAAATGCAGTCAGTCTTCAGACGGCATATGAACTTATTATGATTATTATGGTAATATTAAATGGTGTGAATATTACTTGGAGCCACCTGTTAAATGCTATTAAGACCATAAGCTATACGGCTTTTTTATCGCTTCTAATGTTTCCTGTGCGGTATTTCCTTGGCATGTACCATAAAAAGGCAGTAAAAGATGTTGGGGATGACTATGAGCAGTATGAACTATCGCCTCAAGATTTACAGGGAATAGCCATAATACCCGAGATGCCGGAAGCGGATAGCCTTGCCGGTTTTGAGATGCGTATGAATGAAGGTGTTGAAAAAATCAACATTTCGGGTGATAATGATAATAAGGATGGCGATGAGCCTGATGATAAGACTCAGGAAACTGATGATAATGAGAAACATGAAAATTCTATTAAAGACGATAAGTCCGTTGATGATAATACTGATGAAACCAGCAGCGAAGAATAACAAAAAGGTGATAGAGAATGCAGATTGAAAAGAATATTAGCCGTAGATTTATAGCATTTGTGCTTGCTGTAATTCTATGCTTTTCTGTAATTATAGCGGGTTTATACAATTTGCAGGTGCTAAGCGCTGATAAATACCAACAGGATGCAGGTAGTAAAAGCGTAAAAACTCTTCGTCTTACAGGAAAGCGCGGTATGATTACCGATGTGGATTCTGTTGTGCTTGCAATGAGTGAAGATATATTCAATGTAACTTTCCAGCGCAATATGAGGCAGAATACAAGGGAGGACTATAAGGCGTTTACCAACTCTATTTTAGATACCATAGACATAATAGAAAAATATGGGGGAAAAGTAGAGCTTAAATTCGTTATTGAAAGAGATCCTGATACAAATGAATGGGTGTTTAACTTTGGAAAAGGTGTGTCTGAAAAGGCACTAGAGATACGCTCAAACCAGTGGCATGATAACCATTATATGCCAAAGAGCAACCCTAAGTATGATACCGCTGAAAAGTGCTACAATCATTTAGTAGAGCTTTACGATTTGCAGGATAGAGGGCTGTCAGAAGAAAGGATTCTGCAAGTTCTGGCTATATATTCGGAAATGCAGATGAACCTATATAACTCTGTACCCATAGTTATAGCTGAGGATATACCCTTTGCAGCCGTAAGTGAAATTACGGGCAGAAAAATGATGCTTCCGGGTATAGATATAGAAATAGGTGAAAAACGCGTCTATCCTCGTGGTACAATGGCATCGCAAGTTGTTGGCTATGTTGGTAAAATAAGCGACGCTGATAATTATTATGAGCAGCTTAAGCCTCTTGGCTATGCCCTTAACGATATAATAGGCAAAGAAGGCATAGAAAAGAGCATGGAAAACTGGCTTACGCCTAATATTACAAGTAGGCAGGGAAGCCGTGTTATGGAGAGGGATAACCTAGGTAGGCTCACTAGGCAGATTTCCTATACTCCACCAAGCAACGGAAACAATATTAAGCTTACTATAAATGCTGCGTATCAGCAGATAGCTGAGCAAGCGATAGCATATAATGTAGCAAACACTCGCAAAGTACAGGAAAAAAAGCTCGTCAGCATGGATTGGCTTGAAAAATATAGGGATAGGCTTGAAACTAGAGATTTTGATAAATATCCCATGCGCCTGGCGGAAAAAGGCGCAATGATGGTGGTGGATGTAAACACCGGAAGGGTGCTTGCAATGGCTCAGTACCCGAATTATGATTCAAATGCTCTAACCGCAGGCGGAGCTGCTGCAATACCCTATTTGGCAGACGATAGAAACATGATGCGTAATCTATGCATACAGGAAAGAGCAGAGCCGGGTTCCATATTTAAGATGGTAACGGCACTTGCGGCTCTTACTAATGGAGTTCTTACGGTTGATGAACAGATAAGCGACTTAGGGGCATATACAAGGTTTACCAATGTTGAAGAAGATGCTCCTGTTTGCTGGATTACAAAAAATGCCAGATGGAAACACGCTAACCAAACCATAATACAGGGTATAAGAAACTCATGTAACTATTTCTTCTATGAGATTACAGGTAGGCTATACGGGGATACCGGCAGCAACCGCCTATATAAATATGCCGCTAAAATGGGGCTTACCACAAAGACGGGTCTGCAACTTCCCAATGAAATAAGGAGTATAGTAGGTAATCAAACTTCTTTGTATGATCCTGAAACTGAACTTCAGTACCAAGAAACTTCAGTACCTATACTTGTTGCAGCTTCTATAAAAAAGCATCTTAATAATGTGGCTGCAAGCTATGGTATTTCATACCAAGAGGAAAGCCTTGATAGATGTATTAAAAGGCTTATGGATATGGCGATTGAAACACATTCTGATAAATGGGTTGAAGCTATGCGTCCTATACTAATGGAAGAGCTTAATATGACGCGCGACATGGTGTATAAGCGCGCTATAATGACCGATCTTTGGGTATACCTTAACGATATTAAATGGGGCGGTTTAATGGAAGTACAGATGGGTATAGGACAGTCAATAACGCTGCTTACGCCTGCTGCGGCATCTCGCTACGCAATGTCAATAGCCAATGGGGGTAATGTATACAACCTTTCGATAGTGGATTCTGTTGTATCTCCAGAGGGCGAAATACTTAACAAATATGAGCCCTCGCTTGCAGGGGTGTTAGAAGGTGCCGAAGCATATCTTCCATATATACGTGAAGGTATGAAAGGCGTTGTTGACGCCGACCAAGGCGGTACTGCAGGTAGATATTTTTCAAGATGGAAGTATAAGGATGATGTTTGGGCAAAGACCGGTACTTCACAGATTACCATAGGGGGCGTTCAGCTTGATGTGGAAAATAACGGTTGGTTTATAGCTTTAGCTCCATTTGACACACCTGCAGAGATTGCAATAGTAACGCTTATTCCAAACGGATATTCGGGCGGTGAAACTGTACATGCTACTAAGGAATTTCTCACTTGGTGGATGGATAACAAGACTAAGAAGCCAACAGATATCCAAGTTGTACCCGGCAATGAGCTAATGCCTTAAGGAAATGTTATGGATAGTAAGGTTTGGGTTATAGCTTCAGGTAAAGGCGGTGTAGGTAAATCTACTCTGGTTTCTGTGCTATCAGTAATTTTTGCTGAAAAGACAATGAAAACACTAGTAATAGATGCGGATATAGGTCTTCGCAACCTTGATTTGCTATTGGGTCTTCAGGATAAGATACTTTATGAATTATATGATTTTGTAAATGGACGCTGTACTATTGAGGATGCGCTTGTTGTACATTCGGATTATCCAAATTTAAAATTGCTTACAGTAGGTCAGGAAGCAAGGGAAGATGACTTTAATGCTGAGGAGCTTAAGATGATAATTGAAACATTAAAAAGTGATTTTGATATTATACTTATTGACTCTCCAACAGGCATTGGAAAGGGTTTTCAAAACCTTCTTGACTTATATGATGAATGTATTTTGGTTAGTACTCCTGATGTGGTGTCGCTCAGAGATGTTGAAAAAACCGCAAGTGTAATAAACTCTAAGCGCAGAACCAGCCCATATCTTGTGATAAACAGAGTAGATTTAACCTCTGAAAGTGCGGAAAAAATTGCTCAAGCGCTTGATATTTGTCTTTTAGGAGCTATACCTGAAAGTAGAAAAATGCATGATACAATGTTGTCAGGTGCACCTGTAACTAAATGTGGTGACAGCGCGGTGATTGAAGCGCTAAATATAATTGCATCAAGAATGCGAGGGAAAGAAGCACCCGCTAAACTTGAAGAAAATAATAGTCTTTTTAATAAAATTATGCGAATTTTTAAAGGTGGTGCATAAATAATGTCAAACCAAGAGAGCACAGGTAGGTCAAAACCTTTTTTTGACTGGGGTTTACTATTGCTTATGTATATTATGATGCTTTTGGGCGTGCTTTTCATATCAGTAGCTACATATAATCCCTCTGTTAGTGCGGATTTGCCTCTTATAAATAAAATCATGAGTTCTGAATCCGGAAGATGGCAGGCGATTTTTACTATAGCTTCGCCTGTTGCTGTGTGGTTTGTTGTTTCAATTCCATATGAGCGTATTAAGCCCTTTGTGCAAGTGTTTTATTACATTATTATGTTTCTGCTTGTGCTTGTTATAGGCACATCGTCAATACGAAATGTAAGCGCATGGTTTAGGCTGACTTTGGGTCGTATGTTTCAGCCTAGTGAATTTGCTAAATTAGCCATGATCTTAATGCTTGCCCGCAGTATTTCATCGGTTGAAAAGCCAATGGGTACTTTCAAAAATGTAGTTAAGCTAATTGGCACTTTTCTTGTACCGGCATCATTAACACTGCTTCAGGGTGAGGCGGGTACAGTTATCGTTATGGCGGTAATTTTCTATGTGATGTTATATTTTGGCGGTGCGGACTGGAAATGGCTTTTAGGGCTTGCAATTGTTGCGGCTATCGCAATTGGGCTCGTTTTTGGCTATGGTATAATTAGCGGTTCTGAGGATTATCGTCTTCTAAGAATACTATCCTTTATAGACCCTAAAAAGTATGCCCAGAGTGCGGGTCTTCAGATACTAAACTCCCAAGAGGCAATAGGCTCAGGCGGGCTTAATGGTATAGGTTTTTTTATTACAGGTTCTCACAGCCAACTTAACTTTGTGCCTGAGGACTGGACAGACTTTGTTTTTGCCACTATTGGTGAAGCGGTAGGCTTCATTGGATGTGTAGCTATAATCGTTCTATACTTTTTAATTATAATTCGTATGTTATATCTTGCGCGCTATACCGCAGACGAGTTTGGAAGGCTAATAATAATTGGTGTTATGGCTATGATGTTCTTCCATGTATTTCAAAACATAGCAATGACTATAGGCATAATGCCCATAACCGGCATACCCCTTCCTTTCTTAAGTTATGGTGGCTCAAACTTGCTTACCAATGTAGTGGGTGTATCGCTGGTACTAAATGTAACAAAAAATAGGAGCGTAGCCGTTTCAAGTTCGTCCATAAATGTAGCGCTGCTTAACCCTATTTCGAGCAAGCGCCGCAAGAAAAAGAAAAAGGTGTATGTGAATACTTCCGAGGAAGGGTGAAATTAATACCTTGCAGATATTATTACTACATAGTATAATCCGTGGGCTTACCTATGGTAAAGTAATTGTAATAAGGGGGAATTATTATGGGATTTATTAAATGTCCAAGGTGCGATCTTAATTACATGAAAGATACGGATAAATATTGTGCGATTTGCCTAAGAGAACTTAGGGGAGAGGAGCAGGTAGATGAAATAGAGCTATGCTCCGTCTGTGGTGAAAGCCCTGCTATGCCTGGTAAGGACATGTGCCTTTTTTGCCTTAGGGAATTAAATGCACAAAACAACAAGCTAAATAGCGATGAAGAAGATGAAGAAGATGTCGAATTAGAAGAAGACGATGATATAGAGCTTGATGACGAAGTTGATGATATAGACGAAATAGATGACGAAGTTTTGAATGATGCACTCTCCCTTGATGAACTGGCTGAAGATGAGGACGAAGACGATTACATTGATGAGGATTAAAATTGCAGGAAAACTGTAAGCGCATATTTGCCATTGCTGACTTGCATCTACCGGGTGAAAAAGATAAGTCGATGGATATATTCGGGCCTCATTGGGAAGGACATTTTGAAAAGATTAAGGCAGATTGGGCTTTAAAGGTTGATGATGAAGATATAGTGCTTATACCAGGTGATATATCTTGGGCTATGACTCTTGAAGGCGCTTTAGAGGACTTATTTTCTATAGGAGAATTACCAGGCTATAAGGTATTGCTTAGAGGAAATCATGATTATTGGTGGTCCTCAATATCAAAGTTGCGAAGCGTGCTACCTGATAAGATGTATGCAGTACAGAATGATGCATTGCTGATTGGTGATTATGTAATATGCGGCTCAAGGGGCTGGGCTATTACAGAGGGCGAAACGGCTGAGGCTGATAAAAAAATATATGAAAGAGAGCTTATGCGCATGGAGATGTCGCTAAATAGGGCATGTGCCATAAGTGGGGGTAGAAAAATGGTGGCTATGATACATTTTCCGCCACTGGATATATGTGGTGATGATACGCCTTTTACTACCTTGTTTGAAAAATATGGCGTGTCATGTGTGGTGTATGGGCATTTGCATGATAGAGGAACATCAAGCGCTTTTTATGGTATGAAAAATGGAATATTTTATCAACTAGTTTCATGCGATTATTTGGGATTTAGATTGTTTGAGCTCGATGTTTGCTAAATTATATATGGTAAAGTTTATGTATTAGCTAAATAAGGGTATAAGTTAAATAGCGATTTGATTTGATTGACAGCTTATTTGATAGGCTGTTTTTTTGTTCGCAAAAACAGAACAAAGTTCTAAATAATATGAGAATATCTAAAGAAAACGTATACCAAAAATACAAAATAGCGATGAAGACAAAAACTTTCATTTTGTTTTATGTATTTTATCAGATTGTGTGTTCTTATTGATTGGAAAAAACAAACCGAAGTACGCAAAGGGATTAAAAAATAGACCAAAATAGCTTTTTGTTTCTATTGACCTTGGTGGTGATAAGTGTTATTTTGTGTCATGAAATGGATTATAAATGGAGATTGGTGGGTGAACTAGGTGGATCAAAAAAATAGCACAATTAACAGTGGTTCATCTAGTGATGAAAATCTAAAGTCTGTGGCTGTTAATAACTTACAGCTAAATGGCGCATTTTGGCACAGCATAGATAACAAAGGCAGAGTGATAATTCCCCAATTCTTCAGAGACCAGCTTCAAGACGGCATAATAGTAAGCGTAAACACTGCACAGGACAGCATAGCGATATATCCAACGGAAATATGGAATGAAAGGGTGGAAATGCTAAGCCGACTTGTGGAAAAGAAACGCTCGCTAGAGCCGATACTATCAAGGTTTTCTATGCTATCGTATCCAAATTGCAATTTTGATCAACAGGGAAGGGTGCTTATACCGGCGCTGCTTAGGGATATGTATCTTAAGGATACATCCTCTGTAAGGGTATCGGGGGCGTTTGACCATATACGCATAGTATCTGAAGAAAACGCTAGGGAAGAAGATGAGCGCTTCGGTTCAGAGAGCATAAACATTTTAGATTTAATTAGTGAAATTCAATCTGAGGACTAAGGAGGTAAACCATGTCACAAGTACAGATGAGGACATATCCGCGTTATATAAAAACCGGAGTTGAATTAATGGCAAAAAATATGCGTATTGGAGTGCGTGGAGCTGTAAGCCTCCCCGATGGTGAAACCTTTACCAACGATGGCGCAAGGCAGGTTTTTATTGCTTGTGAAACAGCGCTGCAAAAAACGGATAAGCGTATCAGCAAATTATTAGCGTTTTTTATAGTCCTTAGTGTTATTATATTTAGCTTATTCAATATTTTTATGCGTATGGATACACTTGGGGCTTTAGAAGCGGAAATATGCGAACTGGAGGATAGGTATATAGAGCTTTGCAAACAGACGGAAACAGAACAGGTTGAAGTTGACAAAAAGCTTGATTCATCGTATATTTGCAAGCGTGCTTCACAGGATCTTGGTATGATAAGAGCGGTTGATGATGTTACAGTAATACAGATAAGTGCACCGCTTACAAGATCAGCAGTTTTCGGTGCTTCCGGTCTATATGCGGGCTTAGGCGGTATGTAATATTTTGGAGGAATGAATGCTACTTTCTATATTAGCAGATGCTGCAAAAGAATATCTTATTGATATAAATGGCGAATGTCAGATTAATGCCCTCTCGCAGGATAGCCGTGAAAAAAAAGAGGGCGCTCTTTTCTTTTGCGTTCGCGGAAGCCGGTTTGATGCCCATGACTTTGCAGAAGATGCTATTAAAAACGGCGCTGTTGCGCTAGTAGTAGAAAGAAAGCTTGAACATATTAATGTCCCTCAGGTAATTGTGTCCGATGTACGGGCTGCTATGGGCTTAATGGCGTCTAAATTCTTTGGAGACCCTGCCAGTAAGCTTAAAATAGTTGGTATTACAGGTACCAAAGGCAAAACAACCACCAGTTATTTTGTAAAATCGATTCTGGATGCTGCCGGTATAAAAAATGGCGTTATAGGCACTACGGGCAGCATAGTTGGCGATGAAAAACTCGAAGCTAAGCTTACAACGCCAGACCCTATAGATCTACACCGTATGCTAAGCTATATGTTTAAAATGGGTGCAGAGGTAGTGTGCATGGAAGTGTCTGCACATGCTATAGACATGAAGCGCATTACAGGTATTCAATTTGAAGCTGCATGTTATACAAACTTTTCTCAAGACCATTTAGATTACTTTGACAATATGCAGACATATTTTGATACGAAAAAACGCTTTATCACATCAGAGCAGGTTAAAAACCTTGCAATAAATGCTGATGATAAATCCAGTGATACTATAATGTCAGAGTTAAAAGTACCTTTTAGCAGCTATGGTATAAGCGCAAATGCGGATATATTTGCGCGAGATATTGAAATTAATGATGAGGGCGTAAGTTTTATGCTTTCGCTGTGGAACGAGCAGTGGTACCCTGTGCATATTAATATGATGGGTACATTTAATGTGTATAATTCTCTGGCTGCAACAGCAATAAGCCTTATACTTGGAATCAAGCCTGAATTTATTGTAAAAGGCATTGAAAATGTTAGAGTTGTACCCGGTAGAGCAGAGGTGCTTGAAACCTCAACACCATATAAAGTAATTCTGGATTACTCTCATTCACCTGCAGCGCTCGAAAATATACTTCGTGCAGTAAAAAGCTTTACAAAGCACAATCTCATACTGCTTTTTGGCTGTGGCGGTGATAGAGACCATCAAAAACGCCCTATAATGGGCAATATTGCCGGTAAACTTGCTGATTTTACTATTATCACTAGCGACAACCCTCGCACGGAAGAGCCGATGAAGATAATCCGTGAGATAGAAGATGGCATTAAAAGCACCGAAGGTAAATATGTACTTATTGAAAACCGTAGGGAAGCTATACGCTATGCCCTTGAAATATCTAAGGAAGGTGATGTAGTAATCCTCGCCGGTAAAGGCGATGAAACATATCAGGAAATACAGGGGCAGAAACACTATTTTAACGAGAAAAACATAGTATCTGAAATCCTGTACGAGAAAAAACAGTCGAAACAGGTGTCCGGTAATGCCTAAAGTAAACCCTAAAATATCATCAAAGCCGCTTGCCGAAAAAACTCTGCTCATAGTTGGGGCGGGGAAGAGTGGTAAAGCGGCTGCAAATCTTGCGCTGAAAGCGGGCGCTGATATTGTGCTTTACGATGATAATGAGGGTTCTATAACAAACTTTAAGGAAAGCTTAGAGGAAAAGTATATAGATAGGGTTTCTTTCTGTATTGCAGATACAAAGAAAATTGATTTTATTAAAATAAGCCTTGCTGTTTTAAGCCCCGGGTTTCCATCTAACGCTCCAATAATATCTGAAGCTGAAAAGTATAATATTCCACTCATTAGCGAGCTTAGCTTCGGCGCTGGTTTTTTGCCTTGTAAATCTGTTGCAATAACGGGTACAAATGGGAAAACAACGACAACTATGCTAACCGGAAATATGTTTGTGAACGCTGGCTTTGTAACACATGTATGTGGGAATATAGGTTATCCGGTATCACTTTGCGCTGTTTCAGCGCAAGAAGAGGATATGGCGGTAATTGAAGTTTCTTCATTTCAACTTGAAAGAATAGGCGAATTTCATCCGATTATCGCTGCGGTGCTAAACATATCCGCCGACCATCTAGATAGGCACGGCAGTATGGAAAAATACATCAACTTGAAAAAGCGCATTTCTGAAAATATGGATTCCTCAGATGCGCTTATACTAAATATAAATGATAAAAACTGTCTAAGCTTTTCTAAAAATGCAAAGCCTAATGTATACTGGTTTTCGTCGACTGGAGAGGTTGAAAGAGGAGCATATCTATCTGAAGACAAGCTTTTTATAAGCGATAATGGCAATAAACAGTTAATTTGTCCCGTAGAAGAGGTACGGCTTTTAGGTTCGCATAATATAGAAAATGCGCTTGTTGCCTCGCTTATTGCCTACTTACGCAATATACCCTTTCCTGTAATAAGATACACATTGCGAAGCTTTGCCGGAGCAGAGCATAGGATGGAGCTAGTAGGTGAAGTATCAGGGGTTACATTTATTAACGATAGTAAGGCTACAAACCCTGATTCTACAATAAAAGCGGTAAATGCAATGCGTTCTCCTACTATACTCATAGTTGGCGGATACGATAAGCAAACCCCTTTTGATGATATGGCGAATAGTATATCGGCATCACGTGTTTATCAAGTAATTCTTACAGGCGAGACATCTTATAAGATTGCCGAATCCTTAAAGGAAACAGGGTTTACAGATTATATAATAGTTGATAGCCTTCCAAATGCTGTAAAGGAGGCTATGGCTTTCGCTTCAAAGGGCGATGTTGTTTTGTTCTCACCTGCCTGTTCATCTTTTGATAAATTTAAAAGCTATGAACATAGGGGTGAAGTGTTTAAGAACATCGTAAAAGATTTAGATGTCGGACGCTGATTTTATAAAACACAGCATGGTTCCGCCTTCAGGGGGAAACGGCGCTCCGCCGCAGATACCTTTTGAGCCTTCAAATGAGGATAATCAGCCTACAATAAGTCCTAGGTTAAAACTTGCAGTGCAGATTATAAGCATACTGGTGATAACAGTAAGTATAGCTTTTATACTTAAGGACACTGTTTTTACAATAAACAATGTAGCTGTGGTTGGAAATACTAATATTCCTAATGAAATCATACTATCATCAGCCGGAATAAACAGTTCCAGTAATTATTTTAACATTAATGAAGAGGAAATAGCTAAAAATATAGACAGCAACCGTTACTTAAAATACCTAAGTATGGAAAAGCGCTTTCCAAACGGATTGACTATATATGTAAAAGAGAGAATACCTGCAGCTTGCATAAACTATATAGGCATAATGTATATTTTAGCAGATGATGGAGTGGTGCTAGAAACTACAAAGCGCAGCGATATTACAGGTGGACTGGTATCCATTACAGGGCTTGATATACAGAACATTCGTGTTGGTAGTTTACCCGAGGTTAGAAAAATTGACAAGCTTGCAAGCTGCATAGACCTACTGCGGGAGCTTATAGAGCAGGGCGTAATAAATAATGTATCACTAATAAGCTTTACCGATACTAATATATATTTAAGCCTTAGAGATAATTATACTATTAACCTAGGAGATGGAAATTATCTGCGTGCAAAGATAGGTACAGCTAGAGGAGTGCTTATAGAACTTAGGAAACAGAACTTAAATAATGGCATTATAGAGGCGACTAAGCCGGGGGAAGCAACTTTTAGACCTGAAAAATGAACAAATTTCTTAAAGTGCTTGATATATTTCAATAAAAAGGTTAAAATATAGCAACAAATGAGCTTATGCGTTTTTCATACCATTGTCTGGTATGGTATAGTACAGAAATGAGGATGAGTAGTCGATGAGGAGCACAGTCACCGTTGTTGAATTTGGCACAAGCAAGATAGTTGCACTGATTGCCGAGGTGAGCACGAGGCAACGCTGTGATATCATTGGTGCTGGAAACGCCTCTTATGATGGATATTCACAGGCGCATTGGAATAATCCGGCACGGGTGAACGATGCCTTGCAAGCTGCCATTAAAAAGGCCGAAGAACAGGCTAAAACCACAGTAAAGGACATATATTGTGGTGTGCCCGGTCAATTTTCAAAGGTATTTACAGTTGAATCAAAGGTAGAGCTTCAAGGAGCGGATCCGCGTGTTACTGCTAGGGATATTGAAACGCTTTTTGATTTAGCCGATAACGATGTTCAAAATTTACCTGGTCTACCTATACACAGAAGCCCCGCGTGGTTCGTGGTTGATGATGGTAAGCGCACGCTGGAGCCGCTTAATCTTCACGGTAATGAGCTTCGTGCTCTTATATCTTATGTTAAAGCGGACCAGTTTTTCATAGCGGATATTTCCGAGAGACTTCGCGGAATCGGTAAAAATCCTTTCGGGTTTTTCTCAACACCCATGGGTTCAGCAATACTGTATATTTCAAACGAAGAAAGGGACCGTACATCCGTACTTATAGATATAGGCTATCTTAACACCGAGGTTATGATAGTGCAGGGTGATACTATTATACATATGAATGTATTACCCCTTGGCGGCGGCCATATGTCGGCGGATCTTGCTTATGGGCTTGATATACCGCTTGACAGCGCTGAACAGATAAAGCGTAGTTTTATTTTTGGAAGCCAAAATAATCAAACGGCTTTTGAAATTACCGGTGCAAACGGTGTAACGCAGAATTTTGAGCGTAGCGAAGTAGAATCTAAACTAATGCCACGGGTGGATGAGATATGCGAAGCCATAGACCAAGCAATAAAGGATAGCGGAATACGCCTTGGTAATTGGTCCAGCATATATTTAACCGGTGGCGGTCTTGCGATAAATAAGGGTGGCAGGGAATATTTAAGCGATAAGCTCGGAAGACCTGTTAGGGAACTGCCCCGTAAAGCCGTTAAACTTTCAAGCCCTATATATGCTAGCGCATTAGGCTTGCTTGATTTGATTATAGATACCCGCATTGAAGCTGCCGCTTCATCAGGCGGGATTAAAGCTTTCTTTAGAAGGCTTTTTGGAGGCTGATATGGCTAGAAAACGAGTTGGAGGAAAGGATAATATGTTAGAGTTACAGATTGATACAAGCCCACAGGAGAGTTTTGCTTCAATCAAAGTTGTAGGTTGTGGCGGTGGTGGAGCCAATGCCGTAAACCGTATGATAGACGCTGGTATGAAAGGTGTTGAGTTTATTGTTATCAATACTGATAGGCAGGCGCTTAATACTTCAAAGGCAACAACCAAAATACAAATAGGCGAAAAGCTAACTAAGGGGCTTGGTGCAGGCGCAATACCTGAAATTGGCAGGCAAGCTGCTGAAGAAAGCCGCGAGGATATTGCCCAAGTGCTTAAAGGCTCTGACCTAGTGTTTGTTACTGCCGGTATGGGTGGTGGAACAGGTACCGGTGCGGCTCCTATAGTTGCAGATATTGCAAGGGATTTAAACTGTCTTACTATTGCAGTTGTAACAAAACCTTTCCAGTTTGAGGGTAAACAGCGTATGCGTAATGCTGAAAATGGCATAAATGACCTTAAGCAGTTTGTAGATACCCTTGTTGTTATCCCTAACGATAGGCTTTTGCAGGTAGTAAGCAAGGGAACAAGTATGCTTGAAGCCTTTAGAGTAGCTGATGATGTACTGCGCCAAGGTATTCAAGGTATATCCGACCTTATAGCCCTGCCCTCAACCATAAACCTTGACTTCGCTGATGTAAAAACCATAATGGAATCAGGCGGTATGGCGCATATAGGCATAGGCACAGCCAAGGGTGAAAACCGTATGGTAGAGGCGGCGAAGAACGCCATTTCAAGCCCGCTTCTTGAAACCAAGATAGACGGAGCGCGTGCGGTGCTTATCAATATTACCGGTGGCGAAGAGATGGGCATGATAGAAATTAACGAAGCGGCAAGCCTTATACATGAAGCTGCCGATAGTGATGCAAATATCATATTCGGTGCCGGAATTGATAATGAACTTAAAGACGCGGTGCGTATAACCGTTATAGCGACCGGTTTTGAAAAATCAT
>JAAYRU010000013.1 GCA_012518615.1 Christensenellaceae bacterium | reverse complement strand
ATTGGTTTCTCCTCCTTTTTAATGTTTAGACAACATACATTGTAGCGGAGTTCCAGTGGCTTTAACATACCTTTTGAGTAAAACCTGCTGAGTAAACTTGCGAACTTTAGTGTACTCTATCCAAAAGCGGCTTATAGCGCTGCTTTAATAATTGTCAAAACTATCGTCAAGCGCTTCATCAAAGGAGTTATAACGCTTGTAGCTTTCCTTGTTATTTTTCATCTCCTCGTACTCTGCAAGCGTCTTTTTTGTTTCAGCGTTTGGGATGTCTCGCACTTCATCTATCAAGCTTTGAACATCATCTTCATTTTGTACACCCATTTTTTCAGCTGCTCCGTCAAATGCAATTTGCGCCTTACGCAGCGCGCTAGATGAGGCGTTGTCTATAGTGTATTCGTCTTTTTCGTTCTGCATGAAAAACTCCTTAAATATTTATTACAATAATTTTTACTAAATACAGCAACAACAAATGGCAGGGGTAAAAGGCATAAAAGAAGTATTTCAAATTCAGCCCTCTTTTGCCGTTGTAAAAGTATATTAGCGGTAAAGATAAATACACTGCAAGGAAAAGCGGCGCTTCAAATAAGAAAGAAACAAGCCCTGCAATTATGGTATGTTTTTTGGAATTTCTTGTTATATAGAAAAGTACAATGGGTATTATGCCCGACATACCGTAATCCGCATGTAAAAATTCTGCCAAAATGCAGGCAGCTATAAAGCTAAGCAGCGACAAAGCCTTATTGTGCTTATATTTATCTATAAAATATAAAGCCCCTAAACCGATTAAAAGTGTGAAAAACACATTTTGCGAAGAGTAATCCACAAGCTTACCGCTTGAAAAAGCTAAATCGAAAGGAATTTCTGAAATTAATGCGAATACCCCAAGCCTAATGGCATATTTCTTAATGTTGGAAGTATGTATAAAACCCTCTACCAATAGAAAGCAAAAAAGGGGAAAGGCTATTCTGCCTATGGTTCTTGAAATAAAAAATAATTTGTCGTATATGGTTTCGGGCTTAAATACTAAATTAATTAAAGGAATCCCCTTGGTTACTAAGGGCTGCAAAACCACCGCTCCTATATGGTCTATAAGCATGGTAATAATAGCCACTATTTTAAGTGTAGAACCTGAAAAGCCTTTGAACTTTTTTTCATCTGCTAATGATTTCTGCATACTCCCTCCTTAATCCGCTTATATTCCGGTGGTATTTTAACACAAATAAGGCTAAATACGTTTATAACAAAAGTTTGTAAAATCCATGTTAAATAATATCAAACTCTCCTTTTTCTCTTGCATTTTTATACTTATTTATCGTATGCTATTAGTGATACTATGTTACCTTTAACCCAGCGTTTTCTTGTGCGTCTTTTCTGCTTTGGCTTTGCTTTATTCAGTTAGCATAGGAACCACTATGCCGCCTTCATAAAGCTTTGCCAAACCGAAAAAATCCACTACAATAAAATCGCTGTTCTAAAAGCAACATAGTATCGAAAAGGGAGGGATATAATGGCTTACGATAATAGAGATGAAAACATAAAGGAAACTTACCTTTCAGGCGAAGATATATACAAGGGCGCTATAATGCATGTGCAGAAGTGGGAGGTGGCTCTGCCCGATGGCAGGAAGGCCGCGAGGGAAATAGTGTTGCACCACGGCGCGGCGGCTATAGTGCCAATAGATGAAAGGGGCTATATTACGCTAGTGCGCCAGCACAGGGTGGCTATAGATGAGTTTACTTGGGAGATACCCGCGGGCAAGCTGGACTATGCGGGGGAAGACCCTCTAAGCTGCGCCAAGAGAGAGCTTGAGGAAGAAACAGGCTACAAGGCAGGAAACTGGCTGAAACTAGCACATGTGGTAAGCACGCCCGGCTACTGCACGGAGCGAATATCCTTGTACCTTGCAACGGAGCTTACAAAAAGCGAAGCCCACCTAGATGAAGATGAGTTCCTCTACTGCAAGTCTATCCCCCTAGCTCAGGCGGTTAGCGATGTATTAACCGGCAAAATTATAGACCTTAAAAGCTGCCTTGGCATAATAATGGCGGAGAGAATGCTTAGGGATTTAACCGTGCCCCTTAATGCCCCCGGCTTTTTGGCGGATAGCAGCTACATGCACGGGCGATAATATGCGTGGTAAGTTCAGCCTTGGCATATTTCTGCTTATAATAGCGCTTATAGCTTTAATTGCCTTTGGCATATACGCGTACTACATAGGCGTTCAGCAGGGGGAGATACACAAAAACGCTATAAAGGCTGTAATTAGGTACTATTTAGCGTGATAAAAATACTGCATATATTGCCCTGCTTAAGTACTGATAGGCTTATAATTAGAGCTCCTAAAAGGCGGGATTTTGCAGATATGTTTTTATACTCTAAAAACCCGGAGTGCTCTAGGTACTGCCTATGGTATCCCCACAAAAGCAGGTTGGATAGCTGGTATTTTATATCTATGCTAAAAAGAGAAAACCGCAGGCAAAAAGGGCAGCACTTTGTAATAGTTGTTAAAGACAGCGGAAATATGATAGGCACTATTGGAATTACCAAGTATTCTAAACAGGATTTCTCAGCAGAGATAGGCTATTCTCTATCTCCTGATTATTGGGGGCGGGGCTTTGGTACAGAGGCGCTTAAAAGCATTATATGCTATTCGTTTAATACGCTTAAACTAAAGCGCCTTGTGGCAATATGCGATACGAGAAATATTGCGTCTATAAAATTGCTTGAAAAATGCGGATTTAAAAGAGAGGAGCATATTCCAAAAGGCATGTTGTTAAAAGGCGAATATGTGGATTTATACCAGTACGGGTTTTTAGCTGAAGATTATAATAAGGCGGTGGAGCATGGCTAAAAGGCTATTTGCACCCGAAAAAAAGCGCAGATGGGGGCTTATATTACTGCCCATACTGCTGCTTGTAATAATATTATCTGCGCTATTTATAAATAACGCGCTAAACAGCTACCCTAAGATGAAGCGGCTTATGGTAACTGTGCCATCGCTGCCTAATAAGGCGGAGGGTTTGACATTACTTCACATAAGCGACCTTGACGGCAATATGTACGGCGAAAACCAAGAAAGGCTTATGGTAGAGCTTAAAAACCAAAACTACCACGGAGTATTTGTAACCGGGGATATTACGGATAAAAACGGCTCCGCCAGCGCAATGATAGAAATAAAAAACAATTTACCCAGCGATATACCAGTATTCTATATACCGGGCGATGAAGACCCCTCTGTAATGACGGATAGCGGCTATTCCTCTTGGGTAGGCAGTCTAATAAACGCGGGCTGTATACTTGTAGATAGACCCATTAAATGGGAAGTTAGCGGCACTGTTGTATGGGTGCTGCCCGGCAATCTATTAACTGCCGATATAGAAGCCATGCGCTTTTCAATAGAGCAGTCCGATGTAAGCAGCGATGTTTCGGATTATAATAAGCGCATATATGCGGATATTGACGCAGCTAAAATGGAAATGCTGAATGAGCACATGTACATAGCCATGAGCCACGCCCCCTTTGGCGATGATAATCTAGCTTATTTAAGGGATGAAGGCGAAATGCGTATGCGTAATTTCCCCGGCAGGCTTATGCTTTTACTTTCGGGGCATTTATGTAACGGACAGGCAAGGCTACCGTATTTTGGCGCAATATACGCGCCTAAGACATCGCTTTATGAGGGCGAGGGCTTTTTTAAAAAGGACATACGCTTTTCAGGGCTGTTTACCATGCGGGCAGTGGTGCAGCACATAAGCCCCGGGCTTGGCGATAGCAAAATATACCCCCCTTGGCTGCCTATAAGGCTATTTAATCCCCCCGAAATCACCCTGCTTAAACTAACGCAGGATTATTATTAAGAGGTGTCATATGTATAAGCAGGAATATATCAATAGAGAACTCAGCTGGCTGGACTTTAACTACAGGGTACTTAATGAAAGCCTTAATGACAACAACCCTCTCATGGAAAAGATAAACTTTTTGTCTATTACTTCAAGCAACCTTGATGAGTTTTTCATGGTGCGGGTAGGAAAGCTTACCCGCAAGATAGAGGCGGGCAGAACTAAGCCCGACCCTTCCGGCATGACGCCTGCTGCTCAGCTTGCGGTATCGCTGGATAAGGCTAAAAAGCTTGTAAAAGACCAGTATAAAATATATAGGGATATTATACTCCCCCAGCTTTATGAAAACGGAATACAGCAATTAAAAATAGAGGATATAGACAAGGCGCAGAAAAAATACCTTCGCAAGTACTTTAGACGCCAGATAGTGCCGGTGCTAACCCCAAGGGTGCTAAGCTCTAAATACCCATTCCCATTGCTTGCGGCAAAAAGGCTGTTTATTGCGGCTCTGCTTAAACACAGCAGCGGAGACAGCTTTATAGGGCTTGTGCCGGTTCCCTCCGGCATAAAAAGGTTAGTGCATTTACCCACGACAGACGGCACGGAAAAATTCATACTGCTTGAAGATGTAGTAAAGATGTTCATAGAGGAGCTTTTCCCAAACGCGGAGCTTAAGGCAAGCCTTGTTTTTAGGGTAACGCGCAATACGGATTTCCTTATGGATATAAGGTCGGCAGAAAGCATAATAGAAGAGATGGAGCGCACAATAAAGCGTCGCACTACAGGCAGGCTTGTAAGGCTTGAAATAGAAAAAGGCGCGGATGACAAGCTTAAAGAGCTTATTATTAGCCTTCTTGGCATAAGGCGGGAATATATAATAGAAATAGACGGCGCTATAGATTTAAGGTATATGTCTAGGGAAGTTAGAAAACTGCCCGGCTTTAATGAATTGCGCTATGAGGATTTCAGCCCCAAAACGCAGGATAGGCTAAAAAGCAATGAAAGCATATTCGATATAATTAAACAGGGCGATGTGCTTATGCACCACCCCTATGACGATTATTCTTCTGTAGTACGCTTTGTAAAGGAAGCTGTGGATGACCCTAATGTCCTTGCAATAAAGCAAACCCTATACAGGGTTGCGGGAGCAAAACCCTTTATTGCTGCTCTAGCCCATGCCGCTCAAAAGGGAAAGCAGGTTACCGTGCTTGTTGAAGTTAGAGCTAGGTTTGATGAGGAAAACAATATAAACTGGTGCAGGGCGCTTGAAAAGGCGGGCTGCAATGTAATATACGGAAGTCCCAAGTGGAAAACCCACTCTAAAATCACCCTAGTTGTAAGGCAAGAGGGCGAAAAGCTTATGCAGTATATGCACCTTGGCACAGGCAACTATAACGATGCCACAGCTAGGGGCTATACGGATATAAGCCTGCTTTCATGCGATAAGCAGCTAGCGCGCGACGCTCAGGAATTTTTCAGCATACTTTCAGGCTTTGCAGATACCTTCCCCATGAATGAGCTTGTGGAATCCCCCTACTCTTTAAGGGGTTTATGCACAAAAAACATAAGGCGTGAAAAGGAAAACGCCCTTAAAGGCGGCAAGGGGCTAATAGTGGCTAAAATGAACTCCATTTGCGACCCTAAACTCATAAAAGAGCTATACGCGGCGGCGGACGCAGGCGCATATGTATACCTTATGATTAGGGGAGTATGCTCGCTTAATGTGCCCGCCCACGGAAGGGTTGTAGTGCGCTCTATTGTAGGTAGGTTCCTAGAGCACGCCCGAATATTCGTATTCTATAACGAGGGGCTTAAAAACACATATATATCCTCTGCCGACTGGATGCCAAGGAATTTAGATAAACGCCTTGAGCTTACAATACCCATAAAGGATACTAAAATCGCCGAAAGGCTTCATAATATACTAGCACTTGAATTTATGGATAACGCCCAAGCCTGGCATATGCAAAGCGGAGGCGAATACATAAAACTAAGACCAAACGGCGAAAAAATAAGCTGCCAAGAGGAATTTATGAAGGATACGCCAAGAGAGGCTAGTTTTGATGAGGTGTTTTTGGAAGCTAGGGAGTGATGGGGATTGTTAGAGCTTGCTTTTAATCTATTACAATCCATTTACCAAGCTTACTGGAACCCTCGTATTTAATTAACCCTGCCTTTTTCATTTTTCTTATATGGTAACGCACTCCATCAACGCTTAAATTAAGATTTTCCGCCATTTCTTTAGTGCTTATGTGGGGATTATTAAGTATTATATTGATTATTTCTTCTTGTTTACTGCTAGCTTTAACGGTAGTTTTGGTGGTAGTTTTGGTGGTAGTTTTGGTGGTAGTACTACCAAAGAAATTCAAAGCAAACTCTTTATTTATTTTCATAATTGCATTGGTGTAGTTGTCATGTGGATTATCCGGGTAGAAAACAAGTTCCGGAGAACCGTTTTCTAAAAGAGCATCTTTAGCACGTCTTATTCCTGAGCCATAGGATTCAATTAAATTCAAAGCAAAAAACATATCTTTTAGTTCCTTATTAAGGTACTGTCTTCTATCAAAACTTCTGTCCTTATTTAAGGCTTCTATGGTTACAGGTGGGAGCGGTCTATTATGGTTTACAAAGGAAATTCTATCTTTATAGATATAAATACCAACATACTCGGGATTGTCGTATTCTTTATGCAAAATTGCATTAGTTGCTAATTCTTCAAATGCGGCAAGAGGATAGTTGTATATAATCTTATGTTCTATTTTATCAGGCTCTCTGATGGTATAAGAAGCCATTATATTATCCTCAAAATATTTGTTGACTTGTTTTGCTTGTATCCAAACAGGACCATCAAATTCTTTAGACTCCATCTTGTCCGCTCCGTCTACTTCTTTGATTATTTTAACATAGGCATACGGTATAAATTTGCTAGGCGTTTCGGCAAACATAAGCACAGCAAAATTTTTAGCCCTATATCCGCCATGCTCGCTTTCACTTACAAGACCCATGCTCTTTGCCATGTCCAGTTTGGACATTTCCCTAATATCTTGTTTTGCGCCTGTTTGGGTTAGATATTCTTTCATATATTCGTAACTTAAATCATCTATTGTTGCAGTATCATTTAAGTTAGAGCTAAATGAAAAATTGGCAAACTTCTTAAGCAGCTCAAACTCTTCTATCGGGCTTGGAAGCCTCGTATCCCTGCCAACTCTAATATATCTACCTGCCTTAAGCCTTATTTCTCTTTCTGCCTTATCACTTGTTTGATAAGGACCGTTAGAGCCGCTTTCAACTGCTATAATGATGTAATATCTATCGTCGATTTTATCTGTTATTATACGATAATTGATTCTAGGGTGAATATTTGCCAATAGGGATTTTAATTCATTTTCAACTCCTTCAATCATGGATTCTTTTATTCCTTCAATAGGTCTTTTAGGAATCGCTTTTTCTCCCGTTTCCTTATTATTAACTTCCTCTATACCTATAAGCAACAAGCCTATCTCATCATTCATATAATTATTAGCAAAAGCGCAAGCGGTTTTCAGTATTTTGTCTTTGAATTTTGCGGATTTTTTATACTCAATGAAACTATTCTCTATATTTTTATTTTCAAGAATATTTCGAGCCATTCTTTTAATGTTAGGTATCTGCATAATGTCTCCTTTTTCAAATACTATTAACTACCTTAAAATATTAACACACAAATGGCCTTTATAAAACAACCTACCCCCCAAGCTTATGCCCGCGGTTATTACAATGCCTTAGTATAAGCGGCTTAAAGGAAAGCAAAGAGCCGCAATTTGGGCAGCGGTAGAATATTAGACCTATAATAAAGCTTGCGGCAGCTACAACAACGCCTATAACAAACAGGAAGTTATTTTCCGTACCGTATATAAGCATGAATATGCCGCTTATAATTATTCCGATAATTACACCAAAAAACCTTATCATATTAGCTGTTTTATAGTTCATAATTTACCCCAGCAGTTCACGAGCTACATTTCTCGCATTATTAATACACCCATGATCTATTGCAACACCTTGAGCAAAATCAGGGCTGCCTCCCCCTCTTCCTCCGCACTTCTTTATTATATCCGGCATGGATATATCTATATCCTTACCCCTTGAAAAGGCTATGTTATTTCCGCACTGAAGCAGCGCAACTACATCGTCGTTTTCCGCAAGCAGTATTGCAAGCTGTTTAAGAGAGGTAAACTCATCGGGTAGCTTTTCTGCTATAAGCCTTCCATGTGGCAATATTTCTGCGGAATTTAACAGCTTATCTGCTATAAAATTTACTTCCTTTTTTTGGTAGCTAACAAGCTCTTCCTTAAGGTTTTTTATGTCTTGCTGCAATTTATCCACTGCCTTTGGCAGCGCTTCATGCCCGCAGCTTAATTTTACAGCGGCTTCGCTTGAGGATATATATAAATCCATAAAATACTTAACAGCTCTTTTACCCGCTACGAAGCTAACCCTCATAAATCCCTTTGATGGAGTGGTTGAAAGCACCTTTACAAGCCCTACCTGTCCTGTTGTTGTGGGGTGAGTGCCTGCGCAGGGTACCATTTCAAAATCTCCCGCGGCAACTACCCGTATACCTTCATCTACAGTTGGGGGCTTTCTTAAGGGAAGGGTTTTAATCTCCTCATTGCTTGGGAAAAAGCAGCGTATGGGCGCGTCTGTCTGTATTCTATCATTAAGCAGGGTTTCAAGGTTGTATATTTCATCGTCATTTAGGCGCATTCTGCCGTCCGGCATAAGCACATCTATAGTTGAAATATCCTTTCCAAGGTGCAGCCCTCTAGTTACTCCGCCAAAAAGGTTATATATGCACCCCGCCATTAAATGCTCGCCTGCGTGCTGCTGCATATGGTCAAAACGCCTTTCCCAGTCTATTTCAGCGCTTATATTTTCGCCTGTGGGTATGGGCTCGTTTGTAGTGTGATATATTATGCCATCCTTTTCGTTTACATCTATTACTTCTATCTTTTTGTCGCCGTAATATATATAGCCCGTGTCATAAGGCTGTCCGCCCCCTGTTGGGTAAAAAGCGGTTCTATCAAGCACTACGGCATAGTTTTTATCCTGCTTTTCGCAGCTAATAACCTCTGCCGTAAAATTTTTCATATACACATCTTTATAATAAAGTTTTTCTGTCATAACAACCTCCATGTAGATAGTAGCACCCAAAAGCCCAAACTGCAACACAAGTTAGAGCTTACTCATGTAAACTTCACATAGATTTTACATAAACTTAACATGAAACCGCTCCTATGCACTGTATCATATATATGGAAAGGTTTATTTGAAGGGGGAAAGAGTTATGAAAAAAACCACAAGGAACATGATAATAGCGGTGTTTCTGTTTATATTGGTTTCAAATGTTTTTTCTTATATAAACAAAAAGGACGAGCCTAATGGCACTCAAAACGCAGGGCTTGGAAATGCTACATGGAAAGACGAGCTGTATATAGTTTCAGGCTCTGAAAATAAAGAGCTTGAACCTATACTTGAGCGCTTCAGCAATGAAAACAAAATCAGCCTTCACATGAAGTATCAAGGCAGCGTAGATATAGCTAGAGAACTTGGCAATAAGGAAATAGCCTACGATGCCGTATGGCCAGCTTCAAGCATGTGGATAAGCATAGGCGACACTAATCATGTAGTAAAGCATACGGAATCGGTATCTATTACTCCGGTAGTATTTGGCATAAGGCAGTCGCTTGCGGAAAAACTAGGTTTTACCAAGGGCGATGTTTCCGTAAGGGATATACTAGCAAAAATACGCTCAGGGGAGCTATCGTTCTGCATGACAAGCGCAACGCAGTCTAACTCCGGCTGCTCTGCATATATAGGCTTCCTGTATGCGCTGCTTGGCTCTCCTGAAATGATTACAGAAGAAATGCTTTCATCCCCCCAGCTTGCGGACGATATAAAGGCGCTGCTTGCCGGGGTAGACCGCTCCTCCGGCTCTTCAGAATGGCTTAAAACCCTGTTTTTAGAGGGCGATTTTGACGCAATGGTAAACTATGAATCGCTTATACTTACTACAAATGAAGAGCTGCGTAAACAAGGCAGGGAGGAGCTATACATAGTATATCCCTATGACGGGCTTAGCATTTCAGATGCGCCTCTAGGTTATATAGATAAGGGCGACAGCAAGAAGGAAGAAAACTTCCTTAAGCTTAAAAACTATTTAATGTCCCCCGAAATACAAAAAGAAATACAGAGTTATGGCAGGCGTACGGGCTTTAAAGGCATAGCGGACGAAAACCGCAAACTATGGGAAAAGAACCCCGGCGCTAAGGCGGATATAATTATAAGCCCCATAAGAATGCCTGCTCCCGATACCTTAAAAGCGGCGCTTGGCTTATACCAGACAGAGTTCAGAAAGCCTTCGTTTACCGTGTATGTGCTTGATTATTCAGGCTCTATGTCGGGCAATCCATTAAAGCAGCTAAGGCGCGCCATGAGCGAAATACTATTGCAAGAGAACGCGGCTAAAAACCTGCTGCAAGCTTCCTCAGATGAAAAAAATGCGGTGCTTTTATTCTCAAGCGATATAATTAGCCTAGAATACGCAAGCGGCAATATTGATATAGAAAAGCTTAACAACGCCGTGCAAAAGACGGGCGCAAACGGTGGAACCGCTATGTATGAGGCGCTTAATAAGGCTCTTAGCATAATGAGCGATGTGGATTTATCTTTATACAACCCCGCAATAATACTTATGACAGACGGCGTAGCAAACGGCAGCCTTACATTCTCTGATTTTGAAAAAGCCTATTTATCTTCAGATTTGCCTGTGCCTGTATTTAGTATATCCTTTGGAAATGCGGATGTTGATGAGCTTGGAAGGATAGCAAAGCTTACACAGGCTAGAGTATTTGACGGAGCAAGCGACCTTGTAAGCGCATTCCGCAAGGCTAAGGGCTATAACTAAGGGGGCATATATGAAAGAAAAAACACGCACAACTATTGCTGTAATTGTATCGCTTATAGCCTATTATGTACTGCATAATATGCTATTCTGGAATCCGTTGGTATCAGGCATAATTGCAGTGGTGCTGTACTTTGCGGTATTCCTGCTATTAAAACCCGTGCTTCGCATAGGCGACACAAATGTAGAAAACATAAGGGGCGGGGAAGCCATGCACCGCATGATGAGCGATGCGCATGATGACATGCAGAGCATATATATGGCATCCCAAAAGATAAAGGATAAGGATATCAAGCGGAAGGCGGAAAAACTGCACGAGCTTGGCAGCCGTATACTTAATTACCTAAACGACAACCCCTCGTCCATACCCGAGGCAAGGCGCTTTTTTACATATTATTTAGATACGGGGCAGAATATATTAAACAAATACATGCGCCTTGAAACTTCCAACCCCGGGAGCGCAGAAATTAAGGCATTATCCGAAAAAACATCAAGGGGCATGGATATACTCTACGATGCATTTACAAAACA
This sequence comes from Christensenellaceae bacterium, assembly GCA_012518615.1. Classification (GTDB taxonomy): domain Bacteria; phylum Bacillota; class Clostridia; order Christensenellales; family Aristaeellaceae; genus DTU024. The sequence goes on along the minus strand of JAAYRU010000013.1, from coordinate 80,847 downwards.
GTTCAGCCGTCTTATGCGAAACGAGCTTATGGATGTGGAGGCGGATATAAAAATGCTGGAGGAAAGCTTGGAGGGATAGCATGAAAACAAGATATAAGGGTTTAATACTACTGCTGGTGGTAATAATAATATCTTCCGCATACAGCCTGTATAAAAGCAATAAACAGGAAGAAGTATTTATAAAGGGCTATATTGGGGGAGAAAAGATAGGGCTTGTTGAAGACGAGCAGGTAAAAAAGATACTGGATAAAAAATATTCTATAAAGCTTGATTACCGCAAAGCCGGCTCATACGATATGATTAGGGCGGAGCATACCGGCTTTGACTACCTTTGGCCATCAAGCCAAACTGCACTTGATTTGTACGATAAAACCTACGGCAAGCCAAAGCAGAGCGAAATAATATTCAACACCCCCATAGTAATATACAGCCGCAAAATGGTTGTGGAACCGCTTATTAAAGGCGGCTATGTGTACCAAAAAGACGGCGTATACTATATGGATATGGAAAAATTCATGCCCGTGCTTGAAAATGTTACCAAGTGGAAGGATATAGGCGTTAATCTGTACGATACCGTGGTAGTGCATACTACAAACCCGGCTAAATCAAACTCGGGCAATATGTTTACGGGGCTTTTAGCCAATATGCTAAACGGCGGTAGCGTAGTGCAGGATAGCGAGGTAGACTCACTTATCCCCCGCCTTAAAACTATAATAGGTAGGCTTGGCTTTACAGAGAGCAGCTCGGCGGATTTGTTCAGCCAGTTTTTAAAGCTGGGAGTTAGCGCACGCCCCCTCGTTGCGGGCTATGAAAGCCAGCTTATAGAATTTGCCAATACCAGTCCTGATGATTATAATGCCATAAAGGACGATGTGGTAATGATATACCCCGTGCCTACGGTATGGTCCAGCCATGTGTATATAGCGCTATCAGATAACGGCAGGCGGGTAGTTGAAGCTATGATGGATAGCGAAATACAAAAAATCGCCTGGGAAGGGCACGGCTTTAGAACGGGAGTAGTGTCTGACACCTCTAAAATTAAGGTAAGCGGGGTAGCGGAGTCCTTATCTGGCATAATACAGATGCCTTCATCATCTGTTATGCTTAAAATAATTAAAGCTTTGGAGTAATATGGTTAAGGATTTTCGCCCATTTAACGTGGACGAGCAAAAAGAAATAGCGCAAATAGCCAACGGGCTTAATATTGACGAGCCTAATTCTATAATACGCTTTGCTTCAGGCGCTCAAAACAGCATATCGGATTTATCTAACAGACTTCTTCGCAGAATGAATACGGATACAGCGGAAAGAAGCGCAGATATTATAAATGAGCTTCTTAAAATGTTTGATGAACTTGTAGACGCAGGAGCGCCAAAGGGCTTAGCAAGGTTTTTGCCGGGCAGCTATTCAAGGTACGAAAAACGCTTTGACGATATGCAAAATGCCATATTCAGTTTAGCCGGAGAAATGGATATTATGCGCATAGAGCTGCTTAAAGACAATGCCATAATGGAAAAACTGTACGATGAAAACCTTAAGGAACTAAGGCGGCTTGAGATGTACATAGCAGCCGGCGAAGCTGTAATAGATTATTCTAAAAACAAGGAAACGCAAGAAAAAAGCGGGGATATTATGGCGCAAAGCAAAAAATCCGAAAGAGAAATGGCTATATCCCGCCTTGAAAAGAGATTGCATAATTTAAGGCTTTCCCGCACAATAGCCATGCAAATGGCTGTGCAGATAAGCATGTTAAAGGATAATAACTCTAAAATTGCGGAAAAGATAAATATAATACTAACCCAAACCCTGCCCCTTTGGCAAAGGCAAACGGCGCTCGCTTCCGGGCTTGATAAGCAGAAAACAGCGCTTGAAAGCCAAAGGAAGGCTAATATAGCTGCCATGGAGCAGATGAAACAAAAAACTGAGGAAATAAACCTGTTGGCAAAATCCATGCAGGAAAACAAGGGCGATGCCTCTTTTATGGAAGAAGCAAATATTAAGCTTAAACAAGCAGTAGAAGACGCCGCTAAAATACAGGAAAACCTTAGGGAAAGCACAAAAAAGACATCTGATAAAATAGACAACATAAACCAAGATATACAATTATAGCATAAATTGTATTTATTATGTATTAATGTTCGGCTTAGTATTTAAGGCGCAGCTAATATACTGGCAACTTTACGGAATATAGTGTATGCTTCCGCCAGTGTACAAGTACACTGTAAGCAAAATAATCTATAGAGGTGAGGTATTAAATTGGATTTGCTATTTAAGTTGAGCATTGTATTGCTCGTCGGCCTTATAGGCGGAAAATTGGCGAATTTGTTTAAGCTGCCGAATGTATCAGGCTACATTGTGGCAGGGTTGTTGCTTGGCCCTTCTTTTTTAAACCTGTTTACTACTGGGGAGATGTCAGGGCTTGGCATAGTAAATGAAATAGCCCTTGGCGCAATAGCCTTTGGCGTAGGAAGTGAATTTCGCCTTGCAGACATAAAGAAAACGGGAAAAGATGTATTTATTATTACTGTTGCGGAAGTAATAGGCGCATTATTAGTGGTTTTCTTAGTGATGTATGTAATAATGGGGCAGCCTTTTGAGTTTAGCCTAGTTATCGCAAGCATGTCCGCAGCCACGGCTCCCGCTGGTATAATAATGGTAATAAGAGAGCTTAGGGCTCAAGGACCGCTTGTTCGCACAATACTGCCAGTGGTTGCCATAGACGATGCCCTTGGCATAATGGCCTTTGGTATATCCATGTCTATTGCAAGGCTAACAAGCGGAGCTGAAACCTTCTCTCTATTGCAGATAATATGGGCGCCTTTGTACGAAATACTAGGCTCGCTAATACTAGGGGCGATTATTGGCGCTGTGTTTAGCTATGCTTCACATAAGATGAGGGATAGGGATGAAATGCTTTCCCTTATATGGGGCTTTATATTCCTTGGCACCGGAGCGGCGAACTACCTTGGCTTTTCATCGCTGCTAACCTGCATGATGATAGGAGGCATTGCGGTAAATGTACTGCAAAACGCCAACCGCGTATTCAACTTAATAAGCGATTTTACTCCGCCTATAAACCTTCTGTTCTTTACGCTAGCTGGCGCTGCGCTTAATTTAGGCATACTGTCCAAGGTGGGTATACTTGGTGTAAGCTATATTTTAGCCAGAGCTGCCGGCAAAATTATAGGGGCGACTATTGGCGCGAAACAAACGAAAGCGCCAAAGAAAGTAACCAAATATATCGGCATGAGCTTGCTTACGCAGGGCGGTATATCCATAGGTCTATCGATGATAGTTGCAAGGGAGCTTCCTGCGTATAGCGAAGCTATAATAACTGTAATACTGTTCAGCGTTCTTGTGTACGAAATAATGGGTCCCATATTGGCTAAGATTGCCATTCAAAGAGCGGGAGAAGAGAACGGGGCGCTTAGAGCACACGAAAGAAAAATCCCCGCATAATAAGGAGGTAAAAATATGAATGTTCTTTTTATAGTATTAAATGAAGTGCAGTATCTTGATGATATTCTCGACAGCTTTGTAGATATAGGCGTAAAGGGAGCCACCATACTGGACAGCCAAGGCATGGGTTCCGCCATTGCTGGCGGCGGCAGAGGCTCGCAGCCGCTTTTCGGCTCCATACGCTTATTCTTGGACGACGCAAAGCCTTACAACAAGACCATATTCACCGTTATAGACGATGATAAAGTGCTGGCTAAAGCCGTAGAAACCGTATGCAATATACTGGGCGATATAGATAAACCGGGTGTCGGCATGATGTTTACTCTGCCAGTAAACAATGTATACGGCATATAATAGCTATTCTTTAATATAGAGCAAAAGCTTATATGCACTATAAAAACTGCAATGGTAATATACTATATTGCAGTTTTTATTTACCTTTGCGTTACTTACCCTTGCTTTACAAGCCGCGAAAAGCTATATAAAATACATATAAACATTGTAAGCAGTTTAAAGGAGATTTACTATGAAAGAATATATAATAAACCCATGCAGCGGCATTAGAATAGAGGTATTAAAGGGGCAGAAGATAGATATTATAGATATAGAGGGCGGGCAGGTGGTGGATTTTTTTGCTGAAATGAAGGGTGATTCGGCAGAGTTTTTATCCCCGGGAGTTACTATAGACTGCAATGAATCGCTTAGGCTAAATATAGGGGATATTATATATTCAAATAAATATAGACCTATGTTTAGGGTAATATATGACGATGTAGGCGAGCATGATTTAATACACCCCTGCTGTAGAAAAGAGATGTTCGACTTTTTTTATAATAACGGTAAAAATCATTCAAACTGTCTGGATAATATAAATAATGCGCTTGCAACTTCGCACCCTATTATTACGCCTGTAAACTTATTTATGTATACAAAAATAAATACGGATGGCAGCATAGAGGTGCTGGCTCCACTATCTAAAGCGGGGGATAAAATAACACTTGAAGCTCTAGAGGATATTACTCTTGGCATAGCAGCATGCAGCGTGTCTGAAAGCGATTGTAACAGCGGGGTATGTACTGCTATTAAGGTAATACTATATTAGGCATACGGAGAGCAGTATGGCAAAAATAAGCAAAAGAAAAAAAGTATTTATAATAATATTGGCGGTTTTACTATGTATAGCTCTAGTTTTAGGCGGTTTAGCGCTATATGGTAGATATAATATGCGCAAAATACCGCATTTAAGCTTTATGGATACGCTTGAGTATACAACAAAGGGTAATAGCGAAGCAAAAATCACCGTAGGCATAATAAAAGACGGAAAGCCATCATACAAGGTTTATGGTGAAAACGCACAGGAACTACCCGCCAAATTACATACATACGAAATAGGCTCCGTAACTAAAACTCTCACAGCGGCTATAGTAAATAGTGCCATTACAGAAGGCAAAATAAGTATAGACTCTACAATAGATACATACCTATCCTTACCTAAAAACAAACAGTACCCCACTATAAAGGAGCTGCTAACGCATACTTCAGGCTATAAGGGCTATTATTTTGAAAGCCCCATGATTATGAACTTCCTAAAAGGCAGGAATGACTATTACGGCATAACAAAGGATATGGCGCTAAAAAGAGTGAGCAGCCTTAATATGGATAAGCCCAGCTACGGTTTTAAGTACTCTAACTTTGGCTATGCTGTACTGGGCTTGCTGCTTGAAAATGTTTATAATACGGATTATAAAAGCCTTTTTAACAGCTTCGTGCAGCAGGATTTAGGGCTTACTTATACAGGGCTATTGCGTACAGAGGGCGATCTTGGCAAATACTGGGAATGGCAAGAGGGCGATGCTTATATACCCGCAGGCTCCGGCATAGTATCAAATATAGAGGATATGCTTAAATATGCGGATATGCTTTTGAATAGAAACCCGCATATATCCGCCTGCCTAAATAGCCTAGCAAAGGTTGAAACAAATAACGCAAAATACAAGTTGTTGGATATAAATATAGATGAAATGGGTATGGGATGGGCAATAGATAGTAGTAACGGCATAATGTGGCACAGCGGCGGCACGGGAAACTATAATTCTTACATAGGTATAAGCCTAGGGACAGGCAATGCGGTTGTAATACTATCTAACCTTGCCCCAAGCTACCGCATACCCGCAACTGTTATGGGCGTAAAGCTGCTTAAAGAGTTGAATAGCTCTATATAAATTCTTAAAGTTTGGCATTGTGTATACAAGTTAAAAAGAGTATATTATTCACACTGCCTTTGGCAGCAAATAGTAATCCGCATATGTATTAGAGGTGAAACATGGCAAGGGCGAAATATCAGGTGCTAATAATACCTTTTCACATAGCAAATGATAAGGTGAGTTATTGCGTTTTCCATAGAAGCGATAGGGATGTATGGCAATTTATATCCGGCGGCGGAGAGGAAGAGGACGAAAGTATAATGTTTTCCGCTAAGCGGGAGTCATATGAAGAAGCGAAAATAGATGTTAATAACAAATTTTTTCCTCTTGATTCTATGTGCAGCATACCAACTCATTGCGTTAAGGAAGCAAGTAAAATCTGGGGTGAGGATTGGCTTGTAATTCCTGAGTACTCTTTCGCTGTAAAGCTGGATTCTTTAAAAATCCATTTGTCTGATGAGCATACGGAATATACATGGGTTGACTATGATACTGCGGTAAAAATGCTAACACACGATAGCAATAAAACCGCACTGTGGGAACTTAATAGTAAAATCAAATTAGGGAAAATATGTTAATAATAATTGTAATACTTATCTCAGTTTAAAACAGCGCATAGATTGTAGCGAATTTTTTGATTTGGCGAAGCTTGGCGAAGGAAACATAGTGGCGCTATGTTGACTGAGCAAAGCAAAGACAAATCGGAAAAGGCGCGCAAGATAAAGCTGATTTAGGCTGAGATTAGTATAATGAAGGATTAAAAAATGAATGTACCTATAGATATTACAGGCGTTGAGCTTGAAACAGAAAATATTATACTAAGACCCTTTAAGGAAACAGACCTTGAAGACCTTAATGAATACGCCAAAGTTCCCGGCGTTGGGGAAATGGCGGGCTGGGCTCATCATAAATCCATGGAAGAATCAAAAGAAGTGCTTGATATGTTTATTAATGGCAAAAAGACCTTTGCTGTTGTATACAAGGAATCCGGCAAGGTAATAGGCTCAATAGGTATAGAGCGCTATAATGAGGATTACGCAGGCGAAATGTATAAGCCCCTTAAATGCAGAGAAATAGGCTATGCGCTAAGTCGCGATTATTGGGGCAGAGGCATAATGCCTGAGGCGGCTTCTAAGGTAATAAGTTATTGTTTTGAAACTCTTAACCTTGACGCGGTATTTTGCGGGTACTTTAAGAGAAATAATCAATCAAGGCGTGTAAACGAAAAACTGGGCTTTAAATATGTATGCGATAGGGAATATACAACAAGGTACGGTACCGAGGAAGTTTCTGTTTTTACTGTTATACATAAAGAGGATTGGGTTAATAAATTCAGCTAAATCGCAAATTGTGTAGATGACAAAAAAGAGTTATATTATGTATACTGCTCTATGCAGCAAATGGAGGATAATATGCTTATAGATAGTTTTGAATTTAAGCTTAAAGACGGCAGAATTGCAACGGTTCGCAGCCCTAAAGAAGAGGATAGCCAAGCCATGCTGGATTATCTGTATAAAGCAGCCGGTGAAACTGAATTTATTATGAGATATCCAGAAGAATGGGACGGGTTTACTGTAGAAGATGAAAAAGCTGTTATTGAGAGGATAAATAATTCAGATAATCAAGCAATGCTTGCGTGCTTTGTAGATGGTAAGGTTGCGGGAAACTGTAATATTTCGTGGGGTAGATATATTAAAACAAGGCATCGCGCAAGCGTCGCAATTGCCCTGTTGCAGGAATACTGGAACCAAGGAATAGGAACAAGATTATTTAAGGAATTAATACAAATAGCCGAAAACAATAAATATATTACTCAAATAGAGCTTGGTTTCATAGAAGGAAATACAAGAGCCAGAGCTCTATACGAAAAAATGGGCTTTAGAATTATGTCTGCAAATGTAAACGCCTTTCGCTTTAAAGACGGAAAATTGCGTAATGAATATATTATGATTAGAGATATTAAACGCTAGGTTGGTATTTCCTTAAGTATAAGCGCATAACTTATCCCCCTAAAGGATTTCACATATATTTCAAGTGGATTTTACACAAATATGCCATATTGTAAGTAGAAAAAGGAGGGGGAATCTATGTATAAGAAAAACACTTCAATAATAATTATGTGCGCAATTATCGCTCTTATTTTTACAGCAAGCATGGCGGAGGGTAACTATCCTCGTTTTGTTTCTCCAAAGGAAGATATAAACATACTTGCGGTTATAAATCCAACCGCAAGCTACAACTTTACCGTGCATAATTCGCCAGCGGTCGCAAGCCAAAGCTATATAGAAGCAAACCCAAGCGAATACATAGGCCTTGATAGCGATATAAGCACAAAACCTTTGCTGGGCTCACAGTTTTTGAATTTAGAGCTTACAGTGTTGGGTGTTTTTGATGGCGATACCGCGCTATTATCCAGCGAAGAATTTCTGTTTGCCAAAAGGGGCGAAAACATAAGGCCGCTTACGTTTAACATAGAAAAGAGCGGCGCAAGCTACGATGCCGAGGATTTTTACCACACATCCCCCATATCAAAGCTTATGGGCGTGGAGGGCATAGTATTCTCCCCGGACGGTCGCTATATGCTTATGCCAAATTGCATGGACGAGCTGCAATTTTTGCCTAAAAGACCTCTAATGCTTATGGACGGGGAAAAGGGCGAGATATACGCGATAAGAAGCTATGACGATACCCCTATGCTCACTAATTACTTCCAAGCCGCTTTCAGCCCCGATGGCGCCTATGTATACTACACCGAAATGGTAGAAAAAACCCTTAGGTTCTGCCGCTATAATATAGAAAACGGCACAACCGAAACCCTGCTTGATACAGGCGAAAGGCTCACCGGCTGGCCAGGCATGGAAATGAGTGAAGACTGCGTAATTCGCTGCTATATAGGCGATGGCATAAAAACAAACTACCTTGCCACATTCACCCCTGAAAACGGCAATTACAGCTTTAGTAAAGAGGAATTGCCCAGTACAATAGACTTAAACATACTCACAGGCAAACCTTAAGCCTGTTTTATATATTTCCCTGCTATACAGCGGGGATTTTGTGTTGTATACAGCAACAAAAAAGGATATATTATGCAATATAGGGGTTAGTAATAATATTAATGGGGGTGAATAGCATGGCGTTTGATTTTAAGAAAGAGTACAAAGAGTACTATATGCCAAAGAACAAGCCGCAAATTGTGGATGTTCCAAAGGCAAATTATATTGCGGTTCGCGGCAAGGGCGACCCTAACGAAGAAGGCGGAGCTTATCAGCAGGCTGTTGGTATATTATACTCAGTAGCGTATACGCTTAAAATGAGCTACAAAACGGATTACAAAATCGAAGGCTTTTTTGAATATGTAGTCCCGCCGCTTGAGGGCTTCTGGTGGCAGGATGATGTTATAGGCGTAGATTATTCTGATAAGTCTACATTTAACTGGATTTCCGTTATAAGGCTTCCTGATTTTATAACTGAGGAAAATTTCGTGTGGGCGGTAGAAACCGCGTCAAAAAAGAAGAATATGGACTGTTCATCAGCAGTATTTTTAACTATAGACGAAGGTTTATGTGTTCAAATGATGCATATAGGCCCATATGATGATGAGCCTGCGTCTGTCGCGATTATGAACGCGTTTTTAAAAGAGAATGGTTACGCAACAGATATAAATGAAAACAGATTACACCATGAAATTTACCTGTCAGACCCAAGAAAAACCGCGCCTGAAAAACTAAAAACTGTTATAAGACAACCAATAAGAAAACTTTAGCAAATTTAATGAGGGCTATTGTGGATATAGAACTTGTACTAGTAAATGAAAGTTTAAAAGAAAAAGCGCTTAGCCTTATAGAGGCTTTTTGGCTTTGCCATAATAACGAAGTACAAAATGCAGATGAAACAATGGAAGACTATAATAGCTGGACAGCTTCGGGGCATTTGTTTTATTTAATAAAACTGGTTGATAAATACATAGGCTTCGCGCATTTAGCAAGCAGAGGAGCTCAAATAGATTGGCTTGAGGATTTGTTTATATTGCCCGAATACCAGCGCCGTGGCTTTGGGAGCCAAGCGGTTACTATGCTAGAAACCCAAGTAAAACAGTATTCAGAATCTCTGTACATTGAAGTTGCGGCGAGGAATTTACCCGCTATAAAGCTATACAGAAAACTGGGCTATGACTGCCTAAACACAATAACCATAAGAAAGGATTTTGATAAGGATAAGTACAATGTAAAAAGCCAAGAAACTATTGCTGGTATGGATTTTGTAATTAAAGATAATTGTTGAGAGGTGGTAAGGGGCTTTTATGGCTAATGTGTTTGGCTTAATTGTGGAAATACTGCTTATTGTACTAATTTTATGGTGTATAAATTTTATGTCCGTTTTGGTACATGAGCTTGGGCACGCCTTGGCTTATATTTTAGCGGTAAAAGATAATAACTGGTCAATTGAAATAGGTACGGGCAAAAAGCTAATAGAAACAAGCAGGTTTCGTATACATACAAAAGTTTTTTCCGGTTATTTTACTCCTAAAATTACAGAATACAGCTCAAATAAAAAGGCTATAATTATGTTATTGGGCGGACCTATAGCGTCATTAATTGCATCGCTTATACTGTTTATAATATTATTTTCAGTAGATATTGAGGCGCAGAGCTTAATAAGCCCATCGGCAGCAAGTTTCATGCTGTACTACGCACTTATATACAATGCAGTGCTTTTTATTGTATCAAGCCTGCCAACGGAAAAAAGCATATTGAAAGGCTATGTAAGCGATGGATATAAAATACGCAGGATATTATCAGAATAATATATTGAAATTTCAGGTGTTTATGTGGGATTATAATCCAAAAATCGAAAGCGAAAAAGCCTTTGTACACTGTATATTTGCCTATTGTTACTAAGGGTAACGCGTTTGTTACAGCAAGTTCCTTGCTTGTTATTATTTGAGGGTTGTACTATGAGCTCATAAAAACTATGTGGAGGTGCAATATGACTTTTGGAGAAAAATTAAAACAGGCGAGGCAGAACGCAAAAATGTCTCAGGAGGAACTTGCGGCTAAGGTGTTTGTATCAAGGTCAGCGATAGCAAAATGGGAAACTAATAGAGGTATGCCGGATTTAGAAAACCTTAAAGCGATATCATTTGCATTAAATGTAAGCATAGACTACCTGCTTGATGATGGTAGCACTCTGGACTTATCTGTAATTAGAGAAGCAATAGACATATCCCAATACGGAAAAGGCAGAAAAAAGGCAATAAAAGACAGGATTATCCTTGAAAAATATCCGAATGCGGAGATTAGAACATTGATAGCAACAGAAAAACTTACAAAAGGGGAAAAAATTACGGATTTCATTGCATGGCTTGTATCGCCGCTAACAAATATAATTCCTATTGCAAAGAGTTTTGACAATGTAGATAATGAGTTTTATTTGGTAAACGATGGACAAAAACAGTATTTGGTTAAAATCACAAGTGAATTTATGGAATCCCGCGAGCTAAGCACACGCATAACGGAAAAGAAATTTGAAATGGGCAATTATAAGTTTATATGTGGTACTATAGTTAAGGCGTAAATATTGTATATGATAACAAAAAAGAGTATATTGTGTTGCACTGCTTAAGCTATGGAGGTATTTATGGTACTTGTAACAAAAAGGCTTATACTCCGCCCGTGGCAGGAGTCGGATGCGGAAAGTTTATTTAAATACGCAAGCTCTCCTAAGATAGGTCCTTCTGCGGGTTGGCCTGTACATACAAGCGTTGAAAACAGCCTTGATGTCATACGGAATGTATTTTCATCGCCCGAAAACTATGCAATTGTTCTAAAAGAAAGCGGCTGCGCTGTAGGCAGCATATGTATAAAAATCGGTAAAAAAAGCAATATCAGTTTGCCGGATACGGAAGGGGAGCTAGGTTTTTGGCTTGGCGTTCCCTATTGGGGGCAGGGGCTCATTCCCGAGGCTGTAAATGAAATACTTCGCTATGCTTTTGAGGAATTAAATCTTAAAAAAATGTGGTGCGCTTATTTTGACGGCAATATACAGTCAAAGAGAGTGCAGGAAAAATGCGGGTTTCAGTATCAATATACATTGGAAAATGTACCATGCTCCCAGCTAAATCAGTTAAGAACAAAGCATATAAACTGCCTTACGAAAGAGCAATGGCTGGAAAGGCAAAATTAGCATTGCGTGGAGAAAAATGACTAATAAGTACAAAATAAGCTTTGATATACGGGCGCTGCTGCTGTTCCTAATAATTATGCTGCCTAATTTTATATGGTATGCCTTTCCCGCGCCTAATGACATATTAAGGGCGGATTCTGTAACTCAAACCATAGATTCTATAACTTCCATATTGCAGGTACTTATGATTATAGCCCTGTGTGTGCTTATAAACACAGAAAGCAAAAAGCTAAGCGCAACTCCTCTTATTATAGGTACAGGGCTATGCTGCTTACTGTATTATATAAGCTGGCTTGCGTACTATAACGGCTTTGTAGGTGTGTTTGTTATATTAGGTTTAACTCTTCCCCCAAGCATTGCATTTCTGCTATACGCCATAGATAGAAAAAACCTTTTCGCAAGCTTACTGTCTATACTTTTTACTGTTGGTCATACAATATACGCAGTGGTAAATTTCATACTTTGAAAAGCGCATAAAGTCGGGTAAAAAAGCGATGGCAAAACAAAAATAATAGGCGTATAATATAGCTGTGAAGAGTAAAGGGCAAAAGGCAACTAAACCCGACTGGGGGAGGCGAATAAAAACGCATGAAGACGCCAATACTTGAAACACAGCGATTACTCTTACGACCTATGACTGTACAGGACGCTGAAAAGGCATTTGCAAACTGGACTCACGACCCCGATGTTGCAAAATTCATGTGCTGGAAAATGCACCAAAATGTGGAGGATACACGGCAGTGGCTCCTCAGCGAAGAAGCCGCCCTAGATAGCGATTTTATCTATCATTGGGGCTTTGTTTTAAAAGAAACGGGAGAGCTTATAGGCTCCGCAGGTCTTAGCTTCAGAGAGGAAAAGGGCATTTACGAACTTGCCTACAACCTTATGAAGAAATACTGGAACAAGGGTCTTGCCACCGAAGCTTCCCAAGCCATAATTGAATTTGGCAAAACTACTCTGCACCAAACCGCTTTTTTCGGCTGTCACGTTAAAGACAACCCCGCTTCCGGAACCGTGCTCACAAAGGTGGGTTTCCACTATGAGCACGATGGGGAATACTACTGTGACAATCAGGAACGCAACCTCGAAACGAAAGAGTATATACTTAAGGTTGATAATAAGGAATAGAAGCATGTAATACTCATCTCAGCCTAAATCAGCTTTATCTTGCGCGCCTTTTCCGATTTGTCTTTGATTTGCTCAGTCGATATAGCGCCGCTATGTTTCCTTCGCAAAGCTGTGCCAAATCAAAAAATTCGCTACAATCTATACGCTGCTTTAAACTGAGATAAGTATAAATGAAACAGCTAACCTAAATGGGAAGGGTTGTTTTTTTACATACAATAAGGCGATAGCGCATACTGTAGAAAAACGGAGTTGACAATAGTATAATATATACGGGAAAAGCACTTGAGGAGGTGCAAAAAAATGGTTATTTTAGAAGGCTTGGTAATTTCTTTTTGGCTTCTTATTGTATGCGTTGTAGGCATAGCAAATGGACCGATAGGCTGAGATAAGTTTAACAATGTTTTGTATGCATGAAAAATCACTGGAAATCTTGATAGGGGAAATTTTACATATATAAAGAACGATGTGGTTTTATGTTGCCTGCTATAATAGAAATTATATCAACAAACTATGCGTAAAACTTTTGAAAAATAAAAGTTTTGCGTATACCATGGATGAGTAATAAGAATATCTTAAACTATGTTGCCTTTAACCCGGCGTTTTCTCGTGCGTATTTTCCGCTTTTGCAAGCCCCATAGGTTCACCAGGCTTATTCACAACGCTTTGCAAAACAGAAAAAACCGCTACAATAAAACCGCTATTCCAAAAAGCAACAGAGTATAAAAACATTCACGGAGGTGAAAATATGCTTATTTTAGAAGGCTTGCTAATGTCTTTCTGGCTTCTTATTGTATGCGTTGTAGGCATAGCAAACGGTCCCGTAGGCTTAGTTGTTTTATTTGAGCAGGATGTAAAAGACAGAGTAATAGAATTAGGGCTTATAACAAAAGAAAAAATGAAGAAAAACGCAGTTATTACGGCACTTGCGTTGTTTATTCCTACTTTGATAGGCGTTCCTTTGCTTGTGTATTTTGTTAATGGCGCAAGAGGTTTTAGAGATGGCTTTACACAGATGGCAATAATATATTTGATTATGAATCTATTTGATAGATTTTTTATAGACTGGTATTGGGTAGGTCATACAAAAGCGTGGGATATAGAAGGCACAGAGGACTTAAAACCCTACATTCCAAAGAAGGCGTTTATAAGAAAATGGCTTGGTACTATAGTGGTATTTCCAATATTATCAGCTATAATAGCATATATATTTCAATTGTTTGGTATGTAGATTAATATTAATACCCCTTGGCTTTAAGCGATATGGATTTTAGTATAAGCTATGCCTGTCTATTTGCACCTTCAAGTCGCTTTCAAGAAATAAAAAAATTGCAAATCTTGAAAGTGAAGGGTATAATACTTTCAAGATATAAAAATTTTTATGTTCTTGAAAGTGAGGTTAAAATTATGAAACTAATAGAACGCCCTCAATACCTAAATAGGTTAAAAGGGCTTAAGGGCACTCCCGACATTAAGATTATTACAGGTATACGCAGAGCGGGAAAATCCGAGCTTATGAGGGCATTTGCTAACTATATTAAGGAAACAGCTCCAAATACAAATCTAATTCAGATTGATTATGGCGATTTAAGCTATGATAATATAAAAGACTATAAAAGCCTTTTTGAATATGTTGAAAAAAATTATAAGCCTGATATTCAAAATGTGTTAATGATTGATGAAGTGCAGCTTTGTGATAAGTTTGAAATTGCAATTAATAGTTTTCATAACAGCAGAAAATATGATATCTATTTAACCGGTTCCAATGCTTTTTTGCTAAGCTCTGATTTATCCACATTATTTACCGGAAGATTTATAGAAATCCCCATATTTCCGTTTTCATTTGAAGAGTATTGTAATTATTTTGATATAAAGAATAGTTATTCCAATCATCTTGAAGGCTACTTAAAAAAGGGGGGATTGGCGGGTTCATATCTATATAAAAATGAAGAAGATGCTGCTGCATATATTAAAGATGTCTATACTTCATTGGTTAAAAGAGATTTGATTGACAGGTACAATATACAAGAAGTTGCTCTTTTAGATACATTAACCGAATTTTTAATGGATAACATTTCAAATATTACTACGGCTAACAATATTGCAAATATATTAAACAAAAATAAATCCAAAACGAACCATGTAACAATAGGCAATTACATTAAATATTTATGCAATGCCTTTATGTTCTATAAGGTAAAAAGGTATGACATAAGAGGGAAAAAATATTTGGAAATAAACGATAAGTACTATTTATCCGACTTGTCATTTCGCTACTCCATTCTGGGAGTCAGGAATATGGATTACGGAAGAGCTTACGAAAACATCGTGGCAATTGAATTACTTAGAAGAGGATATGAAATTTATGTGGGAAAGCTTTATCAGAAAGAAATAGATTTTGTAGCCATGAAAGGGAGTGAAAAAATCTATATACAGGTATCAGACGATATAAGCAGGGCGCAAACGGTGCAAAGAGAGCTTTCCCCCTTGCTTTCCATAAAGGATGCCTATCCTAAAATACTGTTGGCAAACACAAAACATACTATGACAACAATGGAGGGAGTAAAGGTATTTGATATAGCAATGTGGCTGCTTGGCTATGAGAGCTAACTAATATTAAAAGGGAAGGTAAAAAATAAGCTGATACTCTGTTGCCATTAATACAGCGTTTTCTTATGCGTATTTTCCGCTTTTGCCTTAAAAGTAAAAGCTTTGCATAAAAAATACTGCTATGCTTGTGGAAAAACGGGTTAAAGAGTAGTATGATATATATGAAAACAGAAGGGGAAGTTATAATTTGTGGGGAGGGTAATATGAAAATAGAGCATATTGCAATATATGTAAATGATTTGGAAGGAGCGAGAAGTTTTTTTATCAATTATTTTGATGGAATATCCAATGAATGTTATCATAACAAAGCCACAGGTTTCAAATCTTACTTCATAAGCTTTGAAAGCGGCGCAAGGCTGGAGATTATGAATAAGCCCAATTTGGTTGATTATGAAAAGCCGCTTAACCGTACAGGCTATGCCCATATAGCCATTTCGGTTGGAAGCAAGGAAAAGGTTGACGAGCTTACAGAGAAACTTAAAAGCGACGGATATGAAGTTGTTAGCGGTCCAAGAACAACGGGCGATGGATATTACGAGAGTTGTATTCTTGTGTTTGAAGACAATCAGATTGAGATAACGGCATAATGTATACAGTAAAAAGAAAGGAAATTACAAGGTGAGCTGTATGAATAAAAAAGAAATATATGATTTTCTTAATGATAAAGGAATATCCTATGAAACCACGGAGCATGAGGCGGTTTACAACATGGAAGAGCTAAAAAACGTAGAGCTTCCCTACCCTGAAGATATTGCGAAAAACCTATTTGTCCGTGATGATAAAAAAAGAAACTACTATTTGATAACCGTTAAAGGCGATAAGCGGGTAAACCTAAAGGAGTTTAGAAAAACATACGGCACAAGAGTGCTAAGTTTCGCAAAAGATGATGAGCTTTTAAACATAATGAAGCTGGAACCCGGAGCGGTTTCACCCTTCGGTCTGCTTAATGACGAGGAAAGGCAGGTTGAGTTTTATCTAGACAAGGCTTTCCTTGAAGGCAATGCTAAAATAGGCTGCCACCCCAATGATAATACGGCAACGGTACTTCTTAACACTAATGATTTAGTGAATATTATAAAGGAACACGGAAACACTGTTCATGTAGTGGAAATATAGTTTTCAATCCATATGTCGGCAATATATGGGAGCTTAGCTCCTATATAAAGGATATATTCCAATTTTACAAGCACAAAAATGAGCGCACAAAACGCTCGTTTTTTATATAGATTTGTAAAGACATTTAATTCGAAGTTAGAACACACCTGATGAAATTTTCATAAAGAAATTGCATTGCTCATCATTGCAGATTATAGCTTTCTTAGAACGAATGTCTATGTGGAAAACATGACCAAGGTCGCCTTTAGCATCTGCGTAAAACCGCAAAACATGCGGAACTTTTTTAATGCGAAGTGCATTTTGAAGCAATTCCGCTTGGGGTTGCATGAAATCTCCCGTACAAGTAAAAACAAAAGTGGGTGGAAAGTCGGGCGTGAGATGTTTTGTAACATCAATCATCTGTAAAGATTGGTTGTTCATTTCTATAGGCAGTAGTTCAGTTGCTAAATCGAGCATTCTCTCATTATCACCCTGCATATTTTCTATGCTTATCGAATATACTCCGCAGGCAAACGAAACTGCCTGTGGAAGGGGACCCACTTCTTTTAACTTGTACAATTTAGCATAATCCGGATTAGTGCAAATATTACAGTAAAGACCGAGTAAATGCGCTCCCGCACTGTCGCCTATTGCAAACAAGCGCTCCGTATCAAGACCGTATTTTTCCGCATTGGCTTTTACCCACAGAAATACCGAATTGACATCTTCAAGTTGGGCGGGATACTTTGTTTCAGGCGCAAGTCTGTAGCTAAAATTTACAACAGCGAATCCGCGCTTTGCAATATCCATAGTATAGTATTGGTATAATTCCTTATCGCCATAGACCCAGCCGCCACCGTGCACGCTTACAACAACAGGTAGCTTGCCACTTAAATTTTTAGGGCGATATACATCTAATTTCTGCTGGAAATGATCACCATAGGCAATATCATCAAAACGCATAATACATTCCGGTGTTGTAAGACCCGCATCTCTTATTGCATCGTTTGCTGCAAACTCTTTTCGGAGTTTTTCACTAGCCAAAGACATTTTTTCTATCCTTTCTCTATAATACATTAACTTTTGCGGTCATATTTTCTAACATCGATTGCAATAGCAGCGATAATAATCAATCCCTTGACGACATATTGCCAATAACTGCTCAAGCCTATAAATGTTAGCCCATAGTTTATTACATTGAAAATAACAACTCCAAGGAATACTCCCGGCACGCCGCCGACGCCGCCGCCTGCGGAGCAGCCGCCAACTATACAGCTTGCGATTGCGTCTAGCTCATAGCTAAGTCCATAGTTGCTGGTAGCAGAACCTGTTCGGGCGCATTCAAGGCAGCCGGCAAGACCGTAAAAAGCGCCGGCAATTGCGTATGTAATCAGGGTTATTTTAAATACATTTATGCCTGATACTTTGGCTGCTTCAGGGTTACCGCCAACAGCGTATATCTGTTTTCCCATCGTTATCTTAGTTAAAAGAATATGTACAAGTACAGCGGATACAACAGCAATTATTATTATATAGTTTATACCCGCTACGTTACCAGAACCCAAGTTTTTAAAACTCTGTAGAATTCCACCAAGTGGCTGACTGTTATTGGGAGCTTTATTAATATATAGGGAATTTGCGCCAAAGAGTATCATCTGCACGCCTAATGTAGCAAGGAAGGCAGGAACTCTAAGCTTAGCTACTATCCAGCCGTTACATAGACCCACCGCTACACCGAGCAATATAGATACCAAAACGGGGACTATTACCGGAAGTTCCGGTAAACCCGGCCAGAATTTAATTGCGTAGGTTTGCTGCTGAGCAAGAGTACCCGACACTACCGCCGCCAGTCCTACCATACGACCGCCTGATAAATCAGCCTGACCGGATAATATTACAAACATACAACCAAGCGCTACAAGTACCCTTACCGAGCTTTGGTTAAGAATGTCGCGCATTACACGCATGGATAGGAATCTACCCTTACTAATAAATGCAATAGTAATAATTATAACTATCATTATCACATAAAGCACATTGTTCATTAGGAATTTTTTTGTATCAAAAGTTTTACTCTTCATTTTTAATATCCTACCATATTTCTACTTATTGTAGCTGCTGGCAAGCAGCATTATTTGTTCTTCAGTTGCGGTTTCTCCATCTAAAATACCAGTCAATTTTCCTTCGCACATTACCATTATCCTATCGCACATGCCAAGCAGTTCCGGCATCTCACTGCTAATCATTATGACGCATTTGCCCTGTTCTACTAACTGCTCTATCAAGGTATAAATTTCAAATTTTGCTCCGACATCAATACCCCGTGTCGGCTCATCTAAAATTAGGATGTCAGGGGAAGTTAGCATCCAACGGGCAAGCAAAACTTTCTGCTGGTTACCCCCTGAAAGGTTGATAATAGGTGTTTTTAGTGTGGGCGTTTTTACTGAAAGCTTCTCAACATAATCTTGGGTTTCATTGTTGCGCTTTTTACTATCCAGCAATCCGTTTTTCATGTGGAAGTACTCCGGCTCTTTGGCTTCTTTAGCAACGACAGTGTTTTCGGTAATATCCAGCAGAGGGAAAATTCCGGTTGCTCTGCGCTCTTCTGTTAATAGGGCGATACCGTTAGTTATGGCGTCATAGGCATTTTTAATTTCAACCTGTTTACCGCCGATTTTTATAGTACCTGAAGCTAAGGGACGTAAGCCAAAAACGGTTTCCATAAGCTCGGTTCTTTGCGCGCCTACTAATCCGCCAACGCCCAAGACCTCACCGCGTCTTACGTGAAAATTAACATCTTTGAATGACGATGGGTCTGCGCTTGTGAAGTTTTCGATTTGCAGATATTCTTCACCAATCTTACGGTTTTTAGGTGGAAAGCGGGTTGTCATTTCCCTTCCAACCATACGGTTTACTATGAGATTGCCGTCAAGCTCACTTGCGGGCCAGCAGCCTACAAGTTCTCCGTCCCTAAGTATTGTTACCTCATCTGCCAACCGTAAAATTTCTTCAATCCTGTGAGAAATATAAATAATAGCCGTTCCCGCCGCAGTCAGCTTAGATATTATTGCGAAAAGCAATTCAGATTCTGCATCGGTAAGAGAGGAAGTAGGCTCATCCATGATTATAACCTTAGCGCCATAAGAGACCGAACGAGCTATCTCAAGCAGCTGACAGTGCGAAACGGAAAGCTCACCCATAGATGTATAGGGGTCTATATCGTGTATATGGAGTTCATCGAGCAAGGCTTTTGTGTCATCATACATTTTCTTTTCATCAACCCAGTGAATGGGTCCGGTTTTTTTGTATGGATATCTGCCAACCCATATGTTCTCCATTACATTTTGCGTTCTAATAGGCTGCAATTCTTGATGAATCATAGAAATACCGCAATCCATAGCTTTGCGTGGATTTTCAAGTGTAACTGACTTACCATCTATTTTTATTTCGCCTTCATCAGGATGGTAAAGACCAAATGCACATTTCATAAGTGTTGATTTACCTGCACCATTCTCTCCCATTAAGGCGTGAACCGTGCCGGAGCGCACTGTTATTGAAACCTTGTCTAAGGCTTTAACGCCTGGAAAACTCTTTGAAATGTCCGTCATTTGTAATAAAACTCCGGAATTTGTCATTGAATCACCTCTAAGTTCAAAAAATGCCGCAACCGGCTCAAATTTGGCCGGTTGCTTTAATGGCGTATAATAAAATTAAAAATCTGTCGTGTTTACATCATATGCGGCTTCTTCCAAATTATCTTTGGTAATGCCAATGTAACTAATCCATACCTTAGCGCCGTCAACATGTACACCTTCAATGTCAACACTTTCGGTGGTAACTTCTTCGCCCGCTTCCATAAGTTTAAGCACCTTGTATATGCCTTGGGATAGCTTTATAGGGTTATTTAGCGCTGTTACAAGCATAGTGCCATCAGCTACAGCTTCCTGACCTGCTGCAGTTGCGTCAACGCCACAGACGGGTATATATGTTCCATCACCGAAGAATCCGCCAGCCTTTAGCGCTTCAATCGCACCAAGAGCCATGTCATCGTTGCAGGCGATTATTGCATCAATATCATCACTGTAGTTTGCAAGCAGAGCAGCCACTTTATCCTGCGCTTGAGCGCGCTGATAGTCACAAACGATGTCGCCGCCAATGTTATTAACTTCTATGCCCGCTTCTTTAAGCGCAGCTATTGAGTACTCATTGCGAACTATAGTATCATAATGCGTTTGGAAACCAAGCAACATGATATAATCCAGTTTGCCGTTGCCGTTGCGGTCGGCGTCGGGGTTGGCAAGCCAATATTCGGCAAGCTTTTCACCCATTATCGTGCCCGATTGGGTTGCCTGGCTGGTAACTAGGAAAACTTTACCTTCGTTAGCGGCATAGGTTTCATCAGAAGCGGCGGAGCAGTTTGCCATAACAACCTTACAACCGTTATCAACTATGCTTTGGATAACATTGTCAACATCATTGTCATTGATATTATTAATAACAATGTAATCACGACCTTGTGTAAGCATGTTATTAAGGTTATTTGTCTGCGTGGGAACATCGCCCATGCTGTCGGCGTCCTGAAGGTCGAAAGTACCGTCTGCTTTAGCTATGTTGAGCAAACATTGCCTTGCTGTGGCGATAAAAGTATCGCTGAAACTATACCATAGCACACCAACAGATGGTTTGGCGGCATAGCCGGCCATAGATAGGGACACCAACAAAGTGAGGGTTAGAAAAAATGCAACAAGTTTTTTCATAGAATATCCTCCTAATTTTTTTAGATGAACAATTCGCCAATGCTCCTTCGAAACTGCTTGTCGGTTAAACAAGTTATCAATAGCTGTTCAAAAAGATTGATATTACTTAAAAAGACAAGACCTAATCCGCAAAACCTTCTGTGTTACAGGTGTTATCAGACAGGTTTTACTCTTTCGCTCTCTAGCGTGTTCACCAATTTGGCAAAATTATATATAGAGAAGTATATATTGTCAAGATCTCACTGTTGCGTTTCAATAACCATTTCCTGGATTTTTATTGTTTTATTGCCTCTATACGGTAATATATATATTTAAAATTATACAAAACAAACACCACGCCCGCTTTTTTATTAAAAACCTATTGACAAACGCAAAGTGTTAATGTACACTATATACAGTTAACATGTGTGGAGGTGTCTTGTGAATATACGAATCAAAAACTCGAGTAATGATCCGATTTATCTGCAGATAAAAAATCAAATCCGAGATGCCATAATAAACGGAGAATTTGAGGCGGAAGAACTTCTGCCCTCAATCCGTGTGCTGGCAAAGGAACTTAGGGTAAGCGTTATTACAACAAAGCGAGCCTATGACGAGCTTGAAAGGGAGGGCTATATACACTCCGTACAGGGCAAGGGCAGTTTCGTAGCTGCACAAAATAAAGAGCTTATGCGGGAAAAAATGCTCAAAAAAATTGAGGCAAGCCTGCTGGACGCTCTGCGCTACGCTAAGCTTGCCGAAATATCCAAGGAAGAGCTTGTCCAAATACTAGATATCTTGGAGGATTGATATGCAAAACGCCATAGAATTAAATGCGGTAAAAAAACAACTTGGCAATTTTACTCTGGGACCGATTAGCCTTAGCGTGCCAAAGGGCTGTATAGTGGGCTATATAGGCGAAAACGGCGCGGGTAAAAGCACAACTATAAAGCTTATGTTAGGTTTGCTTAGAGCCGACGAGGGGGAAATTAAACTGCTTGGCAACAACATAAAAGATTTCACCCCCGAAATGAAAAAGGACATAGGCTATGTGTTTGATAACCTATATATCCCTCAGGAGATGAACCTAAAAAACGCCATAAGCTTCCATGAAAAGCTTTACGGCAGCGCATGGGATAGCAAAACATGCAATAGCTTTGTGGATAGGTTTAATCTGCCGCATAATAAGGAAATTACACATTTTTCACGGGGCATGAAAATGCAGCTGGGGCTTACATTTGCCCTGTCCCACGGGGCAAAACTCCTTCTGCTTGATGAACCTACAAGCGGGCTAGACCCTGTAATAAGGGACGATGTGCTTGATATTCTGCTTGAATACATACAGGACGAAAACAACACTGTGCTTATTTCATCACATATACTTTCCGACCTTGAAAAGGCGGCAGACTATATAGCCTTCATACATAAGGGACAGCTTCTGTTTATGGAGCAAAAGGACGAGCTTGTAGAATCCTGCGGCATATTAAGCCTAAGTAGCGAGCAAGCAAGGGATATAGACCCCAGTGCCATAATAGGCAAAAGGGAGCATAAATTTGGAGTAGAGCTTTTAGTTAGGCGAAGTCTTGTGCCTGAAAATATGGATATGGATAAGGTAAGCATAGAGGATATTATGATATACATGATAAAGGAGGATAGGCAATGAAGGCGCTAATATATAAGGATATAGTTTCAATAAAAAAATCACTAAGGACGCTTGCGTTAATGCTGATTATAATAGGTATTGTATTTTTTGGAGGAGGGCTTATACGGGTTTTTCCCTTATCTTTCATGTATGTAAGCATAATACTAACGGGGTTTTTCTTTGGGAAAGATGCTGCGTATAATGTAGAGCAATATATAATACCTGCGCCTATAAAGCGCAGCGAGATAGTACTAAGCCGCTACGCTATATTGTGGGCTATATCAGGGCTAGGAACTTTGCTTGCGCTTATAATTCACCTGTTTGATAGGGGCGGGGCGTTGAGTATTCCTTGGTATGTAGTATTACCCGGTAACTTTCTTTTAATAAGCCTTATTTCCTCTATACAGTTGCCGGCGCTGTATAAATTCGGCGTAGAAAAAGGCAGGGTAATATATACATTAACATATATTTTGCTTTTTTCAGGCGTTTCATATTTGGGAAAGAATAAAGAACTGCTGCTAAATATTGTAGAAACAATATCCAATACCAATACGGTGCTTTTAGGCGCAATACTTGCTCTGCTTGCAATACTAATAAACGCTGCGTCATACGCAATATCTGTGCATATATACTCTAGTAAGGAGTTTTAGCTAAAAAAAGCTATAATTAACATTTATGCCCCGCCGTGTTATGTGGCGGGGTGTATATTTTTGCTTATATACCTCTTGTAATGCGTACAATACTAAGCTAAAATCACTCAGGAGGTGTGTATGAAGATTGCGTTAGCCAGCGCGCCTGTTAAAAACTTAGATGTTGAGTATAATTTGAGTTCTATGGTGGAATATATTGAGCATTGCAGTGGCAGGGCGGATATTATACTGTTTGGAGAGAGCGTGCTTCAGGGCTTTGATTGCCTGTGCTGGGATTATGAGGTGGATAAATCTGTTGCGTTTTCTATACATGACGCGTCTATTGTGGCTATGAAAAATGCCGCGAGGGATAATAATATAGCCGTGTCTTTCGGTTTTGTAGAAAAAAAGGGAAATGCGCTTTACAGCAGCCAAGTATTTATAGGCTCAAACGGCAAAATAGTGAATTTGTTTCACCGTGTAAGCGAAGGATGGAAGGAACTTACAAAAACAGACTCCCACTACCGTGAGGGGAAAACATTTAAAAAGTTTGTCTACGGCGGCAAAAGCTTTGCTACGGCTATATGTGGCGATTTGTGGACTGAAGGCAGACCGGAAGAAATGAAAACCTTGAATGCGAATATAGTGCTGTGGCCTGTGTGGTGCGATTATAATCATGAAGAGTGGAACAGCAGCATTAAATACGAGTACGCTCAGCAGGCGGCGCTATGTAGCGACTGTGTGCTTTATGTAAACCCCTACCGCATAGAGGCAAGCGATTATGATATAGCAAGGGGCGGGGCTGCGTATTTCAGCGGCGGCAGTATAGTAAAAGAAATGCCCGCCGGAAAAAACGGCGTGCTTATAGTAGAGGTATAGCTATGATATTTTTAGAAACGGATAGGCTTATTATAAGAAATGTAAAGCCAAAAGATGCGGAAATTATGCACGACTACCGCAATAATGAGGCTTGCTCTCGCTACCAGAGGGAGCAGAC
This sequence comes from Christensenellaceae bacterium, assembly GCA_012518615.1. Lineage (GTDB taxonomy): Bacteria > Bacillota > Clostridia > Christensenellales > Aristaeellaceae > DTU024. The sequence continues at coordinate 56,167 of JAAYRU010000013.1, read as the reverse complement.
AAAGGATTATGATGGCATAGTTGCTTTAATAGACAGAAGAAAGCATGATGTAATAAACGATAAAACTCCCTTTTTTACTGCAATTGCTCTTAAAACCACAGATGATATGGTAGGCGAAATAGTAGTAATACCCAAGGGCGAATCTATTTTTATGGGCTATACATTATCATACAAACACCATAGGAAGGGCTATGCGTATGAAGCGCTTAACGCATTTATAGATAAGCTTCACAGCCTTTACCCGGGCAAAGCTTTTATATGCCTTACTGAAAGGGAAAATGCGCCGAGCATAGCTCTGCTTAATAAGCTGGGCTACAAGTACATGGGTTATTCCCCGTCAATAACTTCTGAGGTTTTTTCTAAATGGGCAAGCGCTGAATATGAAAAATTTATTATAGAGGATATAGGCATTACAGAGTAGCAATACTGTTTACTTACATTTTTAAATCTCTGCGCCTTATAAGCACAAAAGACAGCAGCAAGGATAGCCCCGCTATTACCCCTGCAACGGGCAAAAGTTTATCAGGCAGAGGGTCGTGCAGGTTTACTTTGTATGTAAGCAGCATAAAGCCGTAATGGCTTAGCTTAAAGGGCAGCAGTTTTGCGGTGTCTATAAGCATGTATATTATGCCTTGTATATTAAAGCTGGTAAGCAGGCATATTACTATCGCCCCGCTGCGCTTTTGCAGAAGCACTACCATAAATATATTGAACAGCCCGAAGCTTATTGCAGAAACCAGCGTTTTTGCCATGTATGATATTAGGGGCATAAAATCATCGGGGAAGGGATTGCCGAGTATTAATTGCCCTATAAGCGAAGCCAGCGTAATTCCCAGATACATAAAAATTATTATTACAAGCAGCATGAGTATTTTGCTTATAAGCCATTTTGTTTTGGCATGGGGTATCATAAGAAGGTTTTTAAGATAGGCCGTTATATAGTCCTTAGATACATAAAGCACGCACACAAGAGATATAAGCATATAGCTAAGGCGGGTCATAAAAGGGGCGCTTGCAAGCACCTGAAGCGTCATAAAGGAGCGCAGCTTTACTTTTGCCGCTTCAAGCATTGCGGCATCAGCAAGACTTGGGGAATATCCGCCATCTATTTCTGTTGTAAGCTCATTATCACCTGAAAAGCCTGATAACATATCCTGTATATCCCAAACGCTGCCGTACTTGCATACTGCGTTTACGGCTACACTGGCTATTATCACTACTGCCATAAGCACTATTGTGCATATATATAGGCTTTTTGTGCGGAAAAGCCTTCGCAAATCCATTCGGAACATATTAAGCAATCTCTCCACCTCCTGTAAGGCGCATAAAGTATTCCTCAAGCGATAGATGGTCTACCCTAAATTCTTCAAGGTATATGCCCCTGTCAAAAAGAAGGCGGCTTATGTCCTTATGCAGCTGTGCGCCGTTTTTAATAAGCAGAGTATTAGGCTTTATAAGCATATCCCTATTAACGGGCGTTTTTTCGGAGAGTGCGCTTATTACATCGTCAATATGGGGGGATACTATGGTTATGGAAGAAAAGCTTTCGCTTTCCAAGGTTTCCCTTGTAAATTCGCTTATTAGCTCGCCTTCCTTTATTATGCCGTATACGGAGGCAAACTTTGAAAGTTCATCCAATATATGGCTGGATATTATTATAGTAGTGCCAAGCTTTTTATTTACATGCACAAGCATTTCCCTTATCGCTGCTATGCCCTGCGGGTCCATGCCGTTTATGGGTTCGTCAAGCATAAGCACTTCAGGGTGTCCCACCATAGCCATCGCAAGCCCGAGGCGCTGTTTCATGCCTAGCGAAAACTGCTTAACCTTTTTATCCTTAACTTTACTTAGCTCAAGCATTTCAAGCAGATTGCTTGCGTGCATTTTTTTATCCTTTATGCCAAGTGCAGTGCATTTGTAAAGCAAATTTTGCATTGCGCTTGTATCTTCATATAAGCTGGGGGATTCCACAAGCGCCCCTACCCTTATTTTTTTCTGCCTAGTAAGCTTTATTCCGTCAAGCATAATATCCCCGCCTGTGGGAACAATCTGCCTGTTTATACATTTCATTATGGTGGTCTTGCCTGCGCCGTTTCTGCCTATAAGCCCGTAAATACTGCCCTTTTCAACATGCATATTTACATCTTTTACGGCGTATTTCTTGCCGTAGCGCTTGCTTAAACCCGTGGTTTCAATAAGATTAGCCATACACACCTCCGTACATTTGCGTATTATAGCACAAAAGAATAAGGCTAACATTAAAACAACATGAAATGTATGTAAAATTTGAGTTAGTGGTTTTAATGTGGGAGATGCGACGGAAATTGTTTTGATGTTTAGCCATAAGGTGGGGTTATAGTGGCGAAACAGAGCATAAACTGGCGAACAGGAACAAAAAAGTGGAGGATTAGAGCTTTGTTGGGTTTGGACTTTGACCCTCATTTTGACCCTCAAACTGGCTAACGCTTTGACCGACATTTATACCGACATTTACACCGACATTTTGTCCGACATAATTAAAGTTTTTACATTGTAGAAACACAAAGGTGAATTGTATAAAACAAAACGCACGAAAAAACCGCAAAAAACCGCCTATTTCTAAGCGGTGGATTTTTATGTAAATGATTGTAAGAATCATTTATACTAAGGCTTTTACAATAAGTCTTCCTTTCCAATATCTATCATTTTACCCTTATAAATTATGTTTTGGCTGAAATCGTTTAATACATCCATGGGGTGAACCATTTGAAGTTGTTTCTCAAAGGCATGAATATCGCTTTCCGACAGAACATACGCTACAAATTCCGCGCAAGTTCTTCTGTTTTTTTTGGATGCTTTCGCTTTGCCTAGCAAAACGGTAGAAAAAATCGTTGGATAATTGTAGCCGTACCTTTTTTTACTGTTTATATGTTTATCCAAAATCGCATCCGCTTTTTCGGCCTTTTCATCTTCCACCTCAAAAGCCATAACAACGCAATCGGTATCGGGGAATAAGGCGTAAGTTCCTTTGTTAAATTCCTCTTTAACAAAGCAGCCCGGAAAAGGGAGCCTTGGCCATCTTCTTGCAAAAGACCAAAAAACGGGGAAATACTTGTCCGTGCTTATGGCGCTGTGGTTATACGGCTGTTTTGTGTACCACTTAATACCTCTTGAAAAAAGGGTGCCTGTTTGTGAAATAAGTAAGTATATCTTTCTCATGCTGCAATTCCTAATATTATTATACATTTGCGGGGTTCCTAGCTAAAAGAGATTTTTGTTGCGCTATTTTTTGCTTAATGGCTTTGTCTAATTAAAGGCTGTTGCTTTTAAGCGGTGTTTTGCCCTACCATATATTACAGCTTTTATGCAAAAGTTATATAAAAATGGAAAAATAAAGCCGCCTCTTTTCAGGCGGCGTGTCTTATGCTTATTAATAGTTTGCGGGTTTAAGCTGGAAGTACGCCTTGCCGTGCTTGCAGGCGGGGCAAACTGCAGGGGCTTCTGCGCCTTCAAAAATGTAACCGCAGTTGCGGCAATGCCAAAGTGTGGGGGCGTCCTTCTTGAATACAACGCCGTTTTTGATGTTTTCGGCAAGCTTGTTGTAGCGTTGTTCGTGCTGATACTCTACCTCGCCTACTTCTTCAAACTGTTTTGCAAGCTCTTCAAAGCCTTCCTCGCGTGCAGTTTCGGCGAACTCCTTGTACATGGTAGTCCACTCGTAATTTTCGCCTGCGGCAGCGTCCAGCAGGTTATCATATGTGTCGCCTTCTTTTCTGCCTTCTTTGAAGCCGCCCAGCGCGCGCAGCCAAAGCTTTGCGTGTTCCTTTTCGTTTATTGCGGTTTCTTCAAATATAGCGGCTATCTGCTCAAAGCCTTCCTTTTTTGCGACAGAGGCAAAAAAATCGTACTTATTGCGTGCTTGGCTCTCGCCTGCAAATGCAGTCATAAGGTTCTTTTCTGTTTGGGTGCCTTTGATGTCCATGTTTATTCTCCTTTAAATTAATAGATTAAAGCCCTGCAAGTATGCTTATAAGCGTAGTACCTACGATAACAATCGCCAGTAACACGCTAAGAGCCCTAAGTGCAAAGTTCTTCATCCTTTTTTTGCTTTGGATAGTCACAACAATCTCCTTAAAAAATAATTGGTGTTCCACCGCTGAGATTATACATACAATGTAGTTTTTCGTCAAGTTGGGGGCTTGTAGAATGTAGATACTGGGCAAATATACACAAATTATATTACAAACAAAAAAACGCCCGACATACGCCCGGCGTTTGAAAAAGGATGTTATGTGTTAAATTATGGTAGTGGTTATAGTGTGCGGTACTTTCATCGGGTACATTGCTACTTCTTTAGGTATTAGTTTTAATACAGCTTACATATTAAGTCTTGTAAGTATTAAAGCCATCTGTTGAGAAATATGTAATTACTTGTTTTCGTTTATCTTGTCCTTTACGGTTTCTTTTAGCTGCTCTGCCTTATCGGAGGCAACATCAAGCACTTTGTTTGCGCCGCTTGCGCCTATGTCTTCACCAACAAAGCGGTATCTGCAGCCAAGGAACAGGCTTATTATGAAAAGCGGTACGGTTATTGCGAACAGTAGAACCAGTATTACAAGCAGTGTTAGGGGGATTGATATGAGCTTTTCGCCCTTGCGGCTTACTTCTAGATAGTTGCGGTTGCCTTTGGCTACTAGCCTTGCGAAGAAATCGATTACGCTTTGGATTGTCATATTGATGTTGTTCTCCTTATCTTTTTTTTCTTTTGTTCCGCATGTATTTGCGGATTTGTTTTTTGCTTTGTCTTCGCAGCAGTTGCTGTGTGTTTTGTTTGTGGTGTTGCTTTCGCATTTTTCCTCCGCACATGCGGGCGCTTCTTCCTCTACTTGGTCATCTGCATAGTCGTACATATCGCTTTCTACATTTACTTCGTCTGCATAGTCCTCATTAGCGGTGTTGCTCTCATCATCTGCCCATCTGCCTGCCTTTTTGTTTTCAAGCAGTATCATTGCGTCTAGCAAATCCCAGTTGCTGGCTTCAAGCGCCGCCTTTGCTTCCTCGTAGCTTACTTCCGCCTTTTGGCTAAGCTTATCTGTCATTTCAAATCTATCCATTTTACTACCTCCGTTTTTTAGTCGCCTTTCCCTTTGGCAAGCTTATAATATCGCATATATATGAAAATGAAAGATAAGTTTCGTTAAAAAAACATTAGAATATAAGGCGATTTTTTTTAATAAGCAAATACGGTGAATATCGCTTAAGCTTTGCAATATGTAGCCTTAATGTTATAATCTATATGTGATTTCGGCGTAACAGAAGGAGTTGAATTTTTGAACAAATCAAATTTTGCTATATTTGTAGATTTAGAAAATACGGGCGCAAAGGTTGAAACGCTCAACAATGTGCTTGAAAAAGTAAAAATTAGAGGGGATATACTACTTGGCAAGGTGTACGGCTATACGGATAATTTTAGCAACCTTAAGGAAGTGCTGCTGTCAAACACATTTACAGTGGTTCCCTCGCTAAGATACGGCATAAGCCAGAAAAACAACGCGGATATACAGCTTGTGCTTGACGCCATGGAAGTCGCGTACACAAACCCGCTTATTAACAGCTTCTGCATAGTTTCGGGCGATAGCGACTATACCCCGCTTGTGGGCAAACTTAAGAGCATGGGTAAATATGTGCTTGGTATATCTAGGAGCGAAGTTGCAAGCAAGGTATTTATTAACGCCTGCAATGAGTTTCAGTTTTTAGAAAGCGTTGCCACAAGGCGCACGGGCTCTAATAAGGCCAAAAAATCCGGGCAGGAAGACAATGGCGACGAAGCGCAGCTTGTTAAACTTATAGAGAGTATATTAGATGAAAAGTCAGACGGCGAGGAGATGTTCGCAAGCGAGCTTAAGGGCACGCTGCTGCGCCTGCGCCCGGATTTTGATGAAAAGAGCTACGGCTGCTCAACATTTTTCCAGCTATTAACCAAGCTTTCAAAAAAGCACAATACATTTAAGGTATGGCGGGATAACTATAATGTAATGATAGCGCTATCGGGCGATAGCTCCGCCAAGTCCTCCGCTACGCTAACTAAAGAAAACTGGATGAATACCTTTAAGGAACAGCTAAACCGCTATAAGGATGATGGCTTTGAGCGCATAAACCCAAGCATATTAAAGGCGGACATCACCGCCCAGCACCCGGATTTCAGCGAAAAAGCCATAGGCTTTAAGCGCTTTAGCGATATTTTAAAGGAGCTTGAAAAGCAAGGTATACTAAAACTCGAAATGAATGACCAGAAAAACCTTCTGGTTAAGATGCTTTAAGGATAGTTTATGCCGGTATATTCTGTAATAATTCCATGTTATAACGAGCAAGAAGTGCTTAACGAAACCCATAAAAGGATAACTAATGTTATGCAAAATATGGGCGAAAGTTATGAGCTTGTATATGTAAACGACGGCTCTAAAGACGATACTGAAAATATACTAAACGCCCTTCAAAAGAGCGATAAAAATGTAAGGGTAGTACACTTCGCGAGGAACGGAGGCCACCAGATAGCCGTAAGCGCAGGGCTAGACTATGCTTCGGGGGACGCAATTATTATTATAGACGCCGATTTACAGGACCCTCCGGAAGTAATACCCGAAATGGCTGCAAAATGGAAAGAGGGCTATGATGTAGTGTACGGCAAGCGCTCATCACGAAAGGGCGAGAGCCGCTTTAAGGAATGGTCTGCTTCCGTGTATTATAAAGTGCTGCAAAAGCTTGCGGGGGATATATTCCCTAGAGATACCGGGGATTTTCGTCTAGTAGATAAAAAGGTTGCAGATGTAGTTCGCAATATGCCGGAGCACGCAAGGTATCTAAGGGGCATGTTCGCATGGGCGGGCTTTAAGCAGTGCCCCGTGCTTTTTGAAAGGCATGAGCGCTTCGCGGGCGAAACGCATTACCCTCTTAAAAAGATGTTAAAACTCGCCGCGGATGGCATAATAAGCTTTTCGGATAAGCCCCTTATGCTGCCTCTGCTTATTGGCGCTGCGTTTTGTCTTATAAGCGGCATAGCGTTTTTAGCGCTTATAATATGCGCCATATGCGGCATACAGGGCGGGCTTTGGTGGATTGCTACCCTTATACTTATGCTAACTGGCATAGTGCTAATATGCCTTGGCATAGTTGGGCGCTACATAGCCCGCATATATGAAGATGTAAAGGGCAGACCCCTTTATGTGGTTGCGGAAACCCGCGGTTTTAAGGAGGAAAAATGAAAATTAATGTAAAGTCCGCCGGCGACGCCTTTTTTGTCGCCATGAATATGGAAAAGCGCGCCATACGCATATATGAGCGTATGCTGGAAATTGTTGATGACGAAGGCATAAAGGAAACGATAAATACTATATTGGAAGAGGAGAGAGAGCATTTATGCACATTTTGCTCTTGGCTTGATGATTCTTACGGCATAAGTGAAAATAGGCGGCTCTTGGAGCTGCAAGCGGAGGAAATACTATTTCCAGGCGGGCTTATGGAGCTTGTTAGAAAGGGCGGGGCGGAATCTCAAACGGCGCTTATTGAATACGCCGCGGAGCAGGAAATACTAGCCATGGAGTACTATGAAGAATTTGCTAAACTTTGCGAGGGCGAAGCCAAGAACGCGTTTTTAGCCATAGCGCTTGAAGAAAAAGAGCATCTTGATACCCTTATGGCTATGAAAGGAAACTAAATGCAGGAAAAACCCCTGCTCTCTTTACGAGGGCTTAGAAAATCCTTCGATACTCAGGAAGCGCTCAACGGTCTTGATTTGGATGTATATAAGGGAGAGTTTTTAACACTTTTAGGTCCCTCTGGCTGCGGTAAAACCACTACCCTTCGCATAATAGCGGGGCTTGAAACTCCTACCGAGGGCAAGGTATACCTTGAAGGCGAAGATATTACAGACTTAGCCCCTGAAAAGCGAGAGGTAAACACGGTGTTTCAAAACTACGCTCTATTCCCGCATATGAATGTTGAAAAAAACATAGCCTACGGGCTTAGAATGCGTAAGCTCGATAGAAAAACCATAAAACAAAAGGTAAATGAAATGCTGCATTTAGTGCAGCTTGAGGGCTATGAAAAGCGTATGCCATCGCAATTATCCGGCGGACAAAGGCAGAGGGTGGCAATAGCAAGGAGCGCTGTGCTTGAGCCGAAAATTTTATTATTAGATGAACCTCTAGGCGCGCTTGATTTGCAGCTCCGCCGCCAAATGCAGCTTGAACTTAAGCGTATGCAAAAGCAGCTTGGCATAACATTTATATATATAACGCATGACCAAGAAGAGGCGCTAAATATGTCCGACCGCATCGCGCTAATGCGCGATGGGCGCTTTGTGCAGCTTGCAAGCCCGTATGAGCTATATGAAAACCCAGTATCCGCATTTGCCGCAAGCTTCATAGGCGAAACCAATTTAATAGAGGGCACAGTAAGCGAAATAAATGGCGATGAACTGCTGCTAGATATAGGCGGCAAAACTGTAAGGGCAAATAATAAAGACTGGGTACAACAAGGGCAAAAGCTATGCCTTTGCGTAAGGGCGGAGCGCTTACGCTACCGCAGGCAGGACCCGGGGCACAATTGCCTGCACGGCAAACTTGTGGCCACGCATTACACGGGCAGCGATAGAACATCTATACTGGAACTTAACACAGGGCAGACAGTAATTTCCCGCCACACTACAGAGCAGGAAGAAAAGGTAAACCAAGGCGAAACCGTGTGCGTATGGTGGGATATAGATAAAGCTACCGTAGTTATAGACGATAGGGATAATGCGCTATGAATGAAAAGAACGATAAAAAACAGCTTCTAGCCGTACCCATGGGGCTATGGGCGGCGGCGTTTGTAGGGCTATCTCTACTATATATAATAGGCTTAAGCCTGCTTACTAAGGGGGAGGGTTTTTCGTATTCTCCGCCTATAACGCTTGATAATTATTTAAGGCTCCGTGAAAAGCAATATATAAGCAGCCTGCTACTTAGCCTTAGGCTGGCATTTTACACAACAGCGATAAGCGCGCTTGTAGGCTATCCCTTTGCGTATTTTATATCAAAGGCAAGCCCAAAAAGAAGGGTATGGCTGCTTGTAATGCTTATAGCGCCATTTTGGACTAATGCGCTAATACGCATATACGGCTGGAAAATACTATTCTATGCAAATGGACCTATAAACACTCTGCTTAAAAGCCTTGGCATTATAGAAAAACCGCTTAAACTGCTGTATACAGAGGGGGCGGTGCTTGTTGGTATGGTGTACGGAATGTTGCCCTTCTTTGTGCTGCCGGTATATTCTAGCGTTGAAAGGATAGACTGGAGCATGGTAGAGGCATCTAGGGATTTAGGCGCAAGCCCGCTAAAAGCCTTTATTACAGTTACCATACCCATGACATCTGCCGGTGTTATGGCGGGGCTTGTGCTTACATTTATACCGAGCGTGGGTCTGTTTTTCATAAGCGACTTGCTTGGCGGCTCAAACACTATGCTTTGGGGTAACCTTATTCAAAATGAGCTGCTTAAAAGCCACGATATGCCCTTTGCCGCGGCGCTTAGCGTAGTGCTGCTTGCTATGACCGCCATAGTGCTATTTATATATAGAAGGCAGGGCGGCGAAGCTGAGAGCATGGTGTACTAGGTGATAATATGAAGAAAAACACTCCGCTATCTAAATTATATATTACATTTATTATGCTTCTATTGTATTTACCAATACTTGTAGTAGTGCTTTTTTCATTCAACTCAAATACTGGCAGAACCGCAAGCATGATCTTTACAGGCTTTTCAACATATTGGTATAAGGATTTGTTAAACCCTATAACGGGCTTTGGTACTCAGCTTAAATGCTCTCTTGAAGTGGCTCTTTGGAGCGTTTTTATAGCGGCAGTGCTTGCGATACTTGGCGCAATAGGCATGGTAAGGCGCAGTATGGGGAAATCCCTAGCGTCAAAAATAACATACAAAGCGATAGGCGCGGGAGAGCAGCTTGCAATGCTGCCTATGATGATACCTGAACTTATTATGGGTATTTCCTTAATGGCGCTGTTCCGCCTATTTAAGCTGCCTTTTGGCAAAACCACTTTGATATTATCGCATATAACATTCTGCGTGCCGTATATACTGGTAACCGTTAAAAGCAGGCTTGTAACGCTAGACCCATCGCTTGTAGAAGCCGCGAGGGATTTAGGCGCAAGCCCCTTTAAGGCGATAATCACCGTAACCCTGCCTCTTGTTGCGCCGGCGATACTATCAGGCTCTCTACTTGCGTTTGCAATGAGCATGGACGATTTTGTTATAAGCTTTTTCGTATCCGGCGCTGAAACTACCACGCTGCCGCTTAAGATATATTCATCCGTAAAGGTTGGAGTTACGCCCAAGGTAAACGCCATGTGCACGCTTATGCTTGGCTTTGCCTTTTTGGTAGTTGGCGGGGGGCAGCTTGTTAGCGCATACGCAGAGCGCAGGAAAGAAATGAACAACTAGGGAGGGAAATACCATAGGCAAAACAATAGTGCTTACAGGCGGTGGAACGGCGGGGCATGTGTCGCCAAATATCGCCCTTATACCGCATTTAATAGAAAAAGGCTATAATATACACTATATAGGCTCAAAGCAGGGCATAGAAAGGGATATGCTTAAAAATATGCCGCTTAAGTACCACGCTGTGTCAACGGGTAAACTTAGGCGTTATTTGGATATAAAAAACTTTAGCGACCCCTTCCGTGTTATTTCAGGAGCGATTGAGAGTCTGTTTTTATTAAGGAAGATAAAGCCCGATGTGCTTTTCAGCAAGGGGGGCTATGTTTCCGTACCCGTTGTATGGGCGGCGGATAAATTAAAAATACCCACAATACTGCATGAGAGCGATATAAGCCCGGGGCTTGCAAACCGCCTTTGTATGCGCTACGCAAAATATGTATGTACAAATTTCCCCGAGTGCGCTAAGCGCATGGGCAAAAAGGCAGTGCTTACAGGCACTCCGCTTAGAGAAGAGCTGTTTAATGGAGATAGGCAAAAGGGTCTTAACATAGCGGACTTTAATGGAGATAAACCCGTGCTTCTTATTATGGGCGGTAGCCAAGGCGCAAGGGCTATAAATGAGGCGCTAAGAGAAGCGATAGAGGAAATAACAAAAAAATTCGATGTATTCCATATATGCGGCAAGGGCAATATAGATGAAAGTATAAATGTGGAAGGTTATTATCAGACGGAATTTCTCTCGGGCGATTTGTCCCACGCGCTCGCCTGCGCGGATTTTGTATTAAGCAGAGCAGGCGCAAATGCGCTAGTTGAGTTCCATGCGCTTAATAAACCTATGCTATTAATCCCCCTACCCCTTGGCGCCAGCCGAGGCGACCAAATACAAAACGCCAAAAGCTATGAGGAGAGGGGCATGGCTCTAGTGCTTGAGCAGGAAAACCTAAACCGTGAAACCCTTATACAAAAGCTTGACGAACTTATAGAAAAAAAGGATTCACTTGTAGAAGCCCTTAAAAATTCCCCCCTATCAAACGGCACGGAAAAAGTGCTTAAGCTTATATATGAGCTTGCGGGGGAGTAATACTTATCTCAGCCTAAATCAGCTTTATCTTGCGCACCTTTTCCGATTTGTCTTTGCTTTGCTCAGTCAACATAGCGCCGCTATGTTTCCTTCGCAAAGCTGTGCCAAATCAAAAAATTCGCTACAATCTATGCGCTGCTTTAAACTGAGATAAGTATAACATAAAAAAAGATAAAGCAACAAATATATAATTAAAAACAACCCCCGCATACTCCACATGCGGGGGTTAATTATACTGTTTTTTGTAGCTTGCTACTATCAAAACACCTTAAACTTCCTAGGCACGGGAGCGTCTTGCCTAATAAATACACTCAGTTTTCCCGGCGCGCAAGGGAAATGGGCTACGCCTTCGCTGTTTAACTTAATAGAGCCTTTTGTGTTGCCTGTAATATCAAAAAATAGCTTATTTGCGTTGTGCTTGCCAAGGTTTAGCTCCAATGCTCCGCTTGAAGCGTTGCTCATAACTACCGCGACTCCGCTTGCGGGGTGTTTGCTATCGCCTTGCCTTGTCCAGCCTATAAGGTTGGGGCTTTTAAAGTTATCAACCTGCTCGCCGTATGCGCAGTACTTCCTTGCAACAAGCAGCGGGTCAAGCTCATTTTTCATGCCCTCTATGGGGTTTTCGCCGCCTATGCCGTAGTAATCGCCGTAGAACAGGCAGGGGTAGCCGTCCTGCCTTAGCAATATTATTGAGTAGGCGTGCGGCTTAAACCAGCGCTCAACGAAGCTAAATAGGGATTGCCCGGGCTGGGAATCGTGGTTGTCTACAAATGTAGCTGTGTTTATAGGGTCTAGATTTAGAAGAGAGCCGTCTAGTATAGTCCTCAAATCGTAAGCGGAGCCTTCCTGAGATGCCTTGTAAAAGTTAAAGTGCAGTGGCACATCAAACAGCGCTAGTACATCACGGGTGCTCTCTATATAGTCCGCAAGCTCTTGAGTGTCACGCGACCAGTATTCCCCAACGAAGTACAGGGGCTTGTCCGAGAACAGGCGCATCTGGCGCACGAAAGCGCCCATGAATACGGAATCTATATGTTTTATAGCGTCCATGCGCATACCGTCTACATCGGTTTCCTTTAAAAACCATTCGCCCCATTTAATAAGCTCGTCCATAACTTCCTTATTGCGGCAGTCTACATCGGCAAACATAAGGTAGTCATAGTTGCCTAAATCCTTGCTTACATTGGGGGAGAAGTTCTTATGCTCGCCTATTATGCGGTATATGCCGTTTTCTCCGGTATTAACATCGCAGTCAACAGCTGTAAAATGCTCATAATTCCATTTGAAGTCCGAATATTTGCCCTTCCTTCCGGGGAATGTAAAGCAGGTCCAGCCCTCTACATCAAAAGGCTCGCTCTCCTGAATTTCCCTGTTCTTGGGGTTAATCTTAACCGCCTTGAATGTTTCAGTTTTATCCGCCCCTGCTTTATGATTTAACACCACATCGGCGTAAACCTGTATATTGTGCCTGTGCAGCGCGCTTATTGCGCGCTTTAGCTGCCTTTTAGTGCCGTATTTAGTGCGTACAGTGCCTTTTTGGTTGAACTCGCCAAGGTCGTAAAGGTCATAAGCGCCGTAGCCCACATCATGTACATTTGTTGCCTTGTAGCAGGGCGGTATCCATACGCCGCCAACGCCCATTTTTACAAATTCCTTTGCGTTTTTGGCAAGCCAATCGTAGTAGTTGCCGCTAGAGTCAAGGTACCATTCAAAGCCCTGCAGCATTATCATGTTTCTGTTGTGCAAATCTTCCATAGAGAAGGGGTTTTCAAGCGGTACATTCTTTTCCTGCGCCGCTTCAAGCGCAAGGTCGTACACGGCATCCTTCTCGTGCTCGGGGAGGGTATCCCACACCTCCTCATGGAGCCTTTCAGCAACCTGCTGAACTGTCTCCACATTATTATTTTTATCTTCAAACAATTAAAATCACTCCTAAATGATACTTGTCCAAAATGGACACCATTATTATACACTATTTTGAGAAAAATATGTAATTTTTATGTAAAATAATTTAGAAAGTTTATATGAAAATACCGAAAAAACCGCCGTTTGCGTTGAAACGGCGGCGTTTTTCGGGTTTTGTTAAGCTGTTTTTATTTTGACTGATAAGCCTAATATATGGGATCCATAAAGCTAAGCATACTCTCCCTTAGGGCTTTGCGCTCGGCATTGTTCTCCCAGAACCTGCGGAACTCCGTATTTTCAGGCCTTGGGAAGCGCCAGTAATCAACCACATTGCGCACAAGCATAATTACATTGGTATCTCCGCCTAAATCGTACTGAATGCTAAATGGCACGCCGAATGCAAACTTCGTGGGCGGGTTTACATAGGATTTTACCGGTACATCGTTTGGCAACTGCACATCTTTATAGCTGTTGTATATGCCTAAAAACTCTTGGCGGGTGTTTGTGTTGCCGCCCTTGCCGTCGTAGTAGTTGTGGTATGTAATGGTTACCGTATCGCCGTATACGTCTACATATACTTCGCCTATTACATACATATTGCTACCTACAAGCTCGTATGTCTGCCTGCCCTGAACGGCAAGGTTAAGGGGTGTAAACATGTACCAAAGCTTGGTGAGACCCGGCGTTACATCCCTAAAATGCGGGCCGAAGCTTGTTGCCGTGTTGTTTTTGTAGCGGGAGTTTATGTACTGCGTGTAAGTGGGCTCGTTGTATAGGTTTACGCCCGTTCTCTTCTGCGCGTAAAACTGCTCGTTTTTGTAGCCGCCGGGGGTGGTTATTATGTAGCGGTACAGGTTGATATCTCCCTCTTTAGTAAGCGGCTTATAAACGCGGGCTTTTATGGGCAGAGGCGCGTCGCCCGGGTTCAGCGTTAGGTGTATGATTTGCAGGTTCTTTTTTTCCGCCTCGTCGAATACGGTAATTGTTACATTTACCGCATAGGGGTTTGTGTTTGTGATTGTGAATACATCCATCTCCACATGGGGGGAGCCAAAATCAAACTCCTTAACAACATCGATGGATAGGCTGTCCTTCGCAAGCGCGGGTATCATTGCTGCGGCAAGCGATAGGGTAAGTAATATTGCCAGTAATCTTTTCATAAAATCAACTCCTTTGTGTTTTCATATATATAACGATTGAGAAATAGCTTTCCTTGCACACTATAAAACTCATCGTATATATAATATACCAAAGCGAAGAAAAAATAAACATTTTTTTATGGGGAATGTGGTGTTTTTATGTACCCCATACAAAATGCCAGACGCTGTCTGGCAAATTGCTAAAGCGCAATGTTATTGTTAAAATAGGCATAGCTTAGTTGCGCTTATATAGGGGGGAAAACATATCAAAGCGCAGCAGTTAAAAAGACAATCCAGACGCTGTCTGGAAAATTGCCATAATATAGTTGAGGAAAGAAAAACTATGTTATACAACGTAAAAGAAGGAAAACTAAATATACAAGATGTGCGTATGGACTATATAAGCTTTGGGAGTGGCACAAAGCCCCTAGTGCTTATACAGGGTTTAAGCACGGTAGGCATAAAGGGCATGGGAAGGTTTTTAGCATACATGTACCGTAAATTCGCAAGGGATTACAGGGTATATCTGTTTGACCGCAGGGAGCATGTTTGGCAGGGCATAACAGTAGAGGATTTGGCGAAAGATGTTGCCATGGCTATGGATTATTTAAAAATTAAAAACGCTCATGTTGTAGGCGTATCTCAAGGGGGAATGATTGCCCAGTATTTAGCCATAAACAGGCAGGATTTAGTAAGCAAGCTTGTGCTTGTTGTTACCCTTTCAAGGAACAACGCAACAGTAGAGGCGGTAATAAATAACTGGCTTAGGCTATCTAGGCAGAACAATATAAGGGAGCTTATAGAGGATATGGCTATAAAAATGTTCCCCGAAAAATACCTTAAGCGCTATAAACTTTTTATGCCCCTGCTTAGCCTTTTGCAAAAACCTAAGGATATGGAGCGCTTTATTATACTCACGGAAGCCTGCCTTACATGCAACACATACGATAAGTTAAACGATATAAAATGCCCAACGCTTGTAATAGGCGGTGGGAAGGACAAAATAGTAACAGGGCAAGCGTCGGAAGAAATCGCCCAGAAAATGGGCTGTAAAATATATATGTATGATGATTTAGGGCATGCCGCACATCAAGAAGCTAAGGATTTTAACCAAAGGGTGTATGATTTTTTGAGTGAGTAGGCGAAAAACCCCACCCTCTTTGACACGCCGTGCAAATATAGTATAATTCAACCAACATATTACAGGAGGACGTACTAATGACAGGCATAAATCCTACAATTATTAAATAAGAGGGGATAATAAATCCTCTCAAAAAGTGGAGGATTTTATGATAACAATTAAAAATATAGAGAAAACTATAGGTATTAGGCATTTATTTTCCATAGAAAGCCTAAGTATAAATCCCTATGATAAAATTGCGCTTATAGGGGACAACGGCACGGGGAAAACAACTTTTATAAATATGCTTTCAAACGAGGACAACTACTACAGCGGCACAATACATACCAATATAAAAATCCATAAAATTGACTGGGAAAACAGAGCGGAAATTTCAAACAGGGTTTTTTCTGTCAATCAAATTGATGTAAACAGCAATTTAAGCCCCGGGCAGATGTATAAGCTTGTGCTTCAGTCTGCGCTGGAAAAAGAAAATACCTATTTACTTATGGACGAGCCAACTTCGCACTTGGATTTTGAAACCAAGGACGAGCTTATCCGTATGCTGAGTAGCCGAAACTATGGCTTTTTGCTCATATCCCACGATAGGGATTTTATTCAAAAAACCTGCAATAAAATTATAGAGATTAAGGGCGGAGAGTTTCAAGAGTACAATGGCTCCTATCAGTTTTACCTTGAAGAGAGCATAAGGCGGGACAAGCACGCTCAAAGGGAGTATGAAAGCTATACAGCCGAGGCAGACAGGCTAAAGGGGGTTATTAATACCTTAAGCGGAAGGAGAGATAGGATAAAAACCACCCCTAAAAGGTTTGGCAATTCCGAAGCTAGGTTGCATAAAATGGGCGGACAGGGTAACAAAAAGAAGGTTGATAAGCAGATAAAGGCTGTAAAATCCAGAATTGAGCAGCTAGAAGTTAAAGATAAGCCTGCGAGAGAAGCCGAAATAAGGCTTGCTATACCTGAAAAGAGCAAAACTTACGCCAAGGTTTTGCTTAATGGCGATAATATAAACAAAGCTTACGGCGAAAATGTCATTTTCAGCAGCGCTAATTTTGAAATACTAAATAACAGCAAAGTGGCGCTGCTTGGCGCAAACGGCAGCGGCAAGACAACGCTAATTAATATGATTTTGCAGAATGAGGGCATAGAAACGCACCCAAGGCTTAAAATAGGCTATTTTTCCCAGCTTGAAGATATTTTGGCGCTTAATAAAACCATAATAGAAAACCTTATGCAAACAAGCATATATGATGAAACTATGGTAAGGATTATACTTGCCAGAATGGGAATAAGGCGGGATGATGTATATAAAAGGGTTGATATTTTAAGCGATGGGGAAAAGGCAAAGGTTAAGCTGTGCAAAATATTAACTTCCGGTTTTAATTTCCTAATACTGGATGAGCCCACAAACCACTTTGATATTCATACCATTGAAGCGCTGGAGGAGTTGCTCATAGGCTATACAGGCTCTATACTTTTTGTATCCCATGACAGGGTATTTATAGACAGCATAGCCGATACTCTGCTTATTATAGAGGATAAAAAGCTTGTAAGCTTTAAAGGCAATTTAGCTGAATATCAAAAACCCAAAGAAATTAGTGAAGATTATGACCTACTGCTTGACTATAAGATTGCAGCAGTAAATTCTAAGTTATCTATGGATATATCTAAGGAAGAGAGAGCAGAGCTTGAGGCTAAGTACAAGGAGCTTGTAAGTAAAAAGAGGGGGTTATAGGCATTAAGATATAATTCTGTAGAGGTTGTGGAAATTCCATAGCCTCTATTTTGTTAGAATTAATAGAAAGTAAAGTGAAATAGGGTCGAAAAACAGCTTGTTTTGCTCCTAAGTAATAAACAAAGATAAGGAGTATAGCGGTTGTGCTAATTCCTCCTGCTATTATTGACACCGGGATTATATCTGCATAAAATCCGTATCTTAGCGCATACCTGACAAAATCCTTCTCTATACTGACATAAGAATGTCAGGTTAAGTTGTAAAAATGTCAGTTATAAATTATAATATTTTAAGGAGGGATAATTGTGCCAAAATATATTGAGTCGGAAACGCTTGAACTAAAAGAAAAATATACAGATTCCATAGCGCGTGAAATCGTTTCTTTTTTAAACGCTTCAGGCGGCACTATCCTAATAGGCGTAAAAGATAACGGGGAAATTGTCGGTGTAAATAAAATAGATGAAACATTAAGAAAAATATCCGATATCATTACAAGCCAAATAGAACCTAATCCGCAAGATGAAATCTCTTCAGAATTGAGATTTGATGAAGGTAAAACGATTATTGCTATAAATATTACAAAGGGTAGCAAAAATATTTACTGTCAAAAGAAATACGGGTTTTCTTCGGCAGGTTGCACAATTAGAATCGGTACAACCTGTAAAGAGATGACTTCTGAACAAATTAAAATACGCTACGAAAAAAAATTTATCGATACCGAATACATGCTCAAAAAGAAATCGAGCATTGCAGATCTAACATTTAGAGAGCTAAAAATATATTATGTTGAAAAAGGTTATCATTTAGACGACAGGTCTTTTGAAGCAAATTTAAACTTAAGAACGGGAGATGGTGATTACAACTTGCTTGCGGAACTTTTGGCAGACAGAAATAATATCCCCTTTGCTTTTGTTAAATTTAATGGAAAAAACAAGTCTGCCATATCAGAACGCAGCGAATACGGTTATGGTTGCCTAGTTACAACCTATGTAAAAATAAAAACGAGATTGCAGGTGGAAAATATTAGCATTTCAGACACGACTGTAAGACCAAGAAAAGACATTTATCTTTTTGATTACGATGCCATTAACGAAGCTGTAATAAATGCCTTAGTACATAATGATTGGACTATTACAGAACCCCAAATTTCAATGTACAGTGACCGTATAGAAATATTTTCTCATGGGGGGCTCCCAAGAGGCATGACGGAAAAACAATTTTTTGAAGGTATAAGCCGTCCTCGAAACACAACTCTTATGAGAATATTCCTAATGCTGGGGTTAACCGAGCATACGGGGCACGGAATACCCACTATTGTAAATAAATACGGTAGAGATGTTTTTGAAATAGATGATAGTTTTATACGCTGTACAATACCGTTTGAGAAAGAAGTTCTATCCAAAACGGATACTAAACATGGAGAGCCCAAAGTCCAAGCAAGCCTTACAAAAACCGAGATAAAAGTATTAGAACTTTTAATAGAAAACTCAGATTTGATTGCAAATGAACTGTCAGAAAAAGCGGGCGTTACAGTTAGAACGATATATAGAGCATTATCCTCGCTACAGGAAAAGGGATACATTGAAAGAATAGGCACAAAGAAAAATGGGAAATGGATTGTCATTAAATAAAAACCTTATTATGAATGGATTTTAAACTGACATTTTCCGCGTCAATGCTGACATTGTTTATGTCAGTATAAAAGGAGGTTTTGTCAGTAAAATGTCAGTTTAAATTATAAAACATTAAGCTTACGCATAACCATACATAATCAAAACAAATAATAAAGCGGCATTAACCTGTGGTTGTATTATCCATCTCCCCCCTATTACAAATACCACCTATTAAGCTATGGACAATATCCACATATTCCGCTATACTTCGCATGAGTATACTAATTGTACGGAGGTATATATGCCATATATTGGTCTTTGTGCGGACTGGGACAGTAAAAAAGGCAGGTCTAACATGCCTAACAGCTATGTAAATGCGGTTATTAAGGCAGGCGGCGTGCCTATTATTTTGCCGCTTGTTGATGATGAAACCGCTTGGACTAAAATGATAGATTTGGTGGACGGCGTAATATTCACCGGCGGGGGAGATATAGAGGCGTCAAGGTTCGGGCAGGAAAAACATCCCAAGGCTGATGAACCTGTGCTCCATAGGGATAGTCAGGAGTATGCCATGATGGAGCATGTTAAAAAAACAGGCAAACCCGCACTTTGCATATGCAGGGGTATTCAACTGCTCAACTGCTTTGAGGGCGGGGATTTATATCAGGATATTGCGGATTTATACAAAACCAACATAGACCACGCTCTTTTTGATAATGCGGACGGCGATGTGCATACAGTTAAAGTTGAGCAGGACAGCAAGTTTTATCAAATAGTTAAAGAAAAGGAGTTTTATGTAAACTCCCGCCATCATCAGGCTATAGATAGGCTTGCTAAAAGCCTTAAAGTAAGCGCTTACGCGTCGGACGGGCTTATAGAAGCGGTGGAATTTAAAGAAGACATACCAATAATAGGCGTGCAGTGGCACCCTGAATCCATGATAGAAAAGAACGAAGTGCATATGCGCCCCTTTGAATGGCTAGTTAAACAATGCGGATAGCGCTTATTGCGGATTTGCACGGCAACAAAACCGCGCTTTCCGCATTTGAAAAGGATATTTTAGGCCGCAATGTAGACGGCCTTTGGTGCCTTGGAGATTTAGTTGGCAAAGGTCCCTCATCCGACTATACTTTCGATTGGGCAATAGCCAATTGCGATGTAATACTTAGGGGCAATTGGGATGAGGATCTTGGCAACAGAGTATACCCCGCGGATGAATATTATTTTAATCAATTAGGCGATAAACGGCTTGAAACGCTGTTAACTTTCCCCGTTGAAAAACATATGTATATCGCGGGCAAAAAGCTGCGCCTGCTGCACGGCAGACCAAGCATGGATATGCCGCTCTTTATTCAAGAGGAGGAGAAAAAGCTATCCGCACTTTTTGAGCCGGATTTTAACATAGTAGGCTATGCGGATATACACAGGCAAGCCCTGCGCACGCTTAACTGCGGCTTGCTTTTTAATGTAGGCAGCATAGGCAATTCGCTAGGCATAGTCCGTGTGCAGTACGCAATACTTACAGCGGATGAGGGCATGGAAGACGGCGCTATAAATGTAGAACTTATAAACCTTCCCTACGATATACAACATGAGATAGACAGCATACCCTTGGACTTCCCCTACGCGGAAAACTATATACAGGAGCTAACTTACGGCACATATTCAAGAAAACCTAAGCTGTGATTTGTGAAGCGCTTATTTAGGCATTATACTGATAATAAATACCCACAAAGTCGGACAAAAACCGCTTTTGTTTTTTTATTAATTAAATGATAAAATGCCAAAGTCAGTGAAAACGCAAAGGCTTTGGCGTTTTAGTATTATTGCGGAGAGGTAAAGTACTTGAGGTATAGGCGCACAGCGTTAATAATTTCACTGCTTATGCTTTTTAGCTTTGCATATGCGGAGGAGATTACCCAAGAAGCGCTGCTTAAAAGCAGGGATTCATATACGGGCATAGTTAATGTGAACGGCAGAAACTTTGTGTACATGGCTCAAAACTCTCCGGAGTGGGATAAGCTTATATGCTCTGAAAAGGTAGAGGGCAAGTGCAAATACTTTGGCGACTCCGGTTGCGTAATTACCGCGGCAGCGCTTGCGATAATAAACAGCGTACCACTGGAAAGACTTAGCGATATATCTACGCTTCATAAACGCCCGCTTTTAATAGATACCCGCTCTATAACTAGGGATTTTGGCTTCAAAGATGATGAGCGCTTTTTAATAGAAAAAAATGAGGATTATTTTAGATATTTTCCTCTTGTTGTAGGCAACTGGAGCACGGGCAACAATGAATACGGCTTTAAGGGCAGGCGCTCCCACGGCTTTTATCGTATATTGCTGGATTTTTATGGGCTTGAATACTTTACAACATACAAAATAGCAGAGTGTGTAGCCTCGCTTAAAGAGGGAGCTATAATTATTACTTCATCTGGCGGGAAATATAGCCCAATAGCGCCCAAGTTCGGGCATTATTTCCTTCTTGTAAGCGCAGATGACGAATACATATATATTATGGATCCGTATTATAGAGATGTTGTGGCAGGCAGCCCTTACCCCACGGATAAAAGGAAGCTTATAGAACATGTGGATAAAGGAATTGCGCGCTTTAAAATAAAGGACGCAGCAAAACTCTGCCTTAACCTTAAATTTGTAATATTCCCAAGCGATGATACTCCTAAATACACAGCCACAGAGCTTAATAGCATAATAGCAAAATCAAATAGAAATATTGTGCGCGGCTTTATTGATAGGGCGGGTGTAGGAAGGCAGTTTGATTTGTTTTCATAAAAGAAACAGTTGACATATTATAACTTATAAGTTATAATATTGTTGTGCTGAAGCGTGGAGAGATAAAAAACGGAGCAGATATGTACAAGATTTATTTTTACAAAGACAAGAATGGCAAATCGCCAGTTGCTGAGTACATAAGGGAGCTTGGCAAAAGGAAAGACAAGGATAGCAGGATAAAGCTTAACAAGATACGGGATTATGTAAAAGTATTAAGCAGTTACGGTACATTTGCAGGAGAACCCTTTATCAAACACATAGAGGGCGAGATATGGGAATTAAGACCGCTTAGGGATAGAATATTCTTTGTTGCTTGGAGCAGTGAGGGATTTATATTACTACACCACTTCACCAAAAAAACGCAGAAAACGCCTAAAAGAGAGATAGAAAAAGCCAAAAGAGAACTTGAAGATATTAAAGAAAGAAGGGGAAGTTATGAACAGCAAATATGAAGATATTTTCACCAACAACCCAGCCATAGGAGGTACATGGGAAGAACTTGAAAAAGAAATATTCACAAAAGAAGAAATAGCGGAGAGCGATTTAAGGGTTGCTCTTATGGGTGAGATAATAAAGGCTAGGAATGAAAAAGGCATAACCCAAAAACAGCTTGAGGAGATGAGCGGAGTAAAACAGCCCGTAATAGCCAGAATGGAAAGGGGCACTACCAGCCCCCAAATAAGCACAGTGCTTAAGGTATTGGCTCCGCTTGGGAAAACGCTTGCGGTTGTGCCGCTGGATAATGAGGTTTCGCTAAGTTCATCTAAGTAAACTATATTAATACACATAAATTCACAGGGCTTGTAGACAAAAGACTTACAAGCCTTGTTATTTGCGACAAATGCGGATAACAAAAAAGAATCGCTATATATAGCTGATATTACAGGCGCTTTATCAAAATATGGGGCAATAATTGTGTATATAAGTGGAAAATAATACCCAAAAATCCGCACAAAATTTTTCAAAAAAATATTTGTATTTTTAGGAAAAAAGCTTGACAATTTTTCATTGCCGTGTTATCATAAAATCGCAACAGGAGATGACTTAAAGAGAGGGACATAATAAGGCTAAAGTAACGCCTTATGTGCCGTATATAGGCATACAAAATGTTTCTTTCTAGTCAGTATAAAGGAAGGGGGCGTTGTAGTTAGTTAATATAGAGGAACCCATCTTTACTTGCGCTTGCTTCGCCCATGCGGAGACCCGATAGGGCTATTGCATATTAAAGGCAGAGCCACATTCATTATTATGAAAAATTTCCAGCGGGGCGTAGCCAAGCGCCGGATAAAAATTAAATAGGCGCAGGGTGTAAAAGAGCTTTGCAAAAGGCAAGGCGGCGAGGAGATAATCCCCCTCGAATATATATAACCCTGCGTCGCTTTTTTGGTTTTTTAGCCTATGTATGGCTTGTGGTTTTTAATAATTATTTATATGCAGCCTAGCATAGCAGCTTTTAGAAATATAGTATATAGCGGAAAATACAAAGCTTAACAGCTAAAGCCTTGTTATAGCTTACTTGAAAAAATCCTACTACTTACACAGTTGTTTCTAGTTTTCATTGGCACCTCCAGACTAAAGCCGCCCGTGATTCTCGGCGGCTTTACTATTGCTTTTATTAGGCGCTGCGCATTAATTGCGTTTCCGGATTAAAACTGGCTATCGGTTTTCTGCGGCTTCAAACGCAAAACACCCGCTGTTTGACAAAAGCCAAATTATACATTTATTAAAACTAGAACACATACGATGTCAAAAAGTAAAAAGCTTTTCCTTGCCTCTTTTTAATATCCTATTAACATGCCGCCTAGAGTATCCTATTATTTCGCCTATTTCATCAAGCGTCATGCCTTGAAGGTATTTAAGTTCAAGCGACATTTTTTCATCGCTGCAAGATAGTCTGTTTATAGATTGCCTTACCCTATTTTCCCATATTTGGCTTTTTCTTAAACTTTCGCAGTGTTTTTTGCTGTACTTAGCGTATGCGCTGGTGTTGCCCTTTCTGTGCATATGCCTTGCAAGCTTTAAGTAAACCTGCGCTTGGTGCCTGTATTTTTCAGGCTTTGATAGATATTCTTCTATAGTCATGCTATGCCTCCTTTGTAAATTTTATAATTTTGTTTATTTCATCTTTAGATAGAGTGCCTTCTCGCATTTTTAGGTTAAAATTGCTAAGGCTCATATATAGCCTGCGCGCGCACTCCGCGCGGCTCATACCGCAAAGGCTTAAAAGTAGCTGTGGATTATCCATAAAACACCTCCATAACCGAACATACGTTCTGGAACGCGTATAGCATAAAAAAACCGTCCGAAGCTGTCAAGCTTTTCGGGCGGATTAATCTTTAAAGCATTTTTTTACATTTGGGGATCAAAAAAAGTAAGGTAAGGCTATTCCTTAAATAGCGCTCCTTCCCTATTTTTAAAGCTTATTTTTATCCTGTCTACATCGGGCGCTTTCAGCCCTCTGCTTTCAAGCACATCACACAGCAGCCTTGCCCTGTCCTTAAGCCCCTTAATAAAAAAGCGTTCTTTAATTGCGGTTCTCTGCCTTAGGCAGAAAAGCTTGTACTGTATAGCTATTCCGGATGACATTCCAAGCAGCCTCGTATCTTCTAAATCCGGAGTCATGGAGAATTTATGTATATCGTCGGATATTGCTTTTCTTAATACATCTATATCCTTTTCGTTTGCGTTTTTTATTAGCCATTCCGCTTTAGAATCGCTGTCGGGAAGCGTAAGTGTGCGCTGCTGCCGGAGTTTTGCCGCGGCAGACATATTATCATCGCTCTCGTCTATGCCCATTATGCCTGTAAGCACAAGCATAGCGTCCGCAAACTGTCCTCTATCGTTAAGCCTGTCTGAAGCCAAGGTGTCGTACGCGTCAACCAGCGGCAGCACATGCTCAAAATCCCCCTGTAAATTAGGACCGTTGTCGTAGGCAACCATAGGCAGGCGCTTAAATCCGTGCGGCGCTTTGGTTTTTGGTTTTTTATTGTTTACCCCTTCATATATGTAAACATGGGTGTCCGTGTACACTCGCATCTCCCTAGATGATAATATCACCCCGAAAAGCGGCTTTCTTGCCGCTGTGTCGTCATAGGCAATAAATGCGTTTCTTGGGTCTAGCGATGATATATGCAGGCTGTCGTCAAGCCAGCATAGCGATAGCCCCTGTCCGTACACACTTTGGTATAGCGCGATGCGCATGTTAAGCGCAGCGTCCGCGCTCTCTTCCTCAAGGGCGAGCAGGTTGTTAAGCCCTTCATCATCTCCCTTTATGCTGTAAATAGGTCCGCTAGAATACATGTACCCCGCGCTTAGCTCCGCTATATATTTTGGAAAACCGTGCGGCAGCCTGTTATTTGGCATACCCTGAGGCTTTGTACGCATTAATATATCGTGCCGCCCTTCGTAATATCTGCCAAGCTTTGAAAGCCTTCGCCTGTTTGGCGCGAACTGCTTTAGCGCGGCATCTAGCGCCTTTTCAAAATCCCCATTGCTGTAATCCAGCCTTATCATAGTTACCTCCTTGTGGTTTTGCTTGAGCGTAGCCTAAAACTTAAGGACATAGGGGGACTTTAGTATTGCAATATATGTATGTTGTTGGCAAAACTTCCATAATTTTACAAAAAAATGTCCCGTAAACTTTGGAGTGTTTCGTTTTTTGTGAGATGTGTAGTTTCAAATTTACGATAATTTTTTCCGACTAAATTTATGCACAATAATACGCAATATTCATATCTAGCAACGTTTTTCTATAAGCTTTAGGTCGTTTTTTCGCCCTTTTATACGAGAAAACGGAGCAAATGTAAAAATATTGATGTATATTGTTGGCGTTATATACGCAATTGTGGTATTATTATGGCAATAAATATCAACTAGGAGGTAGAAATGAAAAAGATTGTTTCTCTAATGTTGGCTGCCGTGCTTGTACTATCTATCGGCGCCACGCTTGCCGAAGGCAAGACAATAGTTTATTGGTCCATGTGGGAAAGTACAGAGCCACAGGGTCAGGTGATTCAAAAAGCGGTTGACGCATATGCTGCGGAAACCGGCAACAAGGTAGATGTGCAGTTTAAGGGCCGCACAGGCATAAGAGAAGGTTTACAGCCTGCGCTTGATGCCGGCACTGCCATAGACCTATTTGATGAGGATATAGACCGTGTAAACCGCCTATGGGCAAACTACCTGCTTAACCTTGAAGACCTTGCCAAGGAAACCGGCTACGAAGAAACCGCAATAGCCGGCCTTATGGGTTCGTGCCGTGAAGCGGGCGGCGGAGAGCTAAAATCCATACCCTATCAGCCCAATGTGTTCAATGTGTTCTACAATCAGGACATATTCGACGAAGCCGGCATAACAGAGCCGCCGAAAACATGGGATGAATTCCTCGATGCCTGTGAAAAAATAAAGGCGGCAGGCTATATCCCGCTTACAAGCGACGATGCTTACATACTATGCAACCTTGGCTACCATCTGGCGCGCTACCTTGGCTCTGAAGGCGTAAGCAAGGTAGTAAAAGAAGGTCTTTGGGCGGAAGAGCCCGCCGTGCTGAAAACCGCACAGGCATTTGAAGAAATGGCTACAAAGGGCTATTTCTCACCCACTATCGGTTCATCAGTATGGCCCACAAACCAGAACGGCGAAATGGCGCTTGGCCTTGCAGGCATGTATCTTAATGGCTCATGGCTGCCTAACGAAGTTAAAGCCATGACAGGACCGGACTTTAGATGGGGCTGCTTTGCCTATCCCGAGCTTGAAGGCGGAAAAGATGGCGCAGAAGCGTCCAACTATGGCGCGCAGGTATTCGGCATAAATAAAAACAGCGAAGTCGCAAAGGAAGCTTTCGACATCATAATCAAAATCACCAAGGGTGAGTATGATAAAATGCTATCTGAAGAATCCGTAGGCATACCTTCCGATACCACCAACACCGAATGGCCCACAATGCTTGCAAGCGTTAAGCCCGTTATGGATGGGCTTTCCACGCGCTGGACTTGGGCGGCAGGCATTGAAGACAACGCCGATATGACACCAATTATAAAGCAAGAGCTACAGAAACTCTGCGCTGGCGAAATTACCGCGCAGCAATTTGTAGACAATCTCGAAGCCAAGTCCGCATCTAATTAATTAATTTTACTTGCCGGAGGGCTATGCCCTCCGGCATATTTTTAAAAGGGGGGCTTATATGCGACAGAATAAAGCGGTAATAGCCATCTTTTTGATGCCAGCAGTTCTGTTCTTCTGCCTTATATTCATCTATCCCATATTCCGTACGGGGTTGATGAGCTTTTACGAGGTGGAGAATATAACTTCCGGCATGAACGAGTGGAAATTTTCGGGGCTAGCAAACTACTTTAAGCTTGCGGATACCAGCCTATTTAGGATATCCATGTGGAACCTTTTCCGCATTTGGGCGGTGGGCGGGGTTGCCGTAATGCTGATTGCACTGTTTTTCGCGGGGATACTTAACAGCGGCATAAAAGCCAAGAAGTTTTTCAGGGCAGTAATATATATGCCTAACATAATATCGGCGGTTGCGCTTGCGACAATGTGGTTGCAATATGTATATAACCCTCGTTTCGGGCTTTTCACCACATTTTTTGATGCCGTAGGGCTTACCGACTTTGCCAAAACGCAGTGGACTGCGCCCGGGAATAAGTTCTGGGCTATGTTGTTTGCATACTGCTTTGGCATGGTTGGCTACCATATGCTTATATTTTCATCGGGTATAGAAAAAATCTCCCCGGAATACTATGAAGCTGCCTCTATAGACGGCGCAAACAAGCTGGCGCAGTTTAGACAAATAACACTGCCGCTACTAACCGGCGTTATTAAAACCAATCTTACAATGTGGTCTATAACATCGGTGTCGTTTTTCACTTGGTCGCAGTTGTTTTCAAATGTGGTTTCGGATGTGGATACTATAAGCCCTGTTGTGTACCTGTATAATCAGGTATTTTCGGGAGGTAATGTAGTAACCGAGCGAAATGCGGGCGTTGGCGCTGCTGTAGGCATACTCATGGGTATTTGTGTGGTTGTGGTATTTTTGCTTATCAACCTGCTTATACGCGATGATGAGCTTGAGTATTAGGAGGTAATATGGCTAAGAATAAATTACACGCCAGCTCCGGCGTACAAAAACAGACCAGCCTTATACCCGCGTATATACCCATAGTGCTGTGGGTGCTGTTTACATTCGTACTCATAGGCTGGATAGTTGCGGCTTCCCTTTCAACCACCCGTGATATTTTCCTTGGCAAAACGCTGGAATTTCCAACAGGTCTGCACTTTGAAAACTACTCAAAGGCATGGTACAGCCAGAATGTATCCGTGTTCTTTAAAAATTCTCTGCTTTATTCAATTATTTCAGTGGCTCTGCTTGTTTTGGTGTGCGCGCCTGCAAGCTACGCCCTATCTCGTTTTAGGTTCGCAACTAACAAGCTTATACAAAACGGCTTTGTAGCTGCAATGGGCGTGCCTGTTGTTATGATAATACTGCCGCTATTTTCAAGCGTATCAAGGTTTAATATATTAAATAACGATACAAGCATTAGAGCGCTTATGATATTCCTGTATGTAGGCATAAATGTGCCTTATACTACAATATTCTTGCTATCGTTTTTCAGCAATCTATCAAGGTCGTTTGAGGAAGCGGCATCTATAGACGGCTGCGGTCCCGTGCGTACATTCTGGACTATTATGCTGCCGCTTGCGCAGCCCGGCATAATTACGGTTAGCATATTCAACTTTATTAACATATGGAATGAGTACTTTATGTCGCTCATATTCGCAAACTCAAACGCCACACGTCCTGTGGCTGTGGGGCTTTATTCCATGATAAACTCCATGAAATATACAGGCGACTGGGCGGGTATGTTCTCCTCTGTTATTATAGTGTTCCTGCCTACATTCCTGCTGTATCTGTTCCTAAGCGAAAAGATTATTGCAGGTGTTACTGGAGGGGGCATAAAAGGGTGATGTTCCGAAAGGTGTCTTGCGACACCTTTCGGGGGTGCCGCCGTTTTCTGCGGAAAACGGCTGGGAAGCATTTTTCTGCGCGCAACCTTCGGTCACACTGGAAAAATGAAGGTATGCAAATTTTCTCTCGAAAAATGGGATTTTTCTTCGCAAATTTGCTCCTCGAAGCGTACACGCCGCTTCTGCGGATTGTTATGGGGGCTTTGCCCCCATGCCCCCATGAGGTTTCCGAAAGGTGAGGGGATTTTTAATTATTGTGTGTTTTAGGTGGTATTTAATAAATATGTACTTCCTGCGTTTTGCAGGCAATAAATATAAAGGAGAATTTTATGTTCGACGCATGTTTCAAGTTCAAAACTGAGGGTACCCCTGTTTCATGTGAGAGGTATGGTAACGGTCATATAAACGAAACCTACCTCGTGGTAACCGATAAGGGAGTGTGGTATATTCTGCAGCGCATAAACGAGCGTGTGTTTAAGGATATACCCGGGCTTATGCATAATATATCCTCTGTATGCTCATATCTTTATAAAATGCGGCCGGACCCAAGGCGCGTGCTTACAATAGTTCCCCCGCTTGAGGGGGGCAGCTATATGCACGATGAGGACGGCTACTGGCGCATGTATATATTCGTTACCGATAGCCTCTGCCTTGAGCGCGTTGAAAACAAGAGGGATTTTTACTCCAGCGCCATTGCCTTTGGCAACTTCCAGAACCTGCTCTCCGGCTTTGACGCAAGCAGCCTGTACGAAACAATTGTAGATTTTCATAACACCCCCGTGCGTATGCAGAACCTTCAAAACGCAATAAAGGAAGACAAACTCGGCCGCGCTAAAACCTGCCAAAGGGAGATAGATTTTGCTCTATCGCAGGAGAAAAACTGCTCTTTCCTTATGGATTTGCTCAAAAAGGGGGATTTAAAGCTGCGCGTTACCCATAACGACACCAAGCTCAACAATGTAATGCTGGACGCAACAACCCGCGAACCTCTCTGCGTTATAGACCTTGATACAGTAATGCCCGGCATAGCCGCTAATGACTTTGGCGATTCCATACGCTTTGGCGCCTCCACCGCCGCCGAAGATGAGGAGGATTTAAGCCGCGTTAGCATGTCGCTAGAGCTATTTGAAGCGTACGCAAAGGGCTTTTTGAGCGAGTGCCGTTCCGCCCTTAACGATACAGAGGTTGCAACTCTTCCCATGGGCGCGCACCTTATGACGCTTGAATGCGGTCTGCGCTTCCTTACAGACTACCTTGAAGGCGACAGCTACTTTAGAATACACCGCCCCGACCATAACCTAATCCGCACCCGCACCCAGTTTAAACTGGTTGAGGATATGGAAAGCAAAATGGGGGATATGAATAGAATTATTGAGGGGATTGCGTAATAGATATGTAGCAAGAACTATAGAGAATTAAGCTGTTTTTAATCCTCTCTATGTTGCAAATGGGTCAAAAAACATACCCATTGTTATATGGAAAAGCCTTTCACTTTGAGTTATAAATTGTATGTTATATTTTCTTGTGTTTAGCAGTGCCATTATTTTAGTTTAGCAAAGAAGAAATTAAACAAAAACCCTTGACTTACGCTGCCTTCGCGTGGTAACATATCCCCTGCAAGTTGCTTAAGGCAACTTTGCGCCTTTAGCTCAGTTGGTAGAGCAC
This sequence comes from Christensenellaceae bacterium, assembly GCA_012518615.1. GTDB lineage: Bacteria > Bacillota > Clostridia > Christensenellales > Aristaeellaceae > DTU024. Next base: position 25,645 of record JAAYRU010000013.1, on the reverse strand, counting down.
CTGACTCTTAATCAGGGCGTCCCGGGTTCGAATCCCTGAAGGCGCACCAGTGCACCGAAAACTCTCACAAAATGGGAGTTTTCTTTTTTTGTAACAGAGATATATACATACTGATTATTTGCGAAATAAGTATAATAGGGGGAGGAACATCTCCCCTACTTAATTTTGACTGATTTTAAGCTAAATCGCTTATTGTTGCTTGGTTATTTTCAATTGTCACTAACTTTTTCTGACCACGCCATTTGATACGGAAGCGAACTTTACTCCACTGCTTGGGCAGCTTTGGGTTAAAGGCAAGTTCGCCTTTCTTGTCTAAATGCATACCGCAATAACCCATGACTATGGCTTGCCATGTGCCGCCTGTGGATGCTGCGTGCAGACCTTCCCGTAGGTTGCGCTGGTTGTTTTCGATATCTACGTAGCAGGAACGCTCAAGGTACTGATAGGCTCGCTCGTCAAGATCCAGCTGTACGCCCACTTGCGCATGCACTGAAGGGGACAGGGAGGAGCGGTGCAGAGTGCGTTTTTCATAGTAGTCATAGTTAAGGCGCTGGACTTCAAGGCTTAGTTCATCAGGTAGGAGCTTCATGAGCATCACTACATCCGCCTGCTTTAATATGGGATGATTCTTGCGTTCTTTGCCCACACAGCTTTCGGGCATTAGAGGCATACCTTTATCGTCCCACTGAGTAACATAGGCATCGGGGATATCAAAGTAGCCTTCGAACTGCTCAATAACGCCGGAGGTGTCGGGCAGATAGATTTTTGCGGCTCTATCCAGCCAGACCTTGATTTCATCGTCCGTCAAGGCGATTTTTCGGCAAATGGCCTGTGCCAAAACGGGCTGCGCCTTCTGCATGGCTTTAAGCTCATCCACAGCCGTGTGTATGTTCCATACCGCCATACGGTTGGTGTAGTAGTTGTTGTCTACCGGTTCGTGCCACTCGTCAGGACCTGTAACCTGCAATATTTCATAGGCCTGTTTTTCATTGCTCCAAGTCATACGGCTGCACCAGAAACGGGCAGTTTCAAGTAGCAATTCAAGGCCGAAGTCTTCAAACAGGCTCTTATCGCCGGTTACTCTTACATAGTCAACCAAGCCGTAGGCAACAGCGGAGGTCACGTGGTGCTCATAGTCCGCCACATAACATCTATAGCAGGTGCCGTCGTATTCAACCGTCCAAGAGGGACACTCTTCATCGCCTGTATCCGCCGATTCCCAGGGGTATTTGGCGCCAAGGTAGCCGTTGTCCCGCGCGTTGCGGCGGGCGGCATCAAGCAGATGCCCCCGATAGCTTACCAAGTTGCGGGCGATTTCAGGGAATACCCAGGTGAAGAAAGGCAGGCAGAACAGCTCGGTATCCCAGAAGGCGTGTCCGCCGTACTCTTCACCGTGCATTAGCTTAGGCCCCACGTTAACTCGGTCGTCATAAGGGTTGGGCGTGCTCATCAGGTGGAAGATATTAAAGCGCATGGCTTTTTGCATCTTATCGTCGCCTTTAATCTCAAGGTCGCCCATATGCCAAAGCTCTTGATATTTATCGATATGCGCATTAATTTCAGCCTCCGCCCCACGGGTGGTGATGTCTTCAAGCAGTCTTGTGACCCGCCACTTGACCCCGTCGGTATCACGGCCTGTGGCGATGGCGGCAAACTTATCCACCCGTACCGTTTCATCTTTTTTTGCATACAGGTCAAAAAACTCGCAAGCTACTTCGCCATAAGACTTAATGGCACGGCTGCTGATTTTATCGCTCTCCACACAGGCTCCGATGCCTACCGGAGTTTTGAAGTCTCGGGTGTGGCACTGCATGTAAACGCCTAGCTTGCCCTGCCCGTTTTCGGAGATTTCAAAGTGGCGTGTGCGAAAGCGGGGATAGTCCATGAAGTTGGTTACCGTGCCATCTATCAGGTTTTCCAGTTCAAACTGTGTGTCTTTATCAAGGGGTGTTAAATACAGGCGAATCAGACCGCACTGTGGGTGAGCGCGGCTCAGCAGCTTTAAGCTCTCCACCCGAATGCGGGCGCCTGATTTATCGCGTACCGTATAGCCGGAGGCAAGCAGTCCGTTTTTCATATCCAGCACCCGAATATAGTCCAGCATGCCTTTTGTTTCAACGCCGATGGGTTGGCGCTTTACATATACTTTTAGCTTAGCCCAGTCGGGCATATTGGCAAGCTCCCGCATGAAAGCTTCGGAACGGTCAAAAATGCTGTGAATATAGGTGGCGGGAAGGGTAGGATTAGAAGTTCCACAGATTTCGCTTCCTCGGGATGACATGTAGCCGCTGACTAAAGTAAAACGACTTTCCCAATTTAGGTTTTCTTCCCGGTCGTACTCTTCTTGAGCAAGTAGCCAATTGTCCTGCGCAAGCAGGGAGGCGATTTCTTGGTTAAATTTGTTTCTTAACATAAGCTGTCCCACGCTTTCTTGACCTGGTCGTTTAAGGATTGAGAGGAAACGGGCGCGATGACCCAGTCTATTTGGAAGGGAAGCAGGCGCACGGTATATTTTTCAAGGGGTTCGGGGCCGCAGCTGTTGGAGCCAAGACCGCCCTGCCTGTAGTCAAAGCGCCAGAAAACCTTATCCCGCTTAACTAAATCATGGGGATGGCTGGCGTTATCAATGTCCTTGGCAGTATGGAAAGAGGCTTGCGTATCGCAAGGTTGCAATGATACAAAGGCGATGCCCTTGCCATCTTCACCCATAAGCGCGGCGACATGACAACCCGTGCGGTTGCCCGATTCCTGCGGGCAATCGTATGGGAATGCCATCTCATCCACCGGCAGGCTATGCCAGCCATAGTGGCAGTGGAAGCGGCTGTCACAGTAGCTTTCGCCTGGTCCATCGCCAAGGAAGGTTATACGGCTAAGTTCTTTAGGCGCTACGCTGTCTGTGCCTATGCGGGGTATCATGTCGTCCCTGCCTTCGCCAAAGCAGCCAGCAAAGCCACCGGACAGTTGTACCCGGATTCTGCCGCCTGAAAGGGCGGTGTAGCTCACCTCAAAGGGCACCCACCATATGCGGGCGTTAGCGCCAAGCTTGCCGCTGATGTAAAGCGTATCTCCCTCCACCCTTGCCTCGTGGATAACAGGGGTCATGGAATGCAGGTTCAGCTTTTTCCAGCGCTCACGGCGGCGCTTGTCATTGTCATTGGCGGGGCGAAACAGCGACAGCAGCGGACCTTTTTCAAGCAGGGTTTGCCCGTCCACCTTGTAATTGTACAGCCGTCCGTCTACAAGCGACACCTTATAGGAGTAGTTGTTGCCCTCCAGCATGTAAAAGTCGCCCTTTTTCTGCCAGGCAGGCACGGCTTCTTTTTCTTTTTTCTCAGGTACATACTCTTTTAAAACAAAGGTTTGGTCTGCCAAGTTGAACGCGTTTTCTATCAACTCCAAACGCAGGGTGTATAGACCGTTTTCGGGATGGTAAAATAATTCCGCATTCAGCTTGACCTTGACTTTTTCGCCGGGTTTTATTTTTTTTACCACTTGGCTAATGCTCTTAATTTCCTTATCTTCATACAAAAGGGTGGCTTTTACTTGCAAATCTTTTACACTGCGGAAGCTAAGTACGCTCTTGATTTTTAAGGTATCCTCGTTTAATTTCAGTCTCAAGGGTTCGTTCATTTTCTTGTAGCTATAGTAGCCTGGTGTGGGTGTCCAATCGCTGTTTAGGAGACCGTCCATGCAGAAATTGCCGGTATGATAGGGGGCGTCAAAGTCGCCACCGTGCAGGTACACACCGTCCCTTAAGATACCGTGGTTGCGCCACTCCCACACAAAGTAGCCCTGAATGGATTTCGAACCTTCAATGGCTTGGCGATATTCCTTTAGACTGCCCGGACTGTTGCCCATGGCGTGCCCAAATTCACACAGAATCATGGGTTTTTCATGTCCCGCCGCGTCGTGCTCAAACAGCTTTGCGGGGCTTGTGTACATGGTGGAAATAACATCGGAATACTTATAGGAAATATCGCCCTCATAGTGTACGGGGCGGTCGTCCACCGAGTGTAAATAGTCATACATTGCGCCAAAGTTTTGCCCCCGGAAAGATTCGTTGCCAAGCGACCACATTATAACGCAGGTAAAGTTTTTGTCCCGCATGTACATACGCTCTGCCCTTTCCACAAAGGCATCCTTCCAGGCGGGGTCGGTTGCCAATCTGGCAGGCTCTTGTTCAATTTCAAAGCCGTGGGTTTCAAGGTCAGCTTCGTCCATCACATAAAAACCAAGCTCGTCGCATAGTTCATAAAAGAAAGGAGCGTTGGGGTAGTGGGCGGTTCTTATGGCATTGATGTGCGCTTCCTTCATCATCTTCATGTCTTTGATGGTGTCTTCAACGCTAGCGTGCCGTCCGTCCACGGGTGAAAATTCGTGGCGGTTAATGCCCCGGAGCATCAGTCGCTTGCCGTTTAGGCGCAGTTCACCATTGACAATTTCCACCCGCCGAAAGCCCACCTTCAGCCTCGTTGCCTCGGTATTAGTGAAAACTAGCAAGGTGTACAGATGTGGCTCTTCAGCGTTCCAAGGGATGACGGGCAGGCTATGTTCTGTGCCGCAAAGACCGGATAAAAGCTCGTTTCCTTGGCTATCTAAAAGACGGAAATTAGCATTTTCAGATGTAACCAACAGAGTGCCATTTCCCGTTTTATGGTCATAATCGGCTTTTACGTGAATGTCGTGTATTCTGCCTTCTTTAGGGCGCGAAAGCAGAAGCACATCCCGTATGATGCCCCCCATCCACCACATATCCTGATCCTCTAAATAGGTGCCGTCGCAGAACATGCGCACAATGAGAAACAGCTCGTTTTCGCCTTCCTTGCAAAGCTCGGTGATATCAAACTCCGAAGGCAGGCGGCTCCCTTGGGTGTAACCGCAGAAAGCGCCGTTGACATATACCGAAACGCAGCTTTCCGCCCCCTCAAGGCGTAAAATGAGGCTGTCACCATCCGGCGTATAGGAAAAAGTTCTGCGATATACGCCCGTAGGGTTTTGGGCAGGCACAAAGGGCGGGTCGATGGGGAAGGGATAGTCCTCATCGGTGTAGTGCATGGGACCGTATCCCGCCATCTGGAAGGAGCGGGGCACCTTGATGGTGTTATAGCTCAGGCTTTCCCTGCCATCCACAAAGGCCTGCTCGTCAATGGGAGTGCGGTCGGTATAATAAAAGTCCCAAATGCCGTTCAGGTTTTGTGCGCGGTCAAATTGACCTTGCAATGCCTTATCTTGGTTGGTAGCCGTTAGAAAGTAGGCGCGGGAAGGCAGGCGGTTTATAGACAGTACCTGCAGGTTACACCAGGGTTGAGCGCTTAAAAATTGCATATAAATACCTCTTTTCTATGATAAAGGAACCTCGTCCATGATGGTCAAATAATACGTCCGGAGGGCTCGCGGGCTTTTGCCTGTAAATTGCCGACAAACGCTGCTAAAATAGTTAACCGACTGAAAGCCGCATCGGGTGGCAATTTCCGTAATGGGCAGCGACGGGTCAAGCAGCATGGTCTTTGCCTTGGTAATACGATATTGGTTGATGTATTCAACCACTGTCTTGCCAGTTTCTCTGCGAAAGAGCTTGCTGGCATAGTCGGGATTGTAACTGGTACACTCGCCAATATCCTTCAAGGTGATTTTTTTCATGTAGTTGCTGTGAATATACTGTTTCATGATGTCCGATACCAATATGGGTTTGCCGGAAGACTGCCAGTAGCCACATTGGGTGAGGATGGCATCGATAAGCTGCAATGCCACAGTGCGGGACAGCAGCTGAAAGTAAGTTTTTTCCGCTGCGAAGGCCTTTATAACGGAGCGAAACATGCCTTCGATTTTCTCGGGATCATCAAAAACCAAAAACTTGGGCAGACGAAAACCGCCCGGGAATACAATCTGCTTTCTTATGTGTTCGGGGAAGGGCAGCTTGTCGCCAAACAGCAACACGTAGGCGTCGGGCGTTGAATAAAAGCGGTATATCCAGTCTCCGTCCTTCTGTTTCACCATATCAAGGTGCATCCATGCAATTTCGGCGCTTCGCTCACCCTCATAAACTAAGGTGTGCTTGACATTGGGCGGGATAATTGCCAGGTGTCCTCTAGACAGGCGATGGTTTTGGTTGCCAATTGTCATCAAAGCATGACCGGACAGGCAGTACATAAACTGGTAGTCGTAAATCAGGCGGGGTATCTGCCAAAAATCGTTCATCTGCATACCCGCCTCCCGAACTGTGGGGCATAGCTTGTCAAAGCTGATGGCTTTTTCCATGTCTCTCCTATGCTTTTTCAAAATGCCGCCGCATGCTGATAGCACACGGCGGCAGCGGCATAATTGTTCAAAATTGCTTATTGGGCGTCCATGCTCTCGCACAGCGCTTTATAGGTGTCGCTTAGGTATGCGTTGATTTCATCCAGCCCAATGTCCTTGGCAAGCTCAAGGGTTTCTTCAAATTGAGCCTCGAAGTCTTCCTCGGTTTCCGCGGTGCAGATGTCGGTGAAGTGTTCGTTGGTGAGGGAGGAAATGTCATCCATTAGGAAGCCCATGTCAGTGTTGCTTGCCGGATAGGTGAGCGAAATAACGTTGGATACCTTTGCGCGTTTTGCCACTTCGTCAAAAATGGCGCGGGTGGGTTCAGTGGCGGCGGCATAGTAGCCTTGGTTGATGGCGATATAGTCATCGGCGGACAGCATGAAAGCAAGCCCACGGTAGAAGGTTTCAACATCGCCGATTTTCTGATGCTCCTTATAGCGGTCTAAGACCACCAAGTCGCCTTCCGGTCCCCACTCCCAGTCAATGCCGGGTACGCCATAGGTAAGCGCCAGAGAGTTGTCATGCTGCTTTGCCCAGTACAGGGTTTTGATAGCGGCTTCAGGGTTTTTGCAGGAACGGGTAATAAACAGAGACGCCCAGCCGGATACCGGAATGGTATATGCCCAGTTGTCAAGAAGAGGCAGCTGCTCTACTTCCGCTTCGGGCAGAATCTCGCGGATTTTGGCTTGGAAAACCTGCTCGTCGTTGCAGGCGAAGAAGGTAACCATAAAGGCGTTACCGGCATACCACTGCTGGAAAGCCTGCTCGTCAGAAGTGTAGGAGAAGTTTTCCTTAGATAGGTAGCCTTCACGGTACAGGCGGTTGATTACCCGCAGCATCTCCTTGTAGGCGGGGTCGCCGATTGCCATGGACAGGTTGCCATCTGCGTCGGTGGGGAAGCTGGGGTTGTAGCCTACCATAGACCCGAAAGCTGAATATTCGCGGGGGCTATAAATCAGGGGAACCATGTCCGGATATTTTTCACGAACCAGCGCCAAGAGATTGAAAAAGTCTTCTTCGTTTTTCACTTCGGGGCTGCCAAGGGCTTTGTAAATGTCGTTACGTACATGGAACTGACCGAAGTTTGCGGCAAGCTTTTTAGCGGAAGCGACTTCTTCAGCGGTGTTGTACTCGTTTTTAAGCATGTAGAATTTACCGTCTTCGGAGTAGTAAGCGTTCATTGCCTTTTCCGTTTCGGAAATTTCCCACTCAGGGACAAACTCATCAATGAGTTCCTGCAGGGGATAGCAAACATCGCTGTCGGAGAGCGCGCGAACCTTGGAGCTGCTGGAGCAAACCACCAAATCCGGCAGATCGCCTGATGAAATCATCATTGATAGCTGCTCGCTATCGATAGCCTTCATCATGTTGATTTTGACGCCGGTTTGATCGATCATCCACTCCTGGCAGACGCCGCCTTCATAGGTGTCAAAGCCCACCCAGGACCAGTCCACCCACAGGTCAAGCTCAACCAGCTCGGGTAAGTCTTCAAACAGGGGGTCACGCTCTGCGATGGCTGCGGTAGAAAGCGCAAGCATCAAGCACAGAATCATGGCAAGAATACGTTTCATAATTACAATCCTCCTAAAAATATTTTATGGGTATCTTTTCCCAAAGAACACAGTATCAGTAAATTGGTGACCATGCAACAATCGAAAGCAAGTTTTCGATTGAAAAGAAGTTTCACGGAATGTATGCCTTCAAAAAGAAGCTAAGTGCGGGCTTGCGATTAACCTTTCACAGCGCCCAGCATGATGCCCTTGACAAAATGCTTTTGCAGGAAGGGGTACACGCACATAATGGGTAGAACCGCGATAATCATGGCGGCCATCTGAATGGAGGTGGCGGTGGTGGCGGAGTACTGGGCTGCCTTCATCATGGCTACCCTTGAAGAAGTATCTACCTGGTTTTGCACAATAACGCCACGCATTAAGAAGGCAAGGGAGCGCAGGTCAGGATTGGAAGGCGCATAGAAAGCGGTGTCTGACCAGGAGTTCCACTGGGAAACGGCGGCGAACAGACCAAGCGTTGCCAAAAGAGGCTTTGACAGCGGCATGATAATACGCAAAAAGATGGTAATTTCTCCCGCTCCGTCCAGCCTTGCGCTTTCAGCAAGGGCGGGTGGATGCTCCCTGAAAAAGCTCATTGCCAGCATACAGTAGTAGGTAGAAAACATCGTTGGGATAACGTAAACCCAGAACTTGTTCAGTAGACCGTAGGTTCTAAGCGTAAGGTAGTAGGGAATCAGACCGCCGGAAAAGTACATACATATCAAAAGAATTATGCTGTAGAACTTTCTGAACACCAGCCCTTCAGTTGATAGACCATATGCTACCAGACAGGTAAAGAGTATGGTGAGTCCCGTTCCTACCAGCGTTTTTGCAACTGAAATGAAGATGGCGTTTAGCCACTTGGGGTCTGAGAGGAACTGCTCATAGTTGGCGAAGGTGAACTTGCGGGGCCACAGATAGATGCCGCCGCGCAGGGCATCGACACCGTCGTTCAAAGAAAGAACGATAACATACCAGAAGGGGTATAGGGTGGCAACCAAAAGAAGGAAGGTAAACAGGTGGACAAGTGCATCCACAAAGATATCTTCGCCCGATTTTTTGATGCGGCGCTTGCGTTGTAATTCTGTCATAAAGATTCCCTCCTCTAAAATAGTGACGAGCCGGAGATCTTTTTCGATCCTGCGTTGGCAACGATAACAAGAATCAGGCTGATGACCGACTGGAACAGACCTACGGCAGCTGCATAGGAGTAGCGCTGCTTAGAAAGACCGGTCTGGTAGATGAATACGTCCAAGATTTCACTGTGGGAGCGGTTCATGTCGTTACCAAGCATCATGGCTTGGTCAAAGCTGCCCGAGAAGAGGCTGCCCACCGATAGGATAAGCAGAATAGCTACCGTTCCCTGAATGCCCGGCAAAGTAATATGCCAGATACGGCGCAGACGGCCTGCCCCGTCCACCTGAGCGCTTTCATACAGCGCCGGGTCTATGCCGGCAATGGCGGCTAAGTAGATGATGGCGCTCCAGCCTGTTTCTTTCCAGATTTCGCTGGCGGTGGCAAGCAGGTAGTAGTACTTGGATTCAAGCAGCAGGGGGATGGGTTCTTCAAGCCACCCGAGCTTAAGCAGTAGTTCGTTTATGACGCCGATGTTGGTTGAGAACATAGCGTACACGATACCCGCAACAACCGTCCAAGAGACAAAGTGCGGCAGGTAGCTTGCCGTTTGTACCAAGCGTTTGTAGGTGTTGGAGCGCACTTCGGTAACCATAATCGCAAAGATAATGGCAAAAGGAAAGGCGAACAGGAGCTTTAAAGTGCTGATAACCACGGTGTTTCGTACTAGGATGGAGAACTTGCGGTTGGTAACAAAGGTGATGAAATGTTTAAAACCGCTGTTGGCAGTCCATGGGGCGGTGAACATACCCTTAAAGCCTGTCTTGATATTATAGTCTTTAAAGGCTACGATAACGCCCGACATTGGAATGATGCTAAACAGCACCAAGAACAGGATGCCTACCCAAACAAACATTTGTAAGGGCAATTGTCTTTTGAATTGTCTTCGAGTTTGATTTCTTATCAAAACTTTATTGCTTTGACTCATTCAAGTCCCTCCTTTGCGGCTATGAAATGTTTTTGGGAAATTATACTAACCCTATTATAGTAGGTTCGTTTTACTTTCGTAAAGGGAAGATTAAGAAAAAACTTACAATATTCCGTCATCTTTTTTCTTGAGTGTTGTTTTGTTTTTGTTTCTTAAGAATAATTATCAACCATATTATCATGTTTTTTCAATACAATCAATGGTTTTTCCGAAAAACGAACATCAAAAATCAGTAAAATCGCAGATTGAAAAAATGCCAAGCTTTAGTAAAATAGTATTATGAACAGGAAAGGAAGACTGAAGTTGAAAGAAAGAAAGCAAAGTTTAGCTACATTGGCATTAATTGTCGTTACAATCATTTGGGGAAGCGGCTTTATTGCCACCCAGTTTGCTATTGATTCGCAGCTGCCTACCCCTTGGATTATGATGATACGTTTTCTTGTGGGCGCCCTGTGTGTTTTTTTGTTTTTTAAAAAGCGAATTTTGCCCACACCTAAAAAGACAGTGCTGCACGGCGCGATAGCGGGCGTTATTCTTTATATCGCCTTCTATACGCAAACGGTAGGTCAGGGGCAGACAACTATTTCTAATGCCGCTTTTTTGACAGCCACCAACATCCTTATGATTCCCTTTTTGCTTTGGATTTTCACCAAAAAAAGACCGTCGCTGCGTATTTTCGCTCTATGTTTGCTAGCTATGCTGGGCGTGATAATGCTCACCTATCAGGGCGGTTTTTCCCTCTCTTTTACCAAGGGAGATTGGATTGTGCTTTTATGCGCCCTATTTTTTGCCATGCATATTACCTGGCTTGGTTACTGCGGGGAAAATGACGACCCTGTGCAGATTGCTTTCTGGCAGCTGCTCACAGCGGGCATTTTAGGCGCTATCGTGCTACTTGTTACCAGAACGCCCGTGCAAGCCGAACAAATACAAAAAGGCTTGTTGCCTGTTTTGTACCTTGGCGTTTTTTCCACCGGCGTTTGTTATTTTCTGCAAACCTGGGGACAAAAGTATGTGCGCGCATCTGAGGCGGGTATTATATTGTCTGCCGAAGGTTTTTTTGGCACTTTGTTTTCCCTTCTGTTGGGCTTAGAAGCCTTCCGTATCAATATGCTGTTTGGCGGTCTGCTTATCACCTTATCCATAATATTAGCGCAACGTCCTGAAAAGCCTAAAAAGACAAGCCAAACAAATTAATTCTACAATAATCAGAGTATCTATTTTGTGTAAAAGCTTTGTTTTATGGGAGATAAGCTTTTATAATCAGATTTTGTAGAAATATTACCAAAAACATGCGGAAAAGCACGCTTTTTAGGTGATAAAAATTGACCTTTTGGCTAATATATGGTATAAGTACTCTGGTATGTTTCGGCACAGAAGGAGGCGAACTGCCGATTGAAAGCATTTAACGCACGCGCAGTGCCGTGCACAATCATTTTCCGGATAGACATACAGTCAGTTTACGCTTGTTGTTTACGCGTATACAGTTTTTCGACCACATATTTACTTTATTTTTTAGAAAAGTGGTTGTTTTTTGTTTTTAAAGAATTATTTCATAGGGCATTATCCATGGTTAATATTGATATATACTCAGCGATAAGCTATGCAATTGCCCGTAAAAAGCGGCATTATGTCAATAAGTTTCAAGGAGTATTGATTAATGATTAAAGCTAATAGCAAGTTTATAGAAAAATTACTATTATTATTTTGCGTATTATCTGTGTTTTTATTAACAGCTTGCGAAAAGGCTGCGCCGCCCCCCGCTAGGTCTGATGATAGTGCAGTGCAGCCATCGGGTGAGCCTAGCTCTAATATTACCTTTACCACTATAGATTTAAACAACAACACAGTTACCGAAGCCATATTTGCCTTGGCGGATTTTACCCTTGTTGATGTATGGTCGGTAGATTGTGGACCTTGCATAAACAACCTAAAGGTGGTTAGCGAATTGCCTTCAAGCGTGCAGGGCTTGCAGGTTCTAGGCATAGTGGCGGATGAAAAAAGCCAAGACAACCCTTCCATAGCTAGGGATATCATGCAGCAGGAGGGCGCGGATTTTACTGTGCTGCTGCTGTCTGAAAGCCTGTATGAAGAGTTATTGAAAGATGTTAAAAAAGTACCCACGCATTTTCTAATAAACAGCTCGGGAGAGCTTGTTGCAGGACCAATAACTGGCGCAAAGAGCGAAAAGGAATTTATCGACTGGCTTAAGCCTTATTTAGATAGATAAAATACTAAAGCGGATAAAAGTTACGGAGGTTCACAGGTAATGAAAAGGTCAATGAACACACGAATTAAAGTTATATTCTTGATTGCGGTTTTGCTTATGCAGATAGCAAACCCCATTGTTTTGCAGGTTTTGCCAGAAGCTTATGCAGCGCAAGCTGAACCGCCCGTAGCAGCACCCCCTGCTCCTGATCCTGCGCCGCCTGCACTTGCGCCACCCCAAGTTTATTCATTTGGTCCGTTTACGCAAATTACACACGAGCTTTCGCTTGATGCGGGATCTGATCAGCTATGTGAACGCAATCTTACAGGAGAAATCACCTTCCAATGGCCTGAACCGTCTACCTTTGTTGATGTAGTGTTCATTCAGGACTTAAGTGGCAGCTTTGAAGACACAATTGTCGATGTGGGCGCAGCTGTCAAAACTATGGTTAATTCTTTGAACATGGGAAAAGATGTCGATAATTCCTCTCCTAAAGATAGGGCGATGATCGTTACGTATCAAGGTGTCGAAGGAAGGGCTGTCGTAGGAACAATCACCAATGAAACAAAAGTAAATTATACCGATTACAACCAGTATGACACGAACTACACATTTAGGACTCAATCATCTGGCTTGCAATCGGAATATGCGCCATTGCTCAGTAAAATTGACGAGTATTACCAGAAAGGTCAAACAGATGGCGGAACTCCTACTGTTGATGGGCTAGTAGTAGCAGAAGCAGCATATAGCGATGCAATTACCATACCTTACTATAAGTACAACGATAGTAAATATAAAGTAACACCAGCCTCGGGCGGTGCCCAACAGAGCCGCCAGCGTAAAACGGTATATATTTTGATTACAGACGGCGCTGCCAATACTGCCAGCTGGAATAACTTGCCTGTAGCGGCACGACAAGTATTTCCGCAGCAGATTAATAGTCCTAGTGATAAAGAAAGAAGTTATGTCTGGTATACCCGAAACCTAAAGGATTATTCTGTACCGTTCTACTACTATTATTATGGTATACGTTATGAACAGTATGAAGCTTATAAGCCCATGCTTACTGGCATGAATGAAATTGCCAGTCGCATTAAGGCTGGTGGTGGCACATGGTCTGGTACAAATAGGATTAGCGCTGATTTCGTCACTGCTTTCTGGGAGGATGAAGCCTCTCTAAAAAGTTTTGATAGGGGATATGGCGATTATTATTGGCCTGTAGTCTTAAAACCCGAAATTAAATCTACACTTGAAACAATGGCCAGCAAACCAAGCTATCACGTGATGTCTAATGATCTTGTTGCTTTTACTGAGGGGTTAATTACAGCTTTTAAAGCTTCGACCAGCGCGGCAACCGATAATGTAGCCGTTACAGCTAAAATAGGTGCGGCGCCTAAAAGCTATGTACTTGAAAAAGAAGTCAACGGCTTATGGGAACAGGTGAGCGCACAAAGCAATTTGGTCGGTCAAACCATGACCGTTAATATGCAGAACATGAACCCGGCTAAATATAGAATTGTATATAAGCTAAGTGAGGACCGCTACATGAATGAGGATTATCAAGCGGTACCGACGCTTTCCATGACGTTTGAGGGGCAAGAATATGATATTTCAATTCCTCTTCCGGATATTCCTGCCAATACCCTTGAAGGCTGTGAGCTTAAGATTCAAAAGTTAGTTACGGGAAGCAAGACGGAATATGATGAATTAACTAACGCACCAGGTACAAACACAGGTTACTATAAGGAATTGGCGACACGAAGGGAGATATTTACCTTCGATACCATTATTCCCTTTACTTCAGCAGTTACTAGGGCAACAGATACCATCGTCATCAGCGATACGATTGATGGGAATCTTAAAATTATTGATGCTAGGTTGGTTGCAGGCAATAATTTAGCAAAAGCAGATGTTGTGTCCGGTGCGACTGCGATAGCCGAGCTTAAGGTGGAACATGGCGGTACTGGTGTTAATCCCGATGTTTATGAACTTACCCGTTCGGGTAATACTATTAGCTATTCTCTGCCTAAAAAATCAGAAACTATCCCTGCAGAAGGAGGGATAGAATATCCCTTTGGTCAGTATATTGGCAAGGATTATGCTCTGGTCGTGTGGGTGAGAATTTCAGATGACCTTTCGGATGACGCAATTAACGTATTGCGAGCGCTTGATCCCGACAATGATCCTCCGGGGAGCTATGTTGGCGTACCAAACCGGACCACCATACAAACCGATGGGGGAGAGCTCATTTGGTCTAACCGTGCAAGGGCGGTGCCCCCGGCATTTGCTATGCCTACTTCAATCACAAAATATGTGGGACCTGTTGGAACTCAAGACATCAACGGGTCTGAACATTACTTAGCAACCCGTGATGCCAGTTACCGTTATCGTATAGATTTGCAAATGCCAGAAGATGTTACTACCTACCAAATATTAGAGATTTCAGATAAGCTAGATGAAACGCTGGAGGTGGATCTCAGCTCTATTTCTGTCAAATATATCAATGCACAGGGCGTTGAGGGTGATGTAACCACGTACACATATGACATGAACGATGTAACTAACGTGCTTACTGTTACCTATGACGAAAAAGACATGGGTGCACAATTCTTTGAGCGGGCTGCCGATGGGACAGTGCGTGTGGAGTTTAATGTTAAGGTAAAGGCAACCGCTGATCTTGCTTCCAAGTACGACAAAGCATCAGGACGAATAGTCATTCCTAATAACGCCGGTTTCAAAGTCAACAATAAATATGTGGGCTATTCCGGCATTGTACATACCTATGTACCCTTATCCGAGGCGAGCCTAAAAAAAGTAGAGGTGGTCACACTAGATCCCCTTGTATATGACGATCTTGAGGGTGCACAATTCACCCTTAAAGATACTACGGACACTACGGTTGCGGACCGCGTACTTGAATCGGATACAGCCGGAAATATAGCCATCAAGTACCTTGTGCCGGGGCATACTTATATGATTACGGAAACAAAGGCACCTTCCGGATATATGCTTGATCCAGAAAATGTATGGACCATTACCGTTGCAAACAATGGTGATGTATCTATAACTAAGGGAACGCAAAATACTCCTATTACCGGTACGCATATTGAAGCCCTCAATGAACAGCCCACATGTCCCACGCCTCAGAAGTTTCTTAAGGGCTCTAGTGGGAGCGATTTCTGGGGACCTGGACTGCCGAATGAGGCGACAGATACAGACCCCTACAAGCCTTCGCAGAACGATGAAATCATCACATATCAGGTACGTGTTCCTATCCAAAGTGTAAATGGCTATGAGATGCTTCAAATTAAAGATGTATTGCTCTCTCCTCATCTAAAAACGGTGTATGGTTCCTTTAAGGTATATACATTGCAAAATCCCAACGATACCGTGAGCGGAAGTTACGATAGGGAAACCATGACATTCACCAAAACATCGGGTTTTGCGGAGATAGAACATCAGACCCTAGTGCTTGAGATGCAAGTCGAGGTGGTCGGGACTTTGGATGAGGTGTTTGCGACACATACCGATGGCTTAATACCTAACACTGCTAATCTGAAATTAAACGATCAGGAATGGGTACCTACCAATACGGTATATTTCAAGCTGACACGGGGCAAATTTACCGTGAATAAAACCGTCAATAATAGCCCCCTGCCTGATGGTATGAGTGCCGTTTTTGCGTTGTATAAGGTGGTAGGAGATCCCGACCCGATTAATAATATCGTGGACGACATTAAGCTGGGCGAAGGTATGGTAACTGGACCTGCAAGTTTCGAAACTATATACTTAGGACCGGGTAAGTACTATCTTATAGAGATAAGCGCACCGCCAGGGTATGTTGCTAAAACCGGTAAAATTCCTGACGGTCCTGAATATCCTGACGAATATTTTGAGATTAGCCATACTGTTGATACTGACCAGTCATTTACGTTTAATGTAGACAACCCCAAGGCTGCACACCCAACCGTTACAAAGATGATAAAAGGGAAGAATGACAACTCTTATAGCCAGGGGGTCCATTCCATTGGCATAGGAGAGAGCTGGGATTACGCAATAGATGTGCTTTTCCCGGACAATACGGATGCGATTGATTATACAATTACCGATACGATTCCGGAATGGTTTTTGGTAGAAGAAAGAAAATTTTTCTTAAGTGATGATGGGGAGAATTTTGTTCAGCACGATACATTTGAACACTTTTTGCAACCTAATGTAGATAATAATCAAATTGAGCTTATTGTTCCAAGTACTAAGGTTGACTCTTATAGGGGAAAAACTGTACGCATTGTGGTTAAGGTAAAGGTGAAGCCCGGTACAAACCTGATTGAAGAAGATGCGCTGGATGCTGATGGTACAATCCCTAACACGGCATATATTACGTTTACAGGCGGCGGCGATCAGGATACGGCATATATCAAACCCAAAATTCTAAGGGATATTAGTTTTACCAAAAAACTTGGTAGCGATACTTTGAGCGGCGCATTGTTTGAACTGTACGATTTTGATGAAAATGAGCCGGATCAGATGGGCGCCCCTGCCAAGCATCCATTTACGGGAAATATATATTACTGTACTTCCGATTCTCATGATTCTAATCATGGTAAAGTGTTGTTTGAAGATGTTCCGGAGGGTACCTATTGGCTAGTGGAAAGGAAAACACCCTCTGCAAACATATTACCCATTTATGAAAAAATTAAGGTAACTGTAAAAGGATTTGTTTATGGAGAAAATGACCCACTATACACAGGTCCCCCTCTTGTTCTTGTTCAATTTGAAAATGAACAGGGCGATGTGATTTTCCCCGCGGATGCAAACGATAATCGAGAGGTTTATAATAATGAAAAAATTAGTATAACCGGCAAAAAAACCTGGGAAAATGACGATGAAGGCACCTTATCTACGCGACCGGATGCTATCACTGTTCATCTGTACAAAGAGGCGGTTCAGGTTAGAGGTCGGATACTTGTTGATAGTAAAATCGTTACTGCCGCCGATTCTTGGGAATACGAATTTACGGGTCTGGATAAATACTATTATAATCCCTTAACAGATACATATGCTGAATGGGTTTATACCATAGATGAAGAGCCTGTTGATTTCTATAGCACATCTATTTTCGGCTACAACATAACCAACGAGCTGGAAGAAGTTACATTCCGTATACTCAAGAAGGATGCGGACACCGGTGGTGCCATACCGGGCATCACATTTGTGTTAACTGACCCCAAAGGCATATCAAGAGATTTATCCAGTGACCCGGAAGGCATTGTAACTTTGACGGAGGTCAAAAAAGGCGTACGGTATACCTTAAAAGAAAAAGCGGATACAACTTCAGCAGAGTATATCAACATGGGCTCAATCTATGTAACGGTTGATAAGGATGGCATTCCAAGGTTCTCATCGGATAAATATACATTCCCGTTGATTGATGTAAATGGCGTTTCCGCTTATGAGTTTTTAAACTACAAAAAGCCGGATCCTCGCAAGGAAATAAAAGCGGGCGATGACTTATATAACCCTATTTATAATCTAAAAAGTCTAAATGAAATAATCACCTATCGAATTACTGTACCGTTTAAGAACATGGACGCCATTACTAGCATTAAAGTGATGGATACTGTGGATGCGTGTATGGCTATTGTTCCGGATACTCTTAAGGTGTGTAAGGTGGATGAGTTTGGTTCTACAGAGTCGTTTGAGGAGCATTTCTTAAGGGAGCTTTCTACTGACTATAAGACGGCTACCTTTACAACCTATCAGCATGTTGATGTTAGCAAGCTTGGTCTTGCAAATAGTGACCTAGTCTTTGAATTTGATGCCTATATTAACCGAAAGCCTTCGGATTTCGCTGCCCTGCACCCCGAATTGAAGATACATAATCAGGCGACGCTTGAAATTAATCCCCGTGATGAAAGCCGTGCTGAGTGTATCCAGACAAACGAGGTTATCCTTCAAGCGCAGCTAACTAGCGTAAAGTTCAAGAAAATGTTGGCGGTGCTGGATCCAAATGAGCCGCCAACAGCCTTGTCGACAGGGGCAACGGCGGAGTTTATATTAACTAAGCTGGGTGATCTACTATTCCCGTTTGGCGAGCGCAAGCTTACGGTCGGTACTGATGAATTTGTCATTGAAAATCTGGATGTTGGCAAGTATCTGCTTAAGGAAATCAAGGCGCCAAATGGCTATGTAACAGTTAGCCCGGTGGAGTTTCAGGTGCGTAATGAAGGTGGCGTGCTTAAAGTATATGTTAAAGCAAAAGAGGAAGATACGGAATACACTATTCCGGTCTATGATGACACTAAAGAAGAAAATAACCTTGGCAACTTGGTAGACCCGTTGCCTGAAAAACCTACCATTAGCAAGATGGTAAGGAAAACCGATCCGGTATCGGATACGGAGACTTACTACAAAGATTATGACATGAGCACTTGGAAGGAAAACTTTGAATATGTTATAGACGTTGCAATTCCTTCGGATGTAAGCGGGTATACTAAGATACGCATCTTTGATAATTTACCTCTAGGTATAGAGATGTTAGCGGGGATGAAAATGAAATTAGGTTCCAAAACAGGGTCTGATTTCATTGACCATTTTGATGTGATAGATCCCGTTGACTATGACAACCTGATGGTAGCACACAAGCCTATTATTTCACGGGATGCGATGACAGGGAGATACAGCATTGAAACGGAGACCGAAATACCCTATGTAATATCTAGGTTGGCGGGGGTAACTATACGAATTATCCTTCCTGTTAGAATACACAAAGATATTACCGATATCAGCCAGCTTGAGGGTTTGGTAAACGGAAGCATTGTGAACACAGCCCACGTGTGCGTAAACGACAAAATCAGGCTTGAAGATAGCGCTACGGTTAAGCCGGTGGATGACTGGTTTGTACTGCGTAAGATTGCGGACTTCCAGCATGAAGGGCAAGATGTGCCCCTGTATGGTGCTGTGTTTAATCTGTACCAATATTTCGAGTATGATGATGTACAGGGGGTTCTGTTAAGCGGTCCCGAGCTGCCAGCAGGAATCCAAACCAGATACGAAATTGATGACGATGGTTATGCGGTGATTGACGCTAGGCTTGAAGCGGGCAAGTATTTACTTGCCGAGGATGTATTGCCGTATGGGTATGTGTTAAATGGTGTGCAACAGCCTGCCCACTTTATAGCGACGCATTATGATTACTTGCTTGAAGTAGAGAAATTAGCTACCGGCGGTAATACCGTTAAGCTAAGCGCTAGGGATGCAAACGGTGATGCAATTGTACCAGCTATATACGAAGGGGAAATGCCAACAGAGGACAATCCCGCCAAAATAGTAAACCGCCAAATTGTTGAGGTGCCCGTCGATAAGCTTTGGGATGATGATAACAACAGGCACAACACAAGACCCGATACCATAAAGCTGCTATTACAGAGAAGCATTGTTGTAGACGAGCCTGATGTGCTAGACCCCGTTACCGGAAAACTTGTTCCGCTTCCGGGAGACCAATCTGATAAGCCGGATACTGCGTTTAATCAGGCGGAGATTGATTATCCTTATTTTAAGCCCGAATTGAACTTGCGTGAAATACCCATGCACTTCTACAATGAAACGCTATTCCGTTACACGGAAGACGGCAAGCTTTACAACTACTATGTATTGGAAACCCCGCCTGATGGCTATGAGGCAAGCTATACAGCAGTGGAGATGGATCAACTTCTCGGCGACTTCACCACGCCCTATGAGGTTCAGATAACCAACACGCTGATTAAGACAAGCAACTTTACACTGCTCAAGCAGGATGACTCAAGCCCTGCAAAAACCGTGGCAGGCGCTGTGTTCAACCTTAGCTATGTAGATAAGCACGGTCAGGAGATTATGCAAACTAAGACATCGGGTGCCGATGGCATGGTGGACCTTAGCGGCATGTTGGGTAATACCACCTATACGCTTAGGGAAATAAGGGCTCCTGAGGGCTATCAAGCTGATACAACAGTGTATACTATTGAGGTAGATGAAAATGGCGTGCCCAATGTAAAGGTGAATGATGCTTACCTAGCCGAACCTAGGTTTATCGTAACGCAAGCTACGGAAACCACCCCTGTTAGCTACCAGCTTATTGTAAACAACAAGAAACTTGCCATAACCCCGCCTAAAAAAGCAATCAACGGCGGAAACAGCTATAACCTGCCCAAGATGGATAGCTTACTTAACTATACTGTGGATGTACCAGTAAAAAGCGTTGAGGGTATAACAAGCTTTGTTATAGAGGATAAAGTAAATGAACTTCTTAACATAGTTGCGGGCAGCGGCAGTGTAACGGCAGATGGCGTAACTGTAAGCACAAGCGGAAATTTAAATATATCTACCGATAGCAAAACCATTAAGTTTACCCTTAACAGCGGCTTTGATAAGATAGCCAACCGCACAGTGCGCCTTAGCTTCAAGGCGAAACTTGCCGATGGCGTAACATTAAAGCAGCTTCAAGATTACGTAGCTAAACCCGAAAACAACGCCGGTATACCAAATACCGCAACACTTAAGATAAACGACAAGTCTGCAGTTTCAAATGCCGTATATCTGGTGCCTGCCGAAACGGGCGCTATGCCTAGTTTGGATAAGACTGTAAACGGCGTTTCACACTATAACCTAACGCCTAGGGATGATAGTGTGCGTTACCT
Organism: Christensenellaceae bacterium; assembly: GCA_012518615.1. Taxonomy (GTDB): domain Bacteria; phylum Bacillota; class Clostridia; order Christensenellales; family Aristaeellaceae; genus DTU024. The sequence goes on along the minus strand of JAAYRU010000013.1, from coordinate 4,849 downwards.
AGTTAAGGCAGCAGTGCCGAAAAATGTGCTGGGCTATAATAGCCTTATCATTACCGATACTATGGATAAGGCGCTTGAAGCGGTTGGCGGCATAACGCTGCGCGCGGTAACCTACAACGCTGAGGATGAAGAAATATCCAGCTTTACCCTTATGCGCGGTACAGACTATACACTAACGAACATTGTTGATGCAGATGGGTATACGACTATAACTGCCACATTTGCAGAGGGCTTTGATTACACCGGTCTAGCAGGAAAAACCGTTGAAATGGCGCTAAGTGCCAGGCTTAAGACGGGTTTAACGAAGGATGAGCTAGCAGCCTATCCCGAGCAGAAGATACCCAACACCGCCAAAATAACCTTAAATGGCAATGATGGCGCCGCATCAATAGCTACAGTTTCTCCCGCCATTATTAATATTGATGTTACTAAAGCTTGGGCAGATGAAAACAACCAAGATGGAGTAAGACCGAGCCATGTAACTATTAAGCTATTAGCAAATGGCAAAGAAACGGGTAAGGCTCTTGCTTTGATGCCTGCAAACAACTGGAGTGGCACATTTACTGACCTTGAAGAATACAAGGCAGGTAATAGAATTAATTACACAGTTAAAGAAGTTCCGTTAGCTAAGGGTTATGAGTCTGATATCACAGGTGATGCTATAAATGGTTACAAGGTTACGAATAGCCGTACACCGGAGAAAATAGTGGTATCCGGAATAAAAACTTGGGTTGACGATAATAATCAATACGGCAAACGTCCTGAAAGCATCACTATTCGACTGCTTGCAAACGGTGAAAAGATTAACTCTAAGATTGTAACAGCAGCTGATGGCTGGGCATGGAAATTTGATGATTTACCTAAATTTAAAGCAGGTGAAGAAATCACCTATGTAATTACTGAGGATGTGGTTGATGGATATAGCGCAGATATCCGTGGCTATAACATGACTAACACTTATATCCCGGGAAAGACCTCTGTGCAGGTAACTAATGCTTGGCGTGACGCTAACAACCAAGATGGTGTAAGACCTGATACAGTAGTTGTCAAATTACTGGCTGATGGTGTATATACGGGAAACAATTTGATATTGAGCAAAGCAAACAATTGGACTGGCGTTTTCAAAGAACTTGAAGATTATAAGGATGGCAGGAAGGTTGTTTATAATATCGAAGTGTTGCCTGTTGGTGGTGGTTACATAACGGATATTACAGGTGGTGCAAAAGAGGGCTTTGTGGTAATTAACACAAGAATTCCTGCAATGGTTGATGTTTCCGGCAGTAAGATCTGGGATGATGTAAACAACCAAGATGGTAAGCGTCCTACCAGTATTACTATCCGCCTATTGAAGAACGGCTTACAGATTGATAATAGGACAGTTACCGCCACAGATAATTGGGAGTGGAGCTTTAAAGAACTGCCTAAGTATGAAGCAGGAGAAGAAATAACCTATACTATTACAGAAGATGCTATTGAAGAGTACAGCGCGGATATAAGCGGTTACAATGTAACAAACTCTTACACACCCGAAAAAACTTCTGTGCAGGTTACAAAGGCTTGGATAGATGCTAATGATAATGATGGCAAGCGTACTAAGAGCGTTTCTGTGCAGTTGTTTGCAGATGGAGAGGTGGTTGCGGACAAAGTGCTTACACTAAACAAATCCAACAACTGGACCGGTACCTTTACAAACTTGCCTATAAATAATGGTGGTAAGGTAATTGTTTACACGGTTGATGAAGTTGACATGCCAGAAGGTTACACAAGGGAAATATCAGGTAATGCTACCGTTGGTTTTATAATAAGCAACTGTCATGACCCTGAAACAATTTCTGTGGAAGGCGCAAAAACGTGGGATGACAATAATCAAAATGAAAAACGCCCGGCAAGCATAACCATACGTCTGTTTAAGGATGGAAAGGAAATTGACGCAACGAGCGTAACTGCTGCGGATGGTTGGAAGTGGGGCTTTACCGACTTACCTAAATATGAGGCGGGCAAGTTGATAAACTATAGTATAACGGAAGATGCTGTGGCGGATTATAGTACCAGTATAGACGGATATAATGTAACAAACACCTATGTGAAACCAGCAGAACCTACAGAACCGTCTGATTCAGATACCCCCACATACCCCACGATTAGAGTACCCCTTAATGTAGGCAAGAAACTTGAAAACGGCATACTTAAGGGCGGGGAGTATAAGTTCCAGCTTAGGGATAAGAATGGTGCGCTTATAGAGGAAGTTACCAACACTGCCGATGGCACGGTAATATTCTCCGACCGCACATTCAGCAAGGAAGTTAGCAACTGGACCTACACTATAAGCGAGGTTGAAGGCGGCGACCCAAGAACTACTTACGATAAAACCGTATACACAGTAAAGGTAACCACTAAGGCTATAGACGGCAAGCTTAAGGCTAGGGTAGATGTAGAGAAAAACGGCGTACCCTATGATAGGAGCATAGTATTTACCAACTGCAAGGATATACCTCCCACGGGAGATAATACCTTGCAAGTAATAGGAATACTGCTTGTGCTTGCGCTAATTACCTTAGCTGGAGCATACGTGCTGAAACGCAGGCGTAGGAAATAATACCAACACATAAGCTTTGAGCATATATGTTTAAGCAACAATACAATAGGGGCGGCGCAAACCGCCCCTTGGCTTGTAAAATGCACGGTAATTGTTGTAAAAAATTGAACTCAAAGGCAAAGCTGCAAATTCCTCTATGGTGGCGACAATGTTATGGGCAAAACATAAATTCAGCCTAGATAAAATTCAAAATCCTAAAAACTTGACAATTTGCTTTATACTTGTTAATATACCTTTCGTTCTATGTTTCTGGGTGTAGCGCAGTTTGGTAGCGTGCTTGAATGGGGTTCAAGAGGCCGGGGGTTCAAATCCTCTCACCCAGACCAGTATAGAATCGTCAATCAAGACGGTTCTTTTTTTATTAGAATTATTCTTGAAAAACTTAACTTTAATACTAATCTCAGTTTAAATTAGCGCATAGATTGCAGCGGTTTTTTTGATTTGACAAAGCTTTACGAAGGAAACATAGTGGCGCTATGCTGACTGAGCAAAGAAAAGACAAATCGGAAAATGCGCGCAAGATAAAGCTGATTTAGGCTGAGATTAGTATAAAAACTCGGATTTATTGGTTAACCCTTTACAAAGACAAGAGAAAGGATTGTATCTTATCAAATGCCTGAGGAATACTGATACCTAGCCAGTTTATACTTCTTGATTTTTCTAATTGCTGCCGATACCTACGGTTCTGAAAAGTTTGATGTACTCTTTGCCGGATCGCTTCCATATTATTTTCTTTCATCATTGGATCGGAGAAAATGTATGTTTCCAAGCATTGCAGCAGTTTATCCTTATTAATGTAGTCGGATAGGTAGCATAGATCAAAAACATCTTTATAACGAGTGGAAAGAGGACCGAAGCGAAGCAGGGAGCGTAACTTCTCTGTGAAGATTTGCTCTTTTGAATTGATTAAAAGGCTGGCGCCTTCATCGTCTATGCAGACATCAAAACAGTACTCATCCTGTTCTATCTGCATGTTAGTGTGAACACCAAGATCAATCTTGCTTTTTAGGGAATGCCCAGCGTCATCCTCTATAGTGACATGGACTCGCTTTCCGTGATACTCCTGTTGGGACAGTTCTTCAATTGGCGCAGAAATGTGGATTTTAATCCCTTCTAGGCAATTTAGTTGCTCAATGAAACGGCGAATAGAATCCTCGTTTAGCGAATATCGGATAAAGTCAAGATCCATATCCTGAGTGGCTCGTCTAATGTTTCCTGTTATGCTACGCATGACAACGCCGCCTTTGACGGTAACATGAGTACCAAAATCACTGACTTCTATTGCTTTTAAAACGATGTCTTGACATACTTTTGCTGCCGCATTTGCTTCGCTATAACCTTCGTTTCTAACCGTTTTTATCAATGACTCAAGATTTGGCATCAGAGTACCTCCATTTGAAGTGTATTCATAATCATGTTGCTTTTCGGCGCTACAAGTGCATAGTCCTGAATTTTTTGTATATCAAGTTGTTGCATGATTTTACGATAATTCAGCAGAATTTCCTTGTAAAGGTCAAAAGGTAATTTGCTTTTATAACGAAGGAGTTCTATCAACATTCGTTCTCGATTATATATGCGGAAAGAATATCCTCTCATGCCTTCTATAGTTACACCGTTTAGAAAAAAACTCTTTGGCATGAAAAACTGGCGGACGCGGGAATCAGATATTTTGGCTGCGTCCCTATCTGTTGCTAAATCGTAGACATCGGGGATTACATCGGTCAACCCATAGTGATAAAATGCACTCAGCATTGTAACAATTGCCTTGGGATATTTCAAAGTGATAACTGCCAACTCCGGCACATGAGGTTCAACAGAAAAAATCCCCCTCTCAATGCGATATAGTATGCCAGCGTTAATTTTTTGTTGAATATAGTAATCAGAACCGTAACGCTTCAAACATTCCGCTCTTGTCATTAGCATTTTTGTTCCTCCTTCGGTAAGACAATAGTCCGCAAAAAAGAATAATTTGCGGATGTTCTTATAAAAGAATAGCGCAAGAAAGGCGAAATGTCAACAAGTATTTCGATAAACATACGCAATTTAACGGGCATTGCGGAGGTTTGTTGAATTTTTGAGGCGGTTCTTATTTAAACGGTTATGGCAACATAGTATTACCATACCCCAAAATGTTAGGCTACAATACATTTATGACACGAGAAAGGAAAAACGAGAGACCCTTTGGTATAATATAAATCATCAAAAATAACTATCAAGAAAGGATCTCTCAATGAAAAGTATAACAGAAGGAAT
>JAAYRU010000002.1 GCA_012518615.1 Christensenellaceae bacterium | reverse complement strand
AGCAAATACCCATAAAAAGCGCCGTGAGCTAGCGCATAAAGAAGCCAAGTTTTATGAAGAGAAGTTAAAGGAAGAGATAAACTGTGATCGTGCTAGCCATGGTAAGAAACCATTTAAGGATAAGGACTATAAAACAGATGATGATTCAGGAAGTAGTGAAGTAAAAGAAATCAAGGTAAGTACAACAGATCCAGAAAGTGGTTGGTTCCACAAGGGAGAACACAAGCAAGTATTTGCCTATGGAGTAAGCACCGCTTCTGATAAGCATGGTTGGATTCTAGGCTACGATGTAAACCCCGGGAACAAACACGACAGCACAACATTTTTAGGGCTATTTAACAAACTTCAAGGTATAGAGATAAAAACGCTAATAGGAGATTCCGCATACAAAACACCTGCTATTGCTAAGTTTCTAATAGATGCAGATATTACCCCTATATTTCCCTATACCCGTCCAAAGACAAAGAAAGGTTTTTTCAGGAAGCATGAGTATGTATATGATGAATATTATGACTGCTATCTCTGCCCAAACAATGAAGTGTTAAATTACAGTACGACTAATAGAAATGGCTATCGTGAATACAAGAGTAATCCGAAAATATGCATAAACTGTCCCCATCTATCTCGCTGCACGAACAGCGCCAACCACACCAAAGTTATTACACATCACATATGGTCAGATTATATAGAAATTTGCGAAGATATCCGACATACCATAGGGATGAAAGTTTTGTATAAGAAACGAAAAGAGACAATTGAACGAATATTCGGCACAGCAAAAGAATACCACGGATTCAGGTATACACAGATGTACGGAAAAGCTCGTATGGAAATGAAGGCAGGGCTTACATTCGCTTGCATGAATCTCAAAAAATTAGCCAAGCTGCTTAAAGATAAGGGAAAGCTAGACAGAACAACACCAAACAATACGCCTTTATCTCGCTTTTTGCGCTTGAATGCTAAAAAAATTATAAATTACCTTAATTGCATTAAAAATATATTTTTATACAAAAGCAAAACGGTTCTAGCTTAATCGCTAAAACCGATTTGTCTACGGTCTGGTATAAATATATTTTATTGCAGAAAATGTTTGTCGGTGTAAAAAAGTTGAATTTCATGCTTGACAATATAAAAAATCAATGCTAGAATGCCAAAGTAGGTTAGGTCAAGCTAACTTACATACAATAAAGAAGCTTAGAGGTGTTAAATGAGCGCTTGCTGTCTGGATGAATTACTAATACGCTATTCCGCCCCTACCTTAGCAGGGATTAAAACGGGCAATCTGTTTGCGATAAAGGGAAAGCTGGATAATAAATTAAAAGAATCAATCGCTCGGTTTAACTCTAAAGCTAAGCAAAAAAACATTTGCCTAATTCCTATAAAATGTCAAGGTTGCAGAACGCTTCTGTATATATATCGTCCTAAGTTATTGGCGCAGGATTTAAAATGCCAGAAGTGCAAGTGTTTTTTGAGGGAGCTTGGTTACCCGGTAGACAGGTCATCCGCCTGTGTAAGGGAGTATATTTCAAGGCTTTCAGAAAGCCCGGAGTTTTTACACGAGATAGGCTTTTTCCTTGGTTATCCCGCGGATGATGTAATAGGCTTCATACAGCAAGGTCCTAAACAGGCAAAATGCAATGTTACTTGGCTTGTATATTCTGATGTTGATAGGGCTAAGAACATAGCAAAGGCGTTTAGAACGTGCAGCAAAATCTATTACGATAATTGGCAAAATGGAAAAAGCCTTGATGATTTAATGGTAGCAATTTAAAAATTTTTAGGAGGTAATTATGTCTAAAGTTGCAGTTGTTTATTGGAGCGGCACGGGAAACACCGAGATTATGGCAAACGCCGTAGTTAAGGGCGCTAAGGAAAAGGGAGCGGATGTAGATTTATTCACAGCTTCTGATTTCAATAACTCTATGTTGGATAGCTACGATGCGCTTGCGCTTGGCTGTCCTTCCATGGGGGATGAGGTGCTTGAGGAATCCGAGTTTCAACCCATGTACGATTCCATTAAAAACAATCTTGGAAACAAAAAAATCGTTCTCTTTGGCTCCTATGGCTGGGGCGATGGCGAATGGATGCGCGATTGGGAAGACGAACTACGCTCACTAGATGCAAACCTTTTAGATGAGGGTTTAATAGTAAACGAAGAACCCGATGATGATGGTATTGCAGCTTGCGAAGCGCTAGGCGCAAAGCTTGTTTAATACTATGTTGCCTTTATACTAGCGTTTTATTGGGCGTCTTTTCCACTTTGGCTTTGACTTACTCAGTCAGCATAGGGTCCACTATGCCTCCTCCTCAGTAATTAGCCAAACCGAAAAAGCCGCCACAATAAAATCGCTGCTTTAATAGCAACATAGTATGAAGCAAATTATAATACTATCTTACTCCAAATACGCTTAATTAAAAACTTCCCGCGGTATGCCAGACCAAGGGAAGTATTTTAGTATTAACAAGCCGAGAAATACTCATGTTTACAATTAAAACCATAAAAGTATTGCAAAAAGAAAATGAAAGAGTTAGAATGACCTAAGCAAGAGTTAGCGCAAACTAACATTATGGTTTGTTGTGCATTATGCTGTTCCATCTCTTAATTAAACAACATAGGAATAAAACAGAAAGAAAGGCAGGTAGAGTATGCATAAACTACACGAAGTGAAGACAGGTCAAAAGGCGGTTGTAAAAAACATCAAAGGCGATGCTAGGTTTCTAAGCCGCATAACTTCTATTGGCTTAAGCTTAGGCTGTGAGATTCAGATGCTCCATAACAAAGGTAAACTGCCATTATTGTTTTACGGTAGAGATACTGTAATTGCGCTTAATAGAGAAGATAGTAAAGGCGTTTTAGTGGAGGTAATAGCATGACATCAGTTAGTTCTAACCGGATAACAATAGCACTATTGGGGCAGCCCAACTCGGGTAAATCTACCCTGTTTAACGGTTTAACAGGGGCGCGCCAGCGGGTAGGAAACTGGCCCGGGAAAACGGTGGAGAAAAAAGAAGGGCATTTTGATAGAAACGGCATTCGCTACCGTGTAACAGACCTGCCGGGAACTTACAGCCTATCTGCTAATTCGGAGGAGGAAATCATCACTCGGGATTATATTGCCTCAGGCGAAGCTGATGTTGTATGCATATTGGCAGACTCTTCTCAGCTTTCAAGAAGCCTTTTTATGCTGGCGGATTATGCGGGTATTAATTGCCCTGCTGTGCTTTTATTAAACCTTATGGATATAGCAAATTCCCAAGGCAAAACAATAGATGCCGCCAAAATCGAAGAAAGGCTTGGAATACCTGTAGTTCCCTTTGTGGCGGCAGATACAAAGCATTACGATGCCTTTTATAAAGCTATTGATAGAGCTTTTAAAGAAAAAAGCATAATAAACAGCGATTCCTTGTTTGCCAAGTATCGCGGCATTCAAGATGGAAGTTACGAAAAGCTTTTAAACCTTATGCCAAAAGAAGGCATTGACAATTTTTCCGCAGATTGGCTTAGCGCTAAACTTATAGAAGGCGATACCGCTATTTTAGAAAAGGCGCATAAAACCTTGTCGTTTGAAGCGTATAAAGAAGTACAGACGGTGTTATCCTCTGTACAAAACGGCGCTTTAGAAACAGCGGGCTGTAAATTTAAGTGGATAGATGAACTGCTTGAAGGCGCTGTTGTGCAAAAGAAAGAGAAAAAACTCCTTTCAAAGTTTGATAAAATAGCAACTCACCAAAGATGGGGCAAGCCGCTTGCTGTTTTAATAATACTATTAGGGCTTATCACTTCATTTATTCCCGCAACGCCTATAATGCTTGCTGGTAGCATGATACCAAAACTTGGGGAGCCGATTGCAAATGCCTTGACTGTTATAAGCGCACCGCAAATGCTTATTAATTTTATTAACCAAGTTGTGCTTAACACCTTATATTTTGCCGTTGCTATGATAGGCTTCGTTTTCGGGGTAAACCTTGTATTCGGGTTTTTAGAAGAAGTAGGTTACATGGCTAGGGTTTCTTATGTTTTTGATAGCGCAATGGCAAGGCTGGGACTTCAAGGCAAGGCTGTTATGCCGCTGGTGGTAAGCTTCGGTTGCACCATCGGCGGAGCTGCCGGAACCCGCGTTATTGATTCTTGGGGGCAAAAGGTGCTTACTATTGCTCTGGCTTGGGTGGTGCCTTGCGCTGCTACTTGGGCAATAGTTCCTGTTATTTCTTCTCTTTTCTTTGGGGCGTGGGCGCCGCTTATTATTGTAGCCATTTTTATTGTCGCAGGTCTGCATATGCTTATAACGGCAAAGGTTTTTGGGAGAAAATTAGTCCGCGAGGAAGACCGAGCCGGGCTTATTATGGAGCTTCCACCCTATCATAGACCGCGCTGGAAAGCGCTTTTACGCTCAATATTTGTTAGAACATGGGATATTCTATCTAGGGCGCTTAGGATAATTTTCGTCGTTTCTTTAGTTTTCTGGTTGCTTACTTACAGTGCTTCAGGCAACCAAGAGCAAACTCTATTATACCGCTTCGGCAAAGCTATTGAGCCTGTAACAAAGGTATTGGGCTTTACTTGGCAGACTTTCCTTGCCTACTTTGCCTCTATGGTTAGCAAAGAAGCGGCTCTTGGCGTATTGGGTTCTTTATATCTGGGCGCTGATACCCTGTTTTCAGCAACGGTTGCTTCAGGTGGGCAGGTTGCCTCAGGTTTAGGCAGCGTGCTTCTTACATCGCTTACGCAGCCTGCAGCCTTAGCTTTCATATTTGCTGTAACATTCAATGCGCCTTGTCTTATGGCTATTACCTCTACATACCAAGAGACCAGATCTCTAAAATGGACTCTGCGTATTTTAGGATATTATTTTATTACTTCACTTCTACTGGCTTTTTTGGTTTACCATATCTCGGGTCTTTTCCTGTGATTTTATAAGGAGAACAGCTATGTTTGAAAAACTTATACAACTGCTGAATAGCGGTAAAACTTTTACTCAATACGAATTATCCGAGCAGCGTGGCATATCGCCTGAAACGCTGCAAAGCTATATCGAGTACTTACATAGAAAAGGCTTGCTTTCGCAAATAGTTATGGGAGCGGAGAATACTGCTTGTTCAGGCAGCTGTAAAGCTTGCGCCGGATGTAAGGCTTGCGCTGCAAAGCAACCTTCTGTAATGGTGCCTGTTTTGTGGGAGATAAAGGATAAAATCGAAATTAAGTAATTTTGTTCTTATACGAACAATAAGGAGATGAAAGATTTGAAAAAAGAAAAGAAGCAGTCGCCTGTGTCAAGGCTATTGCAATACGCTGAAAATTATAAAGGGCTTTTCTACATAGGGCTTGCGCTTTCAGCGGTGTCTATGGTTTTAGGTATGGCGCCCTACATATGCATTTGGCTTGCTATGAGGGATTTAATAGCCGTTGCCCCAAACTGGACGCAGGCTACGGGAATTAGCACATACGGCTGGCTAGCGTTTGCCTTTGCCGTAGGGGGTATTTTGGTTTACTTTGCCGGACTTATGTGTACGCACCTTGCGGCTTTCCGTACGGCAGCAAACATACGCAAAAATGGAATGGCACACCTTATGAAAGCCCCCCTTGGCTTTTTTGATAGCAATGCAACGGGACTTCTGCGCAACCGTTTAGATGGAGCGGCGGCAGATACAGAAATCCTTATTGCACACAATCTTGCTGATGTTGTGGGTACGATAGTAATGTTCATCGCCATGCTGGTTTTAATGCTTGTGTTTGACTGGCGTATGGGCGCCGCCTGCCTGCTTGCGGCGGTAATTTCAATCATCGCTATGTTTTCAATGATGAGCGGTAAAAGTGCAAAGTTTATAGCGGAATACCAAGCCGCTCAGGATAATATGAGCAAGGCAGGCACTGAATATGTACGGGGCATTCCCGTGGTAAAGGTGTTTCAGCAAACCGTGTATTCCTTCAGGGCATTTAAGCAGGCTATTGAAGATTATAGCGATAAAGCCGAACACTTTCAGGGCGCTGTTTGCAGAAAACCGCAATCTATTAACCTTACATTTACAGATAGCGCTTTCGTATTTTTAATACCTGTTGCGCTTTTTTTGGCGCCTAGCGCGCTTGCTGGCGGCAACTTCGCTCAATTTGTAACCAACTTTGCTTTCTATGCAGTGTTTTCGGCAATAGTATCAACAGCGCTTGCCAAAGTAATGTTTGCTTCCAGCGGTCTTATGTTAGCGGAAACTGCGCTTAATCGTATTGAGCAGGTAATGAACGCCCCCACGCTAAAAGTTGCATCAACATTTAAAATGCCCAAGGATAACAGCATAGAGTTTAAGGATGTAAGTTTCACCTACCAAGGTGCGGATTTCCCTGCGCTTGAAAATGTTTCATTTAAGGTGGAACCCGGGCAAACGGTAGCGCTTGTAGGACCTTCCGGCGGTGGCAAGACTACAGCTGCAAGCCTTATCCCAAGGTTTTGGGATACTACTTTAGGCACTGTAGAAGTAGGCGGCGTAGATGTAAAGGATATGAATCCGCATGTGCTCATGGACCAAGTAGCCTTTGTGTTCCAAAACAACCGCCTGTTTAAAGCTTCCATTTTTGATAATGTGCGTGCCGCAAAGCCAAATGCCACTAAGGAACAGGTAGAAGCCGCTCTTGCAGCCGCACAATGTAATGATATTATTGCTAAGCTCCCAAATGGTATGGATACGCTTATAGGCACGGAAGGCACTTACCTATCCGGCGGGGAGCAGCAGCGCGTTGCGCTTGCCCGCGCCATACTAAAAGATGCGCCAATAATTGTGCTTGATGAAGCGACAGCCTTTGCAGACCCCGAAAACGAAGTGCTCATCCAAAAAGCCTTCGCTACGCTTACAAAAAACCGCACAGTGCTTATGATAGCGCATAGGCTTTCAACTGTTGTTGACGCAGACAAAATAATAGTGCTGGATAACGGACATGTGGTTGAAGAAGGCACGCATGAGCAGCTTAAGGAAGCGGGCAAACTATATGCGAACATGTGGGCTGACTATAACCAAGCTGTGCAATGGCGCATTTCAACCGAAAAAGAGGTGAATTAAATGTTTGGAGATAAGTTTAAGCGTAAATACGCCCTATCCGATATGGGCGTTGAAAACATAAAAAAAGGTACTGTTTGGACTATTATTGTAAACCTTGTTGTAATGAGTGGGATAGGCATACTCTATCTTGTAATGCAGCGGTTTATCGATACTCTAATAAATGGCGCAGCCTTGCCAAGCGCCCTACCTTTTGTTGCGCTTGTTATAGGGTTTATAATCGTTTCTTACTATACCCATTCAAAACAATACTGGGCAACATACAGTTTAGTGTACGGCGCTGTAAAAGATGTGCGTATAAGCCTTGCAGAGCGTTTGCGTAAACTGCCTCTTGGCTATTTTGGCAAGCGCGACCTTGCCGACTTAACTGAAACAATTATGGGCGATGTAAACAGGCTGGAGCATGTGTGGTCGCATGTTTTAAGCTATCTATACGGCGCTTTTGTTTCTACAGCGATAATTGCTGTTATCCTTTTTATAAGGGATTGGCGGCTTGCTGTTGCCTGCCTTTGGGGCGTACCTGTTGCTTTTATACTTTTGTTTGGAAGCCGTAAAATTTCAAGGCGCATGTCTGAAAAGGTAAAGACTGCTGCTGTAACGGTATCGGACGGCATACAGGAAACGCTTGAAAACATGCGGGAAATCCGTGCAACCAACCAAGAAGAGCTTTTTCTTGATAATTTAAATGCCAAGGTAGATAACCATGAAGCCATAATGCGCCAAAGTGAGCTTGCCGTTGGGCTTTTTGTAAACGCCGCAAGCGTTATCATGCGACTTGGCGTAGCCACAACAATACTCGTCGGCGCAAAGCTTATACTTTCAGGCTCTATAGACTTTATGCTGCTTTTCACATTTTTGATGGTAATATCACGCATATATGCGCCCTTTGACCAAAGCTTAGCGCTTATAGCCGAAATATTTGTTTCGGAGGTATCTGCAAACCGCCTAGTGGAAATACACGAAACCCCTATTGCTGAGGGAAAAGAAGTGTTTGAGCCTTCAAACTATGATATTGTGTTTAACAATGTAAGCTTTGCTTATGATAGCGAGCAGGTATTAAACAATGTTAGCTTCACCGCTAAGGAAGGCGAAGTAACAGCGCTGGTAGGTCCATCAGGCTCCGGAAAAAGTACCTGTGCGCGCCTAGCGGCAAGGCTATGGGATATAGATGGCGGCGCTATAGAGGTTGGCGGTGTTGATATTTCAACTATTGAACCTGAAGTACTGCTTAGCGATTATTCTATGGTTTTCCAAGATGTGGTGTTGTTTGACGATACTGTTATGGAAAATATCCGCCTTGGTAAGCATGGAGCTTGCGATGAAGAGGTGCTAAAAGCCGCTGCAGCTGCCAACTGTGATGAATTTGTTAGCAAAATGCCTAATGGTTACCAAACGCCCATTGGAGAAAACGGCGCTAGGCTTTCAGGCGGTGAGCGCCAGCGCATTTCAATTGCACGCGCACTGCTTAAGGACGCTCCTATAGTGCTGCTTGATGAAGCCACAGCTTCGCTTGATGTAGAAAACGAAACCAAGGTACAGGGCGCCTTGTCACGCCTGCTTAAAGGTAAAACGGTATTAGTTATAGCGCACCGTATGCGTACCGTAGAAGCGGCAGATAAAATTGTTGTACTTGTAGATGGCAAAGTAGCGGAAGCGGGCAGCCCTTATGAACTTTGCGCTAAAGAAGGCAGCGTATTTAAGCGCATGAGGGAACTGCAGGCAGAAGGCGCGGATTGGAGCATATAGCCATATATATGGAGGATAAATGAAAAACGAAGCAGTATTCTGGGATAGAGTGGCAGTTGTGTATGATGTGTTTGTTAATATAATAAACGCTAAAACGCATAAAACCCTATGTAAAGAAATAGAGCCGCTTTTCAGCTCTACCGATACCGTGCTTGAATGCGCCTGCGGCACAGGTATGCTAACCAGAGTAATTGCACCTAAGTGTAAAAATATAATCGCCACGGATTTTTCAAAAAACATGGTAGAAAAAACTCAAGCCAAGTGTAAAAGCCATAACAATATTCGCTTTATGGTTGAAGACATCATAAACTTAAGCTTTAACGATGCCAGCTTTGATAAAGTAATTGCGGCTAATGTTCTCCATCTATTAGATGACCCTCACCAAGCCTTAAAAGAGCTTTATAGGGTCTGTAAACCCGGCGGCAAAATAATTATCCCTACATATATAAATAAAAAATCCGACAACAAGGAAAACAAGTTTGTAAAAGCGGTAGGAAAAATCGGCTCATGTTTTAAGGAAACATTCAGCTTTTCAACATATAGGCAGTTTATAATTGATGCCGGCTATACATGTGCAAATTATATAGAGGTAGACGGCTTTATCCCCTGCCTGGTTGTGGTGATTGATAAAAATTAGTCTTTAATGACAAGCAAGTATAAGGAAGAGAAATGAAATATAAATCTATTTACTGGATAATGTTAAAACCGCTTATCAATAAATATTTGAAAAAGCATTATGACAAAAAAACAAAAAGGCTTATATTCAGAAACGCTAAAGCGGAATATAAACGCCTGTTGAATAAAGCCGATGATATCGGCTCTAACAATCCCATGTCATCAAACATATATTTTTCATTGCTTTTCGTTTCTTTTTTAACCGGTAATAGAGAAATTTTTACCAAAAAAACGCTTGAAGAAATGATGGAGAGTATATTCAGTATATTTAACTCTCCGCTTGTTAAAAAGCTAAATAGGATTGACCTTAATAAGGAAAGCGACATGAATAAATTTAAAAACAGAATACTTAGAAATTCTGCTTGGGCTGATAAGCACAGGGATAAACACCCTGAAACTTGGGAATTTAATTTTGAGGACAAGCACAAAGACGGCTGTTATTACTATTTTACTAAATGCCCGATTGCGAAATTCTTTAAAGATAACAACATGGAAGATTTAACTCATCTATTTTGTGATTTGGATTATAAAACCTTCGCAGCCGTAAAGGGAAGACTAATTAGAAATTGCACATTGGCAAACGGCGATGATATGTGCGATTTTTGGGTAGTCGGCGATAAGCTTAACTGTCCTCAATAATATACTATAAGAGGTGATAAAAATGAAACCTGATTATAAAAACTGGGTACCTAAAAGTATGCTTTATATATTGGCAATATTAGCCATTGCGCTATATATAGCAACTATTTTAGTTAATTCTATTATGAATGATGGAGATGTTAAAACCATACTGAGCTATGTTTTTCTTATAGCCGCCATTGTTCTAACAGTAATTTGCCTTTGGATGACAAGAATGTACTGCGCTTTTTCTTATAATGGCAAACGGAAACTATCTAAAGATGTTATTGATGGTATTGCCGGCTATGTTAAGGTTCCGGATAATGGCTTGGCGCTGGATGTAGGCTGCGGCAGCGGCGCTTTAACCATAGCCGTTGCTAAAAATAACCCGAAAGCTAGAGTTATAGGCATTGACCGTTGGGGCAAAGAATACGCTTCCTACAATAAAAGCCTTTGTGAAAGAAATGCAAAAGCGGAAGGCGTTAGCAATGTTGAATTTAGAGAAGGCAATGCCGTTAAATTAGATTTCCCCGATGAGAGCTTCGATACCGTTACAAGCAACTATGTTTACCATAATATTCTAGGCGTTAAAATGGAAAATGTACTTCTTGAAACGCTAAGGGTTTTAAAGAAAGGCGGTAGCTTTGCTATACACGATATCTTTTCCAAAAGAAAATATGGCGATATGCAGCCTTTTATAGACAAATTAAATTCTATGGGCTATGAAAGTGTTGAACTTATAGATACCACCAACGGCATGTTCATGAGCAAAAAAGAAGCCGCCTTGTATAGCCTAAGCCATTCTGCAATTCTTTACGGGAAAAAATGATTATGTTGCTTGGTTAACCAAACCATAAGAAAGGGTAGATTTTCTGTGAAGCTCAGCAACAAAATTATTATGGGGCTATTGTGGCTAATTTGCTATTTGTGTCCGCCCGCTAAAAAAGCGGAGGATATCTATGCTCACGCTAAAAAACACAACAAGAAGCAAGTTTTTCGTTTGCCAAAGGATAGGCGGGGTCTTGTATATAAAGACCAAGAAATACGCACGCAGATAGAGTCTTACCACTGCTTGCGTATAAAAAAGAGAGGGCAAACGCCAAATAGAGCCATACTATACATAGGCGGCGGGGGCGGGGTTTATAACTATTATCAATCCCAGCTTATGCTTGCTAAAAAACTTTTAAAGCGGGTAGACGCGGAAATATATTATCCTTTCTACCCTCCCACAACCAAGTATCCCGTAACGGAAGCTTTTAAAATGGTTTTTGAAAGCTACAGAGCCATGTTAAAAGAATACAGCCACGAAAAAATAGCAGTTGTAGGGCTATCCTTTGGGGGAACTGCAGCTATGACTATTATTTCATGGAATAACTACTACAAAGAAAATCTCCCCATGCCCGCTTTAACCATAGGATTATCCCCCGGGCATGTGCCGGCTGACAGCCTTGAGAGAAAACAGCTTGAATCCTACAGGGGAGTTGATCCCTTTATACCTGTTGAGTGGGTGGAAGCGTATGGACAGATAAATTCAGGCGGACAAAAGTTAGAGCATTGGCTTATACATACAGCGCATGGGGATTTCCGTAATGCTGGAAAGATTCGCCTGTATTACGGCGAAAAAGAAAGCCTTGCCTTTGCAGCGCCTATATATAAGCAATACTTAGAAAAGGTGGGGGCTGATTATAAAATACATATAGAACCCGGTATGCCCCACTGCTATGGAGCAGCTAGGGTAAACAAGGCATCAAGAAATACTTATGATGAATATTTAGAATTAATAAAAAACCTTTAGGAGTGTGAAATTATTATGAAACCTACAAAAGAACTGGAACTTGGAACTTTTATCTATGAAAACGAGAAAGTAAACGGCATCAATGTACAGAGCTTTCTTGGAATCCCCTATGCTAGTGCAGAACGCTTCGGTATGCCAAAGATGATTAGTATTTACAAGAATCAGCCTATAAATTCAGGGGTAGGTATGCGTTTTCCACAAAACAAGGTTCCGCCGCTTATAAACTTCTTCCTTAAAAACCCTATGATGCGAAAGGAAATTTTAACTGAAAACGATAAAACCGATGATAACGCTTTTGTGCTTAATGTATGGACAAGCGATACCGATGGCAAAAAGCCTGTGCTGGTTTATATACATGGCGGCGGCTTTACCTACGGCTCTGGCACTACACCGCTTTATAACGGGAAATATCTTGCGGCAAAAGGTATAGTGGTTGTAACCATAAACTACAGACTATCCGTTCCCGGTTTTATTCCCGTAATTATAGATGGCAAGCTGTCGGCAAACCGCGCTTTTTTTGACCAGCAGTGCGCCCTTAGGTGGGTGCGCCAGAACATTTCCGCCTTCGGCGGGGATTGCACTAACATTACGCTAATGGGGCAGTCTGCGGGCGGCTTATCTGTATCCACGCAAATGATGAATGAAGAAAGCTCCCAATGCTTTGACAAGCTAATTGTGTGCTCAGCCGGTGTAGGCGAATGCATGACCATGGAGCAGGCGGAAAAAGTTGCAGGTAATTTTTTAAAGCTCAATCATCTTTCTAAACCAGAGGACTTATATACACTTCATTGGAAAAGATTAATCCGGTTGAAGATGCCGCTTGAACTTCTTTCAATGCCTGTTGTAGACGGTCTGTTTTTGAAAGATGAAATCAAAGGCTTAAAAGAAAGGGGAGGTTTTTTCGCAAAACCCGTTATGCTGGGTACAACAGGCGATGAACTTGCTATGGTCAACAATAAGTCATGGTATAAAAGCTTGGGAATTGTAAGCAAGGAAGCGGCTTTCCAAGATAAATGCCTGCAACGTTATGGAGAGGTGGGGTTGCGTTTTGCTAAAGAGCTGCGTAAAGAATATCCAAATCTCATACAGATGCAGTTTAAAATGATGGAAACATTTTTTCATGTCATGGCATTACAGGATATGAAGCATTATTCCAAGCTTGCGTCATGCTACGGATACCGCATGAACTTTGTACCCAATATTTGGAATGGCTTAAGGGGGGCGTATCACTGTGCCGAACTGCCGCTTATTTTTGGAACCATTCAGGATATTTGCAAAACGCCAACAGAAAAAAACCTTTTGCAAATGGAAATTATGCAAAATGACTGGATTGCCTTTATGAAAACAGGCAGCATTCCGGGGCGTGAACCTTTTGGAGAAAACGGCAAAATCACCCTCTATGAAGAAAGAGAAGCTAAGCAGATAGACTTCCCTCAAAGGGCATTAATTGAAGAAATCATGGATACAGGTATATTTACCAAAATCATGAAATCCTTTATGCGCGGCAGAGACGATAGGTTTATCGCTTAATTGTTATACAAAGGTGAACAAGTGCAAAGTATGAGTTATAAAACTTAGATATACTAGAAACAAGGGGGATATTATGAATAAGGGTACTAGAACAAAACAAAATATAAATTGGAATAGAGCAAGCCTTTTAATGAAGATAGGTATTATAGGGGCTTTTATTAACCTTGCAGGCGACATGCTTGTAGGCTGGGGCGTTAGAGATACCAGTATTACCGGTATAGAAGGGCTGGTTTCACAATATCTAACTATATCTGACAGTAGGTTATTCTGCTCTGCTATTTTGGGGCTTATCGGTGCGCCTGTTTCTGTATGCGGGCATTTTGTCATATATAAACTTATAAAGCCTTATTCCGGCAAGTACGCCAAGATGTTTGGTGCAGGATCGCTTGGGCTTTTAGTTTTGGGCGGCTCCGGTGTACACATGTCTTCTCTTGCTGCAGCCTTTTTCTATAAATATATAACAGCGGCAAGCCTAGAAACTGCCCTTGCCTCTTCCATTAAATTTGTATGCTACTTTTCTTTACCCCTCTATATAGCGTTTTTTGTGTTCTGGATTATACAGACTTATGCTCATATAAGGGCTATCGGCGGAGGTTTCAGCCCTTATCCTCGCTGGTGCTGGGTGTTTTCCATGCCGGTGGGAGCCTTGCTATTTACCCCAATTAGTGTATTCGGCAACCACGCATTAGTAAATGCAATTACGGTAGGCGCATTAACATTGGGTAATATTTGGGCATTGGGAGGTTCCTTGTTAATGCTTAGCAAAGCGAAAGAGAACCGGGAAAAATCTCTATCTGTTTGACTATGCAAAACTATAAAAATATTAGAAGGAGCATATAGCTATGGAAAAAGTTAAGATAGAAAAAAACACCGTTCAGGAAACGCTTATAATTCCCTTGTATGGTAGAAAAATGTGTGCAGAAAAATTCCCTGAACTCTATAATGATGTATTTGCGGAAAGACTATGCGAGAGGTTAGACTATGATTTTTCTGAATTAGAGAAGAAGAAAAAATCCTTCATATATCAATTCGGCGCTCTTGAAGCGGCTATGCGTCAATTAGATATTATGTGGGAAATCAACAACTATTTAGCAAAACATCCAAAGGCAACTGTTGTTAATTTAGGCTGCGGCTTGGATGAAACAGGCAAAGCCTGCGACAACGGCACATGCAGCATAGTTAATATTGATTTTCCTGATGTTATATCTGTTCGTGAACAATTAATTTCTGCGTATGATAGAGAAAAGAATATAGCTTGCGACTTGAATGACTATTCTTGGATGGATAAAGTTGACGGTTCTAACGGGGTTATTTTCTTTGCTGCAGGTGTATTTCATTATTTTAAAACGGAAGAAGTAAAGTCTTTGGCGCTGGAGCTTTCAAAAAGATTTCCTGGAGCTTGCCTAGTATTTGACAGCGTAGGAAAGCTCGCTTTAAAGCTGATGATGGCAGCAGTAATTAAAAATATGGGTATAAGCGATGTGGAAGGATATTTTTATGTTAATAACCCTGCAAAAGATTTGAACTGGTCTAAAAAAATTAAAGTTACTTCAAAAGGATATATGCTGGGCTATTACGACATGAAAAGCCCGGGTATTCACTTCTTGCATCGTCTGCTTGCAAAAATAGGCGATAAAGGAATGAAAATGTATATACATCGTATGGATTTTGAGTAAAATTGGATTATGAAAGTATATGAATTTGGCAAGGATAATCAAAAAACTTTTCTTATGTTTCAATGTACCGCAGAGCCGTGGTGGGTATTTAAGCCTTCGGCAGAAGCGCTAGCGAAAGACTTTCGTGTATTCCTTTTCATATCCGATGGGCATGATGAAATGGGAACGAACTTTATCTCCATAGAAAAGAATGTTGAGCAAGCCGTTTCTTATTTGCATGATAAAGGTATTTTGCATTTGGATATGGCTTATGGCGTTTCCATGGGCGGGGCAAGTGTGATGTACATGCTGGCAAATCGTATGTTGCCTGTAAACAAGGCTATTGTTGATGCAGGAATAACGCCGTATAACTATCCGAAATGGTTTTGCCGACTTATTGCAATAAAAGATTATTTATCAATCAGAATAGCGTTTAAATCAATAAAGCTTATGAAAATACTCATGCCGCCTCAGCGCTGGACGCCTGAAGGAGAGGATTCCAAGGAGCATTATCAAAAGCTATATGAATTTGGGAAAAATCACTATTCTAAAAGAACAATATATAATGTTTTCTGGTCTGCTAATAACTATCCTATGCCTTGTCCTGTACCTAAAATAGACACGAGTATTGAATATTGGTATGGAGAAGAAGAAAAAGCAGCGAGAAGAAAAGACATTGCCTATGCGAAAAAGGCATTTCCCCAGATTATACTAAAAGAGTTCAAGGGCTTAGCACATGCCGAACTTGTGATGATGTTCCCGAAGCGTTTCCATAGCGAAGTTATGAGGTTTTGGAATGCATAATTTTTTTAATTACCGTTTTATCATTAGGCGCTATAAAAAAATTATAGTGCGGAAAGGAGCTAAATTATAATGGAAAGAAACGATAGAATACGCAGCGCTTACCGCCTTACAGGCGGCAACAGCTTTTATGACGGCATGATTACTTGTTCTACACTTCTCGGCAAGCTTGTTTGCCGTATTGTGTGGGATATGAATGCAGATGATACCGCTAATTATCAGACTCAGGCGCTATCAGGCATACCGGAAGGGTTTTCAGGGCGGCTTCTTGAAGTTCCCGTTGGAACAGGTGTACTTACAATGCCTGTTTATCAAACAATACCAAGCGCCGATATTACCTGCCTTGACTATTCGCCCGATATGATGGCTCAGGCGCAGAAAAAAGCAGAAAAATTAGAGCTTAATAATATCACTTTTAAACAGGGCGATGTAGGAGCCCTGCCTTTTGATGATAGCAGTTTTGACATAGTGCTTTCGCTCAATGGCTTTCACGCTTTCCCAAGCAAGTACGCGGCATATCATGAAACCTTTAGGGTGCTAAAAAGCGGCGGCGTATTTTGCGGCTGTTTTTATGTTACCGGTATTTGCAAACGAACGGATTGGATTATACGCCATGTGTATCAGCGGCTTAAATTTTTTACCCCGCCGTATGAAACCATGCACAGCCTAAATGCGCGCCTTAAACGCATGTACAGCCAAGTAAAGATAGGCAATGTAAAGTCTATAGCTTGGTTTGTTTGCGTAAAATAATTCACTTTACGAGGAGCAGATAATATGTCTAAAAAAGCCACTAATTTTCAAAAGAAAGTTATGAGCAGAATGTTCAGAGGCAAAGGGATTTTTAAACCTCTAAACACAGGTTTTATAGATGAACATGTTGCATCGCTTAGGGAGTGGGTTGCCAATATTTTCTTTTACACTAAAAACGGAAAAACTATAATGATAGATGCCGGTTATAATTATGACCGCTTGGAAGAAAAAATGTCATGGCTTAACCTTAACCCTAAAGACATTAAGCATATTCTAATTACCCACCGAGATACAGACCATATGGGAGCGGTTGAAAGAGATAGCGCACTACTATTTAAACACGCTAAAATTTATATCGGTGAAGTAGAAAACAGATATCTTACAGGTGAGGTTAGAAGAAAAGTTTTCTGGGGCTTATACAAGCTTCCTAAAGTAAAAACGGATAATAAGATAATACTATTAAATGATGGACAGGTCTTTTATATATACGATATCAAAATAGAATGCATACTTGTGCCCGGGCATACATGGGGGCATATGGTTTATTTACTTGATGATAAGTATCTGTTCACTGGGGATACAATTTGGTTTGGCGCAGACGGCGGATATAGCTTTTTAGGCAATTTGGCGGAGGATAACAAGCTGTCTGTGCAATCTCTCACTAGGTTAAAGCGAATAATAATGGAAAAACAGAGGGATATTATAGTTATAACCGGTCATACCGGATATACTTCCGATTTAAGCTTTGCATTTGCAAATATAGATAAAATTTGTTGGCCTTTTTCGAAAAGGTTTTACAACCCTGCCGCACCTTACGACGGCTACGATGAAACGGATGATACAAAAGAGAACGCTCAAAAAACCAAAATACTTAGGGGAAAATAGTCTGATTGTATAACAAATCAGTATTAGTAAAAAACATTAACAAAAACCGCTTCAGTTTTACATTTTTTATATGCTGTGATACTATATTCGAACCGCGTTAGGTGCAACTAATCATTGTTTGTTAATGCAAGAATATCTACTGTATTAGCATAAATTTTTTAAGGAGACTCTATGAATAAACAAAGTTTCAAAGTACTTGGTATGAACTGCGCTGCATGTTCAGCCCGACTGGAAAAAGTAATATCCGCCCTGCCCGGGATAGAAAGCGCCAATGTCAATTTAGCTACCGAAAAACTAACGGTAGAATATGACGGCAGCGCCGCCACGGAAACGAACATCCGACAGGCGGTAGAGAAAGCAGGGTTTAAAATAGCCTTTGAAGTTGAAAACCATAAGGTTTCAATACCTATTGCGGGAATGACATGCGTAGCTTGCTCCAACGGGATAGAAAAAGCGCTCTCCCGTATGCCGGGGGTTGTTTCTGCTACTGTCAATATAGCAACAGAAACTGCCGAGGTTATTTATCAGCCCGGTATTGTTCGATTGCGAGACTTACGGCGAAAAATCCGTGACTTGGGCTATGAACCTCAAGAAAAAACCCTGAACTTTACTACAGAGGAAGCTAGGGAGCAAAAACAGAAAGAAATTCGTGCCATGTGGCGGCGTTTTATTGTTGCTGCTGTTTTTGCCGTGCCACTTCTATATTTGGCTATGGGACCTATGGTGGGTTTTTCTATACCGAATTTTGTAGACCCGGCTCAGCATCCCTTGGCTTATGCTCTGGCACAGCTAATTCTGACACTACCCATTGTATTTATTGGCCGTAAGTTCTATTCCTCGGGAGTAAAAGCTCTTGTTTCCGGGGGACCAAACATGGATTCTCTTATCGCCATTGGCACGGGTGCCGCGGTTGTATACAGTCTGTATGGTGTTTGGAGGGTTTTTTCTGGAGACCAACAGGGTGTTAATGCTTTATATTTTGAATCTGCCGGGGTTATACTAACTTTGATTATGCTAGGCAAAACCTTGGAAACTGTTTCTAAAGGACGCACGGGTGAAGCTGTACGCAAGCTGATAGATTTATCCCCCCGAACAGCAACTCTAATATTAGATGGACAGGAACGAATTGTTCCTGTTCATGAGGTGGAACCGGGGGACATCTTGCTGGTACGCCCTGGAGAAAGAGTACCTGTGGACGGCATCATAAGAAGTGGCTCCAGCGCTGTTGACGAGTCTATGCTTACAGGAGAAAGTATACCTATAGATAAGCTTCCGGGAGATAAGGTATATGCTGCGACAATTAATACCAGTGGCGCTTTTAGGTTACAAGCTGAAAAAGTGGGTAATGATACTGCGTTAGCTAAAATTATTCGGCTAGTAGAAGAGGCGCAGGGGAGTAAAGCGCCAATTGCCCGTCTTGCGGATCGGGTGTCAGGGGTTTTTGTGCCTGTTGTTAGTTTGATTGCTTTAGTAGCAGCCCTTGTCTGGTATTATTCTACCCATGATTTGTCCTTTGCCCTGAACATTTTTATCTCTGTTTTAGTTATTGCCTGTCCCTGCGCTCTTGGGTTGGCGACTCCTACTGCTATTATGGTTGGCACGGGCAAGGGCGCTGAGCACGGCATCCTTATAAAATCCGGTCAGGCGCTGGAAATAGCGCATCAGATAGATGTAGTCGTATTAGATAAAACCGGTACTTTGACTCAAGGAAAGCCTGAGGTTACAGATGTTTTGCCAAGTGCTGATTATAGTCATGAAGAGCTTCTTTCTCTGGCAGCAGCAGCTGAATACGGAAGTGAGCATCCCTTGGGCAAGGCGGTTGTTAATTACGCAAGGGGGAAAGGTCTTTCCTTTCCAACGGTTTCTGCGTTTAACGCCGTTTCAGGTCGTGGGCTTTCTGCTCAAATTAAGGAGCAGACTATTTTAGCAGGCAATCGTCAATTTATGGAGGAACATAGCATTTCTGTTGATAGTCTGCTCCCTCAAGCCCTTGCCTTGGCAAACCAAGGTAAAACGCCTATGTTTTTTGCTAAAGAGAAGGAGTTGCTTGGTATTATAGCTGTAGCTGATGTTATGAAACCCAGTAGCTTCCGAGCAGTAAAGACACTAATGGATATGGACATTGAAGTAATAATGATTACTGGGGACAACATCCGAACTGCGCAAGCTATAGCAAAAGAGGCAGGTATTACAAAAGTGCTTGCAGATGTATTGCCGGAGAACAAAGCTCAAGCAATCAAAGCCTTGCAGCAGGAAGGAAAAACCGTCGCTATGGTTGGGGATGGCATCAATGATTCTCCGGCATTGGCTCAAGCAGATGTAGGTATCGCCATTGGCTCCGGCGCTGATGTTGCCATAGAATCTGCCGATATTGTGCTTATGCACTCCGATTTAATGGATGTGCCTACATCTATTGCTCTAAGCCGCCGTACCATCCGTACCATAAAGCAAAATTTATTTTGGGCGTTTGGATACAATGCCTTGGGGATACCCGTTGCAGCAGGGCTGCTTTACTTGTTTGGCGGTCCCCTCTTAAATCCGATGATTGCTGCTTTAGCCATGTCATTTAGTAGTGTGTCAGTTCTAACAAACGCGTTAAGACTGCGTAGCTTCAAGCCGTAATGACATGCGGGCAGTTATGTAAAGAATCAATTTATATATTCAACATGCAAAATATATAGTGTTAAGCGCAAAAAACACAAAATTTGTTAGCCTACAATATATTTATGACACGAGAAAGGAAAACGAGAGAACCTTTGGTATAATATAAATTAATAAAAACAATTATCAAGAAAGGCTCTCTCAATGAGTAGTATAACAGAAGGAATGCGACAAAGGTAGCGGATAATAGAATGCACAAATGTTTGACTTCTCACACGGTTTTTTCCTCAAAAACCGCCCAAACTTGACACAAAATAATGCTTTCGTTTATAATTCTCAAACGCATACAGCTCTAAAATGGCGCGTGAATACAGTGTTTAATGTATGCAAAAGCTATGTAAGGAGAAAAATTATGCAGTATTTATTGGTAGGTATAATATTAATACTTGCGCTTTTTGCCATAAGGATATCAAGCAAGCACGGTATACCCGCTCTTCTGTTATTTATAGTACTCGGTATGGGCTTTGGGCTGCTCGGGCTTGATTTTGATGACTTTAAGTTCGCCGACGGGCTTGCCACTGTCGCTCTTATGATAATAATGTTCTACGGCGGCTTTGGTACCAACTGGAACATGACAAAGCCCGTAGCAAAGGAAGCCATAATACTAAGCTCGCTTGGCGTTGTAACAACCGCGCTCCTTACGGGTTTGTTCTGTCATTTTATACTTGGCTTTTCTATGCTTGAAGGTATGCTTGTAGGCTCCATAGTAGGTTCAACCGACTATGCCAGCGTATCCAACATACTGCGCTCAAAAAATCTAAACCTTAAGTACAATACCGCTCCCCTTTTAGAGCTTGAGAGCGGCTCGAACGACCCTACCGCCTATACCATGACCATGGTATTCCTTTCGGTAATAATGGGCTCAAGCTTATCAATACCGCTGCTTATACTATCGCAGGTGGCAATAGGGCTTGCGGTGGGCTTTGTGTTTGCCTTTGTGCTTGGTAAATACCTGCGCTACCAGAAGGTAACTCAAGATGGGCTTTCCGCAGTGTTTATGGCTGCCGTAATGCTTATTACCTACTCAACAGCAAGCCTGCTAGGCGGAAACGGTTATCTATCTCTGTATATACTAGGTATATACCTTGGCAATATAGAGTTTAGGGGCAAGAGGGATATAGTATTCTTCTTTGATGGCTTTTCCGAGATAATGCAGATTGCGCTTTTCTTTATACTGGGCTTACTCAGCAACTTCCAAGGCTTTATTAGCACACTTCCCATAGCCTTTGCAATTATGCTGTTTATGACTATAGTCGCCCGCCCCGCAAGCGTGTGGGGGCTTATGTTCCCCTTTAAGCTGCACAAAAACCAGCTGCATATGGTGTCCCTTGCCGGTGTGCGCGGCGCTGCTGCCATAGCCTTTGCTATAATGGTTGTAAACAGCGGTGTTCCATTTAGCAAGGATATATATCATATAGTATTCGGCATATGCGTGCTAAGCTCACTCATTCAGGGTAGCCTTATGCCCCCCGCATCAAGAAAGCTTGATATGCTAGACCCAAACGACACCGTGCTCCAGACATTCAACTACTACCAAGACAAGGCGGAGGTTGGCTTCCTTAAAACCCAGATAGAAAAGGGCAGCCACCTTGCGGGACTTCAGGTTAGGGATTTAAACCTCACCTTTGACTTTATTGTCGCCAAAATCGAAAGGGACGGCAAGGCAATAGTACCCCGCGGCAGCGTAGTAATAGAGGAGGAAGATACAATAGTACTCGGCGGCGCCAAATATTTTGACACCAGCGGCGGCGATCTTGTGGAGTTCACTATACCTAAGGGGCATAAATGGGCGAATAAATATATTAAAGACCTTAACCTGCCTGAAAGCCTTATAATAATAATGGTTCTGCGCGGCGATGAAACCGTAGTACCCCTTGGTAATACCTTCCTACAAGTTGGCGATAAGGTAGTATTCCAAGAGATAAAGGAAGGGAAATAGCGCCATATAATTAAGTTAAATATAAAGTCCGCACAGATTGTTGTGCGGAATTACCTTTATCTATTCACAATATATAATCTTCAAATGCATACATTACATAATAAATGGTTATACTTTTCAAATGGAAAATTTACAACTTCTTGTAGATGCTCTGTATATCTCTTAATGATTTTAAGCCGTTACCATTGAGATTATGAAATTTCCCCTCATGAATGAGTAGAAGTTCGATCAACCTGTCAACATCGCGGTTGAAAAGCGCGAGAACAATTTCTTTGTGCTGATTATACTGATCTATGGTTGGTTCAATTCGATCATGATAGAATGCTTGAATAAATTCAATTTGCAAATATAGTTTTTGTTGTATAGCAATAAGTTCAAGGTTTTTACTGATTTTACTTAGTTCTAAATGAAATGCACAATTCATCTTAATTTTCTTTGCAACATCGTTATTTAACGATGCTTTTTTACATTCCTCATTTAATTCGTGCATTTTTGTGAAATCATAATCACTGCCAAATAAAACAGCGAGTTTTGCCGCTAGTATATCTAGAGTTGTTCTAACTATACCCAATTGAGCAACGCGTTCATCGCTTATCCTAGAAACTTCAGCAAACCTATTGGGATACATGGTAACAATACCATCATTCGCTAGCAATCTAATAGCTTCACGGATTGGTGTTCTACTAATTCCTAATTTTTTAGCTATATCTCCCTCATTGATTTTATCCCCAGGTTTTAATTGAATAGAAAGAATCATATCCTTTAAGTACTGATAAACACTATCACTTATAGTTATTTTATTATTTTGAATCATGTTAGTAGACCACCTCGCAAAAATTAAAATGACAAAATTATTATGACATAGACACTAATTAAAGTCCAATACCATTTAAATTATGTAAGAAAATCAGGGAACTTGATTTCTATTCGTAAGTCTGTAATGTTTTACAGCGCGAAAAACTTAGCGTTTTATACTGAAAGAAAATATCGACAAAAACTGAATAAGTATTCAATTTCAAATAAAAAATATTTTTTTAATTTCAGTATTGACATTTCAATTTTGTTGTGCTACACTCAACATAAGCAATTGAAAATGATGGGTGGTGATGTCCGTTGATTTAAGGCTATCAAGGATGAAGTGTTCAGTTATCATCAAACGACCAAACAAATGACCAAACGACAGTAAAGTATATTTAGGAGGAAGTTATGAAAAGAATTTTCGTTTTCATTCTTGCAATTGTCTTAGTCCTTGGTTTGACTGGGATAGCAGTTGCGGAAAAAGATCCCATTCGTATTGGTGTTTTATCCAACAATGCTGATGCAGTAGGTATGATGGTTCATGCCGCAGTTGACCTTTTCTTTGAACAACATGGTAGTACAATTTGCGGACGTCCTGTAGAGATTTTCCATGAAAATACATCTAGTGATGCCGCAATCGCAGTTGAAAAGCTTATCAAGTGTGTTGACGAATATGGTTGTCAAATAATAATTGGTCCCAGATCTGGTTCAGAAGGCACTGCAATACGAGAATACGCTGAAATTTATAATGATGAAGCGACGATTATTATTGGTTCATCCGGTTCTACACAAATAACAATCAATACACCAGAAAATCTTTGGAGAATCTGTGCTACTGCAGCACAGGTCGGGATGGCATTGGGCGAATACGCCTATAATGAACTTGGTTATAGAAATGTTTTAGCTGTGGCAAGTGATTATGACTTTACATTTGGTCAAGTTCAAGGATTTATGTACGGATTTGTCGGTGCTGGTGGAAACATAGTTGACAAAATATGGTTTACCAAAGGAACAACTGACTATAGTTCGGTTGTTACATCAATCAGTAAATATGATAATGTAGACGCTGTTTTCTGTGGCGTAGGAGCAATAGACTCAATATATTTTGTCGGTCAGTATGCTGAATATGGCCTAACATTGCCTCTATTGGGAGGATCAAATTTTACTGATACAACTTGTTTAACCAGTGATATTGCCGACAAATATGAAGGTATTATTACTTCAAGCTATTATGCTGACGAAATTGGAACAGAGGTTTACAATAATTTCATTAACACGTTTAAAGATTATCATGGTTCCTATCCCAATAGCTTTGCAAGCGATTTCTATATTGGAGCTGAAATTGCCACAATGGCTCTTGAAAAAATCGACGGTAATATTGAAGATGTGGAAGCTTTCAGAGCTGCGCTACAAGCAACGGATTATGAATCCCACAGGGGACGTTTCCGTTTTGATGACGCTCACCAATATATTTGTGACGTGTTTATTACTAAGGTTACCCAAACCG
This sequence comes from Christensenellaceae bacterium, assembly GCA_012518615.1. Classification (GTDB taxonomy): domain Bacteria; phylum Bacillota; class Clostridia; order Christensenellales; family Aristaeellaceae; genus DTU024. The sequence continues at coordinate 42,412 of JAAYRU010000002.1, read as the reverse complement.
AGGACGGAACATATAAAAATATCCCATTAGTCACTATCGAAAATGTCAGTCAGTTTGGGAAATTTGATCCTGAATGGTTTGCATCACAACCTTATCCTGATCGAAATAATCCCACCATTGAATCAATTAGAAATGCAAAATACGCAGAATAATCTTCTAACTATTAAACCAAAGTTCTAAACATTTACTGCTCAGAAGGAGGAATATCCACGTATGAATATAACTCAACCAATTCTATCTGTAGCCCAAGTAAGCAAGAGCTTTGGGGGAACTGTTGCTGTACGCGATGTCTCTTTTGACATCGCGTATGGCGAACGTTGTTTGATAATAGGAACAAACGGTGCCGGAAAATCAACTCTTTTCAACCTGATTTGTGGAGACTTACCACTTTCGTCTGGAAAAATCGAAATTTTTGGACATGATGTAAGCAAAATGAGTGTTCGTAATAGATCAAAACTTGGACTTAGAAGAACATATCAAGGCACTGCATTGTTTAATAAACTTACAATTCGACAAAATTTCTATCTTAGCTTGCTTGGAGCGATGCCCATGTCAAAACAGATGAATTTATTTACAAATTATAAGGATACGGCTGCCTACACTGAACAAATCGAACAAATCTGTAAAACAGTTCAACTATCCAAGAAAATAGACGAAATGGTAGCAAATCTCTCTCATGGAGAAAGAAGACAATTAGAGGTGGGATTAGCATTAATATGTCATCCCCAGCTCTTACTACTTGATGAACCATCTTCCGGTCTGTCTGCCAACGAGAGATTAATCATTCAAGATTTGTTGATGGGTTTGGATAGTGACATTACCCTAGTTTTGGTTGAACATAATATGGAACTTGCCTTTGCTGTGGCAACGCGTGTTATTGTAATGATGAATGGAGAAATTGTTGATATTGGTACTCCCCTTGAAATTCAAAACAATCCATATGTTCAAGAGATTTATCTAGGGGGAAAAAAGTATGCATGAATCAGTATTGACACTCAATAATGTAGAAGCCTATTACGATAAGTTACATATAGTGCAGGGCGTTAATCTTCTTTTGGACTCTGGAGTTACTTCAATAATTGGTAGGAATGGAATGGGTAAATCAACCTTGATGAAAGCGATAATGGGATTAGTAAGTACAAAAGGTTCTATCAAGTTTTTTGGTCAAGAAATTGTTGGTTTGAAACCTTATCAGATAGCCCAGAAAGGTATTGGATATGTTCCTCAAGGGAGAAGAAACTTTCCATCTTTAACTGTAGATGAACATCTCACATTTTGTGCTAGCAGCGGCTTTAGTAGTGAAGAGAACAGATGGTCTAGCGATAGAGTCTACGATTTATTTCCAAGGCTTTATGAAAGAAAAGATTTATATGGCACATCTTTATCTGGCGGAGAGCAACAGATGCTCGCAATTGGTCGTGCACTTGTACTCAATCCTCGGTTGTTGCTTCTTGATGAACCTTCGGAAGGGCTTGCTCCAACAATCATTGACCAATTGGTTGATGTGTTTGAGAAAATTCGTAAGGAAAACATGAATATACTCATTGTCGAGCAGGATCTCAACTTTTGTGAACGAGTAACTGACTCTACTAATGTAATGGTGAATGGTCAAATCGCCTTTTCAGGCTCCCTAAGAGAATTACGAAATAATGCAGAACTAAGCCGAAAACTATTAGGTATTGGCTGATATTGTTATGAGGATAATACGATGATATATAATTTGACATTGTTGTTAAACGGAATAACTTATGCTGGCCTTCTCTTTGTTGTTGCGAGTGGATTAACGCTGGTTTTTGGATTAATGAGAATGGTCAATATGGCGCATGGAAGTATGTACATTCTTGGTGCATCAGTTGGCTGGCTTCTTTATAAAATATCAAATCATAATTGGGTTTTAGCACTATTGGGAGCTGGCGTAGTGATGATGCTAGTCGCATTTCTACTCCAGTTAGCATTATATAATAAGGCATATGGAAACCCTATACTGGGAATTATGATATCCATTGGTGTTTCCTGGATATTCACTGATCTGAGTATTGAGCTAACAAGAGGTGAAGCAAAAGCATTTAGTCCGGAAGGCATAGTCGGAAGCACTTTCCAACTTGGTGAATTAACATATCCATATTCCCGTTTAATTGTGCTTGTAGTTGCTATAGCAGAATTAATTCTTATTCTAATCATTCTAAAGAAGACAAAGGTAGGTCAAATTATCCGAGCTGGAGTGGATGACAGAGATATGGTTTCGTCACTAGGTATCAATATTGAATTAATATTTTTAGGTGTTTTTGCTTTCTCAGGTTTTCTTGTTGGTCTAGCCGGCGTTTTGGGGGGCACTATGGTTAGCTTTTCTACTGATGGTGCCGGTTCTATGCAAATGCTTGCATTGATGGTGATAATTGTTGGTGGTCGTGGCAGTATTGAAGGAGCAGCGTTAGCTGCACTCATGATCGGTTTGTTAGATAGCTTTACTAGTGCATATGTCCCAAACATATCAACCATCATAGTTTTTTCGTTTGTTATGGCAGTACTTGTACTAAAGCCGCAAGGCTTATTTGTGAAAGAGGTTAGGAAACAATGAGAAAGAGTAATTTTCGATTTGGCAAAAAAACAAGAACCATGTTGCAGTTAATTGTTTTAATATTATCCATTTTTATACTTTGGTCTTTACCTAAAATATCTTCTCGTTTTACAATATACATGATATCTAGAATTATGTATATGGGATTAATGACCATGAGTCTGAACCTCATAATGGGGTTCGGTGGTCTTACATCACTATCCCAAGCGGGATTTGCAGGTATTGCCGGATACGCATTTGCAATATATAGAGTTAGCATGAAAGGTTCATATGGTGCTGCTGTGCTAATTGGATTGTTTGTAGTCATGACTGCAGGTCTGCTATTTGGGGGGTTATCTGTTCGCACAAGCTCAATTGTGTTTATGATGATGAGTATTGCATTAGCCAATTTGGTTCATTTAAGCTCCTTACAACTAACAGATATTACTAGGGGCTTCAATGGTATCATTGGCATAAAGGGTCCTACCATTAATGGAAAAACATACAGTGGTACAGGGAACACTTTCTATATCATTGCGTTTATAGTTCCAATAAGTTATTTTTTCTTAAAAAGATTGGTTAAATCACCTTTTGGGATTGCAATTCAAGGAATGCGGGACAACAAAACGAAGATGAGTTCTCTTGGGTTTAATGTAAATGTTATTCGTATTGTACTTGTGGTTATTAGCAGCTTGTTTGCGGGAATTGCAGGAATTTTGCAAGCCAATTTTTTTGCCACCATGGCGCCTGATTATGTTAAGACTGAGTATTCACTTATGTGTCTCTTCATGTGCATAATAGGTGGAGCAGAATATTTAGAAGGCGGGTTACTAGGAGCAGCTATCTATTTAATGCTGTCAAACTTTATCAGTCGATATACTCGCTTTGATGATGCGATTATAGGAGGTCTTTTTATTATTGCTGTATTTTTAATTCCTAATGGGATTTTAGGCGAAATCTATAAGTTATATAATAATCTTTTTCGCAAAAGAAAAATGGTATCTCTTGAAAGTGGTATGAGGGGTGATGTGCATGAATAATTTTGTGAACATTGCGGTAATTGGGACGCTTGATACGAAACCTGATGAATTTCAATATCTTCGTGAGAGCATTGAAAGTCTTAACGCAGGATGTCTTATTATAGATGTAAGCATGAGAACAATGCAAGAAGCTATGAAAGTAGATTATTCATGTATTGAATTATTGGGACATTCATACAATTCCAATGAAAACATACGGAATATGGATCGAAAAACAGCTATGCCTCAGGTAATAAACTGCGCTAGGACTATTGTTAATAACCTATATAATACGGGAAAAATAGATGGAATAATAGGAATGGGTGGGAGTGGCGGAACTACAATATCTGCTGAAGTAATGCGTGATTTACCCATTGGATTTCCAAAGGTGATAGTATCAACCCTCGGAGGAGCAACTCGAATAGCGGACTATGTTGGGATAAAAGATATGTTAATTATCAATTCTGTTGTTGACATTGCTGGTATAAACACGCTATTAAAGAGGGTAATTTGTGAGGCTGCAGGAGCAGTTGTTGGTGCGGCCAGATCAAGTAAGGAATTGCAAGTTGAACAGAAAACTAAGAAAAGAATTGCCATGACAATGTATGGGCTAACCACTAAAGGAGTCGTAATTGCACGAAAACATCTGGAGTCTTTGGGCTATGAAGTAACCACATTCCACGCAACAGGTCAAGGTGGAAAAGCCATGGAGTCTTTGATACGACAGGATTTCTTTGATGGAATCTTAGATATGACTTTACCCGAGGTAAATTCTTATGTTTTAGATGTTGAATATAGCAATCCGGGGGAGGGCAGACTGTATGGAGCAATTGAAAAAGGTTTACCTTGTGTTCTATGTCCGGGAGCCATGGATATGGTATCAACCAATAATTTTCTCCAATACTCCGATAGAGTTATTTACTCACACAGTAACAAACCTTCACATTTTAGAACGAATGCTGAGGATCTTTATAAGTCCGGAACTTACATGGTACAAGTATTAAATAAGGCAAAAGTAAATTGTGCGTTGCTTTTACCAATTAAGGGACTTTCTGAGGTTGATGCACCTGGCAAGCCTATGTATAATCCTCAAGCAAACAAAGTTTTGTTTGATACACTTCAAAATGGTATAAGTAACCCGCTTGTAAGAGTTGAAGCCATAAATTGTAGTGTGAATGATAAGGAGTTTGCGTTAAAGGCTGCAAATTGCCTAGATAGTTTGATTAAAGCTTCTACTGATCAGTATTGATAATAATTAATGAAAGGACAAAAAGTAAATGAGTAAAGACAAAATTCTTGAGCGTTACAGAAACCAAATTGCACAAAAAATCCCATTAACAGGATCTGGAGCAGGAACCGGATTGTCAGCGAAATGTGCTGAACTTGGCGGGGCAGACATGATAATTGTTTATAATTCTGGATGGTTTAGAATGGCAGGAAGGGGTTCATCAAGTGGCAGATTATCGTTTAGCGATGCAAATTCTATCATTCTAGACTTGGCAAGAGAGGTTTTGCCGGTTGTTAAAGAGACGCCGGTATTAGCTGGTGTATTTGCTTCCGATCCTTACAGAAAAATGGATAGATATCTGGCGGAAATCCAGGAACTTGGTTTTGATGGTGTTCAAAATTTCCCGACTGTAGGAAATCCCTTCTATGATGAAATGTTCTATGCTCAACTTACAGAGACTGGATATGGGTATGATAAAGAAGTTAAAATGATTTCCTTGGCAAACCGTATGGGTCTGCTGACTACTCCCTATTGCTTTAATGTTGAGCAAACCAAACAAATGGTTGATGCTGGTGCAGACATCGTCGTTGCTCACATGGGACTTACCACAAAAGGACTAATTGGAGCTGGCGTTGCTAACTCTCTAGACGAGTCCGTTGAGAAGATCTCAATGATTGCCTCCACAGCAAAACAAAGGAATCCTAATGTCATTGTGATTTGTCATGGAGGATCAATTTCAGAACCAGCAGATGCGCAATATATCTATGATCGGGTAAAAGAGGTAAGCGGTTTTTATGGGGCATCCTCTGCTGAGAGAATACCTACAGAAAATGCTGTAATCGCAAGGGTAAAAGAATTTAAAGCTATTTCATTGACATAAGGAGTAAAAAAATGAAGAATGATCGTGTAAAAGTACTCTCGGGTTTCAAAAATGTAATCAAATCAAAAAAAGCTTTGATTGGTACTTCTGCAGGAATAGGTCTTGTTGCCAAATGCCAAGCATATGCAGGTGCGGATTTTATTGTTGTAGATAATCCAGCGAAATTTAGAATGGGAGGTCATGGTTCAATAGGTGGATTTTTAGCATTCTCTAATTCTACAAACAATTTAATTCAGCAAGTTAAGGAGATATTACCAGTTTCTGGAAGTACGCCTGTTTTTGCTGGCGTTACAGCACAAGAACCCTTTGAATCGCATACATTAATAGTTAAGCAACTGTTAGAAATGGGGGTTGCAGGAGTTTGTAACTCGCCAACAGTAGGGTTCTGGGATGATTTTAATGCAGAAAACTTTAAGAAACTAGGGATTGGATATGACAAAGAAGTGGATTTAATTCAGTACGCTCATGACCAGGATATCCCAACCATTGCTTTTTGTTTTAATAAAAAGCAAGCGGAACTAATGACCCAAGCTGGTGCGGATATTATTATTGCAGATTTAGGATTAACAACTGGAGGAACAGTTGGAGCAAAAACTACATATTCTAGAGAAATGTCAATATTAAAAATCCAAGAAATTGCCGACACTGTACATTCTATTGATTTTGATCGAATTGTTATTTGCCATGGCGGTATTTTGTCTAATCCCAAAATCGTTAGGCAAATCTTAAATGAACTAACCAATGTAGTAGGCTTTCTTGGTGGATCTGCAACCGATAGGATACCAATGGAAGAAAGCATCACTGAAATGGCCAGACAGTTTAGGCTAAATAGATTATATTGATTTAATTGTTTGTATAATCCGGAGGAGTGGTTAAGTGTCAATAGTACTATTAAGCTTGAACGCCGTGTTACCAATCCTAATGATTTTATCATTAGGATTATTTCTAAAGAAAAAACACATTATTAACAGTTCTTTTAGTGATACGGCAACTAATCTTGCGTTTTCAATTGGTTTTCCAGTATATCTTTTTAATCAAATGTCAAGCATCGAAACGAGCAATGTACTTAGTTTAAGGTTTGCTATTTATTTGGTATTAATAATGATCATACCACCGATTATATTAATGATCATCGTGCCGAAATTCATAAAAAATCCTGCTCGATGTGGAGCTTTTATTCAAGGTGCTTTTCGTACGAATCCTGTTCTAATGGGTGCAATGGTGATGCAAAGCTTGTTTCCAGATAACAAACTCTCGCCGTTTTTCATATCGTTTATTATTACCGTGCCTTTATCAAATATTATGTCTAGTGTTGTGTTTTCAATTTTCTCGTCAGAATCAAAGAAAATCGCACCTTTATCAATTATATGTGATGCTGTAATGAATCCCATAATTATCGGAGTCTTACTGGGATTGATTGTTAATTTGCTGAAAATTCCAATTTTTTCACCAATTAAAACGGTTAACAATTATCTTGCGGGGGCAGCAACTCCTTTAGCATTGATTTCCATTGGGTCACAATTGTCGATTACACAGTTAAAAAATGATAAAGAACACCTCAATTACTGCTTATTAATCAAGATGCTTCTACTACCGGCTATTGGAGTTTTACCAATGTTTTTACTCGGGTTTTCTAGCATTGAAATTTTAACTGTTTTTTTCATTCTTGGAACTCCAGGAACTGTAACAGGATATGCAATGTCTAGGAGAATGAAAAGTGACTATATTTTTACCGGAGAAATAATTTCTATTTCTTCCGTTACATATTGTTTCACATCAGGAATCGCAATTTACTTGTTCAAAGTATTTGGTGTTTTATAAGAGTGGGTGGATTGGTAAAAGTGTGTACCGCTGTGGTGTACGCATACATAATTAAAGCTATGCTGCATAAGGATATGCATTACATTGTACGCATGCACGCCTATGATGTAAAATAAAACAACAGGCTTTTTCTTATCAAGTCTGATCGGCTTTTTTATAACATATTTTAGCTTGAATATATAAGGAAATTATGGCTCTATGATAAAAGCCAATCAATTAAATATAAGCTTCTTATTCCGCCATAGGAATTTATATAGCTTCTATCCATAGATAATACTATTTTCTCATAATTATCAGGTATCATATTTAAAGGTTTAAGCTCTCTTTCCCGCGTTTCGGGGGATTGCATACTCTCTGTAACCTGTATGTAGAGTTTATCATCGGGCTTTTCAGCCACGAAGTCTATTTCATTTTCGCTTACCTTGCCTATATAAACCCTGTAATCACGGCGGAGCAGTTCTAAAAACACTATGTTTTCAAGTATATGCCCCCTATCCGTATCCCTGTAGCCAAGCAACATATTGCGAAAACCTATATCTGTAATGTAGTTCTTTTCAAGTGTTTTTAATAGCTGTTTGCCTTTTACATCATATCGTCCGACAGAGTAAAAAATAAAGGCATTATTTAACAGAGATATGTATCTGTTTACCGTTTTGCCTGCTATATTGCTGCGCTTGTCGCTAGATAATACATTGGCTATGTTATTTGGAGATGTTATGCTGCCTATATTTGAACATAAAAACAGCATTATTTTATGCAGAGTGTCTTGGTCTATTTGCTTATTGCGCCCCACAATATCTCTAAGTACTATGGTTGAGTATATGCCTTCTAAGGCTTGGTTTATTCTAGCTTCGTTAAAGTTATATTCCCTAAGTATTGGCATACCGCCAAATTGCAGGTACCTTTGAAACTTTTCCTCTATTGTAATATTAGGCGCAAAGCTATAAAAAGTAAGAAACTCTTTAAAAGATAGCGGTAACATGCGTATTTCTACATATCTTCCGGAAAGGTAGGTGGAAAATTCTGTGGATAATAGGTAAGCGTTAGAGCCTGTTATATATATATCTACATCAAAATCCAGCCGGAAAGATTCTATCGCCTTTTCCCAGTGCTCAACCACCTGAAGCTCATCAAAAATTAGATATGTTTTACCGCTGGGCGGTATATTATCGCTAACATAATCATAAAAGCTTAAATAATCGGATAGCTGTCTAAAGCTTAGGGATTCTAAATTAATATGTATAATATTGCTTTCAGATACTCCGCTATCCAGTAGATATTGGTGAAACAAGTCTAGCAGAGAGGATTTTCCGCACCTGCGGATACCCGTTACTATCTTTACAAGATCTACATCTCTATTTTGTATAAGCTGATTTAGGTATTCAGGGCGGTTTATTAGCTTTGCCATATTACACCTCCTAAAGTTTCAGACTTATTATACCCGAAACTTCTAAAAAGTCAACAGTTTAAGACGATATAAGTCCGAAACTTCTAAAAATAGCATAGTTTCAGACCTTATAGGTCAGAAAAATCGGAGGGCAAACACAGCAAACATATCAACAAAAAAATTAAAAAACTGTGCAATTTGCACGCCATAGGCGCGTATTTAAGCTTTATAATGGTACAAAATTAAAGGCTATGCCTTAAGGAGGAAAACACAATGTCACCTATGCAACTATTTGTACCACTATTCTTTTTAGGAACGCTTATAAAAAGCAAATCAAGAAAGGCAGGCGCGGTATACGATATTATTTGGTCTGTCGGTATACTTATTTGGGCTATTGGCGTTATGAATGATGGCGGGCGTATAGCGCTTTTTGGAACCCTAGAGCTGCCGCCCTATGCGGTTATAGGCTTGCTTGCTCTGATTATTATAAGCGAAGTAGGCGCTCTTATAGGAGCGATAAAGGGAGAACCTGCAGAGCTTGCAGCTGCAAAACAGCAGGAAGAAGAGAAAAAAGCGGAAGTTGCCCGTATAGAAGCCGAAGGCGAGAAGCTTGATACCCCCGCCAAGCTATACATAGTACATAAGCAGGGCATAATAGGCTCTGCAAACAAAATAAGGCTTACTTTAAATGGCAGGGAGCTTACTCCCCTTGGCAGGGGAGATGTGCAGCAAATAAGCCTTAAGCTAGCGCAAAACACATTGAGCGCAGTATGCGATGGTGTAACCGAGAAAAGTATAGTGTTTGACGCGCCTGAAAACGGCGTAATTCGCATAGACCTGTTGTTTAAAGCGGGTCAAGGCATAGTGCTTGAACAAAACCCTGACACCAATTATAAAGTAGCGGAGCCGGGTAAAAAAAGAGTGCGCCCGCTTAAAATAGGCATGGTGCTATGGAGTATAAGCAATTTCTGGTGCTATTTTCTAGGCATAGTGCCGCTTAGAAAGGCTCTTAGGGCTGCCAAGCACCCCTTTGACGATGTGGCGGAAGTGGAGCTTAAAGGCGCCAAAAAATGGAACATATTTATGTCAATTATGCTTGTACTTGTTGTAGGCTTTGTGTATATTATTCGCCAAAGGTATAGTTGAGTATAGCTTTATAGAATGTTTAATATTAAAAGGAGAAAAACCAATGAAAAACTTACAAAAAGCACTTTCCCTACTTATAGTGTTTGTGTTTGCCCTAAACATAGGCTTAGCGTTGGCAACAGACGGCTATGTACAATACGATGACCCTCAGTATAGCTTCAGCTATCCTGCCGCATGGAAACAGGGCATGGCAAAGGACGGCAGCATTACCCTTAGAATAGAGGGTAAGGACGAAGGCGTTATGACATTTGCAATTACCGGAGATATATACTCTAGATATATAGGCAGCGATGAAATAGATGAATCCAAAATTTTGGAAATAATAGAAGAAGGTAAATACGGTTTAGGCAAATATATTACATTTGACGGAAGCTACGAAATTATAGAATATAGCGGACTCAAAGGCTTTAGGGCTTTTGGCAATGTGGCAGGAGTGCCGTCCTCTCATATTGTATATCTATGGGGTGAGAACACCTTGGTAATTTTTGTATTTATAGGTGAGAGTGTCAAGGCTGAGGAAGATAAAATACTCTCCACTATAAAGCTTACGGGCAGCAGAATGGAAAAAGGGGCAGAAGGCGATGATTACAACAGCTGGAAGGCGGAAGGCTTTGGTCTTAAATATCCTAAAGGTTATTTTTCGCAGGAGCATACAACAGGCGCTATGTTTATAAATGGAGCAAACCCAAACGATGCTATAGCTGCCAGAACCTATGCGCTTGATGTGCAGTATAGCGAAGATTTGGCTCCTTCTATAGCTTCTGCAAATCTGCCAAAATCAACAAAAATTGAAGCTAATCCCAGTATGGTAACCGTTGGCGATTGGAACGCTGCTCTAATAACCGGAGATACCTCTGCAGGTCCCTTGGCGTACTATGTAATAGGGCAAGGGCGCATAGCCTTAGCGCTTATGTTTATAGGGGAAGAAGCCGTAAGCCATGCGGAAACAGTTGTAAGCTCCGTAGCGTTTGACAAATAGCCTATACAGAATATAATAAGAAAAATATATTTGTACTATAAAAGGAGGAATATGTCATGGCTTATTGTTCAACCGACACAAGTGTTGCGACATGTCCAAAATGTGGGTCAGAATTGAGTTTTGCTAACTATTATACCGGAATCAAGGGAGCAACAAATATTGTGAGCAGCAAGAGCGAAAGGGATTGGGGAGCCGGCAAAATAGTAACAACTACCGTAAGCAACACTAAATATACCGATGTTCGGGAGCATACCGGAGCGGTATGCATGTACTGTACTTATCGAGGGCTATATCTGGAACTGCTAATTGCAAGAATAATGATAGTTTTAGGGGCGCTTGGCGTAGTTTTTGCCGCGGTTCAGTATATAATATTAGATAATCCGCAAGTATGGATTCTTATACTTGGGTTCATATGCTTTTTTGCTGCGGGTATAGGCTGGAAAATTATGGGTAACGGTGGTTTGTTTTGCGCCAATCCCTATAAGGTAAAAAAAGGAGTTTCGCCTTTTCCGGGATATGCGGCAATGCAAAACGAGCATCACCACAATTATGTATCTGATTATCTGAGAAGCGCTTTATTTATTGATGGCGATATTCCGAAAGAAAGAACGGTTTTGTCACGGCGTGATGTCAAAGGCTTTACAGGAAAAAACCTTTAGCAGTAAGCCTGTAATACTCTGTTGCTTTTAGAATAGTGATTTTATTGTAGCGATTTTTTCAGTTTGGTGAAGCTTCGTGAAGCAGTCTAGCGGTTCCTATGGTGTTTTACCAAGGCAAAGCCAAAGAGGAAAAGGCGCATCAGAAAGCGCTGTGTTAAAGGCAACATAGTATAATATATGAATACAGATTAGGGCGTTTACATGCTGTAATTTTTAAGCATTTCCATGTCTTTTATTACTATGGTCTTGTTGCCTATTATATCTATATAGCCAAGCTCCTTAAATTCGGAAAGCTTTCTTGTTACGGTTTCCCTTGTAAGACCGGAATAGTTTCCAAGCTCCTCGCGGGTTAGGGAAAGGTTTAATTCTATATTATCTTCATACTCTAGGTTTTGCCTTTCAATAAGCTTTAGCAGTAGCGCCGCAACTTTTAATGATGTATTTGTGGTTGAAAGCCTCAAAACCAAGTTTTCTGCATGTCTAATTCTTTCAAAGCTTTTGGCTAGTATTTTTCTTAAAACCTTCGGATTATCCAGCATATATTTATCAAAAATTTCCTTAGATATGGAAAGCACCGTCACCTTGGATATGGCTTGAGCGTTATATAGATAATCTTCCCCGCTTAGCAGGTTGTGCCCGCCTATAAAATCGCCCTTTTTATATATGTAATAAATCTGCTCCTTGCCCTCAAGCGTGTTGTAATATATTTTAGCTTCCCCGTCTAGAATTACATACATATTTAAGGCTCTATCGCTGCTTTGGAAAATAAAGTCGCCTCTTTCCACATTAGAAATAATAAGCTTATCGAATATTTCATCCTTTATTTCTGGCGAAACATTTTCAAACAGGCTTTCATCGTTGAATATAATATCCCTGTATTTTTCCTTATCTGAATATACTATGTCATTTGCGCTATTTTGCACTTTATCACGCTCCTTTTGTTCGCTTCTTAATTCCTGCACTCTTTCAGCGTATATTCTGTTTGCGTATATTTCAAAATCCTTAGCCTTGTTTTTATCCATAGGCGGAACATTTTCTAAAAGATAGGGGCGGTTTAGCTCTTCATACTTTGCGATACCCATAGTGTGGTATGGCAGTATCTCTATCCTTTCTATATAAGGCATTATAGGTTCTACCGTTTTTATTAGCTTCCTCATGGATTCTTCGTTGTCGGAAAGCCCAGGTACCATAACATGCCTTATCCATATCTGCCCGTTAAAACCGTAATCAGGAAGGGAATTTATCAAATCTATAAAGGTATCAAAGTTTCCCGCCACCAGTTTTTTAAAGCTTTCTTTATCAAAGGCTTTTACATCAAGCAGCAGGGTATCTACATAGGGGAATATATCCTTGTAATACCTTTTATCGCCAAAACCGGATGTATCAACCACTACATTTATGCCGTTTTTCTTTAGCAGCTGCACGGTTTCAGCTAGGAATTTACCCTGCAAAAGCGGGTCTCCCCCTGAAAAAGTTACTCCGCCATCGCTCCCGTGGTAGGATTTATATTTATTAACGGTTTCCAGTATCTCCTGAGGGGTATAGGGGTTAGTCTTTTTTACATCTTGAGTGTCCGGGTTGTGGCAGTAGGCGCATCTTAAGGGACAGCCCTGCAGGAAAAATATAGTTCTAACCCCGGGACCGTCGAGCAGCCCGAATGTTTCTATAGAGTGTATGAAACCTACTGTTCCTTGCTTTTGCAATGTTATCGCCCCTTCATATGTAATATTATGTAAATAAAGCCCCAAGTATTTAGGGCTTTATTTAATGCTAATAGAAAATTATAGCTTTTCGTGGAAAGTTCTGTTTATTACATCAAGCTGATGTTCTCTATCAAGCTGAATAAACCTAACCGCATATCCTGAAACCCTTATAGTAAGGTTGGGGTATTTTTCGGGGTGCTCCATAGCGTCAAGCAGAGTTTCCTTTTCAAGCGCGTTTACATTTATGTGGAATGCGTCTTTCTTAAAGTAGCCGTCCATAATGTTCCTTAGGTTATCCGTCCTCTCGTACTCGGTTTTGCCAAGGGTTGTGGGGATTATAGAGAAGGTGTTGGATATGCCGTCTTGGCACACGCATTCGTAGGGGAGCTTTGCTACGGAGTTAAGCGATGCCAAGGCTCCACTTGAATCCCTGCCGTGCATGGGGTTTGCGCCGGGCGCAAAAGGCTCTCCCTTTTTCCTGCCGCAGGGCGTGCTGCCTGTCTTCTTTCCGTATACAACATTGGAAGTGATGGTAAGTATAGACAGAGTATGCTCTGAATTCCTATAAGTTTCATGCTTTTTAAGGGCGTTAGAGAAGTATTCCGTTATGCCTACAGCAAGGTCGTCCGCTCTATCGTCATCATTGCCGTATTTAGGGAAATCGCCCTCTACTTCAAAGTCTACCACTAAGCCGTTTTCATCTCTTAAAGCTTTTACCTTGGCATATTTTAATGCGCTTAGAGAGTCTGCCGCAACAGATAGACCTGCTATACCAAACGCCATGTACCTGTGGACTTCGCTATCGTGCAGCGCCATCTGCCCTGCTTCATAGGCGTATTTATCGTGCATGTAGTGTATGGTGTTCATGGTGTTTACATAAAGCTCTGCAAGTGAATCCATAACTTTTTTGTAGTTATTTAGCACATCTTCGTAATTTAGGTATTCGGTGCTTATGGGCTCTATATTATCCATAACCTTGTAGGGGCTGCCGTCCTTTTCTTTTCTTACCTCGTCAACGCCGCCGTTTATAGCATAGAGCAGTGCTTTTGCTATGTTTGCTCTGGCGCCGAAAAACTGCATGTCTTTGCCGACTCTCATAGCTGATACGCAGCAGGCGATTGCATAGTCATCACCGTAAATGCTTCTCATAAGGTCATCGTTTTCGTACTGTATGGAGCCGGTTTTAAGGCTCATCTTGGCGCAGTAGTCTTTCCACGCTATGGGTAAATCTTCAGACCAAAGCACGGTTAAATTGGGCTCGGGCGATGTATCCATGTTATCAAGCGTGTGCAGGAATCTGTAAGCGGTTTTGGTAACTAGAGTTCTGCCGTCTTCTCCCATGCCGCCTATGGATTCCGTTACCCAAGTGGGGTCGCCTGCGAAAAGCTCGTCATATTCGGGGGTGCGCAGATGCCTTACAAGGCGCAACTTAATTACAAGCTGGTCTATAAGTTCCTGTGCTTGTTCTTCCGTTAGAGCGCCGTTTTGCAAATCCCTTTCGATATAGATGTCTATAAAGGTAGTGTTTCTGCCAAGGGACATGGCGGCGCCGTTATTCTCTTTAATTGCGGCAAGGTAGCCAAAGTATAGCCACTGTATGGCTTCCTGTGCGTTTTCGGCGGGTCTGCCTATATCATAGCCGTATTTTGCAGCCATAGCCTTAATGCTGTCAAAGGCTCTTATCTGCTCTGTAAGCTCTTCCCTAAGCCTTATCATATCCTCCGTTGCAGGACCGACAAGGTTTTCCTTGTCCTTTATTTTTATCTCTTTAAGGTAATCTATGCCGTAGAGAGCTATTCTTCTGTAATCGCCAATAATTCTGCCCCTGCCGTATGCATCGGGAAGCCCTGTAACTAGGGATGCAGACCTTGCTCTTCTCATTTCTTTAGTGTATGCGTCAAAGCAGCCTTGGTTATGCGTTTTTCTAAATTCATTAAAATCATCAAACATTATCTGCGGCGCTTCTATGTCGTAAGCTTTAAGCGAGTTTTCAACCATACGCATACCGCCGTAGGGGTTCATAATCCTTTTCATGGGTGCATCGGTCTGAAGACCTACTATAAGTTCTTTATCTTTATCTATATAACCCGCTTCAAAGTTATCTATGCCGCTGAATTTAGTAGTATCTACAGTGATGGTTTTATTTTTTATTTCGTCCTGTATCAAATCGCTCACCTGTTGCCATAGAGCGAGCGTATTTTCACTTGCACCTGTTAAAAAATCCTCATCGTCTAAATAAGGTTTGTAGTTTTTTTGGATAAAATCCCTCGTGTCAATAGTTTCCGACCAGTTGCCTCTTGTAAAGCCTGCCCAAGCTTTTTCAAACATCTCTCTTACCTCCGTTTAATATATGTTAGTATTGCTTTAAACATAAGTTAGCTTAACCATACTAATTATACACAGTATACCACATATTGTCTGTGATTAGACTCACAATTTGAAGCGAAATTTAGTAAAAACCTAAAGCAAAAAACATCGGCCAATTCTAAATTATGTATAGGGATTATGCCTCTTAGCAAAAGAAAAAATCCCAGCTATATAAGCTGAGATTTTTTTAAGTTGAGTACCGGAAATCCGGTAGGGTTTTATAGCTTACTTTACAGCGTTCTTACCTGCAATCTGACCGAACACTATAATATCTGCAATTGCGTTGCCGCCCAAGCGGTTGCCGCCGTGTATGCCGCCGGTAACTTCGCCGCAGGCGAATAGGCCGGGTATAGGATTGCCATCGGTATCAAGCACTTCACAGTTGGTGTTAATTTCAACGCCGCCCATTGTGTGGTGAACCTTGGCATAGCAAAGAGTTGCATAGTACGGTCCCTTGTCCATGGGGTACTCGTAGAGCTTACGGCCGAAGGGGTCTTCTATTTCGCCGTTAAAGGCTTTGTTAAAGGTTTCTACTTCTGCCTTAAGGTTTTCAGCATCTACGCCTATTTCATTGGCAAGCTCTTCAACTGTATCACCTAAGTAGCCTTTTCCGGCTGTAACTAGGTCTACAATCTTGTTGCCCTTGTAGTCGTAACCTTGCTGGATATCGTCTACGGAGTAGCCGCTTGATATCTTCCAGCAGAAAGTATCAGGCTGCTGAAGTATTGCACCGGAGAGAACGTCGCGGCGCTCGTCTTCTGCTACAAAGCGTTTGCCTTCATTGTTTATGTACATTTCGTTCGCAACTGAAGCGGACAGGCTGGCATCGCCGGAGGGGATAATCTGTATCCATTCCATGCCAACTAGGTTAGCTCCAACCGCAAGCGCCATTTCAATACCGTCACCGGTTGCGCAGGGCTGGTTGGTTGTGGGAACGCTTTCGTCTAGGGTTGCCCAGAAGGTGTTATATTTCTGGCGCATTTCAACATTGGCGCCAAAGCCGCCGGTTGCAAGTATAACGCCCTTGTTTGCGCGGAATTCAAAGGGAGTGCCGTCATTTGCAGCGCCCTTTACGCCAACTACTCGTCCGTCTTCTACGATTAGCTCATCAGCCTTATGCTCAAGGGCAAATTCGCCGCCGTTTTCCTTTACAAAGTTGTACTGGGGAAGCACAAAGTCGCTGCCTGCGCCGCCAAATACACGGGCGGGCTGGTGTGAGCGCTGCCATGTAGCGCCGACTGCCGCAGTAATCCTCGGCTGCCATTCCATGCCAAGCTCTTCAAGATAATCAAGCGCGCCGGGAGCTCCATCGCCAAATACATCAAGCAAAGCGGTGTTAGCAACATAGTCGCCGCCTACGTAGGTTTGCAGTTTGTGAAGGTCTACAGTGTCAAACACATAGTTTTCACCGGAAGCGATATAGGCGTCAAGATCCTTGCGGATGCTCTCCTGCCAGCGCTTCATGTCATCGTTCTTGGCTTCGAGGGCTAGCAGCTCTTCAACCGCTTCTATGCTGGAAGCTGCCATGGTGCCTGTCTTTTGGATTTCGCTGCCTGCGGCATTAAGGGCAGAACCCGCTGCTATGGTATTGCCGCCTATAGAGGGCATTTTGTCGATAAGTAGTACGCTGCCGCCTGCGCGCAGTACTTCTACCGCTGCCGTCATGCCGGAACCGCCAGCGCCTATTATTACTACATCGGCAGTCTTAGTTTCAAGCTCTTTTTCGCCTGCTTCTACTGCGACTTCTTTGGATATGTCTTCAAGGCTAGCGCCTGAAGCGAGCCATGCTGCTGTAACAGCTTCTATTAGGGCATTGCTAGTTAGGGTGCAACCGCCTACCGTGTCAACCGCTACGGACTGGTTGTCGATAATTGCCTGGGGTACCCTTTCAAATGCGGGGTCGGAAATGCCTGCGGTTTCGAGGGATTCCAGCACTTCAATATTGGTTACTTTGCCATCTTCTATGGTAACAGCTACCTTAAGATTGCCGCCATAGCCTTCAGCTTCGCCTTCGAATGTTTCTGCCATTACTAGGCTAGAAAGCGACAAAAGCATTGCCAGGGAAAGAATCAGGGAAATGATACGTTTTCTCAAATGTGTTCTCCTCCTTTATTAATATACAGTATAAATTATAACATAAAAAGCACAAAGCTGAGCGAATATCACAGGGCGGATTGTGTCCCGCAGGAATTGTTTTTTATGTATAAGCTGCCCTTATACGCATATTTTGTCTAAAAAAGGTTTTTGGCGTATTTTAATTGAACAGTGTAGTGAAAACGGATATAATTACAGGCAAAGAGGAGGTGCGTTAGAAATGATTAATCTTCCGGCGATATTCATTGCAAATGGAATAGCAGTAATGTTATTGTTAATTATTTTGTTAAGTTTCAAAAGACCACTGCGCCATGTTTTGCTTGACGAAAAGATATTCTTTACTATGGTTATTTTAAATATTGTGCAATGCGTTATAGAAACTGTTGTTTTTTTGATGGATGGCAAAATGATATTCGGATATCATGCCTTGTTGATAGCGCTAAACGCCATTTTATTCATTGCTAATATTGTTTTTGCCTTTTTTTGGACAATATATGTAGATTATAAGCTGTTTACAGATATAAACAGAATCAAGCGGATATACCCTTTTGTAGCTATACCCGCGGTAATAATTATAATCGGCTGCTTAATAAACTTAGTGACGCCTGTATTTTTTGTGGTTGATAATAATAATATTTATCAGAGGACGGATTTATACATAATTCCATATGCCGTTACTTATTTATATCTAGCATATGGGGTTATATTAATCTATTCGTATCGAAAGAAAGTACATAAATATTTGTTTCTTCCTGCTGTTATGTTTATGATTCCTATTTTGATTGGAAGTCTTTTGCAGTTCTTCTTTTATGGATACTCTCTTGTTTGGCTCGGCGTGTCTTTAGGGATGATTTATTTATACATCAATGTTCAAAATGAAGCCTCTTATGTAGATATGCTATCGGGATTATTTAACAGACAGTACTTAGGCAACTTATTGTTAATGTATAGTAAAAGAAAGGATACTGCCAGCTTAACTGCCGGAATCATGTTAGATATTGATAGTTTTAAAAGCATAAATGATAGATTTGGTCATAGCGTAGGAGATGATGCTATTTCTACAGTTGGGAAGATGTTACATAAAGCTGTGGGTGAAAAAGGGGTAATATGCAGGTATGGTGGCGATGAGTTTATTATTTTAATGGATGTAAATTCTCAGGAAGAAATTATTGACATGATTGATGTTATTAAAACACTAGAAACAGCGCTAAATGAATCAGGAAAGAAACCTTATAATATAAATTTTTCAATCGGTTATGGTACATACGATAGTAAGCGTGAGTCAATAGACGATTTTTTAAAGAAAATCGATACTTCTATGTATGAAGAGAAAAGGAGAAAAATTTGCGAAGGAACAATTCCCGATAGAAGATGCAATATATAAAATATATAAATCACCTTTATATGGCATCACATTTAATGGTTCAGCGGCTTGTTGTTGCAGACTGTTTTCCGTAACCTAGCTTGGGTTTTGCACGAAAAAAACATCAGAAAAAGAGACGTATAATCTTGTGTTTAAACTAGCGGAAATAAATTTCCAAAAATACTTGAAATAACTCAAGAAACATATATAATAATTGTGTGTATTATGCACATGATAAAAAACAAATGTTAAAAAATGGCTCTTTAGCCTTGTAGGTAGATTAACTGTATATAATTCTAAGTTTTACGCAATAATTTAAGGAAGTACTCAGGAAAACTTAAAATATGCGGTTTTGAAAAGGTTTTCGGATTATTATCGGCGTACTAATGTGAAAAGGGATATGATTACAGGTAAAGAGGAGGCGTATGATAAATGGTTAATTTTCCGGCGATATTTATTGCAAACGGAACAGCGATACTGTTGTTACTAGTTATTATTTTTAGTTCAAAAAAATCAATACGTCATGGATTGCTTGGCGAAAAGATGTTCTTCGGGATGGTATTCATTAATATTATTCAATGTATTATAGAAGTGGTTACTTTTTTGATGGATGGCAAAATGGAATATCGTACGTTTTCATTGGTGCTAAACGCCATTTTGTTCAGTAACAGTACTTTATTAGTTTATTTTTCGATAATATATTCGGACTTTAAGTTGTTTGCGGACATTAAAAGAATAAAGCGAATATACCCTTTTATGGCTATACCCTCTATACTAACTATAATCGGCTGCTTAATAAACATATTTACACCCGTATTTTATGAAATCGACCAATATAATGTTTATCATAGAACAAATTTAAATATCATTCCTTATGTTGTTACATATTTTTATATGGCTTATGCGGTTATATTAATATATATGCATCGGGGAAAGACGCAAAAGCGTTTGTTTCTGCCTGTTTCCATGTTTATTGCGCCTATTGTGCTTGGAAGCTTGTTGCAGTTTTTATTCTATGGATACTCACTTGTGTGGCTTGGCGCGTCTGTCGGGTTGATTTCTTTATATGTCAATCTTCAAAACGAATCGTCTTATGTAGACCAGCTGTCGGGACTGTTTAACAGACAGTACTTAAACAACTTATTGTTAGTGTTAGGCGATAAAAAGGATAATGCTGGATTAACCGCCGGAATTATGTTAGACATTAATAATTTCAAAAGCATAAACGATAGATTCGGACATAGCGTAG
Organism: Christensenellaceae bacterium; assembly: GCA_012518615.1. Lineage (GTDB taxonomy): Bacteria > Bacillota > Clostridia > Christensenellales > Aristaeellaceae > DTU024. Next base: position 21,960 of record JAAYRU010000002.1, on the reverse strand, counting down.
GAGATGACGCTATTTCTAAAGTTGGAAAAATGTTACATACAGCTGTGGGAGATAAAGGGGTAACTTGCAGGTACGGGGGCGATGAGTTTATTATATTAATGAATGTAAAATCTCATAAAGAAATTATAGATATGATTGATACCATTAATAATAAGGCGGCATTGTTCAATGAATCGGAAAATACACCTTATGCGATAAATTTTTCAATCGGTTGCGGTACATACAATAATAAGCGTGAGTCAATAGATGATTTTCTTAAGAAAATCGATGATTCTATGTATGAAGACAAGAAAAGAAAGGTTTATGAAGGAATAATGCCCGATAGAAGGTGTATTGATTAGGTGTGGAGTGGGTGCTATCCCTCTTTTGAGTGTTTTGTTATAATTGGCTATCCGTCAACAGAGTCTTAAGGCTGATAGAACATATGGTGTATTTTTTTCGTTAACGGTTTATAACCTTTACGCCTTTATTGGAGCAATATTGGAGGATTATTAGGCTAAAATGAATGAGATAAAACTTTATGAAAACAAGGAAATACGCTCTGTTTGGGATAACGAAAAAGAAGAATGGTACTTTTCGGTTGTTGATGTTGTTGCTGTTTTGACCGATAGCAAAAACCCAAGAGATTATTGGTATCGAGTGAAGAAGAGGATGACGGAAGATGAGAAATCTGAGTTGTCGACATTTTGTCGACAACTGAAATTGGAGTCTTCAGATGGAAAAAAATACAGCACCGATGTCGCAGATATTCAGGGTATTTTTCGTATAATTCAATCCATTCCGTCGCCTAAAGCTGAACCGTTCAAAATGTGGTTAGCAGAAGTGGGAAAAGAAAGAATTGATGAGATTATCGACCCTGAACTTACTATAGATAGAGCTCTTCAAACATATCTTAAAAAGGGTTATTCCAGAGAATGGATTAATCAAAGACTTCAAGCTATACAGGTTAGAAAAGAACTGACAGATGCTTGGAAAGACCACGGTGTAAAGGAAGGCGTGGAATACGCTATCCTCACTAATGAAATTTCTAAAGCATGGTCAGGGATGACAACTCGCCAATACAAGGATTTCAAAAATCTTAAGAAAGAAAATCTTAGGGATAATATGTCTACTTTGGAGCTTGTTCTTAATATGCTTGCAGAGGCAACTACAACTGAATTAACTCAAGCCCTTAATCCCCTAGGATTAGAAGAGAATAAAGAGCTTGCTAAAGAGGGTGGAACTGTTGCTGGAAATGCAAGAAAAGATATTGAAGCAAGGACGGGAAAACCTGTTATTACCCAAAGGAACGCCCTTGATTTTTCTAAGCTTATTGAAGATGTTGCATATAAAACAGAAGACAATTCTAAGGAAGAATAAATGATAAATTAGAATTTGTTGAGCAAAAAATAAAATGTGTAATACTATATTGCTTTTATAACAAAACTGCCATTCCCATATGGGAATGGCGGCTAGTTTATGCTGTAATATTATGGATTACTCACCCATAATTTTTGCATAGGCTTCTGCGCCTTGGTCTATTACATCTTGCAGGCCCATGTCTTTCAGGGCTTCGTATTTTTCCTTGAACTCGTCAACTGTTATCTGCCCGGCTATGCACTGGTCTCTCAGTACGCATACGCCTGCGGCGCCTGTTATAAGCTCTCCCCTATATTCAGTGTAGGCTTCTGTTTCAAGCGTCTGGGGCATGGGGTAGAAATAGTCGTTGTTTACAACCGCTAGGCCGTTGTAGAAGGACTGGGAAGCGTCGTCCAGCTCGTCAATGTTCTGGCCGGCGAACAGGCACTGCGTGAATGCGTCTGTAAACCAGCGACCGCCGAAGGGCTCATATTCCATACCGGTTGCGCGGTAGTCTACAAAGCCGTTTTTGACGATTTCGGGCTTTAATACATATTTGCCGTCAACTATGTCATATGTCTTGCCTTCTATGCCGTAGTTGTAAAGGATTAGACCTTCTTTGCCGTAGTTCCAGTTGAATACCTTAAGGATATCCTCAACCTTGCCGGCTTCTTCAGCTGCGGTGGTTATGCACCATACTGATGTTACTGCCTTGCGCTCTTGAGTCATCTGGTCGCCATAGGGGCCTACTATGGGCGCAACGCATGTCCATAGCGCGTCTTCGTTGCCGCTTTCACGGTTGGTATAGGTGGATAGCCTTGCGCGCTCCGCCCATGTCATCGCCGTGCCGACAAGACCTGTATCCATAGCGGTGAATAGCTCCGCCTGTTTACGCATTGTAAACTCGGGGTCTATAAGACCTTCCTTGTACATATCCTGTACAGCCTGCAGGAACTCAAAGTAGCGAGGATGCTCGTATACCATTGTGTATGTGCCGTCTTCAAGTACGCAGAACTGAGTATCCGCGGAGGCGGCTATGCCAAAGGCGTTGAGCAGGCTTGCCATGCAGCGCTCGCCGCTCTGGCCCATTTCAAGCGCTAAGGGGATTTCATCTGTATTGTCGCCGTTGCCGTTAAGGTCATTATCGCGGATTGCGCGCCATAGCGTGAGCCATTCGTCCCAATTTGTGGGTACTTCAAGGCCCAGTTTATCAAGCCAGTCCTGGCGTACCATTACGCTCTGTGAGCCGGGCACGTCAACTATAGTGGGCAGGGTGTAGATATGGCCGTCCGCTTGGCGCCAGTCCGCCATGCGCTTTTCGCCAACCGCTTCCACTATGTTGGGGATAAGGTGCAGATAGTCGTCAAGCGCCACTATTGCGCCTTCGTTAGCTAGGTTTAGTACGCCGTAGGAGCCCGCGCCCATAATATCCGGTAATTTGCCGGAGGCGAGGGTGGTTGCGACCTGAGTGTCATAGCCATCGGCGGTTCTCCAGTCTATAACTATTTTTGCGTTGGTAAGTTTTTCTATCGCCTGGAAGTAGTAGCAGCCGTCAAACTCCGTGGGGTAGTTGTTGAAGTGTATGCCCATGCCGCTGATTTCAAGGTGCTCATCAAGGTAAAGCCCCTTGGATGGCTCAAGCGTTACACCATCGAGTATGGTTTTGGGATCCGGTGCGCTGGTCGCTGTTTCCGCTATGGCTATTGAAAGCCCCATTAGCATAGAAAGAGCGAGCAGCAGAGATAGAAGTCTTTTCATGTCTTCCTCCTTATAATAATTATATTGAAGCAGGGTAAGCCCCCGCTACAAAGCTAGCCTTTTACCGCGCCGAGCGTAATACCCTCTATAAAATACCTTTGTAAAAATGGGTACAGCACAACCATAGGTATCATGGATACTACAAGCACGGCGTTTCGTATCTGTTGACCTAGCGCCGCGGCGCCTACAGTGTCGCTGTCGCCGCCGGCGGATATGGAATATACGCTGCTTTCAGCGTCTAGCACCATTTCCTTTAGCACTAATTGCAGGGTGAATTTATCCCTTGCGCCTATAAACAGCAGGGGGTTCAAAAAGTCATTCCAGTGGCCTACTATAACCCATAGGGCAACTGTTGCAAGCACGGGCTTTGAAAGCGGTATAATAAGCTGGAATAGTATTTTAAAATCGTTCGCGCCGTCTATTTTGGCGGATTCTACTATGGATTCCGGCAGGCTTTCAAAATAGCTGCGTACTATTACTACATAGTATGCGCTTATAAGGCTGTTAAGTATAAGCGACCATAGGCTGTTTTGCAGCCCTAGGTTGGATATGGTAAGGAAGGTGGGTATTATACCCCCGTTAAACCACATGGTTATAAGTATTAAAATATTGTATAGCTTTTTGCCGTAGAAATTGCCAAACGCAAGCGGATATGCCGCTATGGATAGCGCCAGTATGCTAAGTACGCAGCCAACACCCGCTACTATTATGGAGTTTTTTATTGCTGTCCATAAACTTGCGTGGGTGAATATCTTTTTGTATGCCTGCCCGTTAAAACCTACGGGGAATATGGTAACATCGCCCCTTAGTACAGCATGTTCGTTGCTTAATGAAATAGAAACCACATTAAACAGCGGAAAAAGGAAGAACATAACAAGCATAAGCATTAGTATTACATTGAATACGTTGAATATTTTCTCTCCCCTTGAGCGCTTTATGAAGTACTTGTTTTTTACCTTAGCCATATCGCACCGCCTACATAAGGGAAATATCCGACACGCGCTTGCTTATCTTGTTTGCTATTATAACAAGCATAAGGCTTATAACGGAGTTGAACATGCCAACCGCAGTTGCATAGCCGTAGTTGCGGCTTTCCATACCTGTTTTGTATGAGAATGTAGGCAGCATCTCGGAGGCGGGCAGGTTTAAGTTGTTTTGAAGCAGGTATACTTTTTCAAAGTTTACGTTTAGCATCTGTCCCATACGCATTATGAATATTATTACAAATGTGGGCAGTATACCGGGCAGGGTTACATGCAGTATCTGCTTAAACCTGCCTGCGCCGTCTATGCGTGCGGCTTCATATAGCCCGGGGTCTATACTGGAAAGCGCCGAAACATATATAACCGCGTCCCAGCCCACGGACTGCCATGCGCCCGAAATAACATTTATAGGCACGAAATAATTAGGGTCTGCCAAATAATTTACAGGCGTGCCGCCCGCAGCCCTTACAAGTTTGCCTATTATGCCAAGGCTAGGCGATACTATGGTAGTAATCATTGATACGAGCACAACAGTGGATACAAAGTGCGGTAGGTAGGAAATAGTTTGCACTGTTTTTTTGAACCGATTGCTTTGAAGTTCGTTTAGTAGTATGGCAAATATCATAGGCAGAGGGAACAAAAAAACCATCGCGCTTATGTTAAGCCTTAAGGTGTTGCCTATATATTTAAGCAGGTTAGGGTTTGAGAAAAGGCGCTTAAACCACTTAAGCCCTACAAACTTGCTGCCGTCAAAGCCCTTTAGCAGCTTATAATCATAAAAAGAGGTTCTTAAGAACCACATAGGCATATATTTAAATAGCGCTAGATACACAAGCACAGGTATTACCATCATGTATATATAACGGTTACGCCATATATTGCTGCGTATTTTAGTCCATCGCGTGGAAAAATTCCTCTGCACAAGTACTCCTTTCCAACAAACCGCAAAGGCGGTGCATATCATCTGTTATCGAGTTCAATATACTAAAAGCACCGTATTTTGTCAATAGCGGGGGAAGGGGAGAAAGCGCGAAAAACCCTGTTTATTGTGGATTTACATAGCTTTTTTTGTGTTTATAATTTTAAGTTTTTATGCAAAAAAAAGATGCGGAAGATAGATATTATATTAACATACCAAAAAATATTATATCATTAAAACACAAATACAGTCAATACAAAAATTCGCTAAGGATTAAAGCGCAAATATATATTGAAAAAGGCGGGAAAGGCATCATATAATACGAGCACATCAAATTAATGGCGCTTTTGTTTGGATTGTCTTATTAATTGTTTTTGACAAACGCAAAAGGGCATATCAGCTTATCTTATTTATAAAGGAGAACAGTAGTGAGTACTTTTACAAAGGACAAGCTCAAAGTAAGCGTACATGATAACCGCAGGGATATGGGAATTGCAGCTGCCGAAAAGGGCATTTGCTTTCTAAAAGAGCTGCTTGAAAGTAAAGAGGAAGTAAATGTTATATTCGCAGCCGCTCCCTCGCAGGCGGAGATGATGGAAAGGCTGGTGTCTGAAAAATCCGTAGACTGGAAAAGAGTAAACGCCTTCCATATGGATAACTACATAGGGCTGGCGGACGACGCGCCTCAGCAGTTTTCTAAATTCCTAAAGGATAGGCTATTTAGCAAGCTTCCCTTCCAAAACATATATTATATGGGCAATGTTGGCGAAGATGCTAAGAGGTATGATATACTTATATCAGAAAACCCGCCTGATATATGCTTTATGGGCATAGGCGAAAACGGACATATAGCATTCAACGACCCCATAAACGCGGAATTTAACGACGAAAAAGCTGTAAAGGTAGTAGAGCTTGATGATATGTGCCGCCAACAGCAGGTAAATGAAAAGCTGTTCAATACCATAGATGAAGTGCCTACCCACGCGATAACGCTTACTATCCCCACGCTTATTAAGAGCAAATACATACTATGTACCGTCCCCGGGCTTAACAAGGCGGAGGCTACAAAAAACATGCTTGAGGGCGATATAGACGAAAGCTGCCCGGCATCTATACTGCGTACGCACAGTTCGGCTTATCTCTTCTTAGATAAGGATGCTGCAAGCAAGCTTAGCGAAGTAAAATAGATTTTAGAAAGGAGCGCACATGGAGTTAATAAACCTACCCTATGGGAAAGACAGAGTGTCTGTAACTATCCCAAAGCATAACTTCATAGGTATGATGGACCCTGAGTTTGCGGTGCCATGTGCCGACCCTGAAAAATCTATAGAAGCCGCTATTTTAAACCCTATTGGCGGGGCGAAGCTAAAAGATATTATTACATCCGAAAAAACCATATCAATAATTATAGATGACATTTCAAGGCCAACCCCTATATCTACTATACTTCCTATTCTACTGTCGCATTTATTAAGCCTTGGCGCGGTAAGAGAAAACATAGTTATTGTAGCGGCGCTAGGTAGCCACCGCTATATGACTGAAGAAGAATTAAAAAAGCGTGTAGGAGATGAAATTTACGAGAATTACCGCGTAATTAATTCTGAGTTTCGAAAGCCCGAGGGGCTTACATATGTAGGCAAAACCCCCGAAGGCGTAGATATTTTGGTTACTAAAGCCGTAATGGATACGGATATACATATAGGTATAGGCTGTCTGGTGCCGCACCCTACAATGGGCTGGGCCGGCGGCGGGAAGATAATATATCCCGGCGTTGCGGGCGAAAAAGTAGTGGCGTATTTTCACCTTTTATCATCACTGTATGAAGGCTGCTTTTATGGCATGGACACTACGCCAATTCGCGACATGATGGAAAAATGGGTAGATTCCGTTGGGCTTCATTTTATAGTTAATGTGTTATTAAATGAAAATGCGGAAATTGTGGATGTAGTAGCGGGGCACTATGTAAAGGCGCATAGAGAGGGCGTACGCAGAGGAAAACAAATAGTAGGCTATAAGCTTACGGAGAAGGCGGATATTATGATTGCCTCATCTCACCCTGCCGACCAAGACTTTTGGCAATCCACAAAGGCGTTGCAAGCGGCAGAGATTGCAGTCAAAGGCGATAGGGGCGGGATAATGATACTGCTTAGCCCCAATTTCGAGGGCATAGGTCCCAACCCAGACTACCCAAAATGGATAGGGAAAGATGATTGCGACGAAATTGTTAGAGAGTGTATTTTGGGTAAATCGGTAGATGACCCCCTAGCGCTTGCGGTAGGCAACAGTATATCTAAGCTCCGCCGCAGACGAAGGGTAATTGTAGTAAGCGATGGAGTAAGTGCGGAAGAAATGAAGCAATGCGGTTGTGAGCATTATAGGGTTTCGGAGTTTCAACACTTAATTGATAAGCTTATATCAGAAAACCCCAATTGCCGCATAGCTGCAATATCTAATGGGGCAAAAACTTTATTGTATGAATAAAGGAGTACCTAATGTGAAAACTATCTCTATATTTTGGGGGTTTTTGGCAAATAAGCACATAGTTATGTTATAATAACTAATAAGCATGTGGATAATATATTAGGGCTTGCCAATAAGAGGAAATGTTGTTTTTACGAACTCTGCTATCGGATAAATCAGCAAACAAGCTGATAGGATTTTACTAAGGAAATAGCATCCGAAAAATCGGATGTAAAATAAAAGGAGGAATACTCATGAAAAAAATGCTGTTGGTACTACTCTCTTTGAGCCTCGTGATGGTACTTGTGCTACCAACCGTTGCGGAAACTAAAGAGATAACCTATGTAACTCTTGGCAACACAGGTATGGAGTTGCTAGAGGAAGCGGCGAAAGCTTTTGAGGAAAAGGAAGGCGTAAAGGTAAACCTTGAAAGCTGGTCCTATTCTGACGCTTATTCAAAGATACTAACGCTTGCTGAAGCCGGTAATATGCCGGATTCCATGTATGGTTTCAGTTCTTGGACTGTACAGTTCAAAGAGGCGGGATATACCGTGGCTATAGATGATTTAATCAGCAAAGAATTGTATGATGATTTTTCTAAAGCCGCGAGGGATGTCTGTTCCGTAAATGGAGAGCTTTGGGCAATGCCGTCGTATATGTCCGTCCGCTCCATACTGATTAACCAGACTGCTTTTGATGAAGTAAGCGATGAACCCCCGACTACTTGGGAAGGCTTGCTAGAGCTTGCGCCTGAGCTTTGCGGCAAAACCTGTCCCTACGCCTATACTTTAGTTGCGGGTCATCCCAAAAACACAATTGACTGCTTCCTTCCTATCCTATGGGCGTATGGTGCGGATGTTCTAAGTGAAGATCAAAAAACCGTAGCCTTTAATACCGAAGAAGGCGTTGCCGCCTTACAGATGTATGTAGACCTTGCTAAATATGCAGTACCGGACTATGGCGAAGCGACTATAAACGAAACCCAGTCTAACTTTACAACTCAAACCGCTGCCGCTTATGTTCATAACGCGCAAGGCTTAGCCGCGCTTAAAGCAGCTGGTGAAAACTATGATTGGGCTACGATACTGCAGCCCCTAAAAGGCCCCGGCGGAGAAGCCTATTCATATGGCGTAATGGATGTGGACTTGGTGTTTAATACCGGCAATCAGGATATTACCGCAAAATGGCTGGAGTTCTGGCATCAGGCGAAATATCAGGGCGTTGTAATAGACAAGGCGGGCTTTGTACCCAATCAAGCCAGCTATTATAAAGAAATGCCTATATTCACTGATGAAGCGAATGTGTTTGTAGCGCCCTTTGCAGCTATGGAGCCTATTGCTAAGTTTAAGCCCTCTATAACCTGCTGGGAAGAAATTCAGAAAATAATGGCGGACAATGTAACAAAGGCGGTATTCGGTCAATTGACGGCTGCGGAAGCCTTTGAAGCGGCTGAAAAAGATTGCAATGAGGTATTGGCTGCCCAATAATAGGCAAATCTTTTGGAATTTGAATTAAATCCTAAGCTTAAAGCTTTGATTAGTTCTTATTCTAAAACAAACAGAGTGTAATTCTCTGTATACCGGAGATAGGGTAAACACACTCTATCTCCGGGTTCCATAATAAAATGGAGGCATATTAATGAAAAGGGATAATATAATAAAAACAACAAACTTATTATACGTCTTGCCGATGTTGATATTTTTTGGCGTTTTTATATTAAGTCCTATAATACAGGTTTTTGAAAACTCATTTCTTCAAATAAAAGCGAATGGCGATGTTGAATTTATACAGTTTGATAATTACATCAAGTTTTTCAACAGTAAAGATGCTTCCATGGTACTCAAAAACACTTTTATATGGGTTTTTGTAGGCGTTGCCGCGAAAATTCTTATAGGTCTATTGATGGCGCTTGTCCTTTATAATAATTTTGTTGGCAAGCGTGTTCTTACTGGGGTAATGTTGATACCTTACGCCATGCCGGCGGCTGTGTCCTGCGTGGTATGGAGGCTTATGTACCACCCAACCTTTGGGCATATAACTCAATTATTGCTTGATTTAAATATCTTGGAAAGACCTATGTCTTTCCTTGGCAACCCCGCAACATCGCTTTTGGCGGTGCTGATTGTAAATGTATGGGCGGTTGCTCCGTTTTGCGCGCTAAATATATTGGCGTCCTTATATTCTATTCCAACATATATATATGAGGCGGCGTCTATAGACGGAGCGGGGCATTTAAGAAAATTCTTTCACATTACTATACATTTAATATTTACCGATGTAAGGACGCTGGCGCTGCTAATAGGTATATGGGCTTTTAACTCGTTTGATGTTATTTATATGATGACTACCGGCGGCCCTGCTAATTCATCTTCAATCCTTGTAAACCTTGTTTATCAGAATGCCTTTGAATTTAACAACAGAGGATACGCTTCAGCTATAAGCATAATTTGCTTTATTATTCTATCAATATTCTCCGTTCTGTATGTAAGGTCGAAAAACAAGGAGGTATCATTTGAATAGAAATAAGATTCGCAAAAGGGCATATAAATTTCTGCTTGCGCTGGTTGTAATTGCTATGATTGTATTTTTGTTCTTTCCGGTCGTGGCAATGATAACAGTTTCGCTTAAACCCGCGAATGAAGTTTTTTCAAGACCTGTTAGGTGGCTGCCAAGCGAGCCTGCTTGGGAAAACTACATTGAAGTATTCGAAAAAATGGATATACTCGTGGGCTTTAAAAACAGCATAATAGTTGCAATAGGCACTATAATAACCATATTGTTAATAGGCATACCCGCTGCCTATGCTATGTCTAAGCTGGATTACTGGTTTAAGGATATAATATATTATTTAGTGTTAGTTAGTCAGATGTTTGCACCAATAATAGTAATAATACCTCTATATCAACAGATGAACAACTGGGGCTTGATTGATAATCATGTTAGCCTAGTTCTGATGAATGTAACTTTTAACTTGGCATTTATCGTATTAATGCTAAAGAGCAGTTTTGACAATGTACCGGTTGAGGTGCTTGAATCCGCAAAGATAGACGGCTGCAGCAGGTTTCAAGCGCTGATTAGAATATCACTGCCGATTGCTTCTATGGGCATTGCAGTTGCAATAATATTTGCTTTTACCCGTACATGGAATGAGTTCTTGTTTGCCTTTACTTTTACAGCTTCAACATCCAAGAAGACTATAATAGTAAAGCTATACGAAATTCTAAAAAACAACCCTGCAATAGGTATTCCTTGGCATCTGGTTATGGCGGGGGCGACAATTGCAACAACTCCGTTGGTTATTCTCTTTATTTCCATAAGAAAATATATTACCGGAGATGTTACAAAGGGAGCGATTAAATAATGATTTTATTCTTGCGGTTTCAAGCTGAAACAATATTAGCTTTGTAAATAGATTTATTAAAAGGAGCTCAATTGATGTTGATTACTTTACCCTATGGAAAAGAAAAGGTTTCTGTAAATATTCCCAAAAAGAATTTTATTGGGATGATGGACCCTGAATTTGTAAATCCATGTGTAGACCTTGAAAAATTGATAGAAGAAGCGGTTTCAAATCCTATTGGCGGGTCTAGACTGGAAGATATTATTAGCCATGAAAAAACAATAGCAATTATTATAGATGATATTTCAAGACCAACTCCTATATCTACCATACTTCCCATATTATTATCACATTTATTAAGCTTTGGTGCGCTGCCTAAAAACATAGTTATAGTAGCGGCGCTGGGCAGCCACCGCTATATGACTGAAGAAGAGTTAAAAGAGCGTGTAGGCGCTGATATATATAATAACTATCGAGTTATTAATTCAGAGTTTCGCAAACCCGAGGGGCTTACATATGTTGGTAAAACCCCTGAAGGCGTAGATATTTTAGTTACTAAAGCCGTAATGGATTCGGATATACATATAGGTATAGGCTGCCTTGTACCACACCCTGTAATGGGCTGGGGAGGCGGCGGAAAAATAATATATCCCGGCGTTGCGGGCGAAAAAACAGTGGCATATTTTCACCTTGTGGCATCATTATATGATGAAAACTTATATGGACTTGATACAACGCCTATTCGTGACATGATGGAGCAATGGGTGGATTCCGTTGGGCTTGATTTTATAATCAATGTGGTACTCAACGCCAAGGCGGAAATTGTTGATGTAGTTGCTGGTCACTATGTAAAGGCGCATAGAGAGGGCGTACGCAGAGGAAAAGAGATTATAGGTTTCAAGGTTACCGAGAAGGCGGATATTATGATTGCATCATCTCACCCCGCTGACCAAGACTTTTGGCAATCCCCAAAGGCCTTGTACGCAGCGGAAGCTGCCGTTAAAGGCGATAGGGGAGGGATTATGATACTACTTAGCCCTAATTATGAGGGCGTGGGTCCTCACCCCGAATACCCAAAATGCATGGGGCGAGATGATGGGGATAGTGCCGTTCGTGAGTGTATCTCAGGTAAAACAGTAGATGACCCTTTGGCGCTTGCGGTAGGCAATAGCATGTCTAAACTCCGCCGCAGGCGAAGACTAATTGTAGTAAGCGACGGCGTAAGCGCGGAAGATATGAGGCAATGCGGCTGTGAGCATTATAATGTTGCGGAATTTCAATCCCTTATTGATAGCCTTATAGCGGAAAACCCTAATTGCCGCATAGGCGCGCTATCAAATGGCGCTGAAACCTTCTTATATGAATAAAGCGGAGAGTAACAATGGATAATATTGAGTTTATAAAGCTTATAGGCTTTTATGAGAACGAGTTAAAATCAAATATATTATATTTTTGGCTTAAGAGATGCCATGATAAAATACACGGCGGGTTTTTGAATTGCTTCGATAACTTCGGGAAAAACCTTGTTTCATATGATAAATATACATGGAGTCAAGGTAGGTTTGTGTGGATGTTTTCAAAGCTGTATGCAACTCCCTGCCCTATTTTTGATGAAGAAGAGAGAAGCGCTTTTTACGAATTAGCAAAACAGGGCGCGGAATTTTTAATGAAACATTGCCTAATATCGCCTGAGGATTATAGATGTGTCTTTTTAATGGAGCGTGATGGCACTCATAAGAGGATAGAGGCAGACATGCCGCTTGATATGAGCATATATGCAGACTGCTTTGTTATTTTAGGGCTTTCTAAATTTGCGTCAATAAGCAAAGATATTAAAGCGTATAATTTCGCTAAAAAGCTATATGACAACGCGCTTGTCCGCCTAAAAAATAATGATTATCATACCCTGCCTTATCCCTTGAGTAAGAAATACCGCGCGCATGGAATCCCTATGATTTTTTCAAATGTAAGCTGTGAATTGCTTAAAACTGCTAAGCGGCTTGCCAAGGAAGATGTAAGCGCTATCAGACAAAACCTTGAAGGTTTTGCGTCAGATATATTAGAAAATTTTGTTGATGAAAACTATATCATGCGCGAGGTGATTACTTCCGATAATAAAGTTTTCCCGCAAATATTAGGGCAGCATATGAACCCCGGACATACACTCGAGGATGTGTGGTTTTTAATAGACGCTGCCAATTTTACTTCTAACCCTAGTTGGAAAGAAATTATTATTCCCGTAGCCCTAAACGCGCTTGAAAGGGGCTGGGACACGGAATACGGCGGCATTCTGCATTTTTGCGCTATTGACGGGGGCGAACCTATAGGTATTTTAGATGGCGTTGCTGATGAGCCTATGACAAAGCAGCTTTCAGGCTGGGGAGATAAATTGTGGTGGATTCACTCCGAAGCGCTTTATTCAACCCTGTTATGCTATTTTATAAGCGGAAATGATGAGTTTTTAAAATGGCACGATAGAATATTTGAGTATACTTTCTCAACATTTCCAAATCCAGATAGAGAAATAAAAGAATGGGTACAGATTTTAACTCGCGAGGGCAAGCCTCAAGAAAAGGTTGTCGCCTTGCCTGTTAAAGACCCTTTCCACATTACACGAAATCTAATTCTTATATTAGAGCTTTTGTACAAGCAGTATGCGCCGGAATTACTGTGTAAATAGGGGGATATTAAGACAATTTTTATTTTTAAATTATCAGACTATAGATTAAGCAAATAAGCTGATAGGATTTTACTTAGGAAATTGCATCCGAAAAATCGGGTGTAAAATAAAAGGAGGTATTTCATGAAGAAAATACTAAGCGTAATGATGATCCTTGCAATGCTAATGAGCATGGGCTCAGTGGCACTAGCGGAGGAAGAACCCCAGAAGATAACGGTTATGGGTCTATCATGGCAGATAACCAAAATCTTCATCGAAGAAGCGGCGGCGCAATTCGAGAAGGACCACCCCGGCGTGGAAGTGGTAATTGAAACCTTGCCGGACTATGCCAGCTTACCCACATATGCGGTAAACTGGATGAACGGCGAAACCGATGTTGATGTACTGCTAATTGGCGATGCCAACAACGCAGCGCAGTTCGTTTCAAGGGATTTGCTGTATGACTTTGAAGAAGACCTTAAATTCTTCGAAGAAGAAGGCTTTGCTAAGGAAGATTTCCTAGGCGTCGGTCTTCTTGACGGTACTATTAACGACAAACAATACGGTATGCCCATCATATGCGAAGCCTATGCTATGAACTGCAACAACGCAGCCATGAAGGAAGCGGGTCTATGGGACGAAGATAGGGATGCTCCCGTAATGCCCGCAACTTGGGACGATGTATACGAGTATGCAAAGAAACTGCACAAGGTTGAAGATGGCAAGGTTGCCACTCAGGGCGCGGTTATACAGTGGGGCTCTTCAACATTTGCGACGCTTATCGCGGCAAAACAGGGTATGGACGGCACAATCTACGATGAGAATGGCATTCTGAGCTTTGAATCTGAAAACTTCAGGAAAATGCTTGAAGTATGGCAGAAGGGCGCAAAGGAAGGTATATTCTCTAAGGAAACCTATGCCGACAACATGGCTGGAAGAAACAGCTTTAAGGCAGGTATTACTTCACTGCTGCTTGAAACCGGCGGCGCCTTTGTAGAGGCAGATGTAAACCTAGGTCCCGGCACTGCATCGCTAAGCTGCTTCCCCGGCGGCTATGAAAACGGCTCCTACGGCTTCTCTACCGTTGCCATAATACCCAGAGCAACCAAATCCCCCAAACTGGCAGCGCAGTTTATAAAGGAAGGTCTGCTTGGCAAAAACAGCCAGACCGGAACCCTAAACGTATACGGCAAAATGCCGGCACTCGCAAGGTACTTTGAAAATGCCGAACTTAAGGACTGGCAGTTCCTGCAAGTTGTCGCGAACAATTCAGTCTGCACACCCAAATATAAGGGCGCAACCAAGCTCAGCACAGAGCTGCACCCGATTATCCAGTCTTACCTTGATGAAGCCATAACACTTGATGAGTGCATGGACAAACTCCAGGCGGTAATTGACAGCATGGAAAAGAGCGCTTATTAATAGCGCCCATAGGGGCGGCAGCAATGTCGCCCCAATATTAAAAAAATGGAGTGGATTTAATGGCGAAATTTCAACGCTCTCTTTCAGCTAGGCAGAGGACAAAAGCACGGTACGGAGTTATTTTTGTGCTTCCTGCCTTTCTGTTAGCAACGGTTTTTATGATATACCCGCTTTTCGCTTCCCTATACCTTAGCTTAACTAAGTACAACTTCGCTTTTGATACTAAGCCTCAGTTTATAGGTATGGAGAACTATGTAAAAGCTTTCCAAGACTCTGCTTTTATAGACAGTATAGGCGTTACTGCGGTCTATTCGGTTTTATACTTTGTTTTAGTTATGCTGGGCGGGCTTATACTTGCGCTTATGCTATTCTACGCAAAGGGAAAGACTAGCGTTTTCCGCACTGCGTATTTTTTGCCTATTGTTATTCCGCTATCCCTTAGCAGTTTTATATTCAACTGGATTCTGCAAAAAAACTACGGTTTGCTAAATTATTTCCTTGCGGATATTTTAGGTGTGGGGAGTTTAACTAGAGAATGGCTTTCAACAAACCCATGGGCTATGATAAGCATAGTTGTAGTATCGGTTTGGGCAACTGTTGGCTTTGAAACCATATTATTTTTAAACGGTCTACAAGCTTTGCCGGAAGATATGCTTGAAGCCGGCATAGTTGACGGCGCTACCGGTTTTAGAACTCTGTTTAGCATAATACTGCCTAACCTAAGAGAAACATTCGCCGTAACGGGCATATGGGCGATACTGCAGGCGCTAAAGGTATATATAGTTCCGTCGCTCGTTACTTGGGGCGGACCGGGCACGGCTACAACGGTTATGTATATGTATGTGTATAGGCAGTCATTTACCTATTTAGAGATGGGCTATGGCGCGGCGCTAGGCTTTATTATGAGTATATTGATAATGGCTCTGTCGCTGCTCAATATGCGCATAAGCAAAAAGGTGTGAGGTGGATATATGACACAGATAAGTATAAGTAAAGTTGTAAAGCGCGCAAGGCATATAGGGCTTTATATACTTATGGCGGTTATAGCCTTTATAATGCTGACCCCTATATTCCTTGCAATGTTCAACTCAGTTAAGCTTGAAAGCCAGATTCTCTCAGCTAATATGACATTTTTTCCAAGGAGTATACATTTTGATAATTATCAGTATATTTTTGATAGGTTTGGCAAGTTCGGCGCTTATTTTAAGAACAGCCTTATAGTTACCATAAGCTCGGTACTACTTACGATAGTATTCTGTTCACTTGGAGGATACGCGTTTGCAAAACTGCCCTTCAGAGGCAGGGGCATAATGCTTTCAATAATATTATTCATGATGACCTTTCCCCTCGCGGTGCTTCTAATACCCATATATATTATGGAGTACAATTTAAAGCTTTTAAATACAAACATTGGGCTTATACTGCCCTGTGTTGCTACAGTCGTGCCGTTTTGCCTGCTTATTATGCGCAGCGTGTATATTGAAATACCCGACGAAATTGAAGAAGCGGCAACTATAGACGGCTGCAATGTTTTTGAAACATGGATGCATATAATGCTGCCCGCATCAACCGGAGGGCTATCCATAGTTACTATATTTACTTTTTACAATATCTGGGGCGAATATATGCTATCTAAAACCCTAGTAACAAGGGAAAGCGCTATGACTATATCAGTTGGCGTTACGCTACTAAAAGGCGAAGGAGGCTGGCAGTTTGGCGTGCTTGGCGCAGTTGTTACGCTTGCTATGCTGCCGCCTATAATAATGTTTATGATATTCCAAAGGAGCCTCGTATCGGGACTATTATCCGGGGCTGTTAAAGGATGAAAGGAAAAGAAATGGAAATTAAAATTTTTGATACCCCTATGCTGCTGGGACAAGCTGCCGCAAAGGAAATTGCGGAAGTATTAAACAAAAACATAGCCGAAAAGGGAGAAGCTAACCTGCTTTTATCAACAGGCAAATCGCAGTTCTATACTATTGAGGCGCTTATAAAAGGGGATGTTGATTGGGCAAAGGTAACTATGTTCCATTTAGATGAATATGTAAACCTGCCTAAAACCCACCCCGCAAGCTTTATAAAATACCTAGAGGAAAGGTTTGTTTCCAAAGTACCTCTTGGAAATGCAGTATTTGTACAGGGAGAAGGCGATGTACAGGAGAATATTGCAAAGCTAAATGAACTTATGTTGGGCAAAACAATAGACATAGGAGTCATAGGCATAGGGGAAAATGCCCACATAGCCTTTAATGACCCCCCTGCGGATTTTGACTGTGATGACGCATACAAAATCGTAAATCTGGACGATAAATGTAAGATGCAGCAGGTTGGAGAGGGCTGGTTTGCTACTATAGACGATGTGCCAAAACAGGCAATATCTATGACTGTAAAACAGATAATGCGCTGCACGAAAATAGTATCGCCCGTGCCTTACGCGGTAAAGGCTGAGGCTGTTAGAAATACATTGCTTGAGGAAATTAGCCCCATGGTGCCTGCTACTAAACTTCGTGAACACCCTGATTGCACACTGTATCTGGATAAGGATTCTGCATCTAAAATAGATATAGTTGATGGAAAAGTTATTTAAAAATAAAAAAACTAAAATAGCACAATATATTGTAAAAAATAGAGGAATAATAGAATTTATATGAGTAAATATTTTATTACAGATGGCAACATTATAACTAGGGAAAGGCTACTAAAGGGCGGCGCTATTTGTGTTGTGGATGGCAAAATAGAAGCTGTATATGAAAGCCTGCCCAAAAATACAGGCGGGGATTATAAAGTTATTTCCGCGGAAGGCAATTATGTATCCCCCGGTTTTATAGATATACATGTGCATGGGGGCAATAATTCGGATTTTCTTATGGGCGATGCGGAAAAGAACATAGCCTGCTGTAAAATGCATTTAAAGCATGGGACTACTACTATTGTGCCTACGCTATCTACATCGGGATATGATATGTATAGAACCGCCCTTAAAGGCGTTGAGGAAACCATGCAGCGCATGAAAGGCGGACCCTATATTGCGGGGGTGCATATGGAAGGGCCTTACCTGTCGCCCGCGCAGCTTGGCGCGCAATCTCCCGATTTTCTAAAGCCGCCAGACGAGAAGGACTATTTAAGCCTGTTTGAGGATTATCCCTTTATACTAAGGTGGACTATAGCGCCTGAAGTTGAAGGCACGCTTGAAATGGCGAGGAAACTTATAAGGCGCGGGGTGCATTTTTCAATAGGGCATTCGGACGCTATGTACGATGATGTTATGCGAGCCTATGAAATAGGGGTTAATTGCATAACTCACCTGTATTCCGCTACTTCTACCGTGCGCAGGATAAACGCCTACCGCTATGCAGGTATAATTGAAGCAGCATATTTCCTTGACGGTATGACGGTTGAAATAATAGCGGACGGAAAACACCTGCCCGAAAGCCTGCTTAAGCTTATCTATAAGCTTAAGGGAGCGGAAAATATATGCCTTGTTACAGATGCGCTTGGCGCAACGGGACTGCCTAGCGATATTAAAGAAATATACGACGCAAGCTCAAAGCAGATTATAGTAATAGAAGATGGCGTTGCGAAACTAAAAGACGGCAAGGCTTTTGCGGGCAGTGTAGCAACTACTGATAGGCTGGTTAGAAATATGGTTAAGCTTTGCGGCGCGCCAATAATAGACGCGGTTAAAATGATGACCCATACCCCCGCCAAAACTGTGGGTATTGAAAAAAGCAAGGGCAGCATAGCCCCCGGTATGGACGCTGATTTAGTAATATTCGATGAAGATATAGATGTTAAAAAAGTTATATTCGCGGGAGAGCTTATATAATAATGCAGAATAATGCGCTTTACTGCGGATTTTCGCAAAGGGATATAAGCCCTAAGGAGCCTGTTCACCTTGCGGGTTATGCGGCTCGCTGGGGAAAAGCCCCTGCGAGCGAAGTTCATGACCCGCTTTTTGTAAAGGCTATGTATGTAAAGGGCTGGTCTTCTTTGTTGCTTATAAGCGCGGATTTATGCGAAATATCAAATGCAGCTGTAATTGAAAAAGAGATAAAAAGCGTAACAGGAGTAGATACAGTAATAGTAATTGCTACCCATACACATTCAGGTCCTTACACGGAAAGTACTCTTTCAAACCCTAATGCCTTTGATGAAAACTGGTACGATTATTTTGTAAGTCAAGCGACTTTAGCCTGCCAAGAAGCTATTAAAAACAGCTTTGAAGCAATAATAAAAATTGCGCAATGCATAGTAGAAGGCGTAGGCAAAAATCGAAGAGCAAACTGCAGTGTTGTAGATAAAGAGCTAAGCTTTATATATGTTACGGATTGTAATGATATAGTCCGCGGTATGCTTATAAACTTCGCCTGCCACTGTACAGTGCTTGACGCTAACAACAATAAAATATCCGCCGACTACCCTGCGTATATATATAGCGCATTGCGGCAAAAATATAGTGGCGCCGTGGTGCTGTTTACAAACGGCGCTGCTGGGGATATAAACATAGGCTATTCCAGTGATGACAGCGCGCTTGGTGTAAATATGAGCTTTAGAAGCTATGAAAAAGCTGAGGAAATAGCAAACAGTATAAGCAAAAAAACAATTGATATTATTTCCAAGGGTGCATACACACCAGCGCATAATATAGATGTTATAGAAAAAGATATATTATTGCCTCTAAAGAGCGGTCTACCCAGCTTGCAGGATATAGCAGCCAAAATAGACGAAAAAAGCGAAGCTTTATATCAAAACAACACGACAGAAGAAAAAAGAAAAATAGAGCTTGAAATAATATATCTAAAATGCATTATGGATAATATAGCAAATGTGGGGTGTGATACCCACTGCAGTATAAAGGTATCTCTAATTAGTATGGGCGAATTTGTGTTTATTACATTTCCGCTTGAGATGTTCTGTGAAATAGGTATAGAAATAAAGAAATACGCAAAAAGCCTAGGGCTTAAAGCTGTAATAATAGGCTATGCAGGGGGATACTCTGGCTATCTGCCTACAGAAGAAGCTTATAAGCAAGGGGGCTATGAGGTTGAAGTATCTCCTTTCTCTGAAAATGCCCCTCAAGCATTGCTGAATGAAGTAAAAAACGCACTGCATGAAGCAGCGCGCTAGAAAATAGTTCTCTTAAAAACATGAAAGAAGTAACAATAAAAAGATAGCCATGCATATAAAAAAACATGGCTATCTTATACTATTACAGAACCCTTATACGGTCCTTAAAGCGGTCTATAAACTGCTGGTTCCATGCATCGCCGCCCGTGGCGTTTCCGCTCATCCAAACGGGGGGCTTTATGTTTTCGTTTACCAGCATGTTTATGCACTCAATCACCATGCAGTTAAGCACATAGGCGTTGGCAAATGTAGATAGCGCACCTATTTTCTGCTCGAAGTTTTCAAGCTTTATTACTGCGTCGCCAACCTTTATTTTGCAGTCAACGGCGCAGTCTACAATATCCTGCAAATTTTTCTTTGAGGGGTGGCGTGCCACATGGTCCGGTGGAGTATTGATAGCATGTTCAAATGAGCATACGCCTATAAGCTTTGCCCCGTTTTCCTTTGCGGTAAGAGCAGCATCGATAGTAGCGGAGTTTATTCCGTACGCATTTACAACTATAAGCAGGTCCTCCTTGCCTAAGCCGTAATCTTCAATAATAATTCTTCCATAGCCGGGTAGGCGCTCTACATTCATGGATTTAAGCGCACCGTTGTTTAGCATGGTTTCCTGGTTTAATATGGCGTTGATATGCATAAGCCCGCCTGCACGGAAGAATATTTCCATAGCGCCAAGGTTTGAATGTCCCCCAGGACCGAACACATGTATTAGCCTATCCTGTTTTACCTGTTCCGCCATCATTCTGGCGGCGGTTAGTATTGCTTCTTTTTCCTCGCTGTGAATAGCGTTGATAATGCCCATCACTTCCTCAAGATAGGCGTCCATTACTTTTCCTGATTCCATATTTCTTCTCCTTGCATATTATTTATTAAATAGGCGACTTAAGGCGCCTCAGACCGTAGACAAATCGGTTTTAGCGATTAAGCTAGAACCGTTTTGCTTTTGTATAAAAATATATTTTTAATGCAATTTAGGTAATTTATAATTTTTTTAGCATTCAAGCGCAAAAAGCGAGATAAAGGCGTATTGTTTGGTGTTGTTCCGTCTAGTTTTCCCTTATCTTTAAGCAGCTTGGCTAATTTTTTGAGGTTCATGCAAGCGAATGTAAGCCCTGCCTTCATTTCCATACGAGCTTTTCCGTACATCTGTGTGTACCTGAATCCGTGGTATTCTTTTGCTGTGCCGAATACTCGTTCAATTGTCTCTTTTCGTTTCTTATACAAAACTTTCATCCCTATGGTATGTCGGATATCTTCGCAAGTTTCGATATAATCTGACCATATGTGACGTGTAATAACTTTGGTGTGGTTGGCGCTGTTCGTGCAGCGAGATAGATGGGGACAGTTTATGCATACTTTCGGATTACTCTTGTATTCACGATAGCCACTTCTATTAGTCGTACTGTACTTTAATACTTTATTGTTTGGGCAGAGATAGCAGTCAAAATATTCATCATATACATACTCATGCTTCCTGAAAAAACCTTCCTTGGTCTTTGGACGAGTATAGGGAAACACTGGTGTAATATCTGCATCTATTAGAAACTTAGCAATGGCTGGTGTCTTGTATGCGGAATCTCCTATTAGCGTTTTTATATCCATGTCTTGAAGTTTGTTGAATAATCCTAAAAATGTTGTGCTGTCGTGTTTGTTTCCGGGGTTTACATCGTAGCCTAGAATCCAACCATGCTTATCAGAAGCGGTGCTTACTCCATAGGCAAATACTTGTTTGTGTTCTCCCTTGTGGAACCAACCACTTTCTGGATCTGTAGTACTTACCTTGATTTCTTTTACTTCACTACTTCCTGAATCATCATCTGTTTTATCGTCCTTATCCTTAAATGGTTTCTTACCATGGCTAGCACGATCACAGTTTATCTCTTCCTTTAACTTCTCTTCATAAAACTTGGCTTCTTTATGCGCTAGCTCACGGCGCTTTTTATGGGTATTTGCT
>JAAYRU010000012.1 GCA_012518615.1 Christensenellaceae bacterium | reverse complement strand
GTAAATGCCGCTTCTAAATGCCATTGTTGCATTTACTTTGGAAATTTACTGCCGTTATAAATGCTCTTTACACAGAAAACTTCTTGCATAAAATAATATTGAATGCTATTATTCTACATAGTCATATATAATAAACATAAGCTATATCCCCATAACCTTTTAAGAGATAGGCGATATGCGCACAATATGTCTTGTGCCCCAACTCTTCATAATAAAGATAGGAGAAATAAAAATGATTGATTTAAGAAGTGATACAGTAACCCTGCCAAGCGCTCAAATGCTAAACGCTATTATGTCTGCGCCGCTTGGGGATGACGGGCGGGCAAACGCCATAGGCAGAGGGGAAGACGCAACCGTCAACGCATTGGAAGATTACGCGGCGGAATTATTCGGCAAGGAAGCGGCTGTGTTTTTCCCAACAGGCACCTTGGCTAATACATCAGCCCTGCTTACATGGGCAGAGTCTAATCAAAAGGTATTGATGGAGCCGCTACTTCACATTGTGAAATCAGAAAAGACGGCTTTCTCCCCCCGTTTTGGGCAGCTTGTGCCTATATCTTACGATGTAACAGAGCGTGGCACACCTTGTGCCGACAGTATAGAAAAGCTTATAACAGAACATCAGCCAGCCTTATTGCTGCTTGAAAACTCTCACAATTTTAGGGGCGGTCTGTGTTTGAGCGCTGATGAAATGGATAAGCTTTGCGATACAGCGCACGAGTATAATGTGCCTGTGCATTTGGACGGCGCTAGAGTTTTTAATGCGCAGGCTTATACCGGAACCCCTGTAAGCCGGCTATGCAAAAATGCGGACAGCCTCATGTTCTGCCTATCCAAGGGTTTGGGCGCACCCATAGGCTCACTAGTAGTAAGCGATTTTGAGTTTTCAAAGCGCTTGCGTGAGACACGAAAGCTTTTAGGCGGAACCATGCGCCAAGTAGGCGTTGCAGCGGCGCCCGGCATATATGCGCTTAAACATAACATTTCAAACGCAGAAATAGACAACCAACATGCTCAACTGTTCCTACAGCGCCTTGGAAACCTGCGCCATCTGCAAGTACAAACCCCTGTACACAGCAATATTGTAATGATTAGCACCGCTAATACAGCATACACCCCTGAGCAACTTTGCGCCGACGCCAAAGCGGAAGGCTTACAAATCCGCCCCGTGCTTACCGAAATGGTGCGCCTAGTATTCCATAGCGGAGTAAGCGCTGATGACGCGAAAGAAGCAGCGGAGATAATAAGCAGGCTTGATGAGCGGTTGACTGTTAACTAAATACAGTATACATTATGGGCAATTCGCCCTTGCAGATAGCTGCGTTATTTAAAAAGCTATTCAATAGCAAAGAATTATACGCAGCTATTCCCCTTAATTTACGCATTGGCGAAGTGTTCATCGTATCCTTTAATGCTTAATGGAGGCACTGCTTAATGAATCTGAAAGAGCAACTATATATCTGCACCTTAGCCAAGTATGGCAATATAACAAAGGCATCTGAACGGTTGTTTATCTCCCAACCTGCACTTAGCGCTTTTCTCAGCGGTGTTGAAAGTGAACTGGGTGTCAAGCTGTTTGAACGCACAAACAAAGGTATGCTAATAACCAGCGCCGGGCAGATTTATGTGCGCTACGCAACAGAAATGCTCAAGTTAAAGGATAGCTTTAATCTGGACATGCAAGAACTCCTAAACCAGCAAACCAGCCGCATACATATAGGCATTCAACAGCGGCGCGCTTCCTTTCTGTTACCCAAAGCCTGGCGGCAGTTTATGAATATGTTCCCCGAAACCTTATTAGAAATTACCGAAGGCACCGGAGAAGCTCTTATGGAGGCGCTAAATTGCCACGAAATTGACATGGCTGTAGTTACGGTTGCCACTCTGCCAAAAACCTATGAGTATGCAGTGCTGGGCGAAGATAGGATTCTGCTAGCCATGTCCAGAGATAACCCGCTAAACCAATACGCTCAGCATACGGATGGCAGCGCATACCCCAGCATTGATATTGCCCATTGCAGCGACCAGACTTTTATTCTCCAGCAACCAGATCAAAGCATTCGCGTAATAATAGACAAAATTTTTAACAACGCGAAAATCAAGCCAATGCGTACCATAGGCATACGAAACATTGAAACCGCTGTACAATTTGCCAGCGAAAACTTGGGCTTGGCCTTCACGCGGGAAAGCTATGTTCGCAATTCAAGCAATCAAAAGGTTGTCTATTACTACATTGTTAATAACCACATTAAGGAAAAAGTAGTCGTAGCTTGGTGCAAGGATACGCCCCTATCCGCTCCCATGAAAGGGCTTATTGATACGCTGCGCACAGTATATAACTCAAACCGAATAATTATGCGCTGATTCCTTCCGCGCCACTATATCCCTAGCCCCAATACAGCCTCTAAATATCAACAGCTTCATATTAGAATAAACTTATCTTATACCGATATTTGATTTTTGGATTGAAAAAAGCAGTTTATTAATGCTATAATTATTCATCTAATATCTGTTGTTTGTATCCATGAATCTTTTTTATTAGGTGATAAAATGAAAAATGCTGCTTTCGCGTATATCCGTTCTATAGGCTCCAACTTAAAGGAAATGTCCGACAAGATTTTCGACAACCCCGAGACCGGTCTTAATGAATATCAGGCTAGCGCCCTGCTGTGCGATTGGCTTGAGCAGGAAGGCTTTGCTATTGAGCGCGGCGTAGGAGGTCTGCCTACCGCCTTTCGCGCAGTGTATCAGCAAGGAGAGGACGGTCTTTCAATTGGTCTTTTGTGCGAGTATGACGCGCTGGACAAGATGGGTCACGCCTGCGCTCACCACCTGCAGGGGCCTTGCATACTAGCGGCGGCAAACTCAATAAAACGCTCCGATATTTCAAAGCCCTTTAAGCTTGTTGTATACGGTACGCCTGCCGAGGAAACCGTAAGCGGCAAAATTATTATGTTAAAAGGCGGCTGCTTCCAAGATATAGATGTCGCCCTCATGATGCATGGCGGCGCCACAACCACTGTTGATGTAAAATCCCTAGCAAACTATTTAGTAGAGGTGGAGTTCTTCGGCACAAGCTCCCACGCGGCAATCCAGCCCGAAATGGGGCGCAGCGCCCTAGATTCCCTGCTTATCGCCTTTCAGGGGGTAGAATTTCTGCGTGAGCATATTCCGGATGATGTACGCATACACTACGCCATCCGCTCTTCAAGCGACCAGCCCGTAAATGTAGTGCCCGATTATGCTAAAGCGCTGTTTTCCATCCGTTCCAATAATGTATTAACGCTTGACGCTGTACTAGCGCGCTTCCATAATATTATGGAGGGCGCGGCGCTTATGATGGGTACCAAGCATACCGTCACAATAAAAAAACAGGTAGCCAACAAAATTCCATCCCGCAGGCTCAACCAAGTGCTTGTGGATAACGCCAAAGCCATTAACGCCCCCACCATACGCCCGCCACGAGAGCGCACGGGTTCTACAGACTTTGGTAATATAATGCAGCTGATTCCCGGCTCCTGTATACGGGTGGCTTTTGTTCCTGAAGGCACGCCATCCCATTCCCAAGGGTTTTTAGACGCGGGCAAGTCGGAGGCGGCAACGGAAGCGATGATTGTAGGTGCGCAGGTGCTGGCAGGCGCCGCTCTGGACATAATTCAGATAGATGGGCTATGGGAGGAAATCTATCAAGACTATGAACAAGAAAAAAATACGCTGCAAAAGGAAGTGATAAACTAATGTCGCGGTATATCTTCAAACGAAGCCTGATGATGATTCTCGTCATACTCGGCGTTATCCTTGTTGTGTACGCTATTATGGATATGTCGCCTATTGACCCGGCGAAGGTTATCTTGGGTGACAGCGCAACGGAAGAAACATTAGCGGAGCTTAGAAAAGAGATGGGTTTGGACGACCCGTTCATGGTACGCTACTTTCGTTAT
This sequence comes from Christensenellaceae bacterium, assembly GCA_012518615.1. Classification (GTDB taxonomy): domain Bacteria; phylum Bacillota; class Clostridia; order Christensenellales; family Aristaeellaceae; genus DTU024. The sequence continues at coordinate 54,567 of JAAYRU010000012.1, read as the reverse complement.
GTGCTGAATCTCCTTAAAGGTGATATGGGCGTATCCTATCGCAACAAGGTGTCTGTTGCAACGCAAATTGGCGATAGGCTGCCCAATACCATTCTGTTGGCTTCATGTGGCGTATTATTTTCATTGATTGGCATTCCAATAGGCGTGGCTACCGCAAAGCGACAGTACAGCACATTTGACAATGTAACCATGGTAATAACGCTGTTTGCGGCAGCGGCTCCCGCCTTCTGGTACGGTTTGATTATGGTCATGATTTTCAGCCTAAACTTGCGGTGGTTCCCCTCCGCAGGCATGGGTAAAGGCTTTGTTGATCTGGCGCGCAGCCTAGTTTTGCCCTCCATTACCATAGGTATCCGCGGCGCAGCCAACAACGCGCGCACAACACGCTCAAGTATGCTGGAGGTAATGCGGCAGGATTATGTTGACACTGCCAAAGCTAAGGGGCTTGATGACAGGATAATCACATCACGGCATATGCTTAGAAACGCCCTGATACCGGTTGTAACCGTGGTTGGTCTTAACTTCGGCGTATTGCTGGGCGGTTCCGTGCTTACAGAAACCGTTTTCTCATGGCCGGGCGTTGGGCGCTTTGTGGTTGAATCCATAAAGACGCAGGATATACCCAGCGTTCTTGGTTGTGTGGTTACCTTGGCAATTATGTTTTCAATAGTCAACTTGCTGGTTGACATACTATACGCCTTTATCGATCCTCGAATCAAGGCGCAATACAAAAGGTCGGGGGTAACTAAAAATGAGTAAAGCAATCGAAAATAAAGCCAACGGACAGAATAAGGCAAGAAGCGCATGGTCGGAAATTATTCGTCGTTTCAAGAAAAGCAAGCCCGCGCTCTTTGGCTTGATGTTCATACTCTTTCTGGTTTTGGTATCACTGGTAACAATTGTACTAGATATAAGTAATCCAGAAATATACAACAACTATGTAATCAAGCAAAACCTGCGCAACAAGCTAGACCCGCCCAGCTGGCAGCACCCTTTTGGCTGCGATGAGTTTGGTCGAGACATACTGTTCCGTGTTATATGGGGCACACGATATTCGCTTTTCATAGGTCTTATCTCTATCATGATAGCGCTGTTCCTGGGAGGAACCTTTGGCGCCATAGCCGGTTACTACGGTAAGCATGTAGATAATATAATAATGCGTATTATGGATGTGTTCCTCGCAATTCCCTCAATGGTTATGGCGGTTGCCGTTGTCGCGGCTCTTGGCACAAGCACATCCAACCTACTGCTTGCAATCGCCATACCGCAGGCGCCGCGCCTAGCTCGCATTGTGCGCGCCTCTGTAATGACGGTAAAAGACAAAGAATACATCGAAGCCACCCGCGCCCTAGGCGCAAGCAACGCCACTATCATTGTTAAGTATGTGTTGCCCAACGCTATGGCGCCAATCATTGTACAGGCATCACTAAGCGTTGGTACTGCCATTCTCAACATTGCCGGCTTGTCCTTCCTAGGTATCGGCGTTCAGCCTCCCACGCCCGAGTGGGGTTCTATCTTAAGCTCCGCACGCACCTACATGCGCGATGCGTGGCATATCTCCGTTATACCGGGTCTGGTAATAATGATAACCGTCCTTTCGCTTAACCTAGCGGGTGATGGTCTGCGAGATGCCATGGACCCCAAGCTCAAGAATTAGAGGATAACGCATATGAATAGCGATTTAATTATTAAAAACCTAAGCGTAAACTACCAGACAGATGACGGGCTTGTTTATGCGCTGGATCAGGTGGACTTGCTCATAAAGGAAGGTTCGTCCCACGGTCTGGTGGGCGAAACAGGCGCCGGCAAAACAACCCTTGCCAAAAGCGTTATGCGACTGCTGCCCGAACGAACCGCACGAGTAATATCCGGCGAAGTATACTACCAAGGCAAAGACCTGCTTAAGGAAGACATGGCAGCAATCCGCAATATACGCGGCGAGCAAATTGCTATGGTATTTCAAGACCCTATGACCTCACTAAACCCCGTATTAACAGTAGGTGAGCAGATTGCCGAAGCAATAGAGGTACACGGGGAACTAAGCAAGAGTGAAGTCCAGCAGAAAGTAGGCGAAATTCTGGAAATGGTAGGTATACCTGCAGACCGTGCGGAAGAGTATCCTCACCAGTTTTCCGGCGGCATGAAACAGCGTGTAGTAATTGCCATTGCGCTAGTGTGTAACCCCAAGGTACTTATCGCGGATGAACCTACCACGGCGCTGGATGTAACCATACAAGCGCAGGTGCTTGAAACCATAAAAGAACTGCGCCAGAAGCTTAACACCTCAATGCTGCTAATCACCCATGACCTAGGCGTTGTGGCGCAAAACTGTGAGCATGTATCCGTTATGTACGCTGGTGAAATCGTAGAATCAGCCAGTGTTAAGGAGATATTCTCGGGCATGAAGCACCCCTATACCAAAGGGCTTTTCAACTCAATCCCCAAGATAAATGTAAATGTAACGCGGCTTATACCTATTTCAGGGCTTATGCCGGACCCAACGCAAAAACCGCAAGGGTGTAAGTTTGCCGACCGCTGCCCGCAAATGATGGCTATTTGCCTTAAAAGTAAACCAGAGCTAAAAGAAGTATCTCCGGAGCATCATGTGCGGTGCTACCTGTATGACTCAATTTAGGGGGGTGGCGTTTTGTCTAACACTATATTAAAAGTTAAAAACCTAACTAAGAACTTCTACACAGCGTCCGGCGTGCTAAGCGCTGTATCCAATATTTCGTTTGAAATCAAAACAGGCGAAACATTGGGCGTTGTGGGGGAATCCGGCTGCGGTAAATCCACGCTGGGGCGCGCCATATTGCGCTTGCATGAGCCCACTAGTGGTGAAATTTACTTTGACGGCACTAACATCACCAAACTGCCCCCCGCCGAGATGAAACAGCTGCGAAACAAAATGCAGATTATCTTTCAGGACCCGTATGAATCGCTCAACCCCCGTATGTCGGTTAGCCAAGCTATCGCAGCTCCTTTGCTTATTCAGAAGAGGTACAAATCCTCCCAGAAACATGAGATTAATCAAAAAGTACTTGAAATGATGGACTTAGTAGGGCTGGCAAGGCGCCTAGTCAATAGTTACCCGCATGAGCTTGATGGCGGCCGCCGCCAACGTATAGGTATTGCCCGGGCATTGGTACTAAACCCTAAGTTTATCGTTTGCGATGAACCCGTTTCCGCGCTGGATGTATCAATCCAAGCGCAAATTCTAAACCTTATGCAGGATTTGCAGGAGCAGTTTGGCCTTACATACATGTTCATCACCCACGACCTTTCTGTCGTTAAGCACCTGTCTAACAAAATCTTGGTAATGTATCTGGGGCAGATGGTGGAGCTGGGTACGCCATCGCAGATATTCGAAAACCCGCTGCACCCCTACACTCAAGCGCTGCTTTCAGCTATTCCCGTGCCGGACCCTAACATACCCATGAAACGCGTCGCGCTAACGGGCGAGATTACTTCCCCCATCAATATTGGCGAGGGCTGCCGGTTTGCCAAGCGCTGCCTATATGCCAAGGAGGAATGCTCCAATGTGTCGCCTGAGATAAAAAAAATTGAGCCCGGACACCTTGTAATGTGTCATCTGTTTTCGTAACAAACCTTTCAAAAAGGTTTATAATTTAAAAGGAGGATACCCATGAAAAAAATGCTATGTTTTTTCCTGTCGTTGCTCTTAATGTTGTCTGTTATTGGCACGACAACCGCTCAGGACAGGAAAACCAAAGACACCATCGTGTTCGCGCAAAGCGCTGACGCAACATCCCTAGACCCGCACGCAATCGTAAATATTCGTTCGTTCGGTGTATACTCCAACATCTATGAAGGATTAGTCGCCTTAGATGCCGATGGCAAGGTTGTACCCGCCCTTGCCACCGAGTGGGAGCAGATTGATGATAAATCCTTCCGCTTTACGCTGCGCGATGATGTGTTCTTCCATAACGGTGAAAAATTGACCAGCGAAGATGTAAAGTTTTCTTTCGAGCGCATGGTAAACAGCAAGATTGTGTCTACCTATGTGTCTTTTCTCGAGTCTGTTGAAGTAGTGGATGAGCTTAACTTTATCATGCATATGAAGATTCCCTACTCTCAGCTTATGATTACCCTAACCATCCCCTGCTGCACCATAGTTAGCAAAAAGGCCGTGGAAGAATCCGGCGAAGCCTTTGGTCGCAATCCGGTAGGTACCGGTCCCTACAAATTTGTTGAGTGGAGTGAGTCTGAATCCATCACCCTTACCGCCAATGAAAACTATTGGGGCGAAAAAGCTAAAACTCAAAACCTAGTAATGCGTGTAGTACCCGAAGGTTCCCAGCGCTCCATAATGCTTGAAACCGGCGAAATAGATGTAGGCTATGACATAAGAGCCAACGACGCCAAACGCATGTTGGACGAGCCTAACCTAACATTACTACATGAGGTTGGTCAGCGCTTCTCAGTAGTTTACTACAAGGCAAACTCAGTAGGACCAATAGGCAACCCCGCCGTACGCCGCGCGCTGGAATACGCCATTGACAAGGATGAGCTTATGGAAGCTGTAGTATACGGCTTTGGTCAGAGCGGCAGCCTGTACTGCACCCCCAACACAAATGGCTACAACGCCGAAAAAGACATAGTTGAGTTCAACCCTGAAAAGGCAAAGCAATTGCTTAGCGAGGCAGGTTATCCGGATGGCTTTAAATTAGGGCTGTACACGCAGGAAGGCCAAGTATATGTTGAAATAGCGCAAATCCTGCAATCTCAACTGTATGACATAGGCATAGAGGCAGATATCGTAACGCTGGAAAACAACACCCTAAACCAGAAAGTGTATGACGGCGAAGAAATTGAAATGCGCATAAGTTTCTATAACAATCTCGCCGGCGACTTGGACTTTGCCATCACCAAACTGGCTACCGATGCCTACGGCACCACCTACTTCAACGAAGAGGTAGATAAGCTAAGAGAAAAAGCAAGGGCAGCTTTTGACGACGCAGAGCGCGCGGCTATCTATGATAAATTCCTAGATCTAATGGCAAGCGACAAGCCTTGGTTAACCCTGTACTACGAGCAGAACCTCGTGGGTCTTAGCAACAATGTTGACGGGTTTGTAATGAGTCCCATTGGAGCCCATCAGTATAAGAATGTAGTCGTATACGAATAATCTAAAATTACGCTCCGGGCATGCAACGCATGCCCGGATATTTATTGTCAACATATTTATGAATGAGAGTGAAAATATATAATGAACAGCTATCTATCGTCTTTATCCATAGAAAACATGATGCGACACCTAAAGGTAATTGCCTCATACGAGCGCCACGCCGGCACCAAGCAGGAGCGCAAGGCTTTTGACTATATTAGAGATACCCTTCAAGGCTTAGGTTGTGAGGTAAAGTATAGTACCCATGCCGCATACATAAGCATTCCCAAGGCAAGTACCCTAATCATCAATGGCGAGCTTATATATTCCCGTACACATTCCATGAGCGCGGCTACCGATTCCAATGGAGTGGAAGGTGAGGTTATATACTGCGATACAATTACTGCCAGTCAGAACCTTAAGGGAAAAATTGTCGCAATGCCGGGCAGGGCGGTATATGCAAAACTTGCAGCAGGCGAGGCCGCCGGCGCCATAGGGATGATTTTCGTACAGGAAGAACCCGTGCGGGAGTGTATTCCATCCGCCGCATGGGGCAGCCCTACCCCCGAAGACAAGCAATACCTGCCAAAAATCCCTCTGGTATCTGTAGCGCAAACGGAGTGGCAGACGGTTACAGCGCAGGCGGGCGTACAGCCTATACACGCCCGTATTACCACAACTATGGATGCCGGCTGGCGGCAGATACCCACCCTTTCTGCCGAGATAAAAGCCCCTAAGCCCACAGATAAGTTTGTTATGCTTACAGGGCATGTGGACTCTTGGTACTACGGCGCAATAGACAACGGCACGGTAAACGCTATGCAGCTGGAAATAGCCCGTATCGCTAAGGAAAAGGCAGCAACTCTCAAGGCGAACCTGCGCATAGTGTTCTTTTCCGGACATTCTCAAGGGCGCTACGCAGGCTCCGCATGGTATGCGGATACACATTGGCTGGACCTGCACAACAACTGTATTGTAAATATAAACGCGGACAGTATAGGCGGGCGTGGGGCAACAGATATAACCCGAGGCGCCATGATGCCCGAAACCAAACCCCTTGCCGCCAGCATAATAAAAGAGCAAACGGGTATAGACTTTGTCGGCACCCGCTACCTGCGTAACGCCGACCAATCCTTCTGGATTGCCGGGGTTTCAAGCGCCTTCGCTTCCTTTTCCAAGCAGCCTTATATTGCTGATGAAAATGGCAATCTTACCCTAGGCAAAGGCAACTCAGATTTGGGCTGGTGGTGGCACACTGAAGACGACACCATAGAGCAGGTAGACCCTGACATATTGCTGCGCGATGCCAAAATATTTACAGCTTTCCTTTTTACATTTCTTACCGCGGATGTGTATCCTCTAGATTTCAGGAAAACCGCACAGGAGATTGCTTCTGCGTTAGCTGCATGGCAGAAAAAGGCTGGTAAGCGTTTTGACATTAGCGACTGCCTGTCGCTTGCAGAGCAGCTGCAAGCCAAATTGCAAACCTTTTATGATTGCGATGCGGACGCCGCGCAGAAAAACGAATGCCTGCTAAAGCTTGGTCGTCTGCTAGTGCCCCTTAACTTTACAACCGGAAACATATACAAGAATGACCCCGCACTTTCCTACCCAAAAATACCCGCACTTGCGTTGATTGATGAGCTTATACTCACTGAAGAAGATAGCGTACAGGCATATGAAATCACCTTAACACTGCAGCGAGGGAAAAATTTTGTTCTGCATTACTTATATCAGGCAGTGCAGCTTTTGAGCCGGTATTGTTAAGGGGCAAAACATATAGAATAAATCCCTGAACAATTGTGTGTTGATGCATTGCGGGAGGGCTTACATATCCGCCCCGTGCTTACCGAAAAGGCGCGCAAGATAAAGCTGATTTAGGCTGAGATAAGTATTAATCATAAGTATGCCATGTACGCAAAGCTCTATTACCATTTCTATCCACATGAAATATATGTCATAAAATCGGTTAGGCTAATTACAGCATCACTTAATGTTGTATACTATTCGTGTATAGGCTTGAGTCTTTGTTGTGTAAAGTATGCACAGAAATGATCAATATACGTGGAATAAGCTGCATATTGATAGGCTTCCTTGCGATAAACAAAGTATGTGTTTAGGCGGTATGGTGTACCATCAGTTTTATGAATGGGTTTCAAAAATAAATTGTCCATTGATTGCAGTCGGCTTTCTGTCAGAACACCCCAACCTAGACCTGCTTTAATCATTGCCACCACATTTCTGGAGTCACCGGTAATATCAATATAGCTTTTAACGGGTAAGCGCTCGTACATGCTCATAATCCATTCACTTACAATATTAGCTAGATAAGGGTTTATCAGGTTACGAATCATTGGCGCACTCATTAGATACTCTTCCGTAATGGGCTGAGCTGCGACAATTTGCAAAGCATCATTGAATATCATGAAATACTCTTCATTCCAATGGCTCATTTCCGTTTCACGCAATACACCCACCATAAGATTGCCGTCTTTAATCTGTTTATATAACCTGCTGGAGTTTTCAACTTTAATGTGCAGATGAATATCCGGATACATATCCTGAAAGGCTTTAACCTGCTTCACATGATATTGATTAAAGAAGTTGCCTGTCGTACCTACCTCTATTTCCATTCGTTTAGCCGAGGCTTCCCCCGTCATAGAATCTCGCATCTCTCTATCAAATTGAATCATACGCGTAGCGAAACTAAGCAGTTTCATGCCTGCTTCAGTTAATGTTGTTCCCTGCCGTGAACGGACAAACAATGTTTGCCCGAACTCTTCTTCCATTTTATTAACCCGATAAGTGATAGCCGGTTGCGAAAGAAACAGCTCTTCTGCCGCGCTGGATAGTGATTTTTGCCGGTAAATCTCCTGCAGTACCAGCCAATCCAAAAGTTCCATATATATCCCCCCGTTATAAATACTCTTTATATATTATATAGAAAACTTCTTCTTGTGTAAAACAATAATGAAAGGTATTATTATATTAATATTGTTAATATAGCCATATATTATAAATATATCCTGTTTTCCTGTCTCCCTAAGGAGGTTAAGCGATGAGTGAGAAGCGCACAATATGTATTATGGCGGCAGCCGGTATGCTAGGATCAACCTTTGATGAAGAAGCCTTTTATCATGCGTTGGAAGCTAACCCTGCCATGATCGGTTGTGACTCCGGCACGACCGACTCAGGTCCCTACTATCTTGGCGCAGGCGTTGCCCGTATGAACAGATCTGCGGCAAAACGCGATCTAACACTCATGATTACTGAAGGCATTGCTCGTAGCATTCCCGTGTTGGTAGGTTCCGCAGGTACTGCCGGGGCAGATGCTAATGTAGACTGGATGGTAGACATTGTACGGGAAATCGCCTCAGAACAAAAGCTGCGGTTTAAACTAGCGGTCATAAAAACAGAAATCCCCCAAGATATGCTAATGTCATATTGGGAAGATGGTAAGATACTACCATTGCCTGGCGCTGAGCCGCTTACTCGGGAAGAAATCAGCAAAGTTGTTCGATGCGTGTCAGCTGTTGGACCTGAGCCTTTTATGCAAGCGCTGCGTGAAGGTGCCCAGGTAATTATTGCAGGTCGTACAACAGACACTTCGATTTTTACTGCGGTACCTGCACTCGCCGGATTAGACAATGCTTTTGCCTGGCACGCCGCCAAGGTTTTAGAGTGCGGTTCCCTCGCCAGTGTATTTGAAGTGAAACACGGCAGTATGTTAGCCTGGATTCGGGAGGATTCTGCAAGCATTGCGCCGGGAAACCCCCAGATGCAGGCTTCTCCCGTTTCAGTTGTATCTCATACCTTGTATGAAAATGCAGATCCGTTTAATCTAATTGAGCCTGGCAGAAAAATCCATACAAAAGATGCAGTTTATACAGCAGAAGACGATCGAACTGTTAGAATAACTAACACAACCATGACCCGAATCCCTTACACAGTAAAATTGGAAGGTGTGCGTTTTGAAGGATACCGCCGCGTAGCTATTTGCGGTGTACGGGATCCTCTGATTTTAAAACAGTTTTCCGCGTGGATTGATGATACTATTAAGCAAACAAAGTCGAAGATTGCACGCGGCATGGGCTTGAACGATACAGATTATCGACTAAGGTATATGGTTTTTGGCGATCCAGAGCAAGTTGGAGATAATGCGCTCGGCTTGATGTTTGATGTGATTGCTGCTACACCCGAGCAGGCAAACGGTATCATAAGCAATGTTTGGCACACAGCGCTTCATGTCCCCATCCGAGACTGGCAAGGCGCACAGAGTCAGACCGCCTTTCCTTTCTCGCCCCCTACACTGGAAACCCAGAACGGGGGGAAAACCTTCAGCTTCTGCCTAAATCACGTGTTGTCTTTGGATGATCCGCTGGAAACCGCAAGAATATCTTACCATGAGCTTTGAGGAGGAAGAACTGTGAAGAAGTTATATCAAATCGCCAAGCTTATTCGCTCCAAAAACGCAGGTCCTTTCACCATTACGCTGGATGTTATTTTCCCGGATGCTGAAAGCTATAAAGCAGTTCTGGCGACCGGCGCCTTAGATAAAGAGGCTATTGCCCAACTGTATGGTATACAAAAAGACAAAATGCAGCGCTATGAATTGCCTTTAGCCAATGCTGTAAAATTCTCTTACCCCCGCGCAGTACCATCCGGTGACTTTCTGGATGATGATTTATATGGATGTCAACAACATGCACCATTGGTCATGTTGAATATACCTCTATAATGAGGAAAAATAATAGGAGGAAGTATCTATGAAAAAAATGACCCGAATTCTATCCTTTGTACTCTGCATTGTGCTTCTAAGCGGCATATCCCTCAGCGCATTGGCAGAAGCTCCCGAATGGAAGTGGAACCGTCGAGTAGAAATAATGGTTCCTGCCTCTGAAGGCGGCGGTTTGGACACTACCATTCGCAAATTCAAAACCTATCTGGAAAAAGAACTGGGCACTACTGTATCCATAATTAACAAGAGTGGAACGGTTGGCGTTTCCGGATATACTTGGAGCTACAATTCCACCAATGATGGTTATGCCTACCAATTCACTGCCCCCACTGCTATCATTTCCGATGCTCAGGGCTTGTTTGAAGGCTTTAAGTTGATGGATGTGCTCATTCCGGTATCAGGTCTTGTTATGGCTGAGGGCATGCTGTTCTCACGCAAAGGCGCTCCTTGGGAAGATGCCGCAGGTTTGATTGAATATGCCCGTGAGAACCCTGACAAAGTAACTGTAGCGGTAGACTCTCCCAACGGCATCAGCGGCGCCATATTGTCTGAATTTGAACAGCAAGCTGGCATTAAGATGAAGTGGATTACATCCGGCTCTTCCGAAGGCTATATCTCAGTTATTGCAGGTGACATCGACGTTTGCATTAACACCTGGAGTGACGTAGGTGCATACGTAGACAGCGGCGATCTTACTGCCACCGTTGTTATGGCAGACGAGCATAACGAAGCGTATCCTGATGTTACTACCACTAAGGATTTAGGATTTGACAGTACTTTAGGCTACTATCGTGTATTTACTGCGCTTGAGGGCACACCGGATGAAGCTGTAGTTGCATTTGCTGAAGCGGTACAAAAAGCTGCGCAAGACCCCGAATGGATTGAGTGGCTAGGTATAAACGGTATGACAAATGACTATGTTTGGACTTCGGAACAGCTTGACGGTATTATAAAGAGTACCTATGAAAAAGCGCAAGAGTTGAGCCAATAATACAACCAACGGTTATATCCCTGCCGGATTTATTCCGGCAGTATACAATTTGCTTTAGTAAAAATTAGAAGGGAGACTAACTATGGGCGAACTATTGTTCAATGTGTTGCTGCTGCTATTCTTTGTGGTGATGGGCGCTTACTCCTTTGATATTAAAATTGTCGATGAGCATAGCGGTGCCCGTTACTGGCCTCTGATAATGATTTGTGCAGTCATTGTGCTTATATGTGTGAAAATCGCACAAATCTGGAAAGCGCTTCCCAAAGAAGAGCGCAAGTTCAGTTTTGGAATTTTTAAACTCAATGATCCTGGGGTACAGAAGCTGTTGCTCGCTTTGGGATGGCTTTTGCTTTATATCATCGCGTTGCCCTATGGTGGCTATGCACTGTCAACGGTAATATTTTTTGCAGGCATGGCTTGGCTTATTGGCGCTAGAAAAGTGTCGGTTATTGCCCTATCCAGTATTGGAATAACAATTGCGGTATGGGCTGTATTCGTTTGGGGCTTAGATGTCCATCCGCCGCGCGGTATAGGCTTTCTTGAGAAAATCAGCATCTGGCTGGAATACCTAATTTAGCCTGATGCCAAGTAGAAAGTGAGGGTATATTAATGGAACTGTTAATGACTGGTATTCAGGTGGTTTTCCAGCTGGAAGTCCTTTTAGTAATTGCCATGGGTGTTCTCCTCGGCGTTGTCTTTGGCGCACTACCTGGAGTGAGCGCCACGATGTCTATTGTGCTTTGTATTAGTTTTACTTACTCTATGAACCCGGTCGTCGCAATCTCTTTCTTGGCTGCAGTATACTGTGCTTCCATAACAGGCGGCTCGATTACGGCAATATTGTTTAAAATACCCGGTACTCCTTCGAGCGCGCCTACTACGCTGGACGGCTATCCCATGGCAAAACGAGGCGAAGCGGGCAAAGCGCTTACATTGGCATTGTTAGCGTCCGGCTTCGGCGGGCTTTTCTCAGCAGTAGTTATGTTCATGCTAACACAACCGCTGATGAAGCTTGCCCTTCGTTTTAGCTCTCCCGAGCAGTTTGCGGTTTGCGCGCTGGGAATTGGAATCTTGTCTTTTGTAGATTCGGATCGTCCTTTGAATACCTTTGTATCGGCGCTTATCGGAATATGGATTGCGACCATTGGTCAGGATAGGTTTTCATCTGTGGCACGCTTTACCTTTGGCACGGTAAAATTATTGGATGGAATTGAATCGCTACCGTTCATGATTGGTATGTTCGCGGTGGTGGAGATTTTGGACAATATTCGTAACCCTGAAGACACCAAGGACATGACCAAGGATGCCGTCGAGGGAAAATTTAAAGTAACGGGTATTGCTGATTTCATGAAAACAAAATGGACTGCCCTTCGCTCCGCTGTAATAGGAACTGTTGTAGGTATTATTCCCGGCGCGGGTGCAACAATTGCGTCTTTCATGTCTTACTCAGTTGAATCCAAGTTAAACAAGTCGCCTGAAACCATGGGACAGGGAAACCCGCATGGTATCGTCGCCTCTGAAACGGCAAATAATGCTGCAACCGGCGGAGCTATGGTACCACTGCTCTCCATGGGCATACCCGGCAGCAATGCCGCGGCTATGATGCTTACTGCGCTGTCCATTCATGGTGTTCAGATGGGACCGCTGCTCTTGCGGTCGCAGCCGGAGTATCTCTCGGCTACATTTATGTCCATGATACTGGCAAATATTGTCATGGTTGTTGTTTCCATCTACGTTGCAAAAGTGTTTGCTCAGGTGCTAAAGGTACCTTACTATATCCTTGGCAGTTTAATCTTTGTATTGGCGCTAACCGGTACCTATGCCTACCAATCCAATATGTTTGATTTGACAGTCATGTTTATAGCAGGAGCATTTGGCTATTTCTTTAAGAAATACGGCTTTAACATTTCAGCGCTCATACTAGGTATGGTGCTGGGCGGAGATATGGAATACTACTTCCGGCGTAGCTTACTTATGTACGGCAATGTAGGAAGCTTCTTCCAAAGACCTATATTTACGGGTATTGTTGTACTGTTTGCATTGGTCACTGTATTCCAGGTGTTCTCTATGCTCAGGAAACGCTCTAATGCGAAAAAACAGAAGACTCAACAACCATAGCATATAGCAAATAATAGTAAGGGGAGTGAGTTGCTATGAGAATAGAGCATAAAGCCATGGCTGGCACGCTGGAATCCAGCGATGTCATGGTTACAGTAGAACCTGCTGAACAAGGTATCCAATTGTCAATCACCAGTCCGGTCATTCGACAGTTTGGACGAGCTATCAAGCAAACCGCCTTAGAAACAATGGAACGCCTAGGCGTAATAGACGCGAAAGTTACCATTGTTGACCAGGGAGCGTTAGACTGTACGCTCAAGGCACGATTGGAGAGTGCGGTATATCGTTCAGTCGGTATTACTGAAAACATACCATGGGGGAGGGATAATGTGTGATTTCAACTGACCGCAAAAACCGACTGCGCAGAAGCATGATGTTTCTCAGCGCGCAACGCCCAAACCTAATTCGCGATTCATATCTCTTTGCGCCGGATAGCCTTATTTTTGACCTAGAGGACGCAGTGGCTGAGAATCAAAAAGATTCCGCCCGTTTTTCCCTATACCACGCCATCAAAAATATTGACTACCATGGCGTTGAGCGGTTGGTTCGCATTAACGCACTAGATACTCCGCATTGGCAGGAAGATATTCGGGTTTCGGTCGCAGCTGGAATAGATGGTATTCGAATAGCCAAATGCGAATCCGCGCAGGATGTGCATACTGTAGAAACAGCAGTAGCGGCTGCTGAGGAAGAGTTTGGACGCCCCATTGGCTCGGTTCTGTTGATGGCTGCATTGGAAAGCCCGCTTGCTGTTCTAAACGCTTTAGAGATTAGCAAAGCTTCTCCAAGAATGTTTGGTATCGCATTGTCGGGAGGAGACTTCCGACGTTGTATGCGCACAACCGGGAAAGGCGGTGGCGTGGATATGTTCACTGCTAGGGGATTGATGGTTCTGTCAGCCAGAGCAGCGGGCGTACAGTGTTTTGATACGGTTTACACAGACCTTGATGATTTGGAGGGCTTTGAAAAAGAGACTCAACTTATAAAGCATATGGGTTTTGACGGCAAGTCCATCGTAAACCCAAGACAAATCAAAATTGTCCACAAGGTGTTTGCGCCTAGTCAAGAGGAAATTCAAGAAGCAGAGCGTGTCATGATTGCTATCCGCGAAAATGCGGAAAAGGGAATAGGCATCTTCCAAATGGATGGAAAGATGTTGGATATCGCCTTTATGGAAGGAGCGGAACGAACCATCGCTCTAGCCAAGGCTTCTGGTCTTTATAAGGGGGATTTATAGCATGAAAAACAGTGTTGGTCGGGAAATTCCCCGGGAACTGATAGAACAGGGATGGCAACCATATCAAGGCAAGGATGCATACAACGGTACGGAGTTTCAGAAGGTCGGTCCAAAGATAAAGGTTGCAGACCAGGGAAGTGAAGAAAAAGTGCTCAATAGCATAGAAGAAGCTATTCGAGCCTGTGGTCTAAAAGACGGTATGACACTATCGTTTCATCACCACTTCCGCGATGGTGACTATATTGTGGAAACCGTTATGCGGGAAATTGTTCGGCTAGGCTTCCGTGACATGAAGCTAGCCTGTTCATCAATCGGAAGTGCGGCGCCTATTGTGGCGGATTGCATAGAAACAGGAGTGGTGACCGGTCTTACAACAAGCGGCATAAGAGACCGCATTGGTGAAGCTGTGTCGCACGGAAAACTTAAGGATATCGCAATTCTGCGAACGCATGGCGGACGAATCCGTGCCATTGAACAGGGCAAAATTCACATCGATGTTGCGTTTGTTGGCGCACCAAGCTGCGATGCATATGGCAATGCTTCTGGTAAAGGCGGAAAAAGCAACTGCGGTAGTTTGTCCTATGCGGAAATTGATGTCATGTATGCTGATCAGGTTGTTGTAATTACAGATACCTTGGTTCCATTTCCTAATAAACCATCTCACATTGAAGGCATCTATGTTGATTATGTGGTAGAGGTAAATGAGATTGGCAATCCCAAAAAAATTGCCAGCGCTGCTGCCCGTATGACTACAAACCCAAAGGATTTGATGATTGCGGAAGATTGTGTACGGGTAATGAGAGCATTGCCTTACTTTGTAGACGGATTCTCTTTCCAAACGGGCGTTGGTGGTCCTTCTATTGCAACGACTATTTTCCTGCGTGAACACCTCAAGGAGCTTGGTATCAAGATAGGCTGGATTGTTGGCGGTGTTTCTACACATATGGTAAATTTGATGAAGGAAGGTTTAGTTGGCTGTATCGCAGATGTTCAGGATTTTGACCTCGGCGCTATAGAATCTTTAGGAACAGACCCAAGGCACTTTGACATCAGCGTATCGGAGTATGCCAATCCTTTTAATAAAGGAGCGTTTATTAACAAACTTGACTTTGTTATTCTATCAGCACTAGAAATTGATACTGACTTTAATGTGAACGTTCTAACTGGTTCTGATGGGGTTTTGCGGGGCGCCGCCGGTGGACACCCAGATACTGCCGCCTGCGCCAAATGCTGCATTATTGTAACACCACTGGTTAGAGGTAGAATTCCAACAGTATGTGACCGTGTAGTAACTGTAACAACAGCAGGCGATTCCATTGATGTGCTGGTAACGGATCACGGAATCGCTGTGAATCCCTTGCGCCAGGATTTGATTAAACACCTGAACGCTGCTGGTATTGAACATGTTGATATCCATACTCTACGTGATAAGGCTTATAGCATTGTAGGTCAGCCTGATGATATCCAGTTTGAAGATCGCGTTGTGGCTATTGTGGAGGCGCGCGATGGTACAGTAATGGACGTAGTGCGTCAGGTAAAACCTTTCAGCATTTCTGAAGACTAAGTAACTATAAAATATTTTTGGGGAGCCCGGTCATATGGTCGGGCTCTTAATTTAAACAATAGGAGAAATAAAAATGATTGATTTAAGAAGCGATACAGTAACCCTGCCAAGCACTCAAATGCTCAACACTATTATGTCTGCGCCGCTTGGTGATGACGGCAGGGCAAACGCCATAGGCAGAGGGGAAGACGCAACCGTCAACGCATTGGAAGATTATGCGGCGGAATTGTTCGGCAAGGAAGCGGCTGTATTTTTTCCAACAGGTACCTTGGCTAATACATCAGCCCTGCTTACATGGGCAGAGCCCGGGCAAAAGGTATTGATGGAGCCGCTGCTGCACATTGTAAAGTCAGAGAAGACGGCTTTCTCCCCTCGATTTGGGCAGCTTGTGCCTATATCTTACGATGTAACAGAGCATGGCACACCCTGTCTAGGCAGTATAAAAAAGCTTATTTTGGAACACAAGCCCGCCTTATTGCTGCTTGAAAACTCTCATAATTTTAGGGGCGGTCTGTGCCTTAATGCTGATGAAACGGATAAGCTCTGCGATACAGCGCACGAGTATAATGTGCCTGTGCATTTGGACGGCGCTAGAATTTTTAATGCGCAGGCTTATACCGGCACCCCGGTAAGCCGTCTATGCAAAAATGCAGACAGCATTATGTTCTGCCTGTCCAAGGGCTTAGGCGCGCCCATAGGCTCACTAGTAGTAAGCGATTTTGAGTTTTCAAAGCGCTTGCGTGAAACACGAAAATTATTAGGCGGAACCATGCGCCAAGTAGGCGTTGCAGCGGCGCCCGGCATGTATGCGCTTAAACATAATATTTCAAACGCAGAAATAGACAACCAACACGCTCAACTGTTCCTACAGCGCCTTGGCAACCTGCGCCATCTGCAAGTACAAACCCCCGTACACAGCAACATTGTAATGATTAGCACCGCTAATACAGGATACACCCCTGAGCAACTTTGCGCCGATGCCCTTAATCAGGGCTTACATATCCGCCCGGTGCTTACCGAAATGGTGCGCCTAGTATTCCATAGCGGAGTAAGCGCTGAGGACGCAAAAGAGGCAGCGGATATTATAAGCAGACTTGATGAGCAGTTGAATAATGGCAAGCCAAATAGTTAGCGCCTTTTTAAGCCATTGGCATTCTTCTCCTTTTGAATGTCTTGACAACATACATTATAGCGGAATTCCTGTGGCTTTAGCATAATAGCCCTGAATAAAGTTGCGAACTTTAGTGTGCTCTATCAAAATTTGTTGACTAGGTTTTAAATAGAACCCAATAACTAAACGAATGAGAATTCGCCATCATTTAACAACGTCTCTAAATTCATTGTACTTTTAAAGAATGAATGATATACTTTTCTTGTCTTTAGTCGTGATATTGTTTTTGTGGTTTTTCGCAAAAAACAAAAAGTAAATGCAGCTTATGGAATGAAAAGCCCAAAAAACAATCATTCTCATCGTTTTAGGAGAGCAACATGGCAGAAACACAAAATATTGAATATAAAGAATCCTGGAGGGACGAGTACCTTAGATGGGTATGCGGCTTTGCCAATGCTCAAGGAGGGCGCATCTATATTGGTATTAAAGACAATGGGCAGGTGGTTGGGGTCGCCAACAGCAAAAAGCTAATGGAAGACATTCCCAACAAAATAAGAAACACCATGGGTATTCTTACCGATGTAAACTTGTTGCAAAAGGATGGGAAGGAATACATTGAAATCAATGTGAATCCCAGTAGCTATCCGGTCAATTATCAAGGCGAATACCATATCCGCAGCGGTAGCACGAAACAACACCTGAGTGGCCATGCCCTGACAGCCTTCCTAATGGAAAAAACTGGCTACAAGTGGGACGCAGTACCGGTGGAAGGAATTACTGTAAATGATCTTGACCGGGAAAGTTTTGAGATTTTCCGCCGTGAAGCCGTACGAAATGGGCGTATGACCAAAGAGGATTTAAACATCAGCGACATAGAATTGCTGGACCATTTAGATTTATTGGTAAACGAAAAACTGAAACGGGCTGCCGTGATGCTTTTTCACCGCAAGCCCGGACGAATCGCTACAGGCAGCTACATTAAAATTGGCAGGTTCGGCGAAGGAGCGGACCTACAATACCAAGACACTGTGGAAGGCTCCCTATTCTATATTGCGGACAAAGTGATTGACCTGATTTATACAAAGTATCTGAAGGCTACCATCAGCTATCAGCATGACTTACGGGTAGAAACCTATCCCTTTCCCCGTGAAGCTGTTCGTGAGGCTATCTATAATGCCTTAGGGCATAACAACTATGCAGATGGCGTGCCAATACAAGTTCGCATCGAAGATGACGCCATGTACATCAGCAACAGCTGTGTGCTGCCAAAAGACTGGACATTAGACACGCTACTGCAAAAGCACAAATCCGTCCCCTATAATCCTTCCATCGCCAACGCCTTTTATCGTGCCGGATATATTGAAGCTTGGGGACGGGGCATCCAAAAAATGATTGAAGCTTGCCGTGCACTAGGTACATCGGACCCAGATTACACGATACTTGGTAACGATTTGACTGTAAAACTATACGCCCGTTTAGACGCCAAAGAATCATCTTTAAAAGTCCCAAAGTATCATGATGATACTTTGGATGATACTTTGGAAAACGCTTTATATAAACAAATTCTGATGCTTTTAGAAAAGAATAACAGGCTAACGCAAGAGGAAATCTCATTACAAACGGGTTCTTCCATCGCAACGATAAAGCGTGCCATGAAACAACTTACTGACGATGGACGCATTACCCGTGAAGGTGGCAAACGCTACGGCTCTTGGAAAGTCAATCAATTAAAAGAATCCGATTAACAATGCTAAACTTAGTGATAGCGATTATCAGTAAATCGACCTACCGAGAATAACTCATTTAAAATGAATCTATATCTACAAAAGATTCCGTTGTAGCTTAGAAGTAGAACCAATATTGCAACCCGATTGAATTCCATTCATAAAATAAATCATGCACCAATTTGTACACCAATTCAAGAAAAAAGTGTTGATTTATCAACGAAAATCTACCATTGGTCAGGGGTTCGACTCCCCTCACCTCCACCAAATTGGGAAGTTGGTATTTTGCTGGCTTCTCATTTTTTGTTGATAAATAAGGTTTTTAGCTTTTGGTACTGTCAAGTAATGTTCGCAACTTTGAACTCCGCTTGTGCTGTCATTTTACCTATTTATCAAGTAAACTTAGCGAATTCTTGTTCAGATATGTTTTAGTTACTGACCTGTTTTCAGAGTATTATATCAAACACATACACCTATACACGCATGAGCATAATTATAATCAAACACAAAAATTTTCAGTAACCACGCTTGAATAACCATAAATCAAGCAGTAAAAAACTCTCTTACCAATCCCGCAGCTATAATAACCTGTTCTCGACTTACATCATTATGCGTAACAAAGCGGTATTGTCCCCCTGCTAAGCCGTTTACAAGCACACCATTATTGTGGAGATAGTCCACAAAGCCTTTATGGTTAAAATTGGGCTTTTCAATTTCAAAAAACACCATATTAATTTGTATACTATCCAAATCCACCTTTATACCCGGTATGTCTGCCAGCATGGCGGCAAGCGTTTTGGCGTTGCGGTGGTCCTCGTCAAGGCGGGTAGTCATATCATTTATAGCAAGTAGTCCACAAGCGGCAAGCACGCCTGCCTGACGCAATCCGCCGCCCAGCACTTTGCGGTTGCGCCGCGCCCTTGAGATAAATTCCTTAGTGCCGCAAAGCATACTGCCAATAGGCGCGCACAGACCTTTGGACAGACAAAACATTACAGAATCCACATCTTTTGCTACTTCGCTAGCGGGTACGCCAAGCGTTGTCGCGGCGTTGAACAGCCGCGCGCCGTCCATATGCACCTTCATGCCTAGCTCATGCGCAGCTTCCGCCGCATCGCGAATTTTTTCAAGCGGCACCACTGTGCCATTGCCCAGTGCGTTTTCTAGGCACAAAAGGCTTGTTATGGGCGCATGTACATCATGCGGATTTCTAAACAGGCTCTTTACCGCTTCGGCGGATACGCCATGAGGCTCATTTACTAGAGCTGCTGAAAGGTGGGACAGACGCGCATGACCGCCCTGTTCATGTACAATAACATGGCTGTGAACAGAAGCTATCATCTCCTGCCCCGGGCAGGTATGGCTCATTATAGCCACTTGGTTGCCCATGGTGCCCGAGCATACAAATATAGCCGCTTCCTTACCTGAAACCTTTGCGGCAAGCGCTTCAAGCTGGTTTATAGTAGGGTCATCCCCATATACATCATCACCCACGGGCGCGGTCATCATGGCTTCCCGCATAGCCTGTGTGGGTTTTGTTACGGTGTCGCTGCGTAAATCTATCATATTGCTCTCCTTGCCACGGCGCAGTGCCGCAATTTTATTCTTTATAAGCTAAATGCTAAGGAACTTATCAATACGCATTTTAACACAAATATTAAGCAGTAACATGTTTTTTATTGATTGTTCGGTATCTTTTTTGTGCTTTATACCTGAATTTTTTGACTAAAGCTTATTCTACCTGCTTTATATACTTTTCCTGTACAGTAGCAAAAACCATACCTGAAATTACTATAACAATACCTGCTAATCCCATAGCGGTGATTCTCTCATTTAGAATTGCGGCGCTCAGCAACAATGTAACCAGAGGAACCACATATATATATAGGCTGGCGCTCAGCACGCCAATTTCCTGTATAGCTCTGTTCCATAAAATATAGCATAATGCGCTGCCCACCAAGGCGAGATAAGCTAATTTCAATACGCTTTCTAATGTTAATAAAGCGGAAAAATCAATAGGCTGCCCATAAGCAACAACCAATGGCAGCGTTGTCAGCGCTCCATAAAACATAAGCTTTCTAGTAATTAGTACTCCATCGTATAGGCTAGACCAGCGGCGCAATAAAATACCGTATACCGCCCAAGACGCCGCTGCTAACAATGCAAGCAAATCTCCCACGGGTTGTACCTTCAAAGTTATGGAGCCATTAAATACTACTAAAATTACGCCAAAGAATGCCACTCCAAAACCCAGCGCTTGTTTTCGGGTTAACCGTTCATCCTTTCGCAAAGCAGCTAAAATTAAAGCAGTAATAATTGGAGCAGTGGAAACGAGTATGCTTACATTGGATGCCTGCGTAATGGTGAGCGCAGTAACTTCCGCCCAGCAATATAGGGTGTTGCCAAAAATTGCCATAAGTAAAAACCGCCATTCTTCACGCCAACAAAAATACCATTTGGGGTGGATAATCCACAGCGCAACATAGGCTAAAGTAAAACGAAGCAGCATAAGCTGCACCGGCGTTAGAACTGCCATAAGGCTTTTGCTTACAACAAAAGTAGAACCCCAAACAATTACGCAAAACAAAGCCAACAAATGACCGGACATTTTTTGTTTCATAAATTCTCCCTAATAAATAATAGCTTCATAAATAGTCACATTCAAATAATAAACTGCTAAGGAAAATTAGCACTTCCCCCCTATTATTTATACTTATCTTAGCCTAAATCAGCTTTATCTTGCGCACCTTTTCCGATTTGACTTTGCTTTGCTCAGTCAGCATAGCGCCCCACTATGCTTCCTTCGCCAAGCTTTGCCAAATCAAAAAATTCACTGCAATCTATGCGCCGCTTTAGACTAAGATAAGTATCACGCATTAATTATACCATCATTATCTGTAATGATTGCGTTTTGGGGATTTGCCTCATCATACTGCACGGTTACATAATCTCCCTCTGAAATCTTCCCAAGTTTATAAGTTTTTCTTTGCCCAATAGGAATACCTCCAAGTTTTATCGCTTCGCTTTTAAGCTTAAGGGTTTCCTTTATACTATATTCAACGCCATTTACATTATAGCTAACATAAACGATATCCGAGCAATCTAAGCCTTTGTGTTGGATTCTATCTATCCTTCCTTGGGTAAATCCTGAATACAGTTTTTTCTTTCTATTGCGGTTGCGCCTAAGGGTTGAAATAACAATCGCTACAATAGTAGTTGGGATAATTACAATCAGTGCAAATATAAGCAGTATCATAGCAATATTATTATTCATTCAAAACCCTCTTTTATACCCCCGGATGTCTGTTAGAATCCTTAGAATAGATATACGCAAACGGCTCATCGCGCCCCACAGCATAAGCGCATTGCGGGCAATAGGCACCCATAAAAATATAATCTCCCTTTTCTACAGGATACCATTTGTTATTTAGGTTATACATGCCCTTGCCTGAAAGCACATAGGCACCATGCTCCTGATAATGTGTTTCTACATAGCCATGCGAAGCTCCCGGCTCAAACGAAAGTATATGCATGTTCATATCAAAGCCCAAATCATCTGTAGGCAGAAAATCCCACAAGAGGACATCAGACATGCCCTCATAATTTACAGGAGTTAAATCTTTTATATTACCAAGCACTCTGTACGCCTTGTGCCCTTCAATAGCGTTGTATTGCCTTTGGTATAGGAACGCTTCCGTAATGCCGGTTTGAGCATTATTAAAATACATAAGTTCGCCCGCCGGAAAGAAAGCGTAACCGCCGCTTTCTAGGATATATGTATCAGCGCCGTCGCTTAACTCTAATTTACCCGATATTACATAAACAAAGGATTCTATCCCCTCTCCGCCAAAGCCCAGCTCATTTTTACCGCCCTCTAAAAATTCACATATGAAATCAGAAAAAGAAGCCCCTAGCCTTGGAGAAGCTAGAATAGTGATATTTACATTTTCAAACCCCGGTATTGAATTGCGAACTAAACCGTCATGAGGGATAATAGCATACTTTCCCGGCTCTATAACCGCGCGGCTTTCCAGTAAGCCATCGCGATACCCTGTTTTTTTGTTCTTGTAACCCATAATTACCTCCTGCTAATTTGTGTTTTTATACATAAAGCCACATGTTCTTCCTTACAATAAAAACTATATCACTAAAATCGATAATTTCATACAACCTGCTTATATTTCATTAAAATATTTATTCTTTTATTCCGTAGCATTGAAACAATAACGCAATTATCTTGTCCTTGCTTATCCCTCGAATTCCTAAAGATTTCATATCGACATCTTCAGTTTCCATTGCAGTTAAAAACAATTTCATGTCTTCTTTAATTTCGGCGCTGAGAATCTGTCTTGTATCTGTTGTAATCAACTGTGCAAGTCTGAAAATGTCATTTTTATGCTTTTTTATGTTTTTGCTGTCTACAGAATATCCACTTGCCTTTCGTTCACTTAAATCAAGCCAAGCCTTTGCTTTGTATGGTATCAAGCAGACTTCTTGTAATATCGGGATACCGTCTATTATTTTTCTGCCGCTCTTCAGCAGCTCATAATAAGCTTCATTTAGAAGTATTGCTGACAGGCTTGATATTTCTTCATCTATTGGCAAAGGCGTAAGCGCCGCTTCCTCATCAAGAATAATAAATTCTGGATTCCTAGAAAAAATCTCTATCATATACGGATACTCTTTGCTTTTTGGAGATGTGAAACGATAAAACTGTGCTTTTCCGGTGCTTTTGTTTTTATGCTCATAGCCGCCTTCCTTAATAAACTCCCAAAATCGCTTTACGAAATCCACCGTTATTGATTCTAAAATCAAAACAATATCAATATCTTTTGTGGCACGGAAAGGAAGTTCCTCATTTTTCATAATAATGTCGCAGGCTGTGCCGCCAATCAAAACATACTGGTCTTCCAATCCTCGAAACTTTTCTTTGAATTTTGAAAGCCCTATAACCATTTATTTTTCTAACTCTCTTTCCAGCAATGTTTGTATTGCTTCTTCTATTCTTTCATCTTTATTATCCATAAGCGATAATGCAACTGATAGGGTATCTGCTGCATGTCCATTTGAAAACTGCTTTGGGTCATATTCCCAAAGTTCAAGGCATACCTGCTTATCAGGGTCAACCAGTTCTTTAGTCAGCAGCTTTTTATCAAATTGATTATGATATATAGCATAGGTTTCTACTCTGCTAGGGTTTAACATTGTCTTTTCTGATAATGCCGTTTCCCCTGCAATTACCATATCATCTGTTAAATTTGTTTTTTCCAAATATCCGAATACGCGAACCGGACTTGACAAATAATCTTCAAGATTTTCAAATAATTCCAAACCTTTATATTTTGCTTCAATTACTTTATATACACCGTCTTTTGTTACATTAAATAAACCTACTTCCTCTAACTGTTTTACAGCTCTGCTTATAGTCATTGCTGTGAATGGAAGTTTTTTTGTCGCTTCAGCCATATATAATTTTTTCTCTCCATTGTATATATATAGCAAAACTAATTGTTGTGTTGAAAACATAAATTTTTCAATTTTTTTTGAGGACTCTTTTTGTTCCATTAAAAATGTTCCCATAAAAGGCAAATACACTTGCTTGTCTGTTATAAACGGTATCCTATTCTCGATTAGGCTTTTCCTTCTGTAAAAAGAAATGCTTGGCAATACTAAAACCGCCGGAGCATTATCAATTTCCTGGATTCTAGTTATATGTTTTTTTAGTGCAGGAAGCGTTGCAAGTTCATCTTTCACTTTCAGCATAATGAATTTCTGCTTATCTATGAATGCAGACTTAAAAACATAGCTTTCCGCAATATATATTGGCAAAGAATGCTCTTTATTCCATTCCTCATACTCTATCGATATTCCAAAGATGTTTGTAAGTATTTATGTTCACACTCCTTTTAACTTGCTTTTATTCATTTTAACCTCTCACAAGTTAAAAGTCAATTTTTTAAGTTAAAATATGGTATCACAACAATCTCTTTTTCAGTATAATTTTCAACAGTTACATTACTTATACACAAATAGCTACTGCACCCTTTATTATTCCCCCTAAACCAAATCATAACGCATATGCTTAGAGCGCAAAAGCCTTGTAAACATAAGTATGCCGCGTACGCAAAGCTCTATTGCCATAGCTGTCCACATGCCGTAAATGCCATATAGGGGTACTAGGGTAAAAGCAAGGCCAAGGCGCACTACCCACATGCTGAAAAGGTTAAGTATGCTGGGTACAAGTGTGTCCGCTGCGCCGCGCAGCGCGCCGGAAGATACCATAGCTACGCCGTACAGGGGCTCTGCAATTAAACCTATACGCAATATTCGCACGGCAACATCTTGCACCTCTTTAACGGGCGTTAGCATTCTAAACACATAGGGGCAGAATATGTACATTAATACTCCCGTAAACGCCATAACCGCACATCCGAAAGCCACGGTAATATAGCCGTAGCGCCTTGCCAAGGTATAATCTTTTGCGCCCACGCTCTGCCCCACAAGCGTCATGGCGGCGGTAGAAATGCCGTAGCCCGGCATAAAGCAAAGGCTTTCCGCAGTAATAGAAAGGGAATGCGCCGCTATTGAAACCGCTCCAAGCGGCGCAATTATAGTAGTTGATACCACCTGCGCGCCGGATAACGCCATGGATTCCACCCCCACGGGCGCGCCAATCTTAAGCGCGCGCCTAAGAACGCCCCCATCAAAAGGGCAGCTTTCCTTTCGGTTAAGGCGCAGCGGTTCATAGCGGAAACAGCAGAACCAAAATTCCACAAAGCAAACAATTACAACCGCAAGGCATGTACCTAGCCCTGCGCCAAGTACGCCATATTTGGGTATAAATATTGCGTTTAATATTACATCAAGCACGCACATAAGGGCGTTTAATATACTTGGAACCACCATATTGCCCGCGCTTTGCAGGAAGCTTGCCGCCATTCTGTTAATCACCATAAATGGCATGGTAATGGCGAACATAAAAAAATATGCGCTTGAATCCTTCCATAGAGCTTCCTCCCCGCCTAGCCACCTAGGCAAGGGGCTAGAGATTGCAACCCCAAGCAGCATAAGCAGCAGTGAAATAATAAGCGCG
Organism: Christensenellaceae bacterium; assembly: GCA_012518615.1. GTDB lineage: Bacteria > Bacillota > Clostridia > Christensenellales > Aristaeellaceae > DTU024. The sequence continues at coordinate 28,863 of JAAYRU010000012.1, read as the reverse complement.
GTAATAAACCCGTGCTTTGAAACACGCCTTGCTTCAGGCGCTTCTTCCGCCCCTATGCACTGTGCAACCTGCACGGAAAAACCTATTACAACAGCGTTGCTTACGCCGCTCATAACCCAAGTGCTTGTAGATACCAAACCTATAGACGCGGAGGCGTTCGCGCCAAGCCTGCCCACCATTGCCGAGTCTATATACTGCATAGCAACGGTGGTTATCTGCGTTAGTATTGCGGGTACGCTAAGCTTCCATACCCTTGATATATGGGGACGAAGGTCAGAAATTAAATTAGCTGCTTTCATATATACCTATTACCGTTTCTTATAGTTGCTTATACTTTTCTCAGTTTAAAGCAGCGCATAGATTGTGGCGAATTTTTTGATTTGACGAAGCTTGGCAAAGGAAACATAGTGGCGCTATGTTGACTGAGCAAAGCAAAGACAAATCGGAAAAGGCGCACAAGATAAAGCTGATTTAGGCTGAGATAAGTATTGAATAAAAAAAAGGACTTCATTATGCTATGAAGCACATAAAACTTAACACAAATGTTTTTTGTAAAAATACCGCACAAAAAAGCCCCTTTCATAGCTTAACTCGAGCTTTAATATACTGTTTATTAGTTGAATCGTCAACTATAGTAACGATTGATATTTTCCGTGTGCATAGCGTACAATATTATTCACAGCATTATTAACAGCCTTTTTATAAGAAACAAGCCAACATTTGTTAAGCTTTGTATAAAAACCCTACCCCTTAACCCGCTTTATAAGCGTATCATTTTCCCAAGCAATGTAGTACACATGCTTTTCGGGGATGGCTTTTATAACCTTTATATCTCCATTATCCCAAACTATAGCCGCACGATTTTCTATTGCTATTGCGGGCATACTCTGCCCCTGCATGAATGTATCATCAAAGCTTTTTCTATCCTCATTATCGTAATGAGGGCAGTGCAGGTAGGGTATTATGCCAAGCCCTTTAACCCATTTATCCTTGGGGTTTTCAATTTCCGTCTTAAACTCGCTCTTGCTGTGCCCCGCTATAAACCAGCATATAGCGCCTGCGCTAAGCCCCGACAGCACTTTGTTTTGCTCGTAAGCCTCAAGTAAATACTTGTCTACAAAATATTCTCTCCATTTATCCATCATAAATTCCGTATTTCCGCCGCCTACATATATAATATCCGCTTTTTCTATTTTGCCTTTAACTTTATCGCCATCAACATAATCATTGCATAGATAAAGCACATCTACATAACAGCCCAAAGAGCCGTAAACACTATTAACCGCTTCTACATATGTAGGCGAATCCTTGCTTGCGGTAGGTATAAACAGCAGTTTAGGCTGTTTTTTTTCTGCGCTTTTTACTATGTATTTATCAATTTCAAGGGTTTGATTGCTTGAAAGCTCTCCCCCGCCTATAGCTATAATCATAACATTGCTCCTTTAATGCTTTGTTTAAGCAAGGCTAATTTTAGCAGATGTGATGTTTAATATCAAAAAAACAATACAAGCTTGGTATTGAAATTTTAAATGTTATTGTTTATTATACAACTCGCCTATATGGCTAAAAAAATGGAGAAAGCTTGCCAAGTTCGGTTTTTGACACCATAATAGGTGACATGTCTTAAAACGGTGTAGTCAAGGGACACAAAAGGACTGCTTTTTTTAATATAAGGAGGTAGGTATGAATATATTGGAAACCATAGGGGGAACTCCTCTGGTAAAACTAAACAGTATCGGCAGCTCCATCTATGTAAAAATGGAGAGGGTAAACCCTGCCGGCTCTATCAAGGATAGACCTGCCTATAAAATGATAAAGGAAGCGATAGCCAAGGGCGAGCTTACGAATGGTATGAAAATTGTAGAACCTACTTCCGGCAACATGGGCATAGCCCTTGCCCTTATTGGGAAGCAGCTAGGCTTTGAGGTGGTCTTAGTTATGCCGGATACCATGAGCATAGAGCGACGCAAGCTTATGGAGGGTTACGGTGCCAGCCTCATACTAACGGGTGCTGGAGGAATGCAGGCATCAGTAGATAAGGCAATGGAACTGGTGGCTTCAGGTGGCTACTATATGCCGGACCAATTCAACAACCCTGCAAACCTATTATCCCATTACGAGAGTACCGGACCGGAAATCTATAAGGCTCTGCCTAAGATTAAGGGATTTGTTGCAGGAATAGGCACCGGCGGAACCCTGTCAGGCGTTGGCAAATACTTAAAAAGCCAAGACAATCAGATACAAATATGGGGTCTTGAACCAAAAGAGTCGCCCCTTATAAGTAAGGGTGAGTGTGGTTTGCACGGTATTCAGGGGATAGGGGCCAACTTTATTCCCGGAAACTATAGGAAAGAGTATGTGGATAGAGTCATAACCGTATCTTCCCCTGACGCCATAGCTATGGCAAAAAGATTATCAATAGAGGAAGGGCTTGCTGTAGGCATATCTGCCGGCGCTAATGTATTAGGCGCTGTAGAAATGGAAAGGGAACTTGGAGGACCGGTTGTAACTGTGCTTCCGGACGGGGCGGAAAAATACTTATCCACAGCATTATTTGAATAAATATGAAACTCAAAGAAAAGATTGAATACGGAAAATATCTTATGAAGGTTGACCCGGCTTGCAAGTCTGTTGCCGAGGCTATATTTACTTATCCTGTTATTGCCGCTATTTCAAGCCACCGCAGGGCGAAGTGGTTTTATAACAAAGGCTTTTACTTTATCGCCAGATGGATAAGCCAAAGATCTAGGAACAAGACAGGGATTGAGATTCACCCCGGGGCTACTATTGGTAAATTCCTATTTATTGACCACGGAATGGGCATTGTTATAGGGGAAACTGCAGTAATAGGCGATTACTGCACCATATACCACGGGGTCACCTTGGGCGGTGCGGGTAAGGAAAAGAACGTCAAGAGGCACCCCACAGTAGGAAATAATGTTCTAATCGGTGCAGGCTCCATTCTTTTGGGTCCAATTAATATTGGAAATAATGTTAAAATCGGGGCGGGTTCCGTTGTGTTGGATGATGTTGAGAATGGAGCTACAGTTGTAGGTTCTCCTGCCCTTCGAACAATCAGAAAGAAGCTTGCTGAGCATAAACCGTTTGACTAGGATAAGCCTTGTGACTAGGCTGATTGTGTATACTATAATATAAAAATAAAAGATTGAGTTTTTATGTTGGTTCATGTCTTATACTATGTTGCTTTTAGAGCAACGATTTTGTTGTAACGATTTTTTCGGGAGAAAATCTGCCACCTTCATTTTTCAAGTGTGACCGAAGGTTGCGCGCAGAAAAATGCTACCCCTTGTTTTTCCGCAGAAAAACGAGGATATCAAAAGGCGTCATGCGACGCCTTTTGACTTTCGGAAGGTAACACTATTCACCTTTCGGCTTCTTTGCTGCATTATACAAAGCCAAAAACAACAATCTTCCCGCCTCGGCTCCGCCGTCAATTAATCCTATGGTTTTATCTCCATAGTAGGCGGCTCTGCCATGTACCGCTTTCATATTGGCGGTACTCTCAGAACCCTCAGCGGCAGCTATAGAAGCAGCTTCAAGGGCGGGAAGAAGTCCTTCCTCCGCATGAGCGGCTAGTGCTTTGGCGGCAGGGTCAAGAGCGTCAAGTATGGTCTTTTCACCGGGCTTTGAGCCTGCTCTTTCCATAATCCTGTTTATGCCCGCCTCAAACGCCTCAGCCAGCAGGGCAACGTTCACACTTTCATTACCTCTTAGCGTCCTTGCCATGCCCATCATGCCCATAGAGGTTATAGTGCCTAGAGATGAAGGCGCAGCCTCATTAAAGGCTTTACCTGCTGCCATCATAAGTTTTCCTAAATCTTTTTCCTCGCTATTATCAAGCGCTGCGGATGCGGCGGCATAACCATCTGCCATAGATATACCTAGGTCTCCATCTCCATTGCGCTGGTCAAGTTCTATTAAATACTGCCTGTTTTCCGCCATGATATTGGCAACTTCCCGCATACCGCGGCGCAGGCTATCAGCATTTACCATGTCTTTCTCCTCAGATGTTTTCGTTTGTATAGAAGGGAGAAGTAGCAGGCGCGCGCATTAGCCCTTCCAGTTCTTCATCTAGTAGCATAACAGTTACGGATAGTCCCGCCATTTCCATTGAAGTAGCGTACTCTCCAATATGGGGCATTACAAGTTCTACGCCCTTTTCTGTAAGCACCTGCGCTAAGCGGCGATATACAATAAGCAGCTCTTCCTTGGGAGTTGCGCCAAGACCGTTTACCATAACTGATACCCTGTCTCCTTTGTTTACAGGCATATCGTCTAAAATCTTTTCAAGCAGCAGGTCGGCGATGTCATCCGCAGTCATCATTTCGCGCACTTCAATGCCGGGTTCGCCATGTATACCCATGCCGATTTCAATCTCGTTTTCCTCTATGCTGAAGGTGGGTTTGCCAACTTCCGGCACTATACAGGGGGATAACGCCACGCCCATGGTGCGGATATTATCAAGCGCTTTTTGCGCTGCAGCGGCAACTCCCTTTAAGTCCCTACCTTCCTTAGCAGCTGCGCCCGCTACCTTAAAGGCATACACCATACCTGCAACACCGCGCCGCTTGTCCTTATTTTCCTTAGGGGCGGAAGCCACATCATCTTTAACGCGCACTGTCATAGTTTCAATGTCATCTTCCATCTCCACCATTTCACATGCCATGTCAAAGTTCATATTATCGCCGCCATAGTTGCCATACAGACACAATACTCCCCTGCCCCTATCACATGCCTTAATCATATCTGCCATCCTCTGGGCTGAGGGAGATGCAAACACATTACCAACAGCACAGCCATCCAGCAACCCATCGCCTACATAGCCTAGGAATACAGGCAGATGACCGCTGCCTCCGGCTGTAACTATGCCCACTTTATCATCTTTGACAGGGTATTTGGACAGCAGTATACGCTTATCTCCATTGAGCAAGCCCACTCTGTCCCCATAGGCGGCGATTATACCCTCCATCATTTCGTCTACAAAGTTCTCCGGTTTATTAATTACCTTTTTCATGTCATTCCTCCTTTTTCTTTTTGTTATATTTCATAGAAATAACTAAATAATATCAATCTTCCCCGTATGAAAAGCCGGGATTAAGCACAACACTGCGCCCGCCCGATACCTCAAGGGAAGTAGCGGTTATATAAGAAGCCTTGTTGGAGCACAGGAATACTATCGGCCAAGCTATTTCCTCCGGCTTTGCCATACGGCGCAATAATGTACCCTCTTCGTTGTAGGCTAGCTCCTCAGAGGAAATAGTGCGCTCCACAGTCGGGGTCATGGTAAAACCCGGCAGCACCGTATTTACACGGATATTATATGCTGCGTATTCCGCAGCGAACATTACCGCAAGTTCCCGAACAGCGGCTTTAAGAGGTCCGTATAGAGTGCTGCGTCCCGCCGTGCCGCAGCGCGCCGCTAGAGAAGACACATTTACAATAGCGCCGCCCGTATCCTTCATATATTTAAAAGCAGACTGACAGCCATACACAGCGGATTCAAAACATACTGCAACAGTTTTTCGTATTTCTTCAGGGGTATACTGCTCGCCCGCTCTTTTTATGCTTGCGCCTACATTGTTTACCCAGCAGTAGAGACCCCCAAAATGTTGAGCTGTTTTAAGGGCGAAACGCTCCATATCCACTCGGCTTGTAGCATCCGCCTTTATAGCAAGTACATTCCCTAAGGGGGATAATTTTTCTCGCGCTTCATCTAAAGCTATTGTATCTCGCCCGCATATGGCAACATTTGCGCCCTCTTGCAGGAAAGCCCTTGCCGTTTCAAACCCTATGCCTCGGCTTCCTCCTGTAACTACCGCTGTTTTGCCACGTAAACCCAGTTCCATATTTCTGCCCTAAGCCCCAAGATATGCCTTTTTTACATCTTCATTTACAGAGAGTTCCTTGCCTGTACCTGTCAATGTCATATGACCTGTTTCAAGCACGTAACCCCTATCCGCTATGGATAGCGCCATAGAAGCGTTCTGCTCTATAAGAAGAACAGTAGTGCCGGTTTCCCGTATGCGTAGAATTAAGTCAAAAATCTCCTCCACAATTATGGGGGCAAGACCTAGTGAAGGCTCGTCAAGCATAATCAATGCAGGCTCCATCATCAAACCCCTTGCGATTGCAAGCATCTGCTGCTCTCCGCCTGATAGACTGCCGCCCGCTTGCTTGGTGCGCTCCTTAAGCCTTGGGAATAGTGCAAAACTCTGCTCCATAAGCTGCTGGACTCTATCCTTGCTCATGCCGGGTCTGCCGAATGTGCCGGCAATTAGGTTTTCATACACGGTTAATTGGGGGAATATTTTTCGCCCCTCAGGCACATGGCTTATGCCAAGTTTTACAATCTTATCGGGCGCCATGTTGGTTATATCCTGCCCTTTGAAAGTTATGCGCCCCTCCGCCTTTTCCACTAGGTTGGATATAGACATAAGCGTGGTGGTTTTACCCGCGCCATTGCCACCTATAAGGGTGATAATCTCCCCCTCGTTTACCAGTATGCTTACCTTTTGTAGAGCGGAAACATAGCCATAATATACCGTGAGGTTTTCTACCTTTAACAATTCTTTCATTTAAGCGCCTCCCCCGCAACTAAGCCGCGCCCAAAATACGCACTCTGCACTTCCTGATTTACCTTTACCTCATCAGGCGTTCCTTCAAATATTTTTTCGCCGAAGTTTAGCACAAGTATTCGGCTACAGGAGTTCATTACAAACTTCATATCATGCTCAATTACGGTAATGGTGTACCCTTCTTGGTTTAGCATCTTTATAAATTCCATAAGCGAGCGGGTTTCAGGCGGGTTCATGCCTGCAGCAGGCTCATCAAGCAAAAGTATTTTAGGGTCTAGCGCAAGCGCGCGGGCGATTTCCACCTTGCGCTGCATACCGTAAGAAAGATTACCCGCCATAGTGTCCCTATATTCATATAGGTCAATACTGCGCAGGATATCTAGGCTTTTTTCTATAGCGTATTCCTCATCGCGGTGATATTTTTTTGTGCGCACAACTGCGTCAAACAAATTGGAGCTTGTCTTTATATGACAGCCTATTTTCACATTATCCAGCACCGTCATAAATTTAAACAGCTGCAAATTTTGAAAGGTACGGGCAATGCGTTTCTGCGCAGCCTTCTCAGGGCTTATACCAGTTATATCTTCGCCTTCAAAATATATTTTCCCTTTAGTGGGCGGGTATATGCCAGTACACACGTTAAAGAAAGTGGTTTTGCCCGCTCCATTGGGACCTATAATACCGAAAATCTCTCCCTGCATAATCTGCATGTCTACTTCTTCTACGGCTTTAAGGCCTCCAAAATATTTGCATATGCCCTTAGCCTCAAGCAATGGTGTTCTGGTATCAGCCATTTGTCGCACCCCCTTCTGCGCCTGCCGCTTGCTTCTTGCGCTTGATTTTGCCTCCAGCTAATATGGAACGCGAAGCGCCGGCAATGCCCTGCGGACGCAGCCACATCATGGCGATAATAAGCACTGCGTATATTACATAGCGCCAGCTCTCCAAAAAGCGGAGGGATTCAGTAAGCAGGGTAACTATGGTGCTGCCCACTATTGGCCCTATAAGCGTACCTTGGCCGCCTATAACTATCATCGCAAGAACATTAAAGCCCGTATCAGTGGAAAACTGAGATGCCTCAATATAGTTTACAAATGGCGCATAGGCGCAGCCAACTACCCCCGCCCAAAAAGCACCGTACATAAAGTTGAGGGATTTGTAGAAGCTCGTCTGCACCCCTAGGGATTTCGCGGCAATTTCATCTTCCCTTATTGAAATCCATGCGCGACCTACACGGGATTGCAAAACCCTCTTTGTGACGAATAGAAATATAACGCCAATAAACAAGAAAATAAAATAATAGTACTTGGGTCTAAAGGTATCAAGACCGAACATCTCGGGATAGGGAATCTGTTTTATACCCATAGCGCCGCCCGTTACGGGTGTCCAAGTTTGGGCGATTATGCGTATAATCTCCGACGCGCCTAAGGTAACTATGGATAGATATATACCCTTAAGTTTTAAAGTTGGAAGCGACACTAGGAAGCCCACAAAAGCAGCAAGTATGCCCGCTAAGGGCAAAAGCAACCAGAAGCTTATGCCGAATTTAGTAGATAAAGCCCCCATAGTATATGCGCCTATGGCGAAGAAGCCCGCCTGCCCTAGGCATGTCTGCCCCGAGTAGCCGTTAATAATATTGAGGGAACCCGCCAAGGTAGCATACATTAATATATTACAAGCGTAGCGCACATACACTGCCTTTGGCAGCGCAAAGGGTACAACGCAAAGCAATGCCAGCAGCACAATATATGCCAACACCTGATATTTGTTAAATAATTCCTTTACTTTACTCATACCCTGTTACCTTTCTTGCTTGCAAAGCCTTGAGGTCTTAAAACCAGCATGATAATAAGGAAGCCAAAGGCAAACACATCACGGAATGTGGCAGAAGATATAGTTATACCTAGATTCTCTACAATACCTATACATAACCCGCCAAGCGCCGACATGCGTAAATCCACCAGCCCGCCTAATACCGAAGCGGCGAAAGCCTTCATGCTGAAACCTCCCCATGTGGTGGTGGATATCGAATAATAGTAAATTGCAAGCAGTATACCCGCAATGCCGCCAAAGCCGCAACCTATACAGTTGCCCAGCATGGCGGTGCGCTTAACGTTTATACCCATAAGATACGCCGCGTCCTTATTTTGGCTTACCGCCCTTAGAGCTACTCCCGCCCTAGTGCGGTTAAAGAACAGAGTGAGCGTAACAGCAAGCACTACTACCAGTATCATTACCACTATTTGCAGCAATTTTAAGTCTATAGATATTGCGCCGCCAAGAGGTATATTAAATGTACGGTTATCAATAATATTTAGCACAGGTTTGGTTTCAGGGCCAAATACAATCTGCACCAGATTTTTTATAAGCATACTAAAACCTATAGTACAAAGTAGCGAAATATGGCGCGGGGCATTGAAAAAACGCTCATAACATAGCTTGTACACTATTATGCCCAACAGAAAGGAGCTTGCAAAAGCCGCAAGCAGCGCTATAGGCAGATTAATACCCACGAATTGGAAAACATAGTAGGCGCCGAATGCTCCTATCATCATGATTTCGCCATAGGCAAATGTTACCATGCCTACCACACCAACTATTACGGAATACCCTATAGCCATAAGTGCGTATATGGCGCCTTGGCACAGACCGTTCACCAGCTGATTGAGAAAATACTCCATGCACCCTCCTTAATAGCGCTTGTTTATACTATGTTGCCTTTAACTCAGCGTTTTCTTGTGCGTCTTTTCCATTTTTGCTTTGCCTTATTCAGTCAGCATAGGGTTCACTATGCCTCCTTCACAATGCTTAGCCAAACCGAAAAAACCGCTGCAATAAAATCGCCCCTCTAAAAGCAACATAGTATTACGCCATATCAATTGAAAGCGGGGCGGAACATTCCGCCCCGCTTATCGGTTAAACTATACCGCTGTTGCGGAAAAAGCTATTATTCGTTTACGTAGTCAAAGCCTTTAAGTACCAACCACTCGCCGCCTTCAACACCGCAAATCATATAGTCACGCTGAATATCACCTGCAGGTTCAAATTTTATGCGGCCGGTTATACCCTGCATTTCCAAATCTTGTAGGGCAGCGCGTATAGCATCGCGGGTGACCTTGCCATCGCCTATGTTTTCAATGGCAGTCTTTATAAGATACATCGTGTCATATGCACAGGCAGGGTGTACGGTGGGTTCAAAGCCCGCTTTACTTGTGAACTCTTCCTTCCACTTGGTGAGCTCTTCATTTTCAGGGTCAAAGAAGAAGGGTGAGGTAACGATAATGTTATCGGGAGTCATAAGCTGGCTTACTACCTGCTCTGAAGTACCCGGTCCTAAAGCCACATGCTTTACATCCCAGCCAGCAGCGTCAGCCGCGTTGAATATAGCAGAAACAGCTGCGCCTTGGTCCATTACTACCAGCACATCAGGATCGCCCAATTTCGCCTTGGTGATTATTGAGCTAAAATCAGTTTCATCGGACTTATATTTTTCTTCTGTTACTTCCAGACCTTCGATATCTGCCTGAGCCTTGAAGTTTTCAAAGCATGCAAGACCCCAGTCACTATCTACGCGTATAACCGCAACCTTGTCAACGCCTAGGTACTTCTTAAGCACATATGTTGCTAGGTAAGGAGCTTCGCCGTCCTGCCTGCCCATTATGGAGAAGCAGAAGGGGCTCATGCCTGCATAGTCAGGAGCTGAAGCTGTAGGAGATAGCTGGACGATACCATAGCGGTCTACTATGGAAGCATTGGCTTTACAGGAACCGGAAGTAAAGTCGCCAAGTATTGCCAAAACGTCATCATCCTCAGCGAAAGCGGTTGCCATGGTAGAGGAAACGACGGTGTCGCCTTGGGTGTCTTTTACATCAATCTCTAGCATATAACCATTTGCGCCGCCGCCGGCGTTGATTTCATCAATGGCCATCTGCCAGCCAACTTGGAAGCCTTTTCCATACTCGGCATAGTTGCCTGTTAAGGGAGCAAGACCGCCAAGCTTAATTACGCCCTTGCCCTGTACGGATACGGGCAGCACAGTTAGGGATAGCGCTAGCACCATCACCAGCAGTAAAGATACAAACTTTTTCATAATATCCTCCTCTATATTTTTTTATTTGTGGAAATGTAAATCGCAGGTTTTATCGCCCTGTGCTATAGTCTTGCTAAGGTCCAGCTTAAGCCCCATGGCTTCGGCAATACCCCTGTCGCCGTCCATGGCTATATCGCACAACAGGGCGCAGGTTTCGTCATCAAAACCAAGCTTCTGCCAGGCGGACACAAGCGCGCAATAGTTGAAGTTTACCGTTACATTGTCGTAATCAGACTCAATGTTCTTCATGTTGAAAGACTGAGGGCCCACAGCGCTTTCGTCGCCCAAGAAGGCGTTTTTAAAGTCGGTACAGTTGCTCGGGTCAGGACACTGCGACTTAAATTTTTCACCATGGATTTTGCCAGTACGGAAAATGGCGCGGCGCAGTATGGGTTCGGCATCTATGCCGGCCTTTACCATTTCATCGTAGATAAGCCCCATCCAAGTGGCGCGGTGCTCAATTTGCGCACGGTTTACGTCCACAATTTCAGCTACAGGGTTTGCGTTGTTTGTAATCATTCTATTCCTCCTATATTTTTCAATGCACGAACATGCATTATTTATACCTTAAAACAAAAGACGGATACGCATAATTGAAATCTTACAAATTAAAAACGAAGGCGACCCTCGCCAGAATATTACTTAGTGCTTAACATGATAACAGGAAGGATATTCCTTGTCAACCAAAGAGATGTTTTGGGTTTTTGTTTGTTACCGCTTAAATAACAGTAAAATTGAGCTTTCCTGCTCTTTGTACATATAAAAAACAAATGATTATTAAAAGGTGCTTGAAAAGTTAAATTTCAGCATATATGCAAGAATAGCTCATGTTTAGTTAAGCAGAAAAAGGTATATAAAACTTATATTTTATCGACATTTAATTAGGTGTTGACCTAATCGATTCTTTTTGCTACAATTTAATTAGTTAAGCGTCTAATTAGATTGTAAGGAGAATTATTATGGACAAAACAAAAGTATTGAAAGCTATTGCAGATGATTCGCGTATGAGTATTTTGAAATTGCTGTTAAAGCACAACTATTGCGTGCGCGCTTTGGCAAATGAACTCGCACTAACAGAGGCAACTGTATCGCAACATCTAAAGGTATTGCGTGAGGCAGGTTTGCTTGTTGGGGAAAAGCGCGGATATTATATGCACTATACTGTAAAAAGAGAAGTGTTGCACGAACTGGCTAAAGAGATAAAAGAGCTGGCAGCTATAGAGCAGGAAGCCTGTCAACCCGAAAAACGCGATGACTGCCCTGCTAACGAAGAGAAAGAATGCCCCAAAAAAGGCACATGCAGTGATGAGGTAAAGGAATTCTGCCACGGCAAAAATAGTTGATAATAAATAAAAGGACTAAAGAAATGCTCGCTGTTACTAACTTAACAAAAACATATGGTGATTTTACTGCTGTAAACAATATTTCTTTTGAAGTACAAAAAGGAGAGATATTCGGCTTCTTAGGACCGAACGGAGCAGGAAAAACATCCACAATAAACATGATGATAGGTCTTGCAAGACCCACAGCCGGAGAAATTTTAATCAACGGCATAGATGCAATAAAGCAAACTAAAAAAGCGCAATCTATAATGGGAATTGTCGCTGACGAAAGCAACCTCTATAACGAAATGGACGGCTTTGACAATTTGTGTTTTTGCGCCGCTTTATACGGCATGGAAAAAAGCGAGAGAGAAACAAAAGCCCGGCATCTTTTAGAAGAATTCAGACTTAAAGATGCCGGCAAGCGTCCTTTTAAAGCTTATTCCAAAGGAATGAAACGCAAACTTACAATTGCAGCAGCGCTTATACATTCGCCGCAGATATTGTTTTTAGATGAGCCTACAACCGGCATAGATGTTGAAAGTTCAAGGCAAATTAGAAAAATGATAGTAGCTTTGAAAGAGCAAGGAACAACAGTTTTTCTAACCACCCACTATATAGAAGAAGCCGAGCGTATTTGTGACCGTATCGCTTTTATCGCAAATGGGCAAATCGTCGCTTCCGGTACTACTTCAGAACTTATGGACAGCGTTTCTCATGCCCATGCTATTCGGTTTGTTACAAGTAAATCCGCTGAAAATATTACTGCTGAACTTAAAAATAATTTTAAGGGAAGCAAAGTAGCTGTTCAAGGCGACAATACTTTTATTATGGAATCGGAAGAGAGGATTTCACTGCTGCCTGTTATGAATTTTCTAAATGATAAAGGAATTGACGTGTATGAGGCAAAAGAACTGCGCCCTTCCTTAGAAGATGTATTCGTTAAGCTTACCGGCATAGAATCTTCAGAGCTTAAAAGGGACGATAAAAAAGGAGGGCGCAAATGAAGAGCCTAATCGCTTTTTGGAATATATTGAAAAAAGATATAAAGAATTATTATCTTAAACCGCCTAATATAAGCTGGGGGATTATTTTTCCGCTATCGTGGTCATTAATGCAGCTTATTCGCTCTCCCGGAAAAAATATTTTGGAACTGCTTCCGGGTTTAATGGCTATGAGTATTTTATTCGGTACAACATCAATGCTTGCTGTAACTATTACTTTCGAGCGCAGCGGTAGGTCTTTTGAGCGTTTAATGCTGGCGCCTATAAGCTTAAATTTAATGCTTTTAGCAAAAATAGCGGGGACGATTATATTCGGTATGTTTAACGCCTTTGTTCCTATAGTTTTTGCAAGTTTCTTTATAGATTTAAAAGGAGTAAACTTTGGAATAATATTGCCTGCTGTTTTTATGATTGCTTTAAGCTCAGCATTAATGGGGCTGATGATTGCAGTATCCGCCAAACAAGTATTTGAAGCGCAAACTTTCTCAAATTTCTTCCGCTTTCCTATGCTGTTTCTCTGCGGATTGTTTATTCCAATATCAGATTTACCTGTGTTTTTACGCCCTATTTCCTACTGTTTGCCGTTAACTTACGGAGCGGATATACTTAAAGGCGCCATTACGGGAGTGAATATTTTTTCTCCGGTATTGTCTTTCTGTATGCTGCTGTTTTTTTCCGTAGCATTATTTTTAATTAGTAAGCACAATATAAACAGAAAGTGGGTTTTATAAAACAACTTGCTTTTTGAAATAACTTGACATAATAGGGGGAGCCTGTCATATAATGCAAAAGTAACAAAACAAGTGCTTTCGGATAAACGAGGGTTTATGTAAATGGACAGAGAAAACATGGCAAAAACACTACGTCGCTATGGCATAGATAGTTTTTCAGTGTATAAAATTATTGATTCTAGTAAAAATAATGACTATAGGTTGAATATCATTATTGATAATAAATATGTTTTGCGGATTAACAGCAATGAAATAACAGAAAAAAGACTGGCAGAAATTGACAGACTGGCAGAGCGTTATCGTAAAATCAATGTACTTGCGCCAAGGCTTTTCAAAAATAATTCCGATAAATACATGCTGCCATTAGATTCTCATATTGCCTATGTTTCTGAATACTTGGATTATGAAACCTGTGAGCATATGGATAAGCATATCTTTGCCAAAACAATTATGCCTGATATATTAAAAATGATAGGTCGATTTTCCAGCGAATTTAGCGGGATAGATTTATCAGAAACTATGAGCATGTGGTCAATTTTCGAGCTTGCTCCGCTGGATGAAAAAATCGATGAAAAACAGGAAAATCTGGATATTTTAGTTGATTTTCTTTCGGAGCAAGAGCTTCCCGAGCTTGCGGCGGCTGTTGTAGCAGCTAACGAAGAAAGCAGAAATATGCTCAAAAAGATATATAAGAATTTGCCGCGAACAGTAATTCAAGGCGATTTGAACAGCTCAAATATTTTAATAAAAGACGGAAAGTTTGTCGGGCTAATAGATTTTAACATGGCAGGAACAGAAGTAAATGTAAATAATTTCTGTGCGGAAAGCAATGGATTTCCTGATTTCACCAATATTAAAGAGGAAAATATAGAGAAAGTTATCTCCTGCTGGCTTAATGAACAACAGCAGAATTTAGCTATCATTCTGAGTGAATATACATTAAATGAAACAGAAAAAATAGCTTTGCCGCTTTATCGTAATTTATGCTTGCTGTCGCAGTATCCCAATGTTTTGACTTATATGTCACTATTTCAGCGGGATAAAACTTTAGGAGAGAAGGTATTGTGTAATATTTTAGATATTATCAAGAGAAAACCTCCTATATGCGTTAGATGATAATGAGTATTGCGTATTACATATGAAAAAATGATTATATAATCGAAAAAGAGCTTGTCCGATAACGCCAAAGAAAGCGCAGAACCCAAAAAGCATAGGAATAAATCCAGAATAATCGCAAAATCCATATGAATAATTTGAAAATATCCGCAAAAAGGATAGGAATATTCCTCAAATAATTGCAAAAATCATGGGAATAATTTGGAAATGAACGAAATAACCATAGTGGAAAACACAAACACATATAGTCTACCCCTACCCTTAGTATACAAACTTAAGGAATATCTTGTATAATATTAGCAAGCCCCTAAAAAGAGGTATTGGTGATTGGTCAAAATAAAACTTAAGCTTATATAAGGGTGTTAAATTTTAAGGATATAGAATTATGAAAAAAGTAAAGATTACGGTAAAGAAAATAGCAGTGCATAAGGATCTCATAAATGAATATGAGAACCCTATTGATAATGCCTGCAATTTAGTAGAAGGGCAGGTTTTTGTCGCAAACGGCTGGCGAAAACCGGAAGAACTGTGCGACAGCGCTTGGGAAACTATGTCGCCCTTTGTAATGACTTTAGCTCATGGCGGCGAAGATATATACAGCGGCTGGATGAAGAACAAAAAATCCGCTATGATTTCCTGTAATGACGGTTTTCGCCCTGTAAGTTTTCTATTGGAAGCTTTAGAAGATGAAGCTGATTAGTAAAAACAAGATAAACACGGTAAACTTGTTTTATAAATATTTGTTGCACTGGTAGAGTGTGTAGGAGGCTATATGGCTATTGAAAAAGTAAAAGAGTATTTCTCAAAATACGGAATGGCGGATAGAGTAAAAGAGTTTGATGTATCCAGCGCCACAGTGGAGTTGGCGGCTCAAGCGCTTGGGTGCGAGCCTTGCCGTATAGCAAAGACGCTTTCCTTCATGGTAAACGGGCAAGCCGTTCTTATAGTTACGGCAGGCGACGCAAAAATAGACAACCCCAAATATAAAGCTCAATTCGGCACGAAAGCAAAGATGCTCACACCTAATGAGGCAGAAAGCTTAGTCGGTCATGCTGTGGGCGGTGTATGCCCGTTTGCTATAAACGAAGACGTTTCAGTATATCTTGATGATTCGCTTAAAAGGTTTTCGTCTGTATTTCCCGCCTGTGGCAGCAGCAATAGCGCTATTGAACTTTCCATAGCGGAGTTAGAAAAGCATTCGGGTTCTATTTGCTGGATTGATGTATGTAAAAACTGGCAAGCTTAAAAACTGATAGTTGTCATGTTGATTTTTCGCTTTATTCTTCGTGAAAGCAGACTATATCTAAGACCCCGATTCAGGAGAGGAACTATGTAACTAAAAGGGGTTCAAAGCCTCAACAAAGCTTTAATCTCAAAAAGTACTGCTCAAACATGATATTTTTTAATCGGTGCCATAAATTGACACCGAAGGCATGTCGATTCTAAAGGACAACAATTTATACTTATCTCAGCCTAAATCAGCTTTATCTTGCGCAACTTTTCCGATTTGTCTTTGCTTTACTCAGTCAATATAGCGCCACTATGTTTCCTTCTTAAAGCTTTGCCAAATCAAAAAATTCGCTGCAATCTATGCGCTGATTTAAACTGAGATAAGTATTAATCGCAAATTACTCCAGCAAAACACCACAAATCACTCCAGAATTTTCTTGACAGAAGCAAAGAGACCCTGCACATGGCAAGGTCTCGTCGTCGTTATTGTATGTATTATTCAGCAGCTGCGTTTTTACCTGCTTCGCGTCCAAATACATGAATGTCAAGCAAGGCATTTCCGCCGAGACGGTTAGCTCCGTGGATACCGCCGGTAACTTCGCCCGCCGCGTAGAGACCAGGAATTGTGTTGCCATCTGCATCGAGTACATGGCCCTTAAGGTCGATTTCAATACCACCCATTGTGTGGTGTACGGTGGGCATTCTGGGAGATGCATAGAAGGGAGCATTGTCAATAGGAGCGCCAAATAGGCTGCGGCCAAAGTCCGCATCTTCCCCTGCCGCAACATAAGCGTTGAACTGGTCATGGGTGGCTTTGAGCACCGCAGGGTCAAGACCAACTTTTTCAGCCAGCTCTTCAATGGTATCCGCACGGAATATACGTCCTTTGGCTACCAAGTCCTCAATATCATCGCCCCAGAGATTAAGGCCATTATCTGCTCCTTCACTGTTGGTATCGGTGATGACATAGCTCATGGAATCGGTCTGTTTAAGCAGAGCCTGCGTCATAGTGTCGCGCCTGCCGTCTTCCGCCATGAAACGAAGACCTTCTTTATTTACCTGATAGTAGTATTCAACACCGATAGCGCCCATCCAGCCGCTAAGTGCGCCTGTTTCCGGGTCGCCCAAGGGCAGACACTGTATGTATTCCATACCGACTAGGTTAGCGCCAACTTTTTGAGCCATGAAGATACCGTCACCAGTTGCCGCAGGCGTATTGGTTGTGCCAAGGTTCTCATTTAGGCTCGGATCATACTGTTTGCGCATTTCCTTATTTGCCGCAAAACCACCGGTAGCAATTACAACAGCCTTATTGGCATTCAGTGTAACCGGTGTTCCGTCTGTCATTTCGGCTTTCACACCGACAACACGGTCGTTTTCAACGATAAGTTCTTCACCCTTGCAATTTAGTATTATCTTAACTCCAAGGGATTCTGATTTTTCCTGACCGGCTTTGATATAGTCGCCGCCTGCAGAGCCTTGTGGAACATGGGTGCGAGGCCAGAGTCCGCCGGGCACGGTAGAGATATCATCTTTCCAGACTACGCCATTGCCTGCCATCCATTCGGTGGTTTCAAGCGCTTCACCTGTCATCTTCTGGATAAGGTCAAAATAGCCCAAATAGTCTCCGCCTGCGTAGGTCTGCAGGGTATGCAGGGCAATAGAGTCAAACAGATAGTTTTTCTCGCCCGCTTCATAAGCTTCAAGGTCAGCCTTCAACTGATCCATAACCGCTTGGTGTTCAGGGGATTTGGCTTCTTCTTCAGCAAGTGCGTAAACCGTTGCCATTGCGGCTTCAGATGCCGCCGGGAAGTTAGCCTGACGAGCGGGGTCAGCAGCATTGAAGGGACCACCTGCGCGAACAGTGTTACCGCCAAGAGCCGCGGTTTTTTCAATCAGTATAACGGTTGCGCCATTTTCAGCTGCGGAAACTGCTGCTGATAATCCCGCGCCGCCGCCGCCGATAACGATAATATCCGCTGTTTCTTCAACGGCTTCTTTGGGACCCTTATCAACTGCCGCGGTCTTCCATGCCTCAACATCGCCGCCTGCTTCCGCAATCGCTTCCTCAACTGCCTTCTTTATGGCATCAGAGGTAACAGTAGCGCCTGTTAAGCTATCAACTGCCAAGGATTGGTTGTCAACAATTGCACCGGGAAGCTGCTCGATAGCAGGAGTTCCAATACCGGGTGTTTCACTGTTGTCGCCAACAACAACGCTTTCCAGCTTGTCTGCGGTAAAGGTAACGGAAACAGTCATCTCGCCGCCAAAGCCGTCAACCTTAACATCATAGGTACCCGCCTTATAGGCGCCCTCAGCGTATCCTACACAAACTGTAAGTAGCATAGCGATAACTAACAATAGTGCTTGTAGCTTTTTTTGCATTGCATGTCCTCCATTTCTTTTTTTGAGCCTCACTTTGTCTATAAAGATATTCAATAATTGTACTCACCTCTTTAGGCAATAATCAAAGTGAAGCTACTACCTCTATTCAGTTTATCATGATTTCCAAAACACTGCAATTTTTTTGGTTTTTTTAAGCATGATTTTATAATTTGCAATGACTTAACAGAAATTCAAAATATGACCGATTAATAAATCGAAATATGACCGAATAGAAATAATAAATATAACCGAATAGAAGTTGCAAATACGACCGGTTTGTGTTATTCTTGTTTCTGGAGGAAGGATAGTATGAATAATAAGACATATTTACCAAGATTAGTAGATAAGCAGGTTAAGATGGAGTTAGAAACCTTTGGAGCTGTTTGTATAGAAGGCGCTAAATGGTGCGGAAAGACTTGGACTTCAAAACACCATTCTAAAAGCGCTATATATTTAGGTGACCCCAGTAGAAATTTTCAAAATAAAGAACTGATGAAACTGGAACCTAAAACAGCACTGCAAGGAGAAGTTCCCAGATTGATTGATGAATGGCAGGAAGTGCCTTCGGTTTGGGATATAGTTAGACATGAAGTTGATGAAAGAGGAAAAAAGGGACAGTTCATATTAACAGGTTCATCAACTCCGATACAAAAAGGGATATTACATAGTGGTGCAGGTAGAATATCTACGATTAGGATGAGACCTATGTCTTTATTTGAATCAAAGGATTCGTCTGGAGATGTTTCTTTGCAGTCTCTATTTGACGGAACATTTGAAGCTAAAGCAACTCCGGAAGTTGATTTACAAACACTTATAAATTTAACAATTCGAGGCGGGTGGCCGGGTAGTTTAGGCTTAAATTATGAACAATACAGCTTAATTCCTAAAGAATACATAAGTTCAGTAATAAATCACGATATTTACAGATTGGAAGGGATTAATAGAAATTCAAAGAAAATGCACCGTCTGTTAAGATCGCTTGCAAGAAACGAATCAACAACGGCTTCTATTCCTACTTTGAGAAGAGATATAGTAGAATATGATAATGACGAACTTGACAATGATACCATATCAACATATTTGACCATTTTTGAAAGACTATTTTTGATTGATAATCAGATGGCTTTTTCAACTAATATTAGATCATCTACACGCATTAAACAATACGCAAAAAGACATTTTGTAGACCCTTCCCTAGCTATCGCAGTACTCGGAGCAAATAATAATGACCTGCTAAATGATTTAAACACATTCGGTTTTATGTTTGAAGCTCTCTGTGAAAGAGATTTAAGAATATATGCGGAGAGCTTAGGGGGCGAGTTATATCATTATCAAGATTATAAGAACAGGGAAATTGACGCAATTGTTCAATTGGAGGACGGTAGATGGGGAGCTTTTGAAATAAAATTAGGAGCAGATGCAATTGCTGACGCTGCAAAATCATTAATAAATATAAGAGATGCATTAGAAGCTGAAGGCGCAAAAACCCCAGATGTTTTAGCGGTTATCTGTGGACTGAGTAATTTTGCTTATCAGAGAGAAGATGGAGTTTATGTTGTGCCGATTAATGCACTAAGACCTTAGTTTTTATATAAGCGTTGAAACCAGAAATGGATAACGAGGAACCTTGTATGAAAAAGGCAGTTGTTTCTGTATGCTGACTTGTAAGACTATAAAAAATATTTTATTATGATGCTGTAAATATATTGGAATTTACAGAGGTGGTTTGCATGAACTTTGAACAATTGCTGCTTTCAAATGAAAGCAAAATTATAGAAATGTCTGATATGGCAACTGAAATATTGCGGGAGCACTATGACCCAATCGTTGGAAAAACTCAAAACGACTATATGCTTGATAAGTTTCAGTCGGCGGATAGTATTCGCAGTCAGCTTGAAGAAGGCTATCAATATTATTTTGTAAGTGAAAACAGAATAAATATAGGATTTCTCGCGTTCTATCCCAAAACAGACTGTATGTACCTAAGCAAGCTATACCTGTACAAAACAGAGCGCGGTAAAGGCTATTCTAGAAAGATGCTGGATTTTGTAATTATGAAGGCAAAAGAAGAGGGATTAGCGGCAATAGAGCTTAATGTAAATAAGCACAACAGCACTACATTGATTTATGAAAAGCTTGGATTTAAAATCCTAAGAAGTGAAAAAAATGATATAGGGCAAGGCTATTACATGGACGATTATGTTTATCGTTTGGAGTTTTAAGGTTGCATAACCCCTTATGTAAAACAAATGCTAAAAGGATAGTACTTTAAGAGGTAGAACATGAAAACTATTGGACTAATAGGCGGAATGAGCTGGGAAAGCACAGTTACCTACTATCAAATTATAAACGAAACAATTAGAGAGAAATTAGGGGGATTACATTCCGCTAAAATAATACTATATAGTGTTGATTTTGCAGAGATTGAGGAGTATCAATCTAAAGGAGATTGGGATAAAAGCGCAATTTTACTTGCTGATGCTGCTATGCGCCTTGAACAAGCCGGCGCGGATTATATTGTTATATGCACAAATACAATGCACAAAGTAGCCCCATACATTCAGAAAAAAATTAACATTCCCATTATCCACATCGCTGAGACGACCGCTGAAACACTAAAGAAAAATAATGTAAAAAAAGTAGCGCTTTTAGGAACTAAATATACTATGACACAGGATTTTTATAAGGAAAAAATTCAACAAAACGGAATAGAAGTAATAATTCCCAATGAAAAAGATATTGAAATAGTAAATGACATTATTTACAATGAGCTTTGTCTTGGTATTATAAGCGATGTATCTCGAAGAGAATATGTACGCATAATTGATTCTCTGAAAGCCGATGGCGCTGAAGGAGTAATTTTAGGTTGTACCGAGATTGGCTTATTGATCAGCCAAGAGGATTCATCAATACCTATATATGATACAACACAAATCCACGCATATGCTGCTGCTTTAAAATCTATAGAGTAAGTTAAAAACCCAATAGGAGCATAGGGTACAACTTAATACTCAATAAAAAAACCGCAACTATACATAACACAAGCTGCGGTATCAATCTAACGGGGGTATGGGGGTGTCCCCCAAATACGCCACAACAAAAACCCCAAGCAACAATAATATTACTCGCTAATGTTACTTGGGGGCTTGGGGGCTTCGCCCCCATAATAATCCGCAGAAGCGGCGTGTACGGTTCGAGGAGTATTGCGTAGCAATACATACCTTCATTTTTCAAGTGTGACCGAAGGTTGCGCGCAGAAAAATGCTTCCAAGCCATTTTCCTCAGAAAATGGCGGTAACTCAAAAGGCGTCGTATGACGCCTTTTGAAACTTCCCCGATAGGTGTCGCAAGACACCTGTCGGAACTTAATCCTCTTCGTCCTCCAGTTTCTCCGCGCTATCTATTACCTTCTGCGCCTCATCATGGGGCAGTTGCTCATAGCGGAGGAATTTTGCCGTATAGCTTCCCCTTGCCTGCGTCATAGAGCGCAGGTCGGTTGCGTATTGCGCCATCTCTCCCATGGGGATTTCCGCACTAACTTTCTGCTCGCCTTCAACTTGGCTCATGCCCATTATGCGGCCTCTGCGCTTAGAAATATCGCCCATAATATCGCCCATGTACTCATCGGGAATAAGTACATCTACTTCCATAATGGGTTCAAGCAATACGGGGTTGGCTTCCGAGCAGCCCTTCTTGTATGCAATCCTAGCTGCGGTTCTAAACGCCATTTCGGAAGAGTCTACCGAGTGGGAGCTTCCGTCATAAAGCTTGGCATGTAAGCCAACCATGGGATAGCCCGCAAGCACGCCGCGCTTTATGTTTTCGCGCAGTCCCTTTTCAACAGAGGGTATAAAGTTGCGCGGTACAGCGCCGCCGACTACTGCGTCTTCAAACTCAAACTCTATATTGGTATCGCCAATGGGGCTAAACTCTATCCATACATCGCCAAACTGTCCGTGACCGCCTGTCTGCTTTTTGTGCCTGCCTTGTGCGGATACGGTTTTGGTAATGGTTTCACGGTAGGGAATGCGGGGGTCCTTAAGCTCCGCGTTGCCGCCGAACTTGCTCAAAAGCTTGCTGGTTATAACATCAAGGTGCATTTCGCCTTGGCCGGATAGTATGGTTTCGTTGGTTTCTACGTTCTTTTCTATCTTAATAGAGGGGTCTTCCTCTTGCAGACGGTTAAGGCCGGTAAATACCTTATCCTCCTCACCCTGCTTTGCCGCAAACACAGCCTTAGAGAAGCAGGCTTCGGGGTAATTGATTGCGGGGTAAACTATGTTATTGCCATTTTCGCATAGGGTATCACCGGTTTCGGTAAGCTGCAGCCTTGAAAGCGCGCCTATATCGCCTGCGTGCAATACCTCTACGTTGTGCTGCTTTTTGCCGCGCATTATGAAAAGCCCGCCGCTCTTTTCGCCCTTTTCCTTAAGGGGATTATATAGCGATGTTGAGGGGGTGAGCTTGCCCGACATAACTTTAATAAGCGAAAGCTTGCCTACAAAGGGGTCTGTAACGGTTTTGAACACATACGCGCTGAATGGCGCATCGTCCTTGCAGGGGTGCTCTTCGCCTTTTACATCTTCGGTTGATGTTTTTTCGGGGCTGTTTAGGTATTTGCTCATAACATGCAGCAGGGATTCTACGCCTATGCCGTTTACCGCGGATACCGCAACCACAGGCACTATTTTGCCATTCGCCATGCCCTTAAGGAAGCCCTGAACTATTTCTTCGGTAGTGAGCTCGCCCTCTTCAAAGTATTTTTCAAGCAAATCATCATCGTTTTCAGCCGCTGCTTCTGTTATTTCCTCTACATATTGCTCTATAACATCGCCAAGGTTTTCAGGTACGGGTACTTCCTTAATGTTTTTGCCTGTGCCCTCAAAGGCGACGTTTTCCAGCACATTTACTACGCCCTTAAAATCCGGGCCGTAGCCTATGGGTATAATAAGCGGAACAACGGAGTTGCCATACATTTCGCGAAGCTCATCAAGTACTTTTTTGAAATCAGCATGTTCCCTGTCCATCTGGTTGATTATGAACATGCGGGCAACATTTTCTTTAACGGCATAGCGCCACGCCTTTTCAGCGCCAACGGAAAGCCCGCCCGAAGCGCTTACTACTATTGCCACTGTATCTACAACCTTAAGCGCGCCAAACAGCTCGCCAACAAAGTCAAAATAACCGGGTACATCAACTATGTTTAGCTTAGTACCCCTCCACTCTACGGGAGCTACAGCCGCGCCTATGGATATGCCGCGCTTTTGCTCTTCGGGATCAAAGTCGGTAACGGTGTTGCCGTCCTCTACCTTGCCCATACGATCGATATGTTTCGCAGCGTAGAGCATTGCCTCTGTAAGAGTGGTTTTGCCCTCGCTGCCATGCCCCATTAGGGCGACGTTGCGGATGTCCTTTGTCAAAAATTCTGCCATAATATTACCCCTTTATCAAAAATTATTCGAAGCTTGTTAAAAACCTTCATAACGGGAACAATTTTACCATAATTAACGCCTGTACACAAGCCTAAGGGGGATTTTGTAAGCTAGAGAGAGCATATTAACAACCGTTGTTGTATTAAAATGTAAAAAATTGACCGAACAAACTGTTCCGGTCAAAAATAATTCTATAAAGGCACTATGCAATAAACGAATTAAAAATCTAGAATTAATCGGTTGTTATTCAAATGCCTTATTAATATCGGTAATGCCTATATCAACTAACATTCTTGCAAATTCAATGCCTGTAATTAATTGTACATTGTTTTCCTCTGCCATAATGTTTGCACGATCTGAAAAATCATCAGCCGTTGTAATTACCCACGGTATAACAGCATACTCATCTGAATTTTGCTCGCATTGTTTCTTGTACATGGAAATTTGTTTTACTGCCCATTCATTGGTCTTACCGTCATGAAACTTAACCTGTACATAGAATATAGTTCTAAGAGAATCAAACTCAGCTACTACATCTGCATCAGCGCCGTCCCATTTATCGGTACTATTTTTTGCTAGTATTTCAGCCTTTGATGCTCCTAGTCTTTCAAAATACCACCTTACAAGCTTCTCTAGTTTATTCGGTTCAGCTAGCTCCTTTATCTTTTTTAGCAACACTTCTACCATCTCTACAATTGTTTCAGCATAAAAATTAATAGGTTCTTCAGCCTTAATAACTTTTTCAATGCTTTCAGATATAGCAGAAATATCGGCATTTGTTTTTGGGAAACGCATTTTTGATGTCAATTTGCTATCTGCGTAATCATAGCGTGAGATACTCTTCTTTAGTGACTTTACTTTTACAACAAATCCTACATCAACAGTTTTATTGTTTTCAGAACGGCAAAGTAATCCTTCCTTACCACGTACAATTTTTTTATTATCCTTAGAAATAAATTCTGTATATCCAGCAAGCTTTGTAATAGGCATTGGCTCTCCAACAATCTCATAAATGGAAAACTTTCCGTCAAAAAGTGGAACCACAACAATATCTCCTTGGTTGAATTGTAAGAAAATATCTAAACCCCGCTGTTCTGTTTTTGTTTTAAAGCCCTCATTGGACATAATAATTGAACGTTCAGTTTCAGAAGTAACTTTTTCTATTCCAGAACTAGCAAGAACAGACCATCCTACGGAAAGATACCCATCATCTAATAGCTTATAAGAAACATCCCATTCATTCGATATACGATGAAGCCAGTATTTTTTACTCATGTTAAGCCTCCTTTATTTGAAAAATACTTTTTACATCTTATTAGATGTGATTAATTTTAGCATTATAGACAAAATAACACAAACAAGCTTATTTGATGCTTTTTATACCCAAAACCCACTAATCGAACACACGTTCTTTTGGGTGGAAACGGCATAAACAGCCATTACATCATAGCTATTTCAGCACTCTTTTTAGTATACTCTTCTTCCATTTGCTAGGCGGCAGATACCTTACAGGCATATCAAAGCGGGTGGAGGTATCCACCATGCCTTTTTTGTGTGTGAAGGTATCAAAGCCGTATTTGCCGTGGTACAGACCCATTCCGCTCTGACCCACACCGCCGAAGCCTATTTTGTTTGTGCCTACATGCATAAGGGTGTCGTTTATGCAACCGCCGCCGAAGCGCACTTTTCTTATATAGTAATCCGCCACTTTTTTATCCTCTGTAAATACATACAGCGCAAGGGGCGTAGGGTTTTGGGCTATTGTATACAGGTTTTCCTCGTGGTTACTATAAGGTATTACGGGTATTATGGGACCGAATATCTCCATGCCCATGCAGGCATCTTGCAAATTTACGGGGTATAGTAAAGTAGGCTCTATTTTAAGGTTTTTAATATCGCTTTTACCGCCGAATACGGTTTTGTCTGCATCTATAAGGCTTAATATTCTATCAAACTCTTGTTTGCTTATAATATTGGGGTAATAATCGCATGTAAGCGGATCATCTGTATATATTTCCTGTATGCGGGCTTTGCATTTACTTATAAACTCTTCCGCAATATCTTCATGCACCAAAAAATAATCCGGCGCAACACATACCTGCCCCGCGTTTGTAAGCTTGCCGAACATTGAGCGCTTAATAGCTATATCCATATTGCAGTTTTTATCTATTATGCAGGGGCTTTTGCCGCCAAGTTCAAGCGTTACGGGCGTTAGGTGTTCCGCAGCTTTTTTCATTACCTGCTTGCCAAAATTTTTAGAGCCTGTAAAGAAAATATAATCGTAATGGTAATCGAGCAAGTTTGCGTTTTGCTCCCTTCCCCCAGATACAAAATAAACATATTCTTTTGGGAATGTGCTTTCTATAAGCTTTTGCATAATATCCTTTGTGTGCGCAGCCTTTGCGCTTGGTTTAACAATTGCTGTATTGCCTGCGGCAAGCGCGTCAACAAGGGGCGATATAGTAAGCAAAAAAGGAAAGTTCCACGGGCTTATTATAAGCACATTTCCGTATGGCTCCTTATATTCTAGCAGCCTAGACGGCATATGCGATAAGGGCGACAGCTTATACCTTGGCTTTGAAAGCCTTCTTGTATTTCTTAGCATATAGTTTATTTCATCGTACACTATGCCTATTTCGGTTATATAAGCCTCCATGCCTGCCTTTGATAAATCCGCATAGAGCGCCTCAAGTATATCCCCCTCCATGCGCTTTATATTTGCCTTTAATTTCCTTAAGGCGTTCAGCCTGTATTCTGTATAGCGGGTATTGCCTGAGTTGAAAAACTCCCTCTGCATATTAAGTACATTTGCTATATCCATATGCCCACCTCCGTTTGGCTATTTTAACATGCGGTGTATGGGTTTTCAATTGCTGATAGAATATTAACTTTTTTTGAGCTGTATGTTAAAATAAACTTATAAGGGGGAAATTTATATGTATTTTTTTGGAGGAAAAAAATGAAAAAAACGCTCGCATTACTACTAACCCTTATGCTATTGTCAGTTGCGCTCCTGCCCGTATCGCTAGCTGCACCAAGCCCTTTAAGCAGGGAAGAAATAATGGAAACCTACTTTGAAAACGTAAGAAAATTCGGTATTGCTATTGAAAAATCTCCATTTACCATTGAAACCGATACCATGTATAACGGAAACGATATTTCTTTGATAAATTTATTTCCAGGCACCTTTTCAGCAGCAATACATGCTGATAAAGAATTATCAGACGAAGACATGATTAAGTTTTGGTGTTTCTTATCTGTGTTTAAGCACCCGGGCGATAGAACAATAAGCAAGGAACAAATACAAGAAGAAGGCACACAGCTTATAGAGCAGATGAAAGGCTCATCAATGGATAATATGCTTGTTCTTTCCGATAATTATTATTACTACGAATCAACTGAAGATAAACCTGAAATATGGATTAAGTTTTTTGTTGAATAAAGGCTTGTGTATATAGACATGGATTAATTGTTTTGTGTATAGTTATGTTTTGCTGTGCATAATAGTGAATTTTAAAAGAATTATGCTTTAGCGGTGGGTTTTCCACCGCTTTTGTTATTATAGGTTATTACGATATTGTAATTGAATAAGCACAAAGTAGGCTGGCATTTTTGAAGTCCCGACAGTGTAACCGGGGCTTTGTGTTTGTGAACATAAAGCTTATATTCTGTACAGAGAGTATTAACTACAATAATAAATTACCTCTGCATATCCTGAGCCTTTGATATTTTGATATGCTATACATGCGGCTGACTATAATACTATATTTAGTTTTTCAATCGAAAATGGGGCTTTATACTATATGGGGCTTTGTGGTACAATACATTTGGTTGATATTTAAATTCAGAGGGTGTGATTATGTTATAAGACAAAACAAGCGGTAAAAGCAAATCAAAACTAATTCTAACAGAAAGGTAATTCTTAATGACAAAACATCTTAAGCCTAAGCTTAGTATAGAAGAACAGTTAGATCTACTAGAGGCACGAGGCGTTACTTTTAAGTACCGCTCTAAAGCTGAGGCTATAGAATCACTTAGTAAAACTAATAACTACTTTAAGCTTACTGCATACCGGAAAAACTTTGAGACAAACTCAAAGGGACATTACTTAAACCTTGATTTTGCTTATCTTAAGGACCTCTCTAAAATAGATATGCATTTAAGATATTGTTTGCTTTTGATGTGCCTTGATGTTGAGCACTTTGCTAAAGCAAAGCTTATGACCTTTATTACACAATCGGATGAAGATGGTTACTCTATTGTGCAAGAACATATGACTTTACCACCTACTTCCAGATTTTATTGCTCTAAAGAAAGATATAATGATATATTCCGTAAAGCAGAAAAAAACGATTATTGTAAAGATATCTATATAAAGCACAAAGACGACATGCCTATTTGGGCATTGATTGAACTTATTCCCTTTGGCACCTTTGTAAACATCTATGGCTTTGTAGCGGAAAAGCACAACAATAAGCCAATGCTTAATGAGTTTTATATTCTAAAAGACATAAGCAAGTTGCGTAATGCCTGTGCTCATAACAACTGCATTTTGAATGATTTGTCTACTAAAACCAGAAAGTATAATCCTTCTTATGATATCACAAGGGATTTGTCTAAACATACAAATAAAGATGTCTACCAAAGCAAGCTAAGAAACCCTCGTATTTATCAAATAACATGTCTGCTTTATCTGCACAAAACCCTTATAACATCAGGCTTACATGATGTCCAAAGCAAAAATTTAAATACAGTTATAAGTTACATGTTTGCAAACTCTCATTACTATGAAGATAACTCTAGACTTAAAAGTATTTTTGATTATTTCAAAAAATGTTAGGCTACAATACATTTATGACACGAGAAAGGAAAAACGAGAGACCCTTTGGTATAATATAAATCATCAAAAATAACTATCAAGAAAGGATCTCTCAATGAAAAGTATAACAGAAGGAAT